>NZ_JBEYEY010000010.1:77196-159779 GCF_040703635.1 Streptomyces sp. NPDC007189
TTGCGGTCGGCGAGGCCGGCGGCCCGGCTCGGGAGGACCCGTCCGTGGTCCTCCTGCCCGCCAGGGCTGAGGCGGGGCGCCTTGTCGTGCCCTTGTTGTCGGGCGAGGCCGGCGGCCCGGCGCGGGAGGACCCGTCCGTGGTCCTCCTGCCCGCCAGGGCTGGCGCGGGGCGCCTTGTCGTGCCCTTGTTGTCGGGCGAGGCCGGCGGCCCGGCGCGGGAGGGCCTGTCGGTCAGGCCGCCGTGCTCAGGGCCTCTCGTCCGGTGACGTCGCCGTCGCGGGTGGCCACGACCGGCGGCAGGAGTCCGCGGCGCCGGCGGAGCAGCAGGCCGCCGCCGATCGACCCGGCGATGAGCAGCCCGCCGGTGACCAGGGCGCCGCGGGCACCGGCCCACTCCATCAGCAGACCCAGCAGGGGCGGCCCGCCCAGGCCCCACACCGTGCCGATGGTGCTCCACACGCCGAGCACCCGGCCGCGCAGGTGCGCCGGCGGATCGGTCTGCAGGACGGCCGTGCCGGCGGTGTCGGAGACGGACTCCACCACGGCCATGGGCAGCACCAGCACCATCAGGACGGCCAGCGAGGGCGACAGGCCCGCGACGACCTGGAGGAGAGCGCCGCCCGCCGCGAGCAGCCCCACGGTCCGCACCGAGGGACTGCGCAGCCGGGCGCCGAGGACGGCACCGATGATGCCGCCGACCGCCAGCACCGTGGAGACGGTGCCGAACGACCCGGCGCCGCCCGCGAGCGGCCCGGTGACGAGGACCGCGAGGGTGAGGCCGTAGTTGCGGCCGAAGACCGAGCTGATCCCGGTGATCCCGGCGAGGGCCACCAGCCGGGGCCGGCGCACGAAGAACCGCAGCCCCTCCCGGATGCCCATCTCCGCGGCCGCCGGGACCGCCGGCGCCTTGGCGGCCGGCTCGGCCTCGGCTGCGTGCACGGGCCGCAGGAACGGCACGACCGACGCCACGAACAGGAACGACAGCCCGTTGGCGGCGTACGCTGCGGCCGTGCCGAGAAGGCCCACGGCCACACCGGCGAGCGCGGTGCCGACCAGCCGCCCCGCGCTGTGCACGAGGGCGCCCACACCGATCGCCGACGGCACGTCCTCCCGGGGCACGAGGTCGTTGCCGAGCAGCGCACAGGCCGGGCCGTCGACGGTGGCGATGACGCCGGTGACGGCGGCCAGCACCAGCAGCGCCGTCATGTCGATCCGGTCGAACGCCACCAGCAGCGCCGTGGTGAAGGCGACCGCGCCGAGCAGCGTCTGGCTCACCGCTACCGTCAGCTTCCGCGGCCAGCGGTCCACGGCCGTGCCGCCCAGCAGGCTCACGAACAGCGCGGGCGCCGCCTGAACGGAGATCGACAGGCCGGTCGCCGCGGCGGAATGCGTGATGTGCAGCACGAGCAGGTTCTGCACGGTGAGCTGCATCCACGTGCCGGCGTTCGAGACGAGGTTCGCCACCGACCACCAGCGCATGCCGCGGTGGCGCAGGGACCGCCACGGCGAGCGCGAGGCGGACGCCGGGGCGGGGGCGGGCACGGGCACGGGTGTGGGCAGGGCAGGGGGAGCAGACACAGGGGGTACTCGACAACCAGGGGTCTTGAGAGTGACCGGCGGAACCCGTCGGGCCGGCTTCGCTGCGCGGCCGGGCCGCCCGGTCAGGGCGCCGACCATGGTGGCAGACGGGAGGGCACAGTCGTCGCCAGGGCACTCGCCGGCCGGCGGCCGGAGAGGCCAACATCCCGTGTCCGTACGTCATTTGGGTCGCGGGTGTGGTTCCTCACAGGCCCCCGGTTTGCCGCGCACGAGTCTGGCTACGCGGTGGGCGGCGGACCATGACGCCCAGCGGCGGAAGGAGACCTCCATGCGTGACGAACGCCACGGACGCACGGCGGTGCCCGAGCCCCGGTCACGCTCCGGTGCGTTCGGTCACCGTTTCCCGCGCACCGGCACCGAACCGGTCACCGCGCGCAGCGCACTGCGGCTGCGTCAACTGCTGTCCGCCGTCTTCCTGCCGCTGTTCGCCGCGGCCACCGCCGGCTTCGCCCTCTGGGCGTCCCGCTCGGGCCCCGGCGACAGCCCGGGCAGCGGCCCGCTCACCGTCCTCGCGGCGGTGTGCGGCGCTCTCGCGCTGGGCGCGGCGCTGGACCTGGTGGTCGTGAGCACGCGGAGAAGGCGGGAGCGCCAGGAACGAGGGTGACAACCGGCGCGGCGGGGCGAGGCGGCACCCGCATGGCGGCAGGTGCCGCCCGCCGATCCCTCAGTACACGCGCGTCAGCAGCTCGAGCACCTCGGCCTGCTCCGGCAGCCGTGGTGCGTTCTTCGTCACCGCGTCGGCGACCGCGCCCGCCGCGATGTCCGGCAGCTGGGCGCGGTCGGCGCCCAGCTCGCGCAGGGGCCGCTTGATGCCGAGCGCCCCGGACAGCTCTCGTACGGCGGTCACGGCCGCCCGCGCCCAGTCGCCGTCCGCGGGCGGCGGCACCCGCATCGCGCGTGCCGCCTGCTCGTAGGCCTCCGCTGCCGCCGGCGCGCTGAACTCCATGACCTCCTCCAGGACGGCGGCGAGGGCGACGCCGTGCGGGGTGCCGGTGTGGGCGGTGAGGGCGTGGCCGATGCCGTGGACCAGGCCGAGCCCGGACAGGGTCAGGGCCTGCCCGGCCAGATGGGCGCCCATCATCAGCTCGGCGCGCGCGTCGAGGTCGGATCCGTCCCGGTGGGCGGCCGGGAGTGCGCGGCCGACCATGCCCACGGCCTGGGTGGCGTAGGCCACCGAGAAGGCGTTCGCGCCGCGCGAGGCCAGGGACTCGATGCCGTGCACGAGGGCGTCGATGCCGGTCGCGGCCGTCGCCGCGGGCGGCAGGCCGAGCGTCAGCTCCGGGTCCAGGAGGGCGACGCGCGGCTTGACGGAGGGGTGGCCGAGGTACACCTTGCGGCAGGCCGCCGTGTCCTCGATCACCCCGAAGCCGTTGGTCTCCGCGCCGGTGCCGGAGGTCGTCGGGACGGCGATCAGCGGCAGTCCGTCGGCCGCCTCCCAGAGAGCGTCGGCGTCGGCGGCGACCGCGCCGGGATTGCCCACCAGCAGCGAGATGCCCTTCGCGGCGTCCAGCACCGAGCCGCCGCCCAGCGCGACGACCGCGGCCGGACCGAAGGCCCGGGCCCGGGCGGCGCCCGCGTCGACGTTCCCGGTGGACGGGTTGGGCGCCACCTCGTCGTACACGGCGTACTCCACGCCCGCCGCGTCCAGGATCTTCAGGGCGCGCCCGGCGACACCGGCCGCGCGCAGGCCCCGGTCGGTGACGACGAAGGCGCGGTGGTGACCGGTGTCCGCGATCAGGTCGGGGAGCAGATCGATCCGGCCGGGGCCGAACTCGACACGGCAGAGGGTGTCCAGGCTCAGCGGGGGGAGTGCGGCGGGAGGCGTGGTCCGGCCGGCGCCGGGGGTGGGGGTGTCGGTCATGGGGTGCGGCTTTCCTCGATCAGTTCGGTGCGTCATACCGTGACGGTGGTGGCGCCGAGCGCGGCGGCCGGGGACGGCAGCCGGAACTCCCGTCCGGCCAGCGCCTCGTAGAGGCGCACCGGGCTCATCTCGCCCGCCAGATCGCCGTGCTGGGCCTTGGAGCGGCGGTAGATCTGCTCGACCAGTGCCGACAGCTCAGTGGAGACGCCCAGGTCGCGGCCGAGGTCGACGGCGAGCCCGAGGTCCTTGCAGGCCAGCGCCATCGCGAAGGAGTCGTCGTAGTCGCCGTCGGCGAGCACGCACATGATGTCGTCCTCCAGGAAGTGCGACGCCGCGGGGGAGGCGAGCAGGGAGCTGCGCAGCACGCCCAGGTCGACACCCGCCTTGACGCCCATCGCCAGCACCTCGCTGGTGGCGACCAGGTGGCTGAACCACAGCAGGTTGATCATGAGCTTGACGGTGTAGCCGGCGCCCGGCGGGCCGACGTGCAGGACGCGGTCGGGGTCGCCGAGCGCCTCGAAGACCGGCAGAGCGATGCGGAAGTCGTCGTCGGCGCCGCCCACGAAGATCTGCAGCGTGCCCGCCTCGGCGCCGCGCGCCATCCCGCTGACCGGTGCGTCCAGCCGTCGTACGCCCCGGGCGTCCAGGACCTCGGCAGCGACCCGCTCGGCGGCGGCCGGTGTGGATGTCGACATGTCGATCCACAACGCGCCCTCGGGCAGCGCCTCGGCGGCCCCGCCGCGCAGCAGCACGTCCTCCACGATGCGCGGGGTGGGCAGCATGGTGACCAGGAACTCGGCGTCGCGCGCACAGTCGGCGGGGGTGTCCGCCCAGCGGGCGCCGAGCGCGAGATGCTCGGCGGCGGCCTCGGGACGGGTGTCGTGCACGGTGAGCGGATGCCCGGCGTGGATCAGGTGCCGGGCCATGTGCCGTCCCATGTTGCCCAGGCCGATGAAACCGATCCTCATCAGTTGTCCTCGTCGATCGGAAGGAGGGGGAAGGAAGGTCTCGCCGCTCAGGCGAGGTTGACCCAGGTGGTCTTCAGCGCCGTGTACGCGTCCAGCGCGTGCAGGGACTTGTCGCGGCCCGCGCCGGTCGCCTTGAAGCCGCCGAACGGGGTGATGACGTCGCTGGCGTCGAAGGTGTTGATCCACACGGTGCCGGCCCGCAGTCGCCGCGCGGTGCGGTGGGCCACGGTGACGTCCCGGGTCCACACGGAGGCGACGAGCCCGAAGTCGCTCTGGTTCGCGAGCCGTACGCCCTCGTCCACGTCGCCGTCGTACGCCACCACGGCGAGCACCGGCCCGAAGATCTCCTCCTGCCCGACGACGGAGGTGTTGGCCACCCCGTCGAGCACGGTCGGCTCCATGTAGCTCCCGCCGGTCTCGGTCAGCACGCGCCGGCCGCCGAAGAGGACGGTCGCGCCGTCCCGTGTGCCGCGCTCGACGTAGCCGAGGACCTTGGCGAGCTGGGCCTCGTCCACGATGGGGCCCATCACGGTGGCCGGGTCGAGCGGGTCGCCCACCCGGAAGGTATCGGTGGTGATGCGTCGTACGGCGTCCAGGAGCCGGTCCTTGACGGAGGTGTGCACGACGACCCGTGAGCCGGCGTTGCAGGTCTGTCCCGCGTTGTAGAAGATGCCCCAGGCCACGGCGGAGGCGGCGGCCTCGATGTCGGCGTCGGCCAGGACGAGCTGCGGCGACTTGCCGCCCGCCTCCACGGCGACCTGCTTGCCGTTGGACTCGCCCGCGTAGACCTGGAAGAGCCGGGCGACCTCCGCCGAGCCGGTGAAGGCGATCTTGTCGACGTCCGGGTGCCGGCCGAGCGCCTGCCCGGCGACCTCACCCCGCCCGGGGACCACGTTGAGCACGCCGTCGGGCAGCCCCGCCTCGGTGGCGAGCGCGGCCAGCCGCAGCGCCGCGAGCGAGGTCTGCTCGGCGGGCTTCAGCACCACGCTGTTGCCGGTGGCGAGCGCGGGACCGAGCTTCCAACTGGCGATCAGCAGCGCGTAGTTCCACGGGACGACGGCCCCGATGACGCCGAGCGGCTCCCGGGTGATCAGCGCGAGCGCGTCGCCGGGCGTGGGCGCGACCTCGTCGTAGGTCTTGTCGACGGTCTCCGCGTACCAGGCGATCGTCTCCGCCGCCTTGGCCACGTCCACGCGCAGCGACTCGGTGATGGGCTTGCCCATCTCGAGGGTGTCGAGCAGCGCCAGTTCCCCGGCGTTCGCCCGGATCAGCTCCGCCCAGCGCAGCAGGATCCGCTTGCGCTCCTTGGGCGCGAGGCCGCGCCAGCGGCCGTCCTCGAAGGCGGCCCGCGCCGCGCGCACGGCCCGGTCGACGTCCTCGGCGGACGCGGCCTGCACCTGGGCGAGCAGCGTGCCGTCGCGCGGCGAGACGCTCGGGAAGACGTCGCCGGAGGCGGCGTCCGTGAAGGCGCCGTCGATGAAGAGACGGGTCTCGGGGACCAGCTTGTCGGCCGCGGCCCGCCACTCGTCGTGCGAGCGGGACAGCAACTCCTCGATGGCGTACGTCACTTCACCCTCCAGCGGTCGATCGCGTCCTCGTCCAGCTCGACCCCCAGCCCCGGCGCGTCCGGCACTTCCACACAGCCGTCGGCGTCCACCCGCACCGGCTCGGCGAGCATGAAGTCCCGGCGTTCCGGGGTCCAGCCGGGCGGGTCGTAGGGGAACTCGAAGTACGGGCCGCCGCCGACGCCCGCCGCCACGTGCAGGTTGGCGAGCACTCCGATGCCGTTGGTCCAGCTGTGCGGGGTGAACTGACGGTGTTTCAGGTAGGCCAGTTCGGCGAGAGTGCGGGCGCGGTGCATGCCGATCGCGAGGACGACGTCCATCTGGTAGACGTCCAGCGCGTCCTGCTCCAGCCAGCGCAGCAGTTCGGGGACCGAGTGCTGCATCTCGCCGGCCGCGATGCGCACGCCCGGGTTCTCCGCCCGCAGCCGCTTGAAACCGTCCAGGTCGGCGTACGGCAGCGGCTCCTCGACCCAGAACACGTCCAGTTCCGCGAGGCGGGCGACGATCCTGCGGGTCTTGGCGAGATCGGAGGCGTTCGCGGTGTCGCCGGCCATTCGCCAGGACTGGTTGAGGTCGACCATGATCTCGAAGTCGTCACCCAGTTCCCTGCGCACGGCCCGGACCGCCGCGATGCCGTCCTCGACCCGGTTGCGGTCGATGCGGATCTTCATCGCCCGGAAGCCGGCCTCGCGCACCTTCAGCGCGGTCTCGACCCGCTCCTCGGCGGACTTCAGCTCCCCGGAGGAGGCGTACGCGGGCAGTCTGCGCGCCGCGTTGCCGAACAGCTCGGACACCGGGCGGCCGTGCACCTTGCCGATGACGTCCCACAGCGCGGCCTCCAGCGGCCAGTAGGGGGCGCCGTGGAAGCTCGCCGTCTCCAGCGCCTTGACATGCCGGGTGATGTCGAGCGGGTCCTCGCCGACGAACAGGTGCTTGTAGGTGTCGAAGCCGTCCATGAGGTCGCCGGAGCCGATGCCGGTGATCCCCTCGTCGGTGTGCACGCGCACGATCGTGGCGTCGAAGTGCCCGCGCGGCACCGGGTCCCAGGCGGCACGGAAGGGCGGGTCGAGCACCAGGCGCAGCCGGTCCAGCGTGATGTCGGTGATCTTCACCGGGCGAGCACCTCCGCGGACGGCGTGTAGAACGGGTTCGCCGGGCCCTCCTCGGCGGCCTTCAGGACGTCGGCCACCGAGGGCGTGCCCGTGACCGCGGCCCGGACGGCGCCGTACGCCGCCGCGCGCTGGTTGCGGAAGGAGGCGTCGAGGTCGTCGACGCCGGGGTCGACCCACACCGCCGCGATGATCAGCAGCTCGTCGGCCTCCCCGGCCGGGATCAGGCCCTCGCTGACCGCGTCCAGCACACCCTGCGCGAGACCGGCCTGCGCGCTGCCCCAGGTGGCCCGCCGGTGCAGCTCGCCCTCGGCGGCGGCCTTGGTGACGAACAGGGTCGCCGGCTTCACCGGCACCGACGGCCGTACGACCGCCAGGAACGGCACATGGCCGGCGCTCGGCGTGGCCAGCGCGGTCGCCCAGGCCGTCTCGACGGGGCCGCCCCTGCGGCCGATCACGACGTTGGTGTGCGCGGCGTTCACGCCGGCGCCGGTGAACGACTCGCCGATCAGCGCGGTCGCGGCGAAAGAATCCGGGGAAGGCATCAGAACTCCAGGACCTTCGGTGGCAGGGCTCGACGGGCGAACCAGGCGGGGGGTTCGGCGGGCGAACCGGGACGCGAGCGGAGCCGGAGGCGAACGAACCTCGCATTCGGGGCAAGTTCCTCCGGCCCGATGCGGCGAATCTAGGTCGGGCGCTCGGCGCGCGGCAAGGCGCTCCCGGGAATCGAAATCCCGGTTGCTCTCCGGACAACTCAACCTCTGACCTGGTGGTTCTCCGCTGCCGCCGGATGCCTAGGATGGCGCCGTGACACACGCCCCCTCCGCGCGCGGGCACGGTCTGCGCCGGGACATCGATCTGCTGGAAGCCCTCGCCTCCGACGAGGCGCAGCGCGCAGGAGGCCTCGGCGTGGTCCGTCTGGCCCAGCTCGTCGGCCGCGAGAAGACGCAGATCTCCCGCGCGCTGAAGGCGCTGGCCGCCGAGGGCATCGTCGAGCGCGACCCGGACACCCTGGAGTACCGCCTCGGCTGGCGGCTGTTCTCGCTGGTCGCCCGCACCTCCGAAAGCCGCCTGGTGCGCGTCGCCGAACCGGTCATGCACGCCCTGTCCGCCGACCTGGAGGAGACCAGCCACCTGTGCGTGCTGCACGACCGCGAGGTGCTCACCCTGCTGTCGGTCTCGGGGCACTCCTTCCGCGTCCACGGCTGGGAGGGCCGCGGCGTGCCCGCCTGGCAGCTGTCCGCCGGCCGGGTCCTGCTCGCCGACGCCACCCCGGACGAGCTGTACGTCCGCTTCGGCACGGCCAGCGAGATGCCGGTGCCCGAACTGTGGTCGCTGATCCAGGAGGCCAGACGGCGCGGGTACGCCCGGGTCAGCGAGGAGTTCGAGGCGGACCTGGTCGGGGTGTCCGCCCCGGTGCGGGACTTCCGCGGCCGGGTCGTCGCCGCGCTGAACATCTCCGCGCCCAAGGCCCGCCTCGGCGACCGGCTCGACGAGGCCGGACGCATCACCTCCAGGGCGGCGGCCCGGGTGTCCGCACTGCTCGGCTGGGAGCCGCGCCCCGCGCCCCCGCCGCGGACCATGCCCCCGTGATCCGCGAGTTGCCCTGACAGCAACCACCGTTGCGATCCGGCTGAGTGGCCTTGTCGGCCGTATGACGCGCTCGTAAATTCACCGCGCATCGGACGGGCCCCCGTCCGGGACGGAGGAAAAGAGCAGCTCATGAACCTCGCCGGCATCGACGCCCTCGCCAAGGCCCCGCTCGCCGACGGTGATGTGTTCCTCGGCGGCCGCTGGCTCCCCGCCGCCGACGGCCGGACCTACCCGGTCTACGACCCGGCCACCGGGGAACCGCTGCGCTGGGTGTCCGACGCCGGTGCCGAGGACGCCCGCGCGGCGCTCGCCGCGGCCGAGGAGGCGGCGGCCGGCTGGCGGGCCACCCCGCCCCGGCGCCGCTCGGAGATCCTCCACGACACCTTCCGGCTGATGCACGAGCACCGCGAGACGCTCGCCGACCTGATCGTGCGGGAGAACGGCAAGGCGCGCCGGGACGCGCTCGCCGAGGTCGGCTACGCGGCCGAGTTCTTCCGCTGGTTCGCCGAGGAGGCCGTCCGCATCGGCTCCTGTTTCGGCGACGCGCCCGGCGGCGGGTTCCGGCACGTCGTGCGCCGGCACCCGGTCGGGATCAGCGCCTTCGTCACCCCGTGGAACTTCCCGGCCGCCATGGCCACCCGGAAGATCGCCCCCGCCCTCGCGGCCGGCTGCCCCGTGCTGCTCAAGCCGGCCCCCGAGACCCCGCTCACCGCGCTCGCCGTCGCCGCCCTGCTCAAGGCGGCCGGCCTGCCCGACGGCGTGGTGAACGTCCTGCCCACCGACCGCGCCCCGCAGGTCGTCTCCGCCTGGCTCGGCGACGAACGGGTCCGCAAGTTCTCCTTCACCGGCTCCACCGCCACCGGCAAGCTGCTGCTGGAGCAGGCCGCGGCCAACGTCGTCAACGTGACCATGGAACTCGGCGGCAACGCCCCCTTCATCGTCTGCGCGGACGCCGACGTCGACGCCGCCGTGCGCGGCGCGATGGACGCCAAGATGCGCGGCGGCGGCGAGGTCTGCATCGCCGCCAACCGGTTCTACGTCCACGAAGCCGTCGCCGCCGAGTTCACCCGGAAGTTCGGCGCCGCCATGGCCGCCGTCCACGCCGGGCCCGGCGACCAGGACGGCGTCACCCTCGGCCCGCTGATCGACCGCGCCGCCGTCACCCGGATCCGTTCCCTCGTCGCCGACGCGCTCGACCGCGGCGCCCGGATCACCGCCCAGGGCACCGCCCCCGACGGCCCCGGCTTCTACCACCCCGCGACGGTCCTCGCCGACGTGCCCGACGACGCCCGCCTGTTGCACGAGGAGATCTTCGGGCCCGTCGCCCCGCTCACCACCTTCGCCGACGAGGACGAGGTGGTGGCCCGCGCCAACGCCACCGTCCACGGCCTCGCCGCCTACGTCTACTCCCGCGACGCCGGCCGCGCCCTGCGCCTGGCCGAACGCCTCGAGGCCGGCATGGTCGGCCTCAACCGGGGCCTGCTGTCCGACCCGGCCGCGCCGTTCGGCGGCGTCAAGCAGTCCGGCCTCGGCCGGGAGGGCGGGCGCGAGGGCATCGAGGCGTTCCTGGAGACGCAGTACATCGCGCTGGACTGGCCCACCGCCGACTGACCCCTCCCCCTCCCCGCCTTCCCTCCTCAGCACAAGGACCGCTCATGGCAACGACGCCTGCGACGGAACGCCAGTCCGACACACCCGGCGTTCCCACGCCCCCCGACCTTTTGCGCGCACGCCGCCGCCTGCACACCAAGCTCAAGCTCGCCACCCAGATCGGCGAGGGCATCGACGGCTACATCATCGGCGGCATCGGCATGGCGATGGGCGCCCTCACCACCGATCTGCATCTGACCACCGTCATGGAGGGCCTGGTCGGCGCCTCGCCGCTGATCGGCATCTTCGTCGGCGGCCCGCTCTTCGGCCGGCTCGCCGACCGCTACGGCCGGCGCCCCGTGTTCCTCGTGGACATGCTGATCTTCCTGGTCGGCTCGGTCCTGCAGTTCTTCGTCGCCGACGGACTGCAGCTCTTCCTCATCCGCCTGGTGATGGGCATCGCCATCGGCGGCGAGTACGCCATCGGCGCCCCGCTGCTGTCCGAGTACGCCCCCCGCAAGGGACGCGGCCGGCTGCTGGCCAGCCTGGAGATCAGCTGGTACGTGGGCTACGCCCTCGCCACCGTCGTCGGCGCCGTCTTCGCCGACGTGCACGGCGGCTGGCGCTGGACCCTCGCCAGCAGCGCGGTCATCGCCCTGGTGTGCGTGGCGCTGCGCGGCGGCGTCCCGGAGTCGGCGCGCTGGCTGCTCAGCAAGGGCCGCCGCGAGGAGGCGGACGCCCTCATCCACCGGTACGGCATCGAGATCGACGTCACCGCCGAGCTGGCCGACACCGCCCGGAGCGAACACGGCGGACTGCGCGCCCTGTTCACCCGCCGGCACCTGAAGAGCACCGTCTTCGCGAGCGTGTTCTGGGCCGCGCTGGTCCTGCCGTACTTCTCCATCGGCACCTTCTGGACCCAGGTCTTCGACGCCCTGAACATGGGCGACAACGCGGTCGCCGCCCTGCTCGTCTACTCCTTCACCGCCGTCGCCGGGGTCACCGCCGGCTGCCTGGTCGTCGACCGCATCGGCCGGCGCAGGCTGCTCATCCCGCCGTTCTGGATCACCGCCGCCGCGCTCGCGCTGGTGGCGGTGTGGCCGACGTCCACGCCGGTCATCGTCGGCGGCTTCCTCTTCTTCATCTTCCTCAACGCCGCCTCCAGCGCGCTGACCGCCGTCTACCCGCTGGAGGTGTTCCCGACCTCGCTGCGCGCCACCGGCGTCGGCTTCGCGACCGCCATGAGCCGGGTCGGCGCCGCCATCGGCACCTTCCTGCTGCCGATGGGCCTCGACCGCTTCGGCGCCCGTTTCGTGCTCCTGGTGGGCGCCGGGGTCCTGGCGGTGGGCGGCCTGGTCTCCCACTTCCTGGCGCCGGAGACGACCGACCTCGACCTGGCGGACGCGGCGCGCACGCCCGCGCCGTGAAGGCCGCCGGCAGTCACCGGCGCCCCAGGGCGCTCAGCGGTTGACGGCCCGCATCCCGGCCTCGTCGTACCGCTCACCCGCCGCCGCGGGCAGCTCGGCGTCGATGCGGGCCAGGTCCTCCTTGGTCAGCTCGATGCCGACCGCGGCGGCGTTCTGCTCCAGGTAGGTCCGCCGCTTCGTGCCCGGGATCGGCACCAGGTCCTCGCCCTGGGCCAGCACCCAGGCGATGGCCAGCTGGGCCGGCGTCACGTCCTTCTCCGCCGCGATCTCCTTCACCTTGGCCGCGAGGCGCAGGTTCGCCTCCAGGTTGGCGTCGGTGAAGCGCGGGTTGTGGCGCCGGAAGTCGTTCTCGTCCAGCTCGTCCGGCGAGGTGAAGCGGCCCGCGAGGAAGCCGCGGCCGAGCGGGGAGTACGGCACGAAACCGATGCCCAGTTCCCGGCAGGCGGGCAGCACCTCGGCCTCCACGTCCCGCGTCCACAGCGAGTACTCGCTCTGCACGGCGGTGACCGGGTGCACGGCGTGCGCCCGCCGGATGGTCTCCGCGCTCGCCTCGCTCAGCCCGATGTGCCGCACCTTGCCCTCGGCGACCAGCTCGCCCAGCGCGCCGACCGTCTCCTCGATCGGCACGTTCGGGTCGACCCGGTGCTGGTAGTACAGGTCGATGTGGTCCGTGCCCAGCCGCTGCAGCGAGCCGTGGACCGACTCGCGGACGTGCTCGGCCGAGCCGTCCTGCCGGCCGATCGTGCTCATGTCGCCCGGTACGGCGTCGTCCATCCGGTAGTTGAACTTGGTGGCGATCACGTACTCGTCGCGGTGCCCCCGGATCGCCTCGCCGACGAGCGACTCGTTGGTGAGCGGCCCGTACACCTGCGCGGTGTCCAGGAAGTTCACGCCCAGTTCGAGGGCCCGCCGGATGGTGGCGATGCCCTCCTCCCGGTCGGCGGAGCCGTAGAAGGCGGACATGCCCATGCATCCGAGGCCGATGGCCGATACCTGGAGGTCCCGCAGACTGCGCTTGTGCATGTGATGTCCCAGCCTTTCCGCGTACACGAACGTCGTCCCGTACGGCGCGGATCCGCACCCGTCGCCGTACGTCTGCGACGCTACGAGTTCGAGCGCTCTCCAAGTCAAGCAACGCTCCGGGCCCGGCCGGGAATCCAGCCGCACCGGCACTCGGGACAGGGCGTTGTGGGTGACGGCCGCCGCTGACGGGCACTCGGGCAGCTGCGAGGGGCCTGTACTTCAAGGACGGAACCGAGGGGGTGGAGGTTGCCTCGTGGAGCCGGATTCCACCGCTGTGGGCCTGTGGGTCTTCCCACACCCCCGCGCCACCGCAATGGATCTTGACGCCCGCCGTCCGGCTCGCTGAACTGTCACCGATCGGGCCTCACCGACACAGAGGCGCACAGCGGGGGAGAGACCGGGCACATGCCGGTCGGGGACGGCGGAACAACGCCCCGACGACATGGATGCCGGGACGTGAAGGGGGCGAGGGGCATGACGGGGGAGCCGGAGGCGATGGGCTGCCGTGTCTCATGACGACTGAAGGGCGCATCGACTGGTGCCGCGCCCTGCTCGCGCGGCTGACCCGGTTCACCGGGCGGACCCTGCGGGGCGAGTGGCACGCGATCGTCGTCGAACCGGTGCGGCGGCTCACCCGGCGCGGGCTGTCCGGACTGCTGCTGGCGTTCGTCGCCGCGTTCGGTGTCGTCTTCTTCCACGCCGTCGCCCAGCACCCGCTCGGCGCGGTGTGGGTGACCCGGCTCGGCGGCGTCAGGGCCGAGCTCCCGCTGTGGCTGTCGCTGCTGCGCACACCCGTGTCGCTGTACGTGCCGGCGCTCGACCTGCCCGTGTGGGCGGGCATCACCCAGCTGTTCCTCGCCTTCGCCTGGGCCGAGCTGGCCCTGGGCAGGGCCCGCACCCTGGCGATCTCCTACGCCACCACCGTGGCCGGCACGCTCACCGCCCGCGTGATGATCGCGCTGGGCCCCGGCTGGTGGGGCTTAGGACTGCCGCACGCGGACGCGCAGGTGCTCGACACCGGACCGTCCGCGGCCGTCGTCGGCCTGTTCACCTACCTCTCGGTCGTGAAACGCGCGCCGGTGGTGTTCACCCTGACCGGCGGCTCGATGGTGTGGGAGTCCATCGCCGTGCCCAACCTGGCCGGCCGCGAGCATCTGATCGCCGTGGCCGCGGCGATCGTCCTCGGCCTGCTGCACGGCCGCCGCCCGCGTCTGTGGACCTGCCTGCGCGCCCTCCTGGCCGCCCGGGACGGCGGGTCCCCGCCCGAGGCGCCGCCGAGGATCCCCGTGCCGCCCGCGTCCGTGCCCGCCCAGACGAGCGCCGAACGGCCGAAGGACACGGCGATGACATCCCTGGAACGCTGACCACGCCGCGCGGAACTGTGGCGCCGCCCACCCCGTCGATGTGATGGTTTTCGCACAGGGACCCGCGCGGCCAGCCCCTAAGGTGGCCCGCGAGGTACGGCAGGGCGTGGCAGACACCGTGGTGTTCCTCGCCGGCAGGGCAGCTGAAGGGAATCCAGGATGTTCCGCAAGGTGCTGGTCGCCAACCGTGGCGAGATCGCGATCCGTGCGTTCCGGGCGGGCTACGAGCTGGGCGCGCGCACCGTCGCCGTGTTCCCGCACGAGGACCGCAACTCGCTGCACCGGCTCAAGGCCGACGAGGCCTACGAGATCGGCGAGCCGGGGCACCCCGTGCGGGCCTACCTCTCCGTCGAGGAGATCGTGGGCGCCGCCCGCCGCGCCGGCGCCGACGCCGTCTACCCGGGCTACGGCTTTCTGTCCGAGAACCCCGAACTCGCCCGCGCCTGCGAGGAGGCGGGCATCACCTTCGTCGGCCCGAGCACGGCCACCCTGGAGCTGACCGGCAACAAGGCCCGCGCGGTCGCCGCCGCCCGCGCGGCCGGCGTGCCCGTGCTCGGCTCCTCCCAGCCCTCCACCGACGTGGACGAACTGGTGCGCGCCGCCGAGGAGATCGGCTTCCCGGTCTTCGTCAAGGCCGTCGCGGGCGGCGGCGGGCGCGGCATGCGCCGCGTGGAGGACCCCGCCCTGCTGCGCGAGTCCATCGAGGCCGCCTCCCGCGAGGCCGACGCCGCGTTCGGCGACCCGACCGTGTTCCTGGAGAAGGCCGTCGTCGACCCGCGCCACATCGAGGTGCAGATCCTCGCCGACGGCGAGGGCAACGTCATCCACCTCTACGAGCGCGACTGCTCCCTCCAGCGCCGCCACCAGAAGGTCATCGAGCTGGCCCCGGCCCCCAACCTCGACCCCGAGGTACGGCAGCGGATCTGCGACGACGCCGTACGCTTCGCCCGCGAGATCGGCTACCGCAACGCGGGCACCGTCGAGTTCCTCCTCGACCCCGCCGGCAACCACGTCTTCATCGAGATGAACCCGCGCATCCAGGTCGAGCACACCGTGACCGAGGAGGTCACCGACGTCGACCTGGTCCAGGCCCAGCTCAGGATCGCCGCCGGGGAGACCCTCGCCGACCTCGGCCTCGCCCAGGACACCATCACCCTGCGCGGCGCCGCCCTGCAGTGCCGTATCACCACCGAGGACCCCGCCAACGGCTTCCGCCCGGACACCGGCCGGATCAGCGCCTACCGCTCCCCGGGCGGCTCCGGCATCCGGCTCGACGGCGGCACGACCCACGCCGGCACGGAGATCAGCGCGCACTTCGACTCCATGCTGGTCAAACTCACCTGCCGGGGCCGGGACTTCAAGGCCGCCGTGGGCCGCGCCCGGCGTGCCGTGGCCGAGTTCCGCATCCGCGGCGTCGCCACCAACATCCCGTTCCTGCAAGCCGTCCTGGACGACCCCGACTTCCAGGCGGGCCGGGTCACCACCTCCTTCATCGAGCAGCGCCCGCACCTGCTCACCGCCCGCTCCTCCGCCGACCGCGGCACCAAGCTGCTCACCTACCTCGCCGACGTCACCGTCAACAAGCCGCACGGCGAACGCCCCGAGCTGCTCGACCCCGTCACCAAGCTGCCGCCGCTGCCGGCCGGCGAGCCCCCCGCCGGCACCCGCCAGCGGCTGGTCGAGCTCGGCCCCGAGGGCTTCGCCCGGCACCTGCGCGAGTCGCCGACCATCGGCGTCACCGACACCACCTTCCGCGACGCCCACCAGTCCCTGCTCGCCACCCGGGTGCGCACCAAGGACCTCCTCGCGGTCGCCCCGGTCGTCGCCCGCACCCTGCCGCAGCTGCTCTCCCTGGAGTGCTGGGGCGGCGCCACCTACGACGTGGCGCTGCGCTTCCTCGCCGAGGACCCCTGGGAGCGGCTGGCCGCCCTGCGCGAGGCCGTGCCCAACATCTGCCTGCAGATGCTGCTGCGCGGCCGCAACACCGTCGGCTACACCCCGTACCCGACCGAGGTCACCGACGCGTTCGTGCAGGAGGCCGCCGCCACCGGCATCGACATCTTCCGCATCTTCGACGCCCTCAACGACGTCGGCCAGATGCGCCCCGCCATCGAGGCCGTACGCGAGACGGGCACGGCGATCGCGGAGGTCGCCCTCTGCTACACCGCCGACCTGAGCGACCCCGCCGAGCGGCTCTACACCCTCGACTACTACCTGCGCCTGGCCGAGCAGATCGTCGAGGCCGGCGCCCACGTCCTCGCGATCAAGGACATGGCGGGCCTGCTGCGCGCCCCGGCCGCCGCCAAGCTGGTCTCCGCGCTGCGCCGCGAGTTCGACCTGCCCGTGCATCTGCACACGCACGACACGGCGGGCGGCCAGCTCGCCACCTACCTCGCCGCGATCCAGGCGGGCGCCGACGCGGTGGACGGCGCGGTCGCCTCCATGGCCGGTACGACCTCCCAGCCCTCGCTGTCGGCGCTGGTGGCCGCCACCGACCACTCCGACCGCCCCACCGGGCTCGACCTGCAGGCCGTCGGCGACCTGGAGCCGTACTGGGAGGGCGTCCGCAGGATCTACGCCCCGTTCGAGGCGGGCCTCGCCTCCCCGACCGGCCGCGTCTACCACCACGAGATCCCCGGCGGCCAGCTGTCCAACCTGCGCACCCAGGCCGTCGCCCTCGGTCTCGGCGACCGCTTCGAGGACATCGAGGCGATGTACGCCGCCGCCGACCGGATCCTCGGCCGCCTGGTCAAGGTCACCCCGTCCTCCAAGGTGGTCGGCGACCTCGCCCTGCACCTGGTCGGCGCCGGGGTCTCCCCGAAGGACTTCGAGGAGACCCCCGACAAGTTCGACATCCCGGACTCGGTGATCGGCTTCCTGCGCGGGGAGCTGGGCACCCCGCCCGGCGGCTGGCCCGAGCCGTTCCGCACCAAGGCGCTCAAGGGCAGGGGCGCGCCCAAGCCCGTACCCGAGCTGTCCGCCGAGGACCGCGAGGGCCTGGCCAAGGACCGCCGCGCCACCCTCAACCGGCTGCTGTTCCCCGGCCCCACGCGGGAGTTCGAGACGCACCGGCAGAGCTTCGGCGACACCAGCATCCTGGACAGCAAGGCGTTCTTCTACGGACTGCGGCCCGCCAAGGAGTACGCCGTCGATCTCGAGCCCGGCGTCCGGCTGCTGATCGAGCTGCAGGCCATCGGCGAGGCCGACGAGCGCGGCATGCGCACCGTGATGTCCACGCTCAACGGCCAGCTGCGCCCGATCCAGGTCCGCGACCGCGCCGCGGCCACGGACGTGCCGGTGACGGAGAAGGCCGACCGCGCCAACCCGGGCCACGTGGCGGCGCCGTTCGCCGGTGTGGTGACCCTCGCGGTGGCCGAGGGCGACGAGGTCGCCGCCGGCGCCACCGTGGCCACCATCGAGGCCATGAAGATGGAGGCCACCATCACCGCCCCGAAGGCGGGCCGGGTCTCCCGTCTGGCCATCAACCGCATCCAGCAGGTGGAGGGCGGCGACCTGCTGGCCGAACTCGCCTGACGAAGGCCTCGGCGCCTACCCGCTCCGCGGCGCTCAGTCCCAGAGCGGGTAGGTCATGACCTGCTGGAAGCCGTCGGGCCGGCCCTGCTGGTAGGTGAGGGTCATCAGCGTGTAGTGCCGCACGCCCGGATGCTTCTTCCAGGGCTGGGGGTCCTCGAGCCGCACGGTCACCGGATAGCCGTGGAAGTGGCCGGCCGCGCAGTACGGCTTGCAGTCGTTGACCATGTTCACGCCGGTGGCCGTCGCCCGGTCCGGGCTCCACTGCTTCCAGTGGAGCCCCATGAGCCGGCTGTTGCCGTCGCCGCAGGCCAGGATGAAGTCGGTGGGCCGCACGTCCGTGTGCCACGTGCAGTCCACCAGGACGGGGCGCGGGGTGCCGTGCTGGGCGGCCGCGGTCGGCGGACTGGCCGAGGCCGTGGTCATGGCCGCCGTCAGAAGGGCGCCTGCCGCGAGGGTGACCGCCGTCCCCATCACTGATCCGCGCATGGTCGCTCCCGCCGTCGTGCTCTGTCCTGGCGCGTGCACCCGACGCTACGACCGTACGACGGTTTCCACCAGTCGCGCAGGTCGTGCCGCGTGTCAGCCGTGCTTGACGGTCAGGCCGTAGAACGCGACGCGGGCGCCGTTGGTCGTACTGTCCGACGAGGACTGGTTGTAGGAGCCGGCCTTGAAGTACTGCTTGTACGGCTGGAACGACGACGGGATGCCGTAGTGGGTGGTGGTGCCGTCGACGGTCAGGTCGATCGTGTTCCCGCCGGAGACGGCGATGGTGTAGCTCCAGGTCTTGCCGATCGACACGTGCCCCACGGTGTGCGTGGTCTGCCCGCCGGACGGCGAGTTCTCGGTGCCGAGGACGATGTCGCCGTTCGCGTGGTAGTACAGCTCCAGCAGCGGCTTGGTGGAGGAGCCGCCGCTGCCGAGGTGGATCTGCCCGACGCACACGTTCTTGGTCACGGACACCACGCGCAGGGTCGCGCTCATCCGGTGCGAGCCGGACAGCGCCCAGTCGGCGGGGCTGCCGTCGCGGTTCATCTCGCGCAGCTCGGAGCGGGCGTAGTTGGAGTTCGGGGTCGTCACACCCTTCTCGGGCGCCCAGAAGGTCATGGCGCCGTCACGGGTGTCGGTGTAGAAGTACGCGTCCTGGTAGCCGTTCGCGCCCTGGAGCCGGGACGAGGGGATGGTGGTGGGGCTGCCGGGGGAGCCGACGGGCTCCTGCAGCTCCCAGACCGACAGGTCGAAGTTGCCGCCGGGCGCGACATGCGGGTCGGCGGCGAGCGCGCTGGGGCCGCCGAACAGCGCGAGGGCGAGGGCGAGGCCCGCGGCGGCCGGCACCGCGAGCAGTCGTGATCGGGTCATGTGGGGGGTCCCTTCTCCGGACCGATGCCGAACCGGTCTTCGGACCGAAGGATGCGTTCAGCATGGTGAACGCTGAACGCATCCTTGGTCGCCGGTGACCCGAGAAGCTAGAGGTCTGAACCAGACACGTCAAGAGGTTCAGCAGGAGCCCTCGTCCTGCCACGGACCCCATTCCGAGGCGCCGGGCACCTCGTTCTGGGTCCACCACTTGGCCTTCCAGTTGTGTTTGCCGTACGAGACCTCGTTCCCCTGCGTGTACACCGCCGTGGAGCTCCACGCCGGCTTGCAGGAGGCCGGCGTCGGCGTCGGCGTGGGGGTCGGCGTCGGGGTGGTGGTGGGCGGGGTGGCGCCGGCGAACTTCACCGAGTACTTGGCGAAGTCCCAGTCGCCCTGCGCCACGCTGGAGCACGTGCCGGACGTACGGCCCCCGTTGTCCGGCGGGCTGCACTGCCGGTCCCGGTTCAGGGACCAGAACGTGAAGCGGTCCATGTTGTGGCTCGTCGCGTAGTCCAGCACCGTCTGGAAGTCGGACTGGGAGAAGATCTCGCCCGTGTCGCTGCGGCCGTTCATGCCGGAGAAGCCCTCATGGGCGTACGCGGTCGCCTGGTCCCAGCCGAAGGTCGACTGCAGGATCGAGTTGAAGTTGGTCAGCGCGCTGGTCTGGCTCGCCGCGCCGTTGAAGCCGCCGTCGAACGGCATGATGGAGAAGTTGTTCGGCGTGAAGCCCTGGGACTTGGCCTCCAGCAGCATCTGCTTGCCGAACCAGCCGGTGCCGTCCGCCGTGCCGGCCGTCGTGACCGAGACGTACAGGCCCGGGTTGTTCTGCTGGAGGATCTTGGCCGCGCCGATCTCGTTCTTGATGGCCGCGGTGTTCTCGTACTCCGGTTCCTCCAGGTCGAAGTCGATGGCGTGCAGCCCGTACTTGGTGATGACCTGCTGGTACGCCGCCGCGGTGGACGCCGCGTCCGCGCAGGCCTGGCCGAGCTTGGTGCCGCCGTAGCCGCCGATGGAGACCGACACGTCACCGCCCTTGGCGCGGATGGTGTTGATCATCGACTGCACGGCGGTGTCCGAGGAGACGGACGCGGTGCCGCCCCACGTGGGCGAGCAGCCGCCGCCGTTGGGCGCCAGGATGAAGGCCAGCTGGAAGGCCTTCAGGCCGGTGGCGTCCATGATGGCGGCCGGGTCCGGCGGGTCGTTGTCCAGCGGCATCAGATAGGGGGCGGCGGCGTACCAGCGATTGCTCAGCGCCGTCGTCGCCCCCGAGGCGTTGCTCGCGACGAGCGCGGTCGTGCCCGCGGCGGCGAGCGTGACGGCCGCCGCCGCGCCCAGACATGCCCGAAGAGGTCTCACTGCGTGCCTCCAGAGGGTGGGGGTGGGGAGGTCCCCTGGATGGGGGGAGCCCCACCCTCCGGGAGCTGTTGGGGTCACGTCAATAAGTTGGACTAGACCAGCGCGCTCTTTGGACTAGACCATACGATTGCTTTACCCCCGCTCGACCAGTTGAAGAGTGAAGCCCCGGTCCAGCGGAAGGCTCGGCGTGGTGACGGTCGTGACCTGCGTGCCGGTGTCGAACGACCAGGCGGAGGCGGGCAATTGGCGGCCGTCGAGCAGGACCCGCGCGGGCGCCGTGCCGCCGTGCACGGTGAACCGGTAGGTACGGGCGTCCACCTTCCCGGCGTACTCGCCCCGGCTCGCGCTCACCGAGACGGTCGTCCCGCCGCCGCCGGTGTGCAGGGACACCCGCTGGCCGGACGCGGCGCCCTCGGTGAAGCCGCGGGTCACGCCGTCGTCCTCGTACAGCGTGTAGTGGCTGGTGCCGTGCGCCGCCGGGTACAGGTCCCAGTCCAGCGCGTGCCGGTCCCGGGTCTGCCAACTCGTCGTGCCCTTCGGCCACATCGGCACGATCGCGCCCTCGCGCACGAACAGCGGAAGCGTGTCGAGCGGCGCGTGGTAGCCGTCGACCGTGGTCGGGCCCTGGTAGGTGCGGCCCGTCCAGTAGTCGGTCCAGGTGCCCTTGGGCAGGTAGATGCCGTCGCGGGTGTCGGAGTCCTGGTAGACCGGGGCGACGAGGAAGTCGGGGCCCGACAGGAACTCGTACTTCGCCCGGTCCGTCAGGGTGTCCGGGTCGTCCGGGAACTCCAGCCACAGCGGGCGGACCGCGCCCACACCCGTCTTCGCCGCCTGTGCCGACAGGGTGTACATGTACGGCAGCAGCCGCTCCTTCAGCTGCAGGTACTTCCTGTTGATCGAGGTGTACGGCTCGCCGTCGCGCCAGGGCTGCTGGTCGGCGGGCTTGCCGGTGGTCAGGTCGCTCGCCCAGCCGTCCATGGTCATGATGGCCGGCAGGAACGCCTTCCACTGCAGGTCGCGGGCGTACATCTTGGCGTCGTGGCGGTAGATGCTGCCCACGTCACCGGTGTCGTAGGCGATGCCGGACAGGGTCGCACCGGCGTACGTCGGGATCTGCCAGCGGATGTAGTCCCAGGACAGCTTCTGGTCGCCGCTCCACAGCACCCCGCAACGCTGGGCGCCCGCCCAGGACACCGGCAGCCACACGAAGCCCCGGGCGTCGCTGTTGTCCTCGATGCCCTTCTTGGCGGCGTCGCAGGCGTCGAGGGCGAACTTGTAGCCGTTGCCGACCCAGGCCACGTCCAGCTTGGCCACCCGCTGGCCCGCCTTCACCTGCTCGGCGAGCTTGTCGATGCCGTCCTGGGTCCACAGACCGAGCTGGGCGTGATGGTCCTGCAAGCCCTCGGCCGTCTGCTGCAGGTTCTCGTACCCGCAGCCGTAGCCGTCGTTGACCAGCATCCAGCCGAGCGGCATCCGGTGCTCGGTGTAGCCGTCGGCGATCTTCAGCGCGTCCAGGGTGTGCCGCTCGCCCCGGTTGGCGTTGTGCAGATAGCAGTCGGAGTCGCCCGGTTCCAGACCGTACACCGGCGGCATGAAGGGCCTGCCTGCCAACGCCGTGTACCTTCCGATCACTTGCTTGGCGTCGCCGAGGAAGTAGTAGGCGTCCAGCCGCCGTTCCTGCTGGCCCGTGGTGACCGGGTCGCCGAAGGTGTAGACACCCGGTGCGAAGGTGTTGCGGAAGACGCCGTAGCCCGCGCTGGAGAGGTAGAACGGCTGGGAGTTGTTGTAGCCGCCCTCGTTCCAGTCGAAGCTGTTGGCCACGTACATCGTCTGCCCGCGGTGCGAGAAGCTGCCGTTCTGCTCGCCGCCGCCGAAGAACTGCTCGTCCGCGCCGCGCGCCAGGCTCTGCCGCATCCCGCCGGTCGACCAGCGCAGCGGCTTGTCCTCCTGCCAGATGCGGGTGCGGTTGTCGGGCTGGTACAGGCCGAAGCGCAGCGGCTTCTTGTACACGCGCAGGACCGCCTGCGGCGAGCGGACGCCGTAGTAGTCGCCCGCGTCGAAGGACGAGGTGCGCCGCTCGGCGGCGGGCTCCTTGCGTACGATCGCGGTGCCCGCGGGATCGCTCAGCGAGCCGGACGGATCGGCCTGCAGACGGAGCTGACCTCCCGTCAGGAAGTCGGCCCGCGCGGTGAGCCGCCCCGCCTCGATGGTGTACGTGCCGTCGCCGCCCGAGAAGGACGTGAGATCGCCGGCGTCCGTGGTGGCGGGCAGATAGGCGGTGCCGGTGAAGGAGTCGTCGTGCACGTCGTACGGCACGACCAGCACGTGGTACGTCCCCGACGCCCGCGGGATCACCGTGGCCTCGGGGTCGGCGGTGCCCGCGCTGGACGCCACCTGCGTGCCGTGGTCGTCGAAGACGTACAGGTCGAAGTCGTCGGAGGGCTTGTCCCACCTGATGGACAGCGGGACGCCGCCCTCGGGGTTGTCGTCCCAGTAGCCGTCCGGCACCGAGACGGTCAGGTCGAAGCGGTCGCAGACCGTGTCGCCGGGGTCGGCGGCCGGGTCGGGACAGCTCTCGGCGCCTCCGCCGGTGCCCTGGGCGTAGACCGGGCTCTGCCAGCTGACGCTGCTGTGGGCGGGATCGAGTACGGCGCCGGTGGCGGTGGCGGCGGCCTGGGCGGGTGCCGGGGTGGCGAGCAGGCATCCCGCCAGGGCGATCACCAGCCCCAGCGGCACCCAGGCCGGCCACGGCACACGGTGACCCATTCTTCGCGGTCTGTGCACGGCTGAACAGCTCCCCTCGCAGTACTGCGGACCGACTGTTCTTGCTCCTGGTGCTGCTCGGAAGCGCTCGAAACACGCTCCAAACGAGCAACTTCACGCAGGAAGACTCAGGGTGACGCAGCCTCATGTCAAGAGCGCCAGCGCCGAGCCCGGTCCGCGGCACGACGAAGGCCGGCCCCCGAGCACGGGGACCGGCCTTCGTCTGCGGGCCGCTCAGCCGGCGGTCTTGCGCAGCACCATCTGGGTCTGCGTGGTCTGGCCGACCAGCCGGTCCCGGTCGTCGCGCAGGTCCGTCTGCACCACGATGAGCGTGCCGCCGAGATGCAGCGGCCGGGCGGTGGCCACGACGTGCCCGGCGGTGACCGCCCGCAGGAAGTTCGTCTTGGACTCCACCGTCGACGTACCGGCCGCTCCCTCGGGCAGGTTCAGATAGGCGCACACCGCGCCGACGCTGTCCGCGAGGGCCATCAGCGCCCCGCCGTGCAGGACGCCGCCCGCGGTGCACGCCTCGGGCGACCAGGGCAGCGCTCCGACGACCCGCTCTGCCGTGGCCTCGCGCAGTCCGACGCCCAGCCCGGCCGCGAACGGCATCGCGGCCAGCAGCTCGGCGGGCTCGGGGACGGCGCGCGGGGAGGTGGTCGACATGGTGTACCGCCTTTCGTGAGTGCCGCGATCACCGGGCAGTGTGCCAGTCAGTCCCCGGCCGGCTGCTGAAGCATGGCGAGTTTCAGGACACCGCCGCCGATGCCCCAGCCGCCGTCCGGCACCTCCTCCACCAGGACCATGGTGGTGGCGCGGGCTGAAGGGACGAACTCCGGCTCGCCCGTCAGGTCCACCGCGCCCCCTGAGGCCGCCGGCCGGGGCGGACACCGGAGTTGTCACGATGTGGGCAGACCCGTGGCGGATCATCCGGCGCCTGAGGCACCCTTGACAGTGTGCGTACTGTTTCGCGACGTTTGAGCGGTCGCGCGCGGAGGGGAACTTTTGCGCACATCGGAACCAGTGGCAGGACGCGCCCGGCGCGTCATGGGGGGAGCGGTCGCCCATGCGATCCATGAGCCATGATCCACACGCCTCACCGGCCTGTGCCGCCGCCGGCACACCGCTCGCGGAACCCGGGGAAGGGCGGTCGAACTGAGGTGGAGATCACCATCCACAGACCCGGTGAGCTGACGCCCGAGCTGCGTACGGCCTGGCATCGCGCGATGGACGCGTCACCCGAGTACTCCAACCCCTTCCTCGGACCGGAGTTCGCGGCCGGTGTCGGCCGGTACCGGCGCGGGGCCCGGGTGGCGGTGCTGCGCGAGGGCGGGGAGCCCGCCGGGTTCTTCCCGTACGAGCGGGGGCCGTTCGGTATCGGAAGGGCCATCGGGCTCGGCCTGTCCGACTGCCAGGCCCTCGTGCACCGGCCCGGGTTCACCTGGGACGCCGGTGAGCTGCTGCGGGCCTGCGGGCTCAACATCTTCGAGTTCGACCATCTCGTGCAGGAGCAGCGGCCGTTCGCCCCGCACGTCACCGGCACCTTCGCCTCACCGGTGATCGATGTGAAGCCCGGCGACGGCGGCTACCCGGAGTGGCTGCGCGGCACCTACCCGGGGCTGGCCAAGACCACCCTGAAGAAGGAACGGCGGCTCGGCCGGGACGTCGGCGCGGTGCGCTTCGAGTTCGACGAGCGCGACCCGGAGATGCTGCGCACCCTGATGCGGTGGAAGTCCGCGCAGTACCGCAGGACCGGCCGGATGGACCGGTTCTCCCGGCCGTGGATCGTCGGCCTCGTCGACCATCTCTTCCGCGTCCGCGAGGAGCACTTCACCGGGGTGCTGTCCGTGCTGTACGCGGGCGACCGGCCGGTCGCGGCCCACTTCGGCCCCCGCTCCAGCACGGTGCTGGCGGCCTGGTTCACCGCCTACGACCCTGAACTGCACTACTACTCACCGGGTTTGATGATGCACCTGCGGACCGCCGAGGCGGCGGCCCGGCACGGGGTGACTCTCGTCGACCTCGGGCGCGGCGACAAGGAGTACAAGGACTGGCTGAAGACCCGTGAGCTGCGGGTCGCGGAGGGCTTCGCGGCCCGCCCGCACCCGGTGGCGCTGGCCCACCGGCTGTGGCGCAGACCGGTCCGCGGGCTGCGCAACACGGTCAACGCCCATCCCGGCCTGCGTGATCCGGCCGACCAGCTACTGAAGACGGTGGGCAGATGGCGCACCCAGGCCGTCGCCGCCGCCTCGCCCGGCCGGAGGAATCACCTCCCGGACCGGTAGGTAGTTACTGGCAGGTTCTCGTCAAAATTTGGCCAAGCGGCGGACGTATGCGCGCCCGCGTGATCGGGTCTCCGTGTCAGCAGTATCGCTGCACTTCGGGAGGCCCTTGGTGTCCGTACCAACCCACAGAAGACGGTGGTTCACCGTCTGTGCGCTCGCCGCGTCCGCCGCACTCGTCGCGATACCCCCGTCCGCCGCCTCCGGGCGCTCGGCGAGCCCCTTCGGCGTCCGTGTCCTCGGCCAGCTCGCCAAGGAGCGCGCGCAGTCGGCCGGCGCCATGAAGCCGCACGTCGCGGCGGACGACGACGACGGCAACGAGGCGGACGAGATCGCCGAGGGTGCGGACCAGTACGCCGAGGCCCGCACCTCGCCGGGCGTCGTGGCGCCGGGCGCGTACGGCGCCGCCTGGCGCGACCTCAACGGCCTGAAGTCCACGGGCGGCCACTGGCGCAACATCACCGATCTGCCCTACAACTCCGACGACCCCCGCTACCGCGACATCGACTCCAACTCCAGCGGCGGCAGCGGCAACGTCACCGGCCGGATGGCGGCGCTCGCCGCCGACGACGACGGCTATGTCTACGCGGGCAGCGCCGGCGGCGGCGTGTGGCGCTCGCGCACCGGAGGCGGCCACTGGCAGCCCATCAGCGACCGGCTGCCCGCCCAGTCCACCGGCGCCCTCGCCCTCGACGGCAAGGACCGGCTGTGGCTCGGCACCGGCGAGGCCACCACCAACGCCGACGCCTACCTCGGCAGCGGCGTCTACGTCCTCACCCACCCGCACCACGGCGCCTTCACCACCCGCAGCCGGGTCGGCGGCGACGAGCTGGAGAGCACCACCATCCACGAGCTGCGCTTCGGCGGCGACACCGTGTGGGCGGCCACCAGCGAGGGCGTGTGGAGCCACTCCACGAAGAAGCTGAGCGGCCCCTGGAAGCTGGAGTACGCGCCCAACCCCGACTACCTGCCGGGCGGTTCGAAGGCCGACGACCCGAACGCGCCGTACAAGAACATCGCCAACGACATCGCGATCGACCCCAAGGACCCCTCCAAGGTGGTCCTCGCCGTCGGCTGGCGCAGCGGCGACGACTACAACGGCTTCTTCACCAGGGTGAACGGCGCCTGGACCCGGATCACCAGCGGCCTCGGCGACCTCCCGGCCGACCCGGACGACGTCGGCAACGTCACCTTCGCCCGCTCCGCCGACGGCTCCCGCTACTACGCCATCGACCAGTCCCCGGAGCAGCTGAACACCAACCCGGACAGCGGCCTGGAGGGCATCTACGTCTCCAAGTCCGGCTCGCCGACCGGCCCCTGGACGAAGATCGCCGACTACAAGGGCCTGGCCGCCGACAACTCGGCGCTGACCACGGCCGGTTACATGCCCGGCGTCCAGGCCTGGTACAACCAGTTCCTCGCCGTCGACCCGAGCGACGCGCAGCACGTGTACGCGGGTCTGGAGGAGGTCTACGAGACCAAGGACGGCGGCGCCGACTGGTCGACGGTCGGCCCGTACTGGAACTTCACCTTCTCCTGCTGGAGCATCGACCCGGCCAAGCAGACCGGCGACTGCAACCCCACCACCCACTCCGACCAGCACGGCGTCGCCATCGGCCGCTACCACGGCAAGAGCTTCGTGTACGTCGGCAACGACGGCGGCGTCTACAAGCGCCCGGTGAACGGCTCCCAGGACGCCTCCGGCCACGCCACCGACTGGACGTCCCTCAACGACGGCACCATCGACACCCTGCAGTACTACTCCGTCGGCATCGGCAAGGACCTCGACCACGGCGGTCTCTCCGTCACCGGCGGCCTGCAGGACAACGGCCAGTCCATCCTGCGCGGCAACGACAAGGTGATGGGCTCCAACTTCGGCGGTGACGGCGGCGACACCCTCACCGACCCGGCCAACGGGTGCAACATCGCGCAGGAGTACGTGTACCTGGCCGTCCAGGTCACCCAGAACTGCGCGGTGAACGACGGCAGCTGGGTCACCGACCCGAGCAAGGCCACCTCGTACTCCGTCGCCCCGCCCGACAACGCCACCAGCGAGGCCCGCTTCATCGCCCCGCTCGCGGCCGACATGAAGGACGGCAACACCTGGGTGGCGGGCGGCCGGCACATCTGGGTCCAGACCCACGGCTACGCCATCCGCAGCGGCAAGGAGTGGACCAGCGTCCACGACTTCGGCGCCGGCCGGACCGCGACCGCCGTCGCCGCCTCCGGCGGCAAGATCTACGCCGCCTGGTGCGGCCCCTGCAACAACCAGGGCTTCGCCCGGGGCATCGCCGTCGGCAACGCGGACGGCACCGGCTGGCACGACATCAGCCTGCCGGTCGACGGCACCGTGCCGAACCGCTACCTGAGCGGCTTCGCGATCGACCCGAAGAACGCCGACCACGTCTTCCTCGCCGTCAACGGCTTCTCCCGGCACTGGACCGAGGGCCCCGGCGCGGGCGTCGGCCATGTCTTCGAGTCCACCGACGGCGGCACCACCTGGAAGGACATCTCGGCGAACCTGCCCGACGTGCCCGCCGACTCGGCGCTGGTGACGGCGGACGGCGGCCTCGCCGTCGCCACCGACCTCGGTGTCGTCTACCGCGCTCCGGGCCGCACCACCTGGCAGCGGATCGGCAGCCTGCCGGCCGTCGCCGTACTCCAGCTCAAGACGAGCCCGGACGGCGGCACACTGTACGCCGCCACGCACGGCCGCGGCATCTACACCGTCAAGGTGTGCGACCTGCGCTAACCGGCCCGCCGGAACAGGAGGGGTGGCTCCCGGGTTTTCGGGGGTCACCCCTCCCGCGCGTACGGCACCACGTCCACGTCCAGTGTGAAGACCGGGCGTGCGGCCCCCGCCAGATCCGGCGCCTTGGCCGCCGCCGTGATTTGTGCCGTACCGCCCCGGGTGCCCGCGCAGCGCAGGGTGGCGTGCGCGGTGCCGTCCGCGTCCACCCGCCAGCCGGACGCCACCACGAGCGCGGGCGCCGAACTGAGCACGCGGGTCCACCGCTTGTCGTCCAGACGCGGCCGCAGGGTGAGGGTCACCTCCGTCCCCGGACGCACACACAGCCGGCGCCGGACCGGGTCACCCGGGGCCACGGCCACCGCCGCGTGTCCGGCCGCACAGGACCCGGCCTGCCCGGAGGGCGTCGCCGCCGTCCCGTCGGCGGACGCCGAACCGCTCGGCGAGGGGGAGCCGCCCGGCGGCACCGACGCGCGGGCCGAGGGCTCCGGCCGCGCCGACCGGTCCCCGGACCCTCCGGCACCGGCCCCCGCACCCCGGCCCGCCGACGCCCCGCACCCCGCCAGTACGACGACCGCGGCGATCGCACATCCACCGGCCCACCACCGCATGCCAGCCACCTCCCGGCCTCCCGACACGCCTCCCGGGATGCTCCCGGTGCGCCCCCTCAGGATGTCAGTCGCGGCTGCGCACCGCCCGCCCCACCTCCGTGCGCAGCTTCACGAACCCGGGCAGGCTCCGGGTGGTCAGCTGGTCCCGCTCGCCGGGCAGGTCGACCGGCAGGTCGAGGACGACACGGGAGCCGGGGCCGGGGGAGAGGACGACGACGCGGTCCCCGACGTACACGCTCTCGTCGATGTCATGGGTGACGAACACGATGGTCGTGCCGGCGGCGCGATGCACCTGAAGCAGCAGGTCCTCCAGGTCCTCGCGGGTGCCGGCGTCCAGCGAGCCGAACGGCTCGTCCATGAGCATCAGGGAGGGCCGGCACACCAGCGCGCGGGCGATGGCCACCCGCTGCTGCATGCCGCCCGACAGCTCGCGGGGACGGCGCCGGGCCACGTCCCGCAGGCCGACCCGTTCGAGGATCGTCTCGGCCTCCGCCCGGCGGGCGGCGCGGGACAGGCCCCGGCGGCGCAGCGGCAGGGCCACGTTGTCGCGCACGGTGAGCCAGGGCAGCAGCGAGCGGCCGTACTCCTGGAAGACGACCGCGAGCCGCTCCGGGACGCCGGTCACCGGCGTCCCGTCGATCGTGACCGTGCCCTCCTGCGCGGGCAGCAGCCCGGCGATGGTGCGCAGCAGCGTGGACTTGCCGCATCCGGAGGGCCCGACCACGCTGAGCAGCTGCCCGTCGGGCACGGTCAGACTGATGCCCTCCAGGACGCGGGTGTCGCCGAAGTGCCGGCTGACGGAGTCGAGGCGCAGCATCCCTCACCCGGCCCAGGGTTCGTACAGCGTGCCCGCGCTCCCGGCGATGCGCACGTGCAGCAGGAAGGGGCCCGTGTCGTCGCCCCGGCCCAGGGCGTGGTCCAGGGCGGCCGGCAGCTCCTCGGGGTGCTCGGCGCGCGCCGCGGGGCAGCCGAAGGACTGAGCCAGCGCCGCGAAGTCGATGCCGGTGATGTCCGTGCCGGGGACCGGCGCGATGCCGATCCGCCGGCCCAGCGCGCGGACGGCCGCGTAACCGCCGTTGTCCAGCAGGACGTAGGTGACCGGGGCCGCGTACCGGGCCGCGCTCCACAGGGCCTGCACCGAGTACAGCGCCGAGCCGTCGCCGGCCACGCACACCACCCGGCGCCGGCCGGCCAGCGCCCGGCCCACCGCCAGGGGCAGGCCCCAGCCGAGGGCCCCGCTGCCCGTGGTGAGGAAGCCGCCGCCCGCCTCGACGGGCACGCGCGCGTGGAGCGTGTCGCGGTGGCTCGGCGCCTCCTCGACCAGCACCCGGTCGCGCGGCAGCCGGGCGCTGAGCAGGTCGAAGAACAGCTCCGGGGTGATGTGCCCCTCGGCGCGGGCCGGGGCGGGGGCCGGCCGGGGCGGCGGCGGATCGCGGTCGGGCCCCTTGAGCAGCCCGGTGAGCCGTTCCAGCGCGGGCCGCAGGGTGGTGACGATGCTGGTGCCGGTGGGCAGCCAGGCGGCCTGGCCGGGGTCGCAGTCCAGGTGGAAGAGTTCGGTGCCGGGCAAAAGCGGCGGTCCGTCGTCCTCGACGTGGTAGGTGAACACCGGCGTGCCGAGGGCCACCACCACGTCGTACGGGGCGAGCCGCGCGGCCAGTGGGCGGGCGATCGGCGGCAGGAACCCCTGGAACAGCGGGTGCGACTCCGGGAACCCCGAGCGGCCGGAGAGCGGGCTGATCCACACCCCGGCCCTGATCCGCTCGGCCAGCGCCAGGACGAGCTCCAGCGCGTCCTCGTCGTCCACGCCCGGGCCCACCACGAGCGCCGGGCGCGCGCACGCGTCCAGCCGGGCGGCGAGCGCGTCGAGGGCCCCGGGGTCGGCCGTGAACCCCGAGTGCACCGTGCGGGGCGTGACGGGCTCGGCGGGCCGGTCCCAGTCGTCCTCGGGCACGGACACGAACACCGGGCCACGCGGATGCGTCATGGCGATCCGGTACGCCTCCGCGAGCACGGCCGGCACGTCCTCGGCCCGCTCCGGCTGATGGGCGTACTTGACGTACGGGCGCGGGAACAGGGCCGGTTCGGCGGCGCCGAGGAACGGCCGCAGCCGGATCAGCGAGCGCGCCTGCTGTCCGGCCACGACCACCAGCGGCACCCGGTCGCGGAAGGCGTTGAACACCGCGCCGAGCGCGTGCCCGACCCCGCCGGCCGAGTGCAGGCTGACGAAGGCGGCCCGCCGGGTGCCGAGCGCGTGCCCGGCCGCCATGCCGACGGCGACGGACTCCTGCAGGCCGAGCACGTAGGTGAAGTCGTCGGGCCAGTCGCGGAACATCCGCAGTTCCGTGGAGCCCGGATTGCCGAACACCGTGGTCATGCCGGTGTCCCGCAGAAACCGTACGACCGCCTCGCGGACCGTGGCCGTCGTCATGCCGTCCTCCCTGCGGACGTCCGGGTGCCGACGAGCCGCTTCTCGACCGCCAGCAGCGTGGTGTTGAGGAGATACCCGAGCGCGCCGAGCAGCAGCAGCGCGGCCCACACGGTGAGCAGGTCGGAGCGCGTCTGGGCGTCGGTGAGCGTGAAGCCGATGCCGTTGTCGCTGCCCGGCAGCAGCTCGGAGAAGACCATCAGGATCAGGCACAGCGACAGGCTGAGCCGGAGCCCCGCGAAGATCCGGGGCAGCGCCGAGGGCAGGATCAGGAACCACAGCCGCTCGGGCGCCGTCAGCCGCAGCACCGCCGCCGCCTCCAGCCGCAGCGGGTCGGTGGCCCGGGCGCCCTCGGCCGAGTTGATCAGCACCGGCCATACGGCGCTGAACACGATCGACGCCACCTGCATGGGGGTGCCGAAGTCGAAGACGACCACGAACACCGGCACCAGCGCGGGCGGCGGCACGGCCCGTGCGAACTGGAACACCGGGTTGCACAGCGCGTACGCCCGCCGGGAGCGGCCCACCGCGGTCCCGAGGGCGATCCCGGCGACGGCGGCGAGCGCGAACCCCGCCGTCATCCGGCCCAGGCTCGGCAGGATGGTGTCGACGGCGGCCGGGGTGAGGAACAGATGACCGACGGGCCCGGAGAACCACAGGGTGCCGGCGTGCCGGGCGATCCTGAGCGGCGGCGGGAAGTAGACGCTGCCTTGCGCCCGGGCGGCCAGCTCCCAGCAGGCCACGGCGACGAGCAGCACCGCCCAGCGCAGCAGGAAGGGGACGGCGCCGGCGCGGGGCGGCCCCGGCGCGTCGCCCTGTGTCCGCGTCATGGGCGGCTCCGCTCCGGCCGGGGTTCCTGCGCCCAGGCGAACAACCGCCGTTCGGCGCCGACCAGTACGCCGTTGATCACCAGCCCGAGCACGCCCGCCCACACCACCCCGGCCAGCACGTCTTCGGTGCCGTCCGTCTCGGTCTGGGCCTGGGCGATGAAGATGCCCAGGCCCTGGCCGAAGCCGGAGAGGATCTCCGTCGCCACGGCCAGGATCAGGGCCACCGCGGCCGAGATCCGCACACCGGCGGCAATGAAGGGGGCCGTGGCCGGCAACTCCACCCGCAGCAGCACCGCCAGCCGCCCGAACCCGAAGGCGCGCATCGTGTCCTTGGCCAGCGGATCGGTCTCGCCGAGGCCGTAGACGGTGTTGAACAGCACCGGCCACAGCGAGGCGTACGCGACGAGCGTCACCTCGGTCCGGGTGCCGGAGCCGAGCAGCAGCGACACCAGGGGGATCAGTGCGACGGACGGCAGGGGCCGCAGGAACTCGATCACCGCGCGTACGGCGGCCTCCACGACCGGCACCGAGCCCAGCAGCAGCCCGAGCGGCACGGCGATCGCACAGGCGAGCCCGAGGCCGAGCGCCCACGCCCGCAGGGTCACCCCCACCCCGTCGAGAAAGGCCGTGTCACCGGCCAACCGGGCGGCGCGGGCGACGACTTGGGATGCGGGCGGCAGATAGCTGCGCCGTACGACCCCGGCCCGGGCGACCGCCTCGCAGACCCCGAACGCGCCCGCCGCGCCGAGCAGGCCCAGCAGCGCTTCCTGGCGCCGTGTCATTTCACCAGCAGCGGAGCCGGATCGATGTCCTTCTTCAGCATGCCCTGAGCGCGCATCAGCCGGGTGAGCCGGTGCAGCGCGGACGGGTCGGCGGTCGCCGGGTAGCCGGGCAGATGGAGCGACCTGGCCTGGTCCGCGGTCACCTTGGCGTACTTGGGCAGCTCGGCGCGGACCGCCGCCGGATCGCCGGCGGCGAGCTTGGAGGCCGCCTCGACGGCGCGCCGGAAGCCCGCGGCGGCCTTCGGGTTCTTCTTCACGAAGTCGGCCGTGGTGACGTACCCGCTGGCGGGCAGGCCGCGCGCGGGCCCCGACCCGCCGTCCAGCAGCACGCGAGCACCAAGCTCGCTCTGGACGGCGGTGTCGAAGGGCTCGACCGCGTGGGCCGCGTCCACCTGGCCCTTCTGCAGGGCGGGGCCCATCTGCGGGAAGAGGATCTGCCGGTAGACGGGCCGTCCGGCGTGCTGGGCGTCGAGGATCGCGTTCAGCGTCAGCGACTGGATGTTGTTGAGGACGGCGACGGCGACCTTCTTGCCCGCGAGGTCCGCGGGTGACTTCAGGGCGGAGTCCTTGGGCACGAGCACGTCCATCATGTGCGGGGCGATCCGGACGCCTTCGGCGAGGATGCGCAGGTCCAGGGTGCCCTTCTCGTACGCCTGGAAGTAGGTGACGTAGTTGGCGCTCGCGATCACGTTCACCTGGCCCTTGAGCAGCGCGGGCAGCGCCTGGATGCTCTGCTGCACGGGCTGGATGCGCACGTCCAGGCCCTCCTTGGCGAACAGCCCGCGGTCCCGGGCCAGATAGAGGGCGGCGGAGTCGGCGAGCGGCAGCGCCGCGACGGTCAGCCGCGTCCGTCCGTCACTGGAGTGCGAGGTGCCGCCGCTGTCGCAGCCCGCGAGGAGCAGCGCCGCGGCGGCGACGAGCGCGGCGAGCCGTGTGGTTCCCGATCGTGGTCGACGTAAAGGCATAGGGGCATGCCTACCCTGCATTTGTCATGATCGCTACACGTTGGGGGAGTGTCGTTCCGGGGGCTGTTGTTCCGGGAGCTTCTCCCGGCGGCTTCGCGGACGTGCGAACCGGGCCGGCGGGGGCGTACGAACCGGGCGGGGCAGGGCGGTTAGGGTCGGCGCATGGTTCGGTGTGACGTGGGAATCGTGCACCCCGGCGCGATGGGCGCGCGGGTGGCGGCGCAGGCGGTGGCCGCGGGGGCGCGGGTGTGGTGGGTGCCGGAAGGACGCTCGGCCCGCACCGGGGAGCGGGCCGCCGAGGCCGGGCTGAACGCCGCCGCCGATCTGGCGGAACTGGCGGCCCGCTGCGAGATCGTGCTCAGCGTGTGCCCGCCGGCCGCCGCGCCGGCCGTCGCTCGGAGCGTGGTGGCCGCCGGTTTCCGGGGCGTGTACGTCGACGCCAACGCGGTCGCTCCCCAGCGGATGGCCGAGATCGCCGCGCTGTGCGCCGACGGCCCGGTGACGCTGGTGGACGGCGGGATCACCGGCCCGCCGCCGCGGACCGCCGGCACCACCCGCCTCTACCTCTCCGGCGACCCGGAGGCGGTCGGGACCGTCTCCTCCCTCTTCGACGGCACGCTGCTCACCCCGTACCCGCTGGCCGGCCCGGTCGGGCGGGCCTCGGCGCTCAAGCTGTCCTTCGCCGCGTACAACAAGATCAGCCACGCCCTCGCCGCACACGCCTCCGCCCTGGCCGGCGCCCACGGCGTCCTGGACGAACTGCGCGACCTCGCCGCCGATGCGCTGCCCGGCACGCCTCTCGCCGATCCGCGGCGGCTGGCCGGCGCCGGGCCGCGTGCCTGGCGGTGGGAGCCGGAGATGGAAGAGATCGCCGGCACGTGCGAAGAGGCCGGAATCCCGGGCGACTTCGCGAGGGCGGCGGCACGGACGTTCGCCCGCTGGGACCACCACAAGGACGACCACACGGTGACCGACGCCCAGCTCCTCGCCGACCTCCGGGAAACTCCCGGACGGGGGTGAGAGCGGGCGCGGCCCACGCTGTTCAGCACGGCCGGTCGGCGCCGGAGACGCCCCGGACCGTATGAGGGCCGGTTGGCGGGTCGCCGTCAGCCGGGCCCGTCAGGCGAGCGGCCCCGCTGTTCGGCCGCTGGTCCGCTCACCCCCGACCCGGACCGTACGAGAGCCGATCGGCGGGGGGTGCCGTTTGTTGTGGCCGACGGGCCGTCAGGCCGATGGGCTCGCTATGCGGAGGGGCGCCGGTGAGGGCGGTACCGCCGGGTCGGTGGCGTCGGTGATGTCCGTCCACCAGTCCGCGCCGTCCTCGATGTACCGCAGCAGCACGCCCTCGCGGATCGCCCAGGGGCAGACCACGGCCCCGCGCAGCCCCATGAGCTTCAGTGCCGTGTGCCCCACGACCGCTCCGGCCAGGCTCTGCTCGGCGCGCGGCGCGGAGATCCCCGGCAGCTGGGCCCGCTCGGCGGCGGGCAGTGCGGCGAGCGTGCGGACCGCCTCGCGCAGGTCCCGGCAGCGCATCTCCCGCCGCACGAACGGGCCGTACCGCCCCGGCGCCGCCCCGCACAGCCGGCCCAGCTGCTGGAAGGTGCGGGAGGTGACGGCGGCGGTGCGGGGCCGCTCCCAGCGGATCCGCGAGGCCACGTCCCGCAGCTCATGGCGGATGCGGCGGCGCAGCTCCTTCAACTCCTCGCGCCGCGGCGGATCCTCGGTGCCGAAGTACTCCTGGGTGAGCCGCCGCGCGCCGAGCGGCAGGGACGCGGCGAAGTCGGGCAGCCGGCCCCGCCCGAAGGCCACCTCCAGCGAGCCGCCGCCGATGTCGAGCACCGCGAGCGGGCCGGCGTGCCAGCCGAGCCAGCGCCGGGCGGCCAGGAACGTCAGCTCCGCCTCGGTCTCACCCGGCAGGGTGCACATGCGGATCCCGGTTCCGGCCGCCACCCGGCGCAGTAGCTCCTGCCGGTTCGGGGCCGCGCGCACCACGGCGGTGGCGAAGGCCATGGGGCCCGAGGCGTGCCAGCGCCGGGCGGTGGCCCCCGCCGCGGCCACCGCCTTCACCAGCGCCTCGACCGCCTCGTCGGCGATGGTGCCGTCCGAACCGACGTGTTCGGACAGGCGCAGCTTCCACTTGACGGTGTGCACCGGCAGCGGAACGCCCCCCTCCACATCCGCGATCACCAGTCTCACCGTGTTCGACCCGGCATCCAGCACGCTCACCCGCATGGCCGGGAAGTACCCAATTCACCGGCGATCACCCGTCACACAGGGGGCGCGCCCGTGCACAGCACCCGTGTGCCGTGCTCCCCAGGGGCAGGCGGCGGCGGACGGGTGGTCCTGTCCGGATCTCGGCCCCCCGGCCCGCCGCCGAACCCGCCCCTGCCCTTAGATGGGCACGACCGGATGGACAGGGCCGGACGGGGACGGCCGTGGTCGGCGCGAGGAGCGGCAGTTGAGCGGGACGGACGCGACGAGAGTACTGGTGATCGGCGGCGGCATCGCGGGGACCGCGGCCGCGCTCGGGCTGCACAAGGCCGGATACGACGTCACCGTGTACGAGGCACACCCCGACTCCGCCGAGGACATCGGGGCGTTCCTGACCCTGGCGAGCAACGGCATGCGCGCCCTGGCCCAGCTCGACGCCACGGACGCCGTCACCGGGGTCGGTTTTCCGCTGACTTCGCTGCGGCTGCTCGACGGCGACGGCACCGAGCTGACGCACGCACCGCTCGGCGAGGTCGCCGACCCCGCACTGCGCTACCGCTGCCTGCGCCGCGGCGAGCTGAACGCGGCCCTGCAGGGCGAGGCGGCCCGACGCGGCGTCCGGGTGCGCCACGGCGCCCGGCTGACCGGCGTCACGGACGGCCCGCACGGCGTCACCGCCCGGTTCGCCGACGGCGGCACCGCCCACGCCGACCTCCTGCTCGGCGCCGACGGCCTGAACTCCACGGTGCGCCGGATCCTCGCCCCCGGCGCGCGGCCCACGTACGCGGGCCAGCGCATCTTCTACGGCTACTCGGGCGGCACCGCCGCCGACGGCACCGGCGTGATCACCTTCGTCCGGGGCGGCGAGACCACCTTCGGGTACGCGACGTCGCCCGCCGGGCAGACGTACTGGTTCGCCCGGGTGAGCACCGAGCCGCTGGCCGCCGGCGGCTCCGCGCACCACGCGGCCTGGCGCGAGGAGCTGCTGCCGCTGCTGCGCAAGGACTGCGCGCCCGCCGCGGACATCGTCGCCGCCTCCGAGGGCGCCGTCATGGTCACCGACGCCACCGAGATGCCGCTCGGCGCACTGTGGCACAGGGGGCGCACCCTGCTCATCGGCGACGCCGCCCACGCGGCCTCCCCGGCGACCGGCCAGGGGGCCTCGATGGCCCTGGAGGACGCCGTCGTCCTCGCCAAGGCGCTGCGCGACCTGCCCGACGCCGGATCCGCGTTCGCCGCGTACGAACGGCACCGCCGCCCCCGGGTGGAGCACAACATCACCGTCAGCGGCGGCCTGTCCCGCGGCACGCGCAGCCCGTCCCGCCCGGCTCCCGCCGTGGCCCGGCCCGTCGAGCCGGACGAGACGCTGATCCGCCAACTGGCCTGGGACAGCCCGCTGCCCGCGGCCCCGCCCGAGCGGCCCTGACACCGGGCGCCGAGGCGGACGTACGCGCGAAAGTGCAAGAGGGAAAGCACGGGAGTCCATTGTGGGGGCAGCAGCCGGAGCCGGATCGTTCCAGGCGACCGGCCCTTCGGAATCCTCGGCACCAAGGAGCACAGTTGCGACTCTCCAGCAGAGCGGGCGGCGCCGTGGCCGCGGCCGCCGCACTGATCCTGGGCGGCGGCGCCGCGTCCCCCGCGACCGCCGCCGCACCCGCCGACGCCGGCTACACCGTGACCGTGGGGACCCCGGTGCCCTTCACCCACCCCACGGACACCCCCGCCTCCGCCTACGTCGACCGGGACGGCACCTTCCACTACCAGCAGTCCGCCGCGCTGTACGGCGCGACGGACCCGCGCACCTGGGACTTCTACACCGGCAAGGACTTCGACTCCGCCACCTTCGACAAGGCCCTCAGCAAGTCGGTGAACCCGGCCAACCCCGCCGACCGCAACGACGACACCACCTGGCGCTGCAACAACAGCCCCACCGGCCGCGAGGCCACCTACGCTCCCAGCGGCTCCGGCTACGCCCAGAAGAACTACTGCGACCTGTCCGGTGTCTGGATCGACCCCGACACCGGCGACTGGTACGGCCTGGTGCACAACGAGTTCACCCCGCAGCCCTTCGGCGACGGCCTGCACTACGACGCCATCGACTACGCCGTCTCCACCGACCGGGGCCGCACCTGGACCGTCAAGGACCATGTGATCACCTCCCCGTACAGCACCAGGCGCGGGGACACCACGGCCTTCCCGAACCAGACGTACTCCTACGGCGACGGCGACCAGCGCCTCTTCGCCGACGCCGCCTCCGGCTACTTCTACGTCTATTACGGCTCCCGGATCGTCGACAAGAACGGCGGCTGGAAGGCGTTCTACGAGCACGTGGCCCGCGCGCCGATGTCCGCCAAGATGGCCCCCGGCTCCTGGCGCAAGTGGTACGACGGCGCCTGGTCCCAGCCGGGCACCGGCGGCAAGGAGAGCAACATCGTCCCCGTAGACGCCGGCCACCCCACCGGCTACACGCCCGTCTCCGCCGAGTACGACCCGGCCAACCCCGGCACCGCGGCGCAGCAGATCGCGGCCGGCACGATGCCCCCGACCTCGCCGCTGTTCGTCATGAACATCGCCTACGACGCCTATCTCGGCCTCTACATCGGCGAACCCCAGGCCGTCGACCAGAGCGGCGGCTCACCGCAGTACCTCTACGCCACCGACGACATCGCGAGCCAGAAGTGGCATCTCATCGGGGACACCGGCGACTACACCACCGCCTCCTGGTACCGCTGGTTCCTCGACAGCGCCAACCGGACCAGCTCCACGATCGTCGGCAGGTCGTTCCGCTCCTACTGCGCCTTCGGCTGCTCGCACGACGCCTCCGGCGAGTACGTCGACATCACCGTCGACGGCGTCAACCCCGCGGCCGCGCCCGTGGACACCGGCCGCGGCTACCGCATCGCCTCCGGCGCGGGCCGCATCCTCGCCCAGACGACCGCCGGCTCCGCCACCACCTCACTGGCCCGGCCCACCGCCTCCGGCCGCGACACCTGGTTCTTCACCCCGACCGGCGACGGTGCCTTCACCGTGACCAACGCCGCCGGCGGCCGACTGCTCGGCGTGGACTCCTCCTCAGCCACCGGCCGCGCCTGGGGCGCCGAACCCACCGTCACGGCGGCGCGTTCCGGCGGGCCGTCGGCCGGGCAGCAGTGGTTCGTGATCCGGAACTCCTCCGGCGGCACCTACCGTCTGGTCAACCGCTACAGCGGACTCGCCCTCGGCCTCTCCGGCGACACCGGCCGGCTCGCCGAGACCACACCGGTGCGCGCCTGGACGGACACCAGCGGCACTCCGGTGGGCGCCGGGCGCACCGCCGCCGAACAGACCCTCTCCTTCACCCCGACCGGCTCCGCGCACCAGCGGAAGGGATAGACCGGCCGACCGGCCCCGGCCCGCGCGGTCGCTTCCCCTCGCGCGGGCCCCAACCCCCTGTCAGGGCAGCACCGTTATCCTGCGCCCATGTCGATCATCAACGGGGATTCCGACGCCCGGCTGGCCGTCACCGCGGCCCAGGCGGGCGCGGCCGTGGTCCGCGACCTCTACGGCGGCCGGCTCGCGCGCTACGACAAGACCGCCGGCGACTTCGCCACCGAGGCCGACCACGCCGCCGAGCGGGCCATCCTCCAGGTGCTGCGCGCCGCCCGTCCCGACGACGCCGTGACCGGTGAGGAGAGCGGACGCTCCGGCGCGGCCGACGCACACCGCCGCTGGCTCGTCGACCCGCTGTGCGGCACCCTCAACTACGCGGTGCGGACGATGCTCGTCGGCGTGAACGTCGCCCTGCGCGAGGGCTCCCGGGTGACGGCCGCAGCCACCGCCGACCCGTTCGGCGGCGAGGTCTTCTGGACCGACGGCGAGGCCGCCTGGGTGCGCGAGGACGGCGCCGACGAACGGCTGACGCCCTCGGCGGAATCCGCGCTGGTGGACGTCAACCTCGACCCGCCGTTCCCCAACGCCCCCGGATTCCAGGCCGCCCGGCTCCTCGCCGACCCGGGCTTCGCCGCACGGTTCCGTCCCCGGGTGATCTCCAGCACCCTCGCGCTGGCCTGGGTGGCCGCCGGGCGCCGGGCCGCCTATGTCACCGACGGCGACCTGCGCGACAGCGTGCACTTCGCGGCCGGGATCTCCCTGTGCCGGGCGGCCGGCTGCACGGTGACCGGCCTGCACGGCGAGCCCGTGCTCAGCGGCGCGAACGGCCTCGTCGCGGCGGCCGACGCCGAGACCCACGCCGCCCTGCTGGACCTCGTCAAGCACCAGACGGATCAGCTGGGTTGACGGCGTTCTCGACGCGCGCCGGGCCCTCTGATGTGATGCCCGCATGACCCTGGCCCACGAGCTCACGGCCCGCTTCGGCCTCGCCCTGGACACCCGCCCGGAGACCCTGGCCGCGTGCGCGCAGGACTTCGGGCACATCGTGCGGGAGACGCCGCTCGGCGTCCTGCGCCCACGCTCCGCCGCCGAGATCGGGCAGCTGCTGGAATTCGCCGGGCCCCGCGGCATCCCGGTGGGCGTGCGCGGAGGCGGCCACTCGCTGTACGGCCAGGGGCAGGCGGGCGGCGGGATCGTACTGGACCTGCGGGCCCTGAACCGGATCGGGCCCGTGACGGACGATCAGGTCACGGTGCAGGCAGGGGCGTTGTGGCGGGAGGTGCTGGCCGCCACCCTGCCGTACGGCCGCACCCCGCCGGTCCTGACCGACTACCTCGGCGCGGCCGTCGGCGGTGTGCTGTCGGCGGGCGGACTCGGCGGCGCCGGCCACCGGCACGGCCTGGTCGCCGACCAGGTGCTGGAACTGGAGGTGGTGACCGGGGCGGGCGAGCACCGGGTCTGCTCTCCCGGCCGGGACCCCGAGCTGTTCCACGCCGTACTGGCCGGGCTCGGCCAGTGCGCGGTGATCGTGTCCGCACGTCTGCGCCTGGTCCGCGCCCCCGCCCGCGTCCGACGGTACTGCCTGTACTACGCCGACCTGACCCGCTGTCTCGCCGACCAGCGGCGGCTGGCCGAGGAGCAGCGCTTCGCCTATCTGGAGGGCCAGGTCCGGCCCGCCGACGACGAGGGCCGCCGGTACATGACCGAGGCCGTCGCGCCGCACGACGGTTTCCGCCCGCCCGACGACGCGGCCCTCCTCGACGGACTGGCGCACGATCCCGCCGCCGTGGAGACGGAGGACCTGGCCTACGGCGAGTTCGCCCATCGCGTGGACACCGACGAGGAGGTGCTGCGGGAGACGGGGGAGTGGCTGCATCCGCATCCCTGGCTGAATCTCCTCCTGCCGCACGACAACGCCGAGTCCGTCGTCCGCGCCGTCGTCGCCGACCCGGCCTTCCGCGACCTGCGCGACCGAGGCCTCGCCCTGCTGTACCCGCTGCTGTCCAGTCGGCTGCGGGCGCCCCTGTTCAGCCGCCCGTCCGGTGAAGTCTTTTACCTGTTCGCCCTGTTGCGCACCGCTGAGCCCGACCGACCCGAGACGGTCGCGGCGATGGTGGCCGCCAACCGCGCCGCGTACCGGCTCGCCCGGTCCCGGGGCGCGGTCGCCTATCCCGTCAACGCGCTGCCCATGACGGACGCCGACTGGCGGGACCACTACGGCGGCCGCTGGGCGGCGTTCGCCGACGCCAAACGGCGCCACGATCCGCACCTGGTGCTCGGCCGGGGACACGGGCTGCGGTTCTGAGGTCCCGGGGTTCGCGGTTCTTGAGGTTTTGGCTTCCGAACACTTGCCGTCCGCTTGTCTCACCACTTAAATCAAAACCTGAACTAAGCCTCGAGGCCCGATTATTGGCCTCGTCTTCCCCTCGGGAGCCGCCAGATGAGAAGCCGCACACGACCAAGACACCTGGGTGTCGCGCTGGCCGCCATGGCCGCACTGATCACCCTGCCCCTCTCCCACACCCCGGCCGCCGCGGCCGCGACCCAGACCTGTGACACGGCCAACGCCGCCCAGGGCAGGCCCGCCACCGCGTCCTCCACCGAGAACGCCGGCACACCCGCCTCCGCCGCCTTCGACGGCAACGCCACCACCCGCTGGTCCAGCCAGTTCTCCGACCCGCAGTGGCTCCAGGTCGACCTCGGCGCGGTGAAGGACCTGTGCTCGATCGACCTGAACTGGGAGGCCGCCTACGGCAAGGACTTCCAGCTGCAGTCCTCCACCGACGGACAGAACTGGACCACCCTCAAGACCGTCACCGGCGCCACCGGCGGCACGGCGTCCTACGACGTCAGCGGCTCCGGCCGGTACGTCCGGATCTACGGCACCGCACGCGGGACCGGGTACGGGTACTCCCTGTGGGAGGTCGCCGTCCACACCACGGCCACCGGCAGCACCGGGCCCGTCCAGGGCGGTGGCGACCTCGGCCCGAACGTCATCGTCGTCGACCCCTCCACCCCGAACCTCCAGCAGAAGTTCGACGACGTCTTCAAGCAGCAGGAGTCGGCCCAGTTCGGCACCGGCCGCTACCAGTTCCTGCTCAAGCCGGGCACCTACAACGGCATCAACGCCCAGATCGGCTTCTACACCTCCATCTCCGGCCTCGGCCTGAACCCCGACGACACGCAGATCAACGGGGACGTCACGGTCGACGCCGGCTGGTTCAACGGCAACGCCACCCAGAACTTCTGGCGCTCGGCGGAGAACCTCGCCATCAAGCCCTCCAACGGCACCGACCGCTGGGCCGTGGCGCAGGCCGCACCCTTCCGCCGTATCCACGTCGAGGGCGGCCTCAACCTCGCTCCGAACGGCTACGGCTGGGCCTCCGGCGGCTACATCGCGGACTCCAAGATCGACGGCACCGTCGGCCCGTACTCCCAGCAGCAGTGGTACACCCGCGACAGCTCGGTCGGCGGCTGGACCAACGGCGTGTGGAACATGACGTTCTCCGGCGTCCAGGGCGCACCCGCGACCAACTTCGACAGCGGCCCGTACACCACCCTGGACACCACACCGGTCTCCCGCGAGAAGCCGTACCTGTACCTGGACGGCAGCGACTACAAGGTGTTCGTCCCCGGCAAGCGCACCAACGCCCGGGGCGTGTCCTGGCCCAACACCCCGGGCACCAGTCTCCCGCTCGACCGGTTCTACGTCGTCAAGCCCGGAGCGACCGCCGCCACCATCAACGCGGCCCTCGCCCAGGGCCTCAACCTCCTGTTCACCCCCGGCATCTACCACCTCGACCGGACGATCGAGGTGACCCGCCCCGACACCGTCGTCCTCGGCCTCGGACTGGCCACCCTGGTCCCGGACAACGGCGTCGACGCGATGCACGTCGCCGACGTCGACGGCGTCCGGCTCGCCGGGCTCCTCATCGACGCCGGACCGGTCAACTCCGACACGCTGCTGCGCATCGGCACGCCCGGCTCCAGCGCCGACCACTCCGCCGACCCCACCACCGTGCAGGACGTGTTCTTCCGCATCGGCGGCGCCGGACCCGGCCTCGCCACCAACTCGCTCGTCGTCAACAGCAACAACACCGTCATCGACCACACCTGGATCTGGCGCGCCGACCACGGCAGCGGCGTCGGCTGGGACACCAACCGCGCCGACTACGGCCTGAGAGTCAACGGCAACGACGTGCTCGCCACCGGCCTGTTCGTCGAACACTTCAACAAGTACGACGTCTACTGGAACGGCGAACGCGGCCGGACGATCTTCTTCCAGAACGAGAAGGCGTACGACGCCCCGAACGCCGCCGCCATCACCCACGACGGCATCGTCGGCTACGCGGCCTACAAGGTCGCCGACTCCGTCACCACCCACGAGGCCTGGGGGCTCGGCAGCTACTGCAACTACACCGCCGATCCGTCGATCGTCCAGGCCCACGGCTTCCAGGTGCCGGCGACGAGCGGCATCAAGATGCACGACCTGCTGGTGATCTCCCTCGGCGGCAACGGCCAGTACGCCCACGTCGTCAACAGCACCGGCGCACCCACCTCGGGCACGAGCACCGTCCCGTCCAAGGTGACATCCTTCCCGTGATCCGCAGCTGAGGAGGGGCCCGCGGGGTTTCGACCGCGCGCCGAGTGCAACACGGAGGGTGCGGCCCGTGCGGACGGGGCCGCACCCTCCGTATGCCGACGGGGACGCGGAGGCAGCACCGGCGGAAGCCGGAGAAGCAGCCGGAAGGGGAAGAGGACACGCATGGATCACTCGCGCGCACCCGTACTCGAGGCCCTCCAGGAGTTCCGGCGCCGCGGAGACGTGGTGTTCGGACCGCCCGGTCACAAGCAGGGCCGCGGCACCGACCCCCGGGTCGCCGACGTCCTCGGCATCGACGTCTTCCGCTCGGACGTGCTGACCCTCAACGGCCTGGACGACCGCCGGGAGTCCCAGGGGGTGCTGGAGCAGGCACAGGAGCTGATGGCCGACGCGGTCGGCGCCGAGCACGCCTTCTTCTCCACCTGCGGCAGCTCCCTGTCCGTGAAGACCGCGATGCTCGCGGTCGCGGGCCCCGGGGAGAAGCTGCTGCTCTCCCGCAACGCGCACAAATCCGTCATCGCGGCGGTGATCATCAACGGGGTGGAGCCGATCTGGGTCCACCCGAAGTTCGACACCGAACGGCACATGGCCCATCCGCCGGAGCCCGACGACGTCCGCGACCGGCTGCGCGAGCACCCCGACGCCAAGGGCATGCTGCTGATCACGCCCACCGACTGGGGCACCTGCGCCGACATCCGGGGCGTCGCCGACGCCTGCCACGCCTACGACGTACCGCTCATCGTGGACGAGGCCTGGGGCGCCCATCTGCCCTTCCACCCGGCTCTGCCCGCCTGGGGCATGGACGCCGGCGCCGACCTGGTCGTCACCAGCGTCCACAAGATGGGCGGCGCCATCGAGCAGAGCTCGGTCTTCCATCTCCAGCACGACCGGGTGGATCCCGCCGTGCTCAAGCAGCGCGAGGACCTGCTCGGCACCACCAGCGCCTCCTCCCTGGTGTACGGCGCCCTGGACGGCTGGCGGCGGCAGATGGCCGAGCAGGGCCACGAGCTGCTGGACAGGGCCTTCCACCGGGCCGAGCGCATCCGCGCGGAGCTGCGGGAACTGCCGGAGCTGCGGGTCATGGGCGGCGAGGTCGTCGAGGAGGGACTCGCGGCCGAGTTCGACCCCCTGAAGATCGTCATCGACGTCCGGGACCTCGGTATCAGCGGCATGCAGGCGGCCGAGTGGCTGCGGGCGCACCGGCACGTCGACGTGGGCGGCTCGGACAGCTGCCGGATCAGCGCCTCCATCACCCACGCGGACGACGACGAGACCGAGAAGGTCCTCCTCGACGCCATGCGGTCCCTGGTGGAGAACGCCGGGTCGATCGAACGGCAGCCCCCCGTGCGGCTGCCCGAGCCCCGGGTGCTCGAACTGGAGCAGGCGGTCCTGCCGCGCGAGGCCTTCTTCGGGCCCGCCGAACAGGTGCCCGCCGAACGGGCCGTGGGCCGGATCTGCGCCGAGATGATCAGCCCCTATCCGCCCGGCGTGCCCGTCGTGGCACCGGGCGAGGTGATCACCGAGGAGGTGCTGGACTTCCTGCGCAGCGGAGTGGAGCACGGTTTCCTCATCTCCGACGCGGCGGACCCGACGCTGAAGACCCTGCGCGTCACCGCCCGCCCGTGACACGACACGCGAGGTGACCGGACCCGCCGCCGGCCGCTCGGACTGCGGGTGCCCGGCGCAGCGCCTAGGCTGGCGGGTGTGGGCGGGCGTGCGCCGCCTGCCCGGGTCAAGAAGCCGGCCCGCCGACGAAGACACCCTCGGCAGGGGGCACTTGGCCCTGCGCGACGTCCCCGGGTCCGGACGGCACGTCCGGCGGGCCCTGCCGTCCCGGCAAGTCGATGGGAGACGGCCCGACTTCACCCCGACCGGAAATCCTCCTGATTCCCGGTTTCGGACGCCCCGGCCCGGGGACCTCGCTACGAGGGCCGCGTCGACCCCTTTCATCTGATCTGTATGTGTTTGTCGGCCGCATGCCCCGGGCGTGGCCACCGCGCGTCGGACGCCCCGCTTCGCCGGTGCCGGGCCCGCCCCCGTGACCAGCGAAGGAAAGAGCAGCGATGAGCGAGACGAACCCCCTGAAGCGAGCGGCGGACAAGGCGGTCGACGCCCTGCGCGGCGACGGCGCGGGTCCGGAGGAGGGCATCCCCGGCAAGCCCGGCCCCGAGGCGCCGTCGGTCGCGGAGCCGACCGAACCCCATGAGCCGCTGCCGCCCAAGCCCGACCAGACCGGTCCGGAGACCGTCTCCCCCACGGGGCAGCCCACCGGCGCCGATCAGGCGCGGATGGCGCAGAGCGGCAGCTATCTGACCAACGCCCAGGGCACCCGGCTGTACGACACCGATCACTCCCTGAAGGCGGGACCGCGCGGCCCGGTGCTGCTGCAGGACCACCACCTGCGCGAAAAGGTCATGCACTTCGACCACGAGCGCATCCCCGAGCGCGTGGTCCACGCCCGCGGCGCCGGCGCGCACGGGGTGTTCCGCAGCTACGGCACGGCCGCGAACGTCACCAAGGCGGCCTTCCTCGCCGAGGGCGTGGAGACGCCGGTGTTCGTCCGCTTCTCCACCGTGCTCGGCTCCCGGGGCTCTGCCGACACCGTCCGGGACACCCGTGGCTTCGCGACGAAGTTCTACACCAGCGAGGGCGTCTTCGACCTGGTCGGCAACAACATCCCGGTCTTCTTCATCCAGGACGCCATCAAGTTCCCGGACGTCATCCACGCCGGCAAGCCGCACCCGGACCGGGAGATCCCGCAGGCCCAGAGCGCCCACGACACCTTCTGGGACTTCGTCACCCTGCACACCGAGGCCACCCACCACACCCTGTGGAACATGTCCGACCGGGGCATCCCGCGCTCCTTCCGCACCATGGAGGGCTTCGGCATCCACACCTTCCGGCTGGTCGACGCCGACGGCGGGACCACGCTGGTGAAGTTCCACTGGAAGCCGAAGCTGGGCGTGCACTCCCTCGTGTGGGAGGAGGCGCAGATCGTCAACGGCGTCGACCCGGACTTCCACCGCCGGGACCTCGCCGACGCCATCGAGGCGGGCGCCTACCCCGAGTGGGAGTTCGGCATCCAGACCTTCCCCGACACCCCCGACCAGACGTTCGAGGGCATCGACCTGCTGGACCCGACGAACATCGTCCCCGAGGAACTGGCCCCCGTGCAGCCCATCGGACTGCTCACCCTCAACCGCAACCCGTCGAACTTCTTCGCCGAGACCGAGCAGGTCGCCTTCCACCCCGGCCACCTCGTCCCCGGCATCGACATCACCGACGACCCGCTGCTCGCCGGGCGCCTCTTCTCGTACCTGGACACCCAGATCACCCGGCTGGCCGGCCCCAACTTCGCGCAGATCCCCATCAACCGGCCGCACGCGCCCGTCAACGACATGACGCGAGACGGCTTCCACCAGGACGCCGTGCACCGGGGCGTGGCCCCCTACCGCCCCAACTCCCTCGACGGCGGCTGCCCGTTCACGGCCGGCGCCGCCGACGGCGCGTACATCGAGGCGCCGGTACGGGTGCCGGAGGCGACGAAGGTCCGCGAGGCGCCGGCGTCGTTCGACGACCACTTCAGCCAGCCGCGCCGCTTCTGGCTCAGCATGAGCCCGGTGGAGCGCGAGCACATCATCGGCGCCTACACCTTCGAACTGAGCAAGTGCTACGAGCAGGCCATCAAGGAGCGGGGTTTGCAGGTCCTGGCGAACATCGACCCGGAGCTGTGCGCGGGCGTCGCCGCCGGTCTCGGCCTGCCCGCCCCCGAACCCACCGTGCCCCTCGCCGACGTGCAGCCCAGCCCCGCCCTGTCCCAGGTCGGCCGCACCTGGCCCACCGACGGCCGGATCATCGGCATCGTCACCGGCCCCGACGGCGACCTCGACGGAGTGCGGGCGGCACGCCAGGAGGTGCTGGACGGCGGGATGGTCCCGCTCGTCGTCGCACCGACGGGCGGCACCCTGGGCTCCGGCGCGGACGCGCTCACCGTCCAGCGGACGTACGCCACGGCACGGTCCGTGGAGTTCGACGCGGTGCTGGTGGCGGGCACCCCGGGGGTCGGCGCCGACGCCTACGGCGCGCGGGACGCCAAGGCGGGCCTGCCCGGCGACGTGCAGGGCACACCCGACCCGCGGGTGGGGCTGCTGCTGGCGGAGGCGTACCGGCACGGCAAGGCCATCGGCGCCGCCAAGGGCGGCCAGGCCGCGCTGGAGGCGGCCGGCATCCCCCTCGACGCGCCCGGTGTGATCGCCGGCGACGGCGCCACCACGGTCCTTCAGCAGCTCACCCGGCTGCTCGGCTCCCACCGGGTCTGGGACCGCTTCCCCGCCACCGCCTGATCCAGGCGCCGGCAGGGGCCGATGGAGGGAATTTCCCGTACGCCGTTCGGTGCAGGTCCCGGACGGCGTACGTGAACAGGCGCACGGCGCGCGGTACGGCTGTCATGAAAGAGTCCCACCGTCAACCAGTGAGGCAGATCATGCGTCTTCGCAGTTTCGCCACGACCGCCGTGCTCGCAGGTGTCCTTGCCATGGGAGGCTCGGCGACCGCGTTCGCCGCCGACCCGAACCCGGTCGGTGCCGCCAACAACAGCCCGGGTCTCATCTCCGGCAACGTCATCCAGGTGCCGCTCGAGGTTCCGATCAACGCGTGCGGTGACAGCATCGACGTCATCGGGCTGCTGAACCCGGCCGGCGGTAGCGGCTGCGCGAACAAGTGACGAAACCCGTGCGCCGGCACCCGCACCCGGGTGCCGGCGCACGGCCGTGTCACCGGCGGTCCGGACGGCGGAACAGGGCGGTCCAGAGGAAGTCCTCCCCGAACAGTGGGGAGTCCGCCGGCTGCGGCCGCATGACGCGCAGTTCGATCTCCTGAAGACCGGAGAAGATCCGGCGCAGTGACTCGGGAGTGTAGGCGAGGCCGCCGTGCAGGCCGGGCTCGCGGTAGAACGCCGCGTCGGGGAGTTCGGAGCCCATCCGGCCGGCGGCGAAGCAGGTCAGCGCGAAGTGCCCGCCCGGCGCCAGCACCCGCTCCAGCAGCGCCAGATGGCTGATACGGCGGTGCGGCGGCAGATGGTGGAAGCAGCCGGAGTCGTACACGAGGTCGTACGGGCCGCACAGCCCAGTCGCGCTGCCCGTGGTCAGGGCGAAGGCGTCACCGCAGTGGAACCGCACCGCGCCCGGGGTGTCCCCCGCCTCCCGCGCGCGCTCCTCGGCCCAGGCGACGGCGGCCGGGGAGAGATCGACGGCGTCCACCTCGAAACCCCGCGCGGCCAGGTGCAGGGCGTTACGGCCCGGCCCGCAGCCCAGATCGAGGGCCCGCCCCGGACCGATCAGACCGCGGTCCAGATACGACACCAGGTTCTCGTCCGGCTTCCCCGCGAAGAACGGCACCGGTCTGCCCCGGTCCGCGTAGAAGCCGTCCCACCACTGGGCCGCGCCCCGCGTCCAGCGGTCGGCCTCCAGTGCGAACAGCCCGTCCAGAAGCCGCAGTACGTCCTCCACCGTGCGGATGTCCCGGTCCACCCCAGCCCCCTTTGCCGCCTGCGCAGAACCTAGGGGCGGGGGCGGCGGAACGCCAGGCCGCCGGGCCGGGCCCGAGGGCGCCGGCGGGCGGCAGAGAGGGCAACGAAGGGGGCGTCGGCTTCCCCCTCATGGGTCGGCCAGCAGGCCCTCCGGCGCGCACAGCGCCCCGGCACGGCACCTTCCGGGAGCGAGCCGGGGGCACTTTTCCGCCCGGTTTCCCGGGCGGGTCCGTCCGAGGCCGCGGCCGGCTCAGTCCCCGGCCGCGGCCGGAGCCTCCTGGCGGGCCTGCGCCTGGTCCGGCTGCGCTGCCGGGCGGCGCAGCGGGCGCAGCAGCAGGCGTCTCGCCGGGCGCTCCACCGCCTCGTACAGCAGCCAGGACAGGCCGAGCGACACGGTGAACACGGTCGCGGTGACCGCGATCCCCGCCAGTGGCCCGAAGTGCGGTTTCGTCCCGAGCAGCGGCGCGGCGGACCGGATCACCAGCAGATGCACCATGTAGAAGGCGAACGACAGCTCGCCGAGCCGCACCAGCCGCCGACGCCGCCACAGCGAGGGCAGGCCGTGCAGGTCCGCCATGGCCGCGGCCGGAATGAGCAGCGTGTACCCGGTGATGGTGCACATGGTCGCGGAGTAACCGGGCGCGACCTGCGGGACGAGGAAGTAGCCGATGATCGCCAGGGCGAGCGAGGCCTCCAGACCCGGGCCCCGCCACCGGCCGAGCAGCACCAGCCGCGCGGTGACCGCGCCGAGGACGAACTCGGGCAGCCGCGCCGCCGGGAACGAGTACAGCGCGTACCTCCACCAGTGATGCGCGTCCGCCCGGGCCAGCACCAGGATCGCCGCCACCGACAGCGCGCCGAGCACGACCGCGCCGCGCGCCCCGAGCCGGCGCAGCAGCAGGAACAGCAGCGGGAAGGCGGCGTAGAAGAACGCCTCGCAGGCGAGGGACCAGCTGACCGGGTTCAGCGTCTGCCACCAGGGGCGCCACCAGGAGTGCAGCAGCAGCGCGTTGGACAGCGCCTGCTTCGGCGTCGGCCTCTGCTGGTTCGCCAGCGTGTACGCCATGACCAGCGCGAGGACCAGGGTGACCAGGTGCACCGGGTAGACGCGCGCGATGCGCCGTCTCCAGAAGGCGGGCGCGCGGTCACGGGGCCGCGCCGACCAGGTGAGGACGAAGCCGGACAGCACGAAGAAGAACGACACTCCGGTGGCGCCGGCGCCGAATCCCCAGGAGACGAGCCGGCCACCGGTGCCTCCGAAGTAGCCGAAGTTGTTCACGTGGAGTCCGAACACCAGCAGCGCCGCCATCCACCGCAGTCCCGTCAGGGACGGCAGCGAGGGCCTGGCGGAGGCCGGTGAATCCCTGGCGGTCGTGTCGCCGGTGGGGGCGGGCGGCGTCCGGAACGTCCGGGGCGTCGCCGTGGTCATCGAATCACCTGCCGCAGAGGGTTGGCGTGGGGCATGAAGGGGTACCTTGCCCGTTCACCGCTTGTCCATCACGTCACATGGCAAACATCACACTCGCTGCCGAACGACGGACGCGTCCGTATGCCACGGAGGGCCGGACCGGGTGCACCCGTACGAGTGACGTCGTCACCGGCAACGGCCGCAGCGCAACGGGAGCCGACGGAGGGCGAGTTGGAACGGAAGCCGGCCGTGCGCGAGACGAGCGGACCGCCCGGCCCGAGTTCCGGCACGCCGGAGGTCAAGCCGCCTGGCCCGCAAGCGCCTTCACGAGCTGGTCCCGCGTCATCTTCGACCGTCCCGCCACCCCGGCGGCGCTCGCCCGCTTCTGCAGCTCGGCCTTCGACAGGGACGCCAGGTCCTCGGACTCCTTGCGGCCCGCGGCGCCCTTCCGGCCCGCGGACTTCTTCTTGCCGGCGGGTTCCTTCTTGGCGGCGGCCCGGGTCTTGCCGGCGCCGGTCCGCGCCTTGCCGGCGGCCCCTTTCCCGTCGCCGCCCTTGCGGCCCCGGGACCGGCTCTGCTCCACGCTGCGGCTGAGCGCCTCCATGAGGTCGATGACGTTGGTCGCCTCCGGCGGCTCCGCTTCGCCGACGACCTCCTCGCCCTTGCGCTTCGCGGCGACCAGCTTCAGGACCCGTTCCTCGTAGGTGTCGTGGTACTCGTCGGGGTTCCACTCGATGGTGAGCGCGTCGATCAGCTGCTCGGCCGTCCGCAGCTCCTTGCTGTCGCTGCTGGTGCGCCGCTCCGGCAGGTCGGGCACCACGGAGGCGGGGTCGCGCACTTCGTCCGCCCAGTGCAGGGTGTGCAGGACCAGGACGCGCGGCTGGGCCCGCAGCGCGGTCAGGTACTCCTTGCCGCGCATGGTGAGCGTGGCGATCCCGGCCTTGTCCGCGCGGTCCAGCGCCGCCCGCATCAGCTCGTACACCTTCACGTACTCCTTGCCGCGCGGGCCGACGTAGTACGTGCGGTCGAAGTACACGGGCTCGACCTCGCACAGGTCGACGAACCCGGCCAGGTCGATCACCTTCGACCGCCCCGGTGAGATCTCCTCCAGCTCCTCCGGCTCCACGACGACGTACTCGCCCTCGTCGATCTCGTAGCCCTTGACGATCCGGTCGCCGCCGACCTCCTTGCCGGTGCGCTCGTTGACCCGCTTGTTGCGGATCCGGTCCGAGGTGCCGCGCTGGAGCTGGTGGAAGTGCACGGTGTGGTCCTCGGTGGCGGTGTACAGCCCCACGGGCAGGGTGACCAGCCCGAAGGTCAGCACCCCGGTCCAGATCGGTCTCGCCATGGCTCCTCGCCTCCCGTCCGCTCTTGGGAGTGCGCCGGACGTGGACGCAGTCGCTGGGGCCAGTCTCCCGGCAGCGCGGTCCTCCGGCCAGCCGGACGTGCGCAGGGAGGGTACGACCGGGGCGCTCGGCGTCCGCCTGGTAGGGGAGCGCCGGTGGCTACCAGGCGTACGCCTCGGGGGCCTCGCCTCCGGGGCCGGGCCAGATCTCGTCCAGCGTGCGCAGCGTGTCGTCGGACAGGGTCACGTCGAGGGCGCGCCGACCGGCGGCGAGCTGTTCCGGGGTCCGGGGGCCGACGATCACGGCGCTCAGGACGGGGTTGCGCAGCAGCCAGGCCAGCGCGACATCGGCGGGCTGTTCACCGATGCCGGCGCACAGGGCCTCGTACGCCTCGAGTTGCGGGCGGTGCCGTTCGACGGCCTCCCGCATCCGCGGCGTCGCCCGGCGTCCGTCCCGCGCCTTCCGCAGCACGCCGCCGAGCAGGCCACCGCCCAGCGGGCTCCACGGCAGCAGTCCGATGCCGTAGTGGCGCAGTGCCGGAATCACCTCCAGCTCGACGGTGCGCGCGGTGAGGTTGTACAGGCTCTGCTCGGACACCAGACCCATGAAGGCGCGGGCGGCGGCCGCGTTCTGCGCGGTGGCGAGCTGCCAGCCGGCGAAGTTGCTGCTGCCGACGTAGGTCACCTTGCCTTCGCGCACCAGCTGCTCCATCGCCTGCCAGATCTCCTCCCACGGGGCCGACCGGTCGACGTGGTGCATCTGGTACAGGTCGATGTGGTCGGTGCGCAGGCGCCGCAGGCTGTCCTCGGCCGCGCGGCGGATCCTGTACGCGGACAGGTACTTGTCGTTCGGGCCGGGGCCCATCGGCTGGTACACCTTCGTGGCCAGCACGATCCGCTCCCGGCGGCCGCCGCCCTGGGCCAGCCAGCGCCCGATGATCTCCTCGGACAGGCCGTAGCCCTGCTTCATGCCGGGCGACTGCGGTCCGCCGTAGACGTCGGCGGTGTCGAACAGGTTGATGCCCGCCTCCACCGCGGCATCCATGATCTCGAAGCTCGTGGCTTCGTCGGTCGCGTCGCCGAAGTTCATGGTGCCCAGCGCCAGGCGGCTGACCTTCAGGCCGCTACGGCCCAGGTGTGCGTACTGCATGTCAGGTATCTCCTGTGGTGGTCGCGGACGGATGTCCCGTCCCGCGGCGAATCTGCCGTTCACGGGGCGGCTGTCACACGGTCCGCCGGGGTGTCCTGCGCGGCGACCGCGGTCTGCGAGGTCCGGGTGCGCGGGTGGATGGTCACGGCGTGGACGAGGGTCGCGACGGCGGCGCAGACGACCGTGACCAGCCCGAGCGGGACGGCGGTGCCGGCGCCGCCGAGCCCGACCAGCGGAGCGGCGAGACCGCCGAACGCGAACTGGGCGAGGCCAAGCAGCGACGACGCCGTGCCGGCGATGTCGGGGTAGTCGGCCAGAGCGAGGGACGTGGCCGGTGGCGTCGCCGTGGCCACACCACTCACCAGCAGGAACAACGAAACGACCATGGCCGGCAGGGGCAGGCGGAGGACCCCGGTGGCGAGCACGCCGCCTGCGCCCACCAGGCACACGACGAGCCCGGCCAGCAAGGTGCCCTTCTGCGACCAGCGCCCGGCCAGGCGGCCCGCGACAAAGCCGAACAGCATGAAGCCGAGCGAGTTCAGGCCGAACGCGAACGCATATCCCTGCGGGGAGAGGCCGTAGATGCCCTGCAGCACGTACGTGGCGCCGCTGAGGTAGGCGAACAGGGCGGCGTAGGCGAAGCCGATGACCAGTACGGCGCCGAGGAACACCCGGTCGGACAGCAGCCGGCGGAAGTCCCGCCCGGTCTGCCGGAACTCACCCGTGGTCCGCTCCTGGGCCGGCAGCGTCTCGCGGAAGACGAACAGGACGGCGAGGAGGATCGCAGTGCCCGCCGCCGCGAGGAACAGGAACAGGCCGCGCCAGTCGGTGACCGAAGCCAGCTGGCCGCCGAGCACCGGGCCGATGATCGCGGCGAGCCCGCCGATCACGGTCAGACGGCCGTAGTACCGCACCAGCTTGCTGCCGGAGTACAGATCGCGTCCCGCGGCCTGCGCGATCACGATGCCGACCGCACCGGCCAGTCCCTGCACGAAGCGGGCGGCGATCAGCGCCTCGATGCTGGGGCTGAGCGAGCACAGCACCGCGGCGACGATGTACGCGGCGACACCGATCAGCAGCGGCCGACGGCGTCCGAGCCGGTCGGACACCGGCCCGGCGACGACCTGGCCGAGCGCCAGACCGATCAGGCACGCGGTGACGGTGAGCTGCGCGGTCGAGGTCGCCGCGTCCAGCGCCTTGGTCAGTGCCGGAAGGACGGGAAGGTACAGGTCCATCGAGATCGGCCCGAAGACGGTCAGCAGAGCCAGAACGACGGTCAGGGCACGGCCGACGGTCCGCTCACGCGGCACGCTCGGGGGCAGGGGGGTGCTCACACGGCTCCAGTCCGACGGGGTGGGTAGAGGGGTTCTCCAGCGCCGTCCGGGCGCCGTGGGAACCCGGCCGTCTTCCACACAACCGTGTTCCGCGGCGGTCAGGGAGTTTCTGTGGAGGGGTGTACCGGCAGTGCATGCCTGGCGACGGCGACGGCGACGGCGACGGCGCCGTGCGGTCGGTCAGGGAGTGGGACCACGGATGTCTCTTTCGAGCGGGCCCGGCACCGGTCAGGCCGTCAGGGCCGGGGGTGAGGCAGCGCCCCCGTCACCTGCCGCGAGCCCCCGGGTCTGCGGCCAGCCGTTCCGCCTCGGCCGCCGTCGTATGGGCGTGGCGCCGGGCCTCCCGTACGGCACGGTCGGCCTGCCGGGCCCGGTCCCGGGCCGCTTGCTCGTCGGTACGGGCCTGCCGCTGTTCCTCCTCGGCGCCGTGCAACTCCGCGCGCAGCGCACGCACGCGCTCGTCCGCCTCGGCCACCCGGTCGCGGGCCTCTTCCGCTTCCCGTCCGGCGGCCTCGGCCTCCTTCTCGCGGGCGCGCAGGTCCCGCTCGGCGGTGCGGGCGGCTTCACGGGCCTCCTTGAGACGCCGCCGGTGCGCCAGCTCGTCGACGCGCTGTTCTGCCGTGCCGCGCTTCTTCGCCGCCCCGCGTCCGCCGGCTGCCTCCTCGGCCTTGCCGCGCGTCTTCGCTTCCGTCACCACCGGGCGGCGTTCGAGGAGGGCCTCGTCCGCCTCGGGAAACCCGAACGTGGAACTGAGGGGCTTCACAAGCCGCCCCGCCGCCCACTCCCGGCCGGCCTCCGGCGCGGCGAGAGCGGCGTGCAGCGTCTCCTCGACCTCCCGCTGGACACCCTCACCCACCGGCCGCCCGGCCTGAGCCGCCAGCCGGCGCGCCTGCCGTCCCAGCGCGCCGATCACCTCGCTCTGCCTACGGGCGAGCTTGCGCAACTGCGGGCCGTCCAGCTCGCGATGGGCCCGACGCAGCTCCTCGCCGAGTTCCAGCAGCGGCTGGACCTCCTCCGGCTGCCGGCGGACGAGCAGATTGCTGACCCAGGCGGCCAGACTCGGCCGCCGCAACGCGCCGATCTCCTTGGCGAGCGCCTGATCACCGGCCTTGCGCGCCTCCAGGGCGCGGCGGTCACGGGCGGCGACGAACTCCTCCGGCCGCAGCCCGTACAACTCGTCCGCGACGGTGTCCAGGTCCACCAGCGTCCCTCTCGACGGCCACCTCGGCCACGGACTCCGAGTTTCTCACCGCCCGACGTTCCTGCGCCTGCCCGGGCCCCCGGCCTACGGCCACTGCGCCCACGCGGCCCGCCTCACGCACATGCACGCGGTTGCGGTCCTCCCCGCGGGGGTGTGACGCCTCACCTGTCCCGCCGCCTCCCTGGCTCACTCGTTCGGACGACCGCCCGGCTTGCCGTACCGCTGTCGGGTGTCCTGGGACACATGATGCGGGCATGCCCCGGACCCACCCGCCGGCCGGCCTTGTGCACGACCGCCGTGCCGCACCCCGTGATGCCCGCCCGCCGTATCCCTGACCGCAGGCCCCGCACGACCGGCCGGCGGAGTGCCCGCCGGGCGGAGGCGAGGAACGGCACCCCACGGGGGGGCTGGGGGCGCGCGAGGGCGAAGATCCGGGCCGGTGGCGGGGCGGTGGACGGGAGGTGACGCGGCGCTGAGAAAAATTGCATCGTTCGTTTTCTTGAATCTCTCGTGTTTATGGCGGTAGGTTCACCCCATGACCGCCTCCCCGACCCCGACCACCGCCGAAGAGCTCCGCGGTGCCGGCCTGCGCGTGACGGCAGCCCGCGTCGCGCTGCTGGAGACCGTCCGGGCGGGCGACCACCTCGGCGTCGAGGCGATCGCCTCCGGGGTCCGTGACCGCGTGGGCCACATCTCCCTGCAAGCCGTCTACGAAGCCCTGCACGCCCTCACCGCGGCGGGACTCCTCCGCCGTATCGAGCCGGCCGGCCACCCGGCCCGGTACGAGGGACGCGTCGGCGACAACCACCACCACATCGTGTGCCGGTCCTGCGGGACCGTCGCCGACGTCGACTGCGCGGTCGGCGACGCGCCCTGTCTGACCGCCTCCGACGACCGCGGCTTCGCCATCGACGAGGCCGAGGTCGTGTACTGGGGCCTGTGCCCCGACTGTTCCACCGGCCGCAGTTCCTGAGCACCGAGTTCCGCACAGTTCGGAAGGATTGCCATGACCGAGAACCACGACGCGATCGTCACAGACGCGAAGGCCGAGGGGGCGAGCGGCGGCTGCCCCGTCGCGCACGACCGGGCCCTGCACCCCACCCAGGGCGGTGGCAACCGCCAGTGGTGGCCGGAGCGGCTCAACCTGAAGATCCTCGCGAAGAACCCGCCTGTGACGAACCCGCTCGGTGAGGAGTTCGACTACGCCGAGGCCTTCAAGAGCGTCGACCTTCCGGCCCTGAAGCGGGACATCGCCGAGGTGCTCACCACGTCGCAGGACTGGTGGCCGGCCGACTTCGGCAACTACGGCCCGCTGCTCATCCGTATGGCCTGGCACAGCGCCGGCACCTACCGCATCAGCGACGGCCGCGGCGGCGCCGGCGCGGGCCAGCAGCGCTTCGCCCCGCTGAACAGCTGGCCGGACAACGTCAACCTGGACAAGGCCCGCCGTCTGCTGTGGCCGGTGAAGAAGAAGTACGGCCAGAAGATCTCCTGGGCCGACCTGATGATCCTCGCCGGCAACGTGGCGCTGGAGTCGATGGGCTTCACGACCTTCGGCTTCGGCGGCGGCCGCGAGGACGTCTGGGAGCCGGAGGAGGACGTCTACTGGGGCCCCGAGACCCAGTGGCTCGACGACAAGCGCTACACCGGCGACCGCGAGCTGGAGAACCCGCTCGGCGCCGTCCAGATGGGCCTCATCTACGTCAACCCCGAGGGTCCCAACGGCAACCCGGACCCGCTGGCCGCGGCCCGCGACATCCGTGAGACGTTCCGCCGCATGGCCATGAACGACGAGGAGACCGTCGCGCTGATCGCCGGCGGCCACACCTTCGGCAAGACCCACGGCGCCGGTCCCGCCGACCACGTCGGCGCCGACCCCGAGGCCGCCGGCCTGGAGGAGCAGGGCCTCGGCTGGAAGAGCACCTACGGCACCGGCAAGGGCGCGGACGCCATCGGCTCCGGTCTTGAGGTCACCTGGACCGCCACGCCGACCCAGTGGAGCAACGGGTTCTTCAAGAACCTCTTCGAGTTCGAGTACGAGCTCACCCAGAGCCCGGCCGGCGCCCACCAGTGGGTGGCGAAGGACGCCCCGGAGATCATCCCCGACGCGCACGACCCGTCGAAGAAGCACCGCCCGACGATGCTCACCACCGACCTGGCCCTGCGCTTCGACCCGATCTACGAGCCGATCTCCCGCCGCTTCTACGAGAACCCGGACGAGTTCGCGGACGCCTTCGCCCGCGCCTGGTACAAGCTCACCCACCGCGACATGGGCCCGAAGTCCCTGTACCTCGGCCCGGAGGTCCCCGACGAGACCCTGATCTGGCAGGACCCGCTGCCGGAGCGCGAGGGCGAGCTGATCGACGACGCCGACATCGCGGCCCTGAAGACCAAGCTGCTCGACTCCGGTCTGTCGGTGTCCCAGCTGGTCACCACCGCGTGGGCGTCCGCCTCCACCTTCCGCGGCAGCGACAAGCGCGGCGGCGCCAACGGCGCCCGCATCCGCCTCGCCCCGCAGAACGGCTGGGAGGTCAACGACCCCGACCAGCTCGCCCAGGTGCTGCGCATCCTGGAGGGCATCCAGCGGGACTTCAACGCCACCTCCGGCGCCAAGAAGGTCTCCCTGGCCGACCTGATCGTCCTCGGCGGTGTCGCCGCGGTCGAGAAGGCCGCCAAGGAAGGCGGCTTCGCGGTGGAGGTGCCCTTCACCCCGGGCCGCGTGGACGCCACCGAGGAGCACACCGACGTCGAGTCCTTCGAGGCGCTGGAGCCGACCGCGGACGGCTTCCGCAACTACCTCGGCAAGGGCAACCGCCTGCAGGCCGAGTACCTGCTGGTCGACAAAGCGAACCTGCTCAACCTGAGCGCCCCCGAGATGACGGTGCTCGTCGGCGGCCTGCGCGTCCTCGGCGCCAACCACCAGCAGTCGCAGCTCGGCGTCCTCACCAAGACGCCCGGCGTCCTCACCAACGACTTCTTCGTCAACCTGCTCGACATGGGCACCACGTGGAAGTCGACCTCCGAGGACCAGACCACGTTCGAGGGCCGGGACGCCGTCACGGGCGAGCTGAAGTGGGCCGGCAGCCGCGCCGACCTCGTCTTCGGCTCCAACTCCGAGCTGCGCGCCCTCGCCGAGGTGTACGCGAGCGACGACGCGAAGGAGAAGTTCGTGAAGGACTTCGTCGCCGCGTGGGACAAGGTCATGAACCTGGACCGGTTCGACCTGGTCTGAGCACGGCCTCAAGGGCGTCCGCCCCGACCCGCACGGGTTGGGGCGGACGCCCTCGCCGTACCGGCCCGGCACCGGCGCGGAGGGGCATGCGCCACGGCCCTGCCGCCCACGACGGTCTCACCTCCGCAGCGCCTCGAACGCGTGCCGTCCCGCCACCCCGATCGCCAGGTCGACGTCCGGCGCGAGCCCCGCGCGGCGGTCGGCACGGGTGAGCGCGGCCATGGCCACCCGGTCTCCCGACTCGGCCTCGACCACCCCGATCTCGTGCCGCAGATGCAGGAAGGATCCCGTCTTCCCGCTCCACCGCAGCGTGTCGGCCCGCAGCTCGCTCGCCAGCCGGTGTGTGAAGACCTGCAGCCCCATCAGCCGCCGCAGTTCGGCCGTCGCCGCCGGCGTGGAGATCTCCTCGCACCACACCCGCCGCAGCAGCCCGACCAGCGCCGCCGCAGAGCCGGCGTTGGCGTGCGCCGGGTCCAGGGTCTCGATGGTGTGCCGGCCGGACCGCTCGTCGCGGAGGGCCAGTTCCAGGGCGAGCGAGAAGTCGTTGCCGGCGGCGCCGGCGGCGCACTCGTACATGTGGTTCATCCGGTGCCGCATCCGGATCTCCCCGCATCCCCATGCCCGCAGCCGCTCGTCGACCTCCGTCACCGGCACCAGGCCGAACAGGGCGTCCGCCGCGGCGTTGTCGCTCACCGACAGCATGAGCAGCAGCAGATCACCGACGGCGACCGTGGCCGGGTGCCGGAACGCCGCGAGCCCGGTGGGGCCGACGCTGCTGTGCGCCGGATCGACCGTCACCGGGTGCGCCGGATCCAGCTCCCCGGCGGCGATCCGGTCCAGCACGACGAGGGCGAGCGGGACCTTCACCACCGACGCGAGCGGCAGCGACTCCTCGACGTCGAAGCCGAGTTGCCCGCCGGTGTCGAGGTTGCGGGCGAGGAAGGAGCCGCGCACACCGAGGGCCGCCCAGTCGGCGGCGATGGCCTCGGCGACGTCCAGGAGGGCGCCGTCGTCCCCGACGTACCCGGGCGCGGCCCTCATCCGCGTGCCGCCAGCCGCGCGGGCACGTCCTCACCGGTCCCGGAGGCCGGTCCGCCGGGCGGTCGGGCGGCGGCTCCCACCGCCGAGGCCAGCAGCGGGACCAGCCAGTGCGGCACCTCGGCGGCCCCGGACCGGTCCGGGGCCGCGCTCACGTCGTACCCACGATGAAGTGACCGGTCGCCCAACGGCGCCCACCGCGCCCCGTGCTGCCGGGCGAACGGCTCCGCGCACACCAGCAGCGCCCGCCCCGCCAGCGTCTCGGCGAGCGCGGTGGCCGCGGGCCCGGCCGGCCGGAACCGTCCCGGCGGCAGTCCGGCACGGGCCGCTGCGCGCTCCAGACGGTCCTGGTGGAACGGCAGTTGGTCCTCGGGCAGGGTCAACACCGGCAGCGGGGTGGCGCCTTCGGTGCCACGACCGCGCCGGGGCCGCAGATCCTCCAGGTGGACCACGCGGCGCGCACCGCCGTGCGCCGGGACGCTCTCCTCGCTTTCCGGCTCAGGCGCGCACGCCAGGCCCAGCGGCACCCGGAACGCACCCCGCTCCGGCGGGACCCGCACCAGCGCGTAGGCGAGCGAGCCGTCGGCGAGCCCGGAAACCCGCTCCAGCGGCGGCAGTTCACGCACGCCGAGGGTGATCCCGCGCTGGGCACCGGCGCGGATCGCGCGCGCCAGCGCCGCCGGGGCGCAGTGCGCGGGCACCCCGACGGCGCTCACCCGCGCCCGCCCCGCCGCACCGGCGACCTGCTCCAGCCGCTGGGCCCGGTCCAGGACGTCCCGCGCGTACGGCAGGAGCAGCGAGCCCAGCTCCGTGATGGTGATCTGCCGCCGTGAACGGTCGAACAACGCGCCGCCGAAGTGCTCCTCCAGTGTCTTGATACGGCGGCTGAGCAGCGGCTGGGCGATGCCGAGCCGATCCGCCGCCCGGGAGAAGCTCACCTCGTCGGCCGTCGCCACGTACGCCTCGAGATGCGCCAGGAGATCCATCCCGCACTCATATCAATAAGGCATGCAGCGTTCAAAGTTCCCTCTTGGACATCAGTGGCCTCCGGCTGTTTCGCTGTCCCCGTCGAAGATCCAGCAAACCGATCACGGACGACCAGGAGGACTGTGCTCATGACCGGCCCCGACCACTCCACCCCCCTCGCCCGGCGCGGCCTGTTCAAGGCGGGCTTCGCCCTCACCACCGCCGCCGCCGTGGCCGCCACGGCCGCCTCCGTGCCCGCCGCGTCGGCCGCACAGGGCACCCAACAGCGGGAAGCCGAGAGCGAGTTGGCCGAACTGGAGCGGCGGCACGGCGCCCGGCTCGGCGTCTACGCGCGCAACCTCCGCACCGGAGGGACCGTGTGCCACCGGGCGGGGGAGCGGTTCGCAATGTGTTCGACGTTCAAGGCGTTCGCCGCGGCGGCCGTCCTGCGCGACCACGGTGACTGCGCGCCGCTCGCGAGGGTGATCCACTATCCGCCGCACGACATCCTGTCCAACTCGCCGCGCACCGCGGAGCACGTGGACACCGGGATGACGGTGGCGGAGCTGTGCGCGGCGGCGATCCAGTACAGCGACAACGCGGCGGGCAATCTGCTGCTGCGTCAGATCGGCGGCCCCGTCGGCCTCACCCGCTTCTTCCGCTCGCTCGGCGACCCGGTGAGCCGGCTCGACCGCTGGGAGACCGACCTGGGCAGCGCGATCCCCGGTGACCCGCGCGACACCACGACCCCGCAGGCCCTCGGCCGCAGCTTCGAGGCGCTCACCCTGGGCCGGGCGCTCACCGGCGTCGACCGGGAACGGCTCGTCGGCTGGCTGAAGGGCAACACCACCAGCGCCGCACGGTTCCGCGCGGGCCTGCCGCGCGACTGGGTGCTGGCCGACAAGACCGGCACCGGCGACTACGGGAGCGCCAACGACATCGGCGTGGTCTGGACGACCCGGAAGACCCCGGTCCTGCTGACCGTGCTGTCGTCCCAGAGCGCGAAGGACGCACCGGCGGACGACGCGCTCGTCGCACAGGCGGCCCGGCTCGTGGCGGACGCCCTCGCGCCGGGGGAGTAGAGCGACTCCGAGAGCGGGCTAGATTCATCCATCTGAATATGAATCATGTACGCGACCATTGACGTGTGCATGCCGTGTCTCTACGGTCGGGGCAGTGCGGAGGGAAAGCGCTTTCCCCTCCGTATCCCTTCACCATGCCACGACTGGAGACAAGCCGATGCACCTGAGATCAGCCATCGCCTGCGCCGGTCTGCTCGCCGGCTCGCTCGCCGCGCTCTCCGGCACCCCGGCACAGGCCGCGACCGCCACCGTGCTGTACGTCGCGCCGAGCGGCACCGACAGCGCGGCCGGCACGCAGTCGGCGCCGACCACGCTCACCTCCGCCATCAGCCGTATCGCCCCCGGCGGGACGATCTACCTGCGCGGCGGGACGTACGCCTACTCCTCCACGGTCACCATCCCGGCCGGCAGCAACGGCACGTCCGGCGCCCGCACCACGCTCACCGCCTACGCGGGTGAGAAGCCCGTCCTGGACTTCTCGGCCCAGAGCGAGAGCTCGTCCAACCGCGGGATCCAGCTGAACGCCAACTACTGGCATCTGTACGGCCTCACCGTCGAGCACGCCGGGGACAACGGCATCTACGTCGGCGGCAGCAACAACGTCATCGAACGGGTGGTGACCGCCTACAACCGGGACACCGGACTGCAGCTCGGCCGGATCTCCTCCAGCACGCCCAGCAGCCAGTGGCCGTCGAACAACCTGGTCGTCAGCTCGGAGTCGCACGACAACGAGGACTCCACCGGCGAGAACGCCGACGGCTTCGCCTCGAAGCTGACCACCGGCACCGGGAACGTCTTCCGCTACGACGTCTCCCACAACAACATCGACGACGGCTGGGACCTCTACACCAAGACCGACACCGGTGCCATCGGCCCGGTGACCATCGAGTACTCCCTGTCGTACGGCAACGGCACGCTCACCGACGGCACCCAGAACAAGAACGGCGACCGCAACGGCTACAAGCTCGGCGGCGACGACATCGCGGTCAACCACATCGTGCGGCACGACATCGCCTACAAGAACGGCCACCACGGGTTCACGTACAACAGCAACCCCGGCACGATGACCGTCTCCGACAACGTCGGCATCGACAACACCGAGCGCAACTTCTCGTTCGACAAGGGTACTTCGGTGTTCCGCAGCAACACCTCGTGCCGCTTCGCCGTCAGCGGCTCGAACGACAAGACCGTCGGTGACGCCGACAGCTCCAACCAGTTCTGGACCGGCAGCAACGGCTCCCGCTGCTCCTCCTACTCAGGGGCGCTCGGCTGGTCCTTCGCCTCGGACGGGCACCTCGTGGTGACCTTCGGCGGCAAGGTGGTGACGCCGTAGCCGCCCACCGGGTCGTTCAACGGGCGGGACGCCCTTCCACCGGCGTCCCGCTCAGGCGTGCCCCTGGATCCGTGGTTCGCCGGGCTCCAGCGTCGCGAGCTTGTCCGGGTTCGTGACGAGGTAGACCTCGCTGACCCGCTCGCCGTCCGGGTCGAGGTCCATGACCATCACGGCGTGCGGCGCGCCGTCCTCGAACACCACCACGGCCGCGTCCCCGTTGACGTCCCGGTGCTGGAACTCCAGCCCCGCCGCCGAACGCGCGGCATAGCCGGTCAGCGCACGTGCCACCTTCTCCCGGCCGCGGATCGGGCGCGGCGCCGCCTGCGCCTTTCCGCCGCCGTCCGTCCAGAGGGTGGCCTCCGGCGCCAGGATCTCCAGCAGCGCCCCGAGATCACCGCCGAGCGCGGCGGCCACGAACCTTTCCGTCGCCTGCCGCCGCACCCGGGGATGGGCCTGGTAGCGGGGCCGCCGGGCCCGCACGTGGGACCGGGCGCGGTGCGCGAGCTGCCGTACGGCGGCCGGGCTGCGGCCGAGGATGTCCGCGATCTCCGTGTGGGCGTAGCCGAACACCTCGTGCAGCACGAACACCGCGCGCTCCAGCGGCGTCAGGGTCTCCAGCACGACCAGCATCGCCAGGGACACCGACTCGGCGCGCACCGCGCCCTCGGAGGCGTCCTCCGCCGAAGCCGGTCCCGGGGATCCCTCCGTGAGCAGGGGCTCCGGCAGCCACGGCCCGACGTACGTCTCACGCCTCCGGGCGATCCGCTCGCGCCGCGCGAGCGCGTGCCGCACGGCGATCCGCAGCAGATACGCCCGCGGATGCTCGATCCGCGCCGCCCGCCCCGCGTCCCCGGCGCCCGACCGACCCGCCCAGGACAGCCAGGTCTCCTGCAGCACGTCCTCGCTGTCGGCGACGGTGCCGAGCATGTTGTACACCACCGCGAACAGCAGCTCGCGGTGGTCGAGGAACGCCCGCGTGGCGGCGTCCGTCCCCGCGGGCGTCCGGTTGTCGGCCATGGCCTCTCCTCACGACGTCTGCCCACCCAGAGGGACCGGAGCCCCGGAAGTGTGACATCGAGGAGCCGGTGTGTGCCGTGCCTCTCATCCTGCGCCCGCGCTGTCACACCCGCCGCCGCCCCGGCCCTCTCGGTCCACGGCAGCAGCACCCCGCAGTGAAGGAGCAGCCCATGCGACTCGTCGTCTTCGGCGCCAACGGGCCGACCGGACGGCAGGTCACCGAACAGGCGACCGCCGCCGGTCACACCGTCACGGCCGTGACCCGGCACCCCGACGCCTTCCCGCTCGCCCACCCGCGCCTGCGGATCGCGGCGGCCGACGTCCTGGACGCGGCGGCCGTGGACCGCGTCGTGGCCGGTCACGACGCGGTGATCTCCACGCTCGGCGTCCCCTACGGCCGGGCCCCGGTCACCGTGTACTCCACGGGCCTCACGCACATCAGCCGGGCCATGACCCGGCACGGGCTGCGGCGCCTGGTGTGCGTGACCTCCACCGTGCTGTTCGGCGTTCCGGCGCCCGGTGAGGGATTCCTCTTCCGGAAGGTGATGGAGCCCTTCTTCGCGCGGGTGGTCGGGCGCACGGTCTACGACGACATGCGCCGCATGGAGGAGATCGTGCGCACCGGCGGCCTCGACTGGACGGTGCTGAGGCCCGCGGGCCTCTTCGACTCCGACCAGGTCAGCGACTACCGGATGCACCCCGGCCGGCTGCCCGGACGGTTCACCTCCCGGGCCGACCTCGCGCACGCGCTGATGCGCGAGGCCGTCACCGAGGGGCATCCGCGCGCCTTCCTCGACGTACGCACCACGGAGGGCACCCCGAGCATGCTGGACGTCATCCGGAAGGAGGCGTTCGGCAGGTGAGGCGCGGCGCCTACGCGGGCCACCCGCCGTAGGGGACGGTGATCAGCTCCATGGCGTGGCCCACCGGGTCCAGGAAGTAGACGCCGCGGCCGCCGTCGTTGTGGTTGATCGTGCCGGGCTGCTTCTGATGCGGGTCGGCCCAGTGGGCCATGCCGCGCTCGACGATTTTCGCGTACGCGGCGTCGAACACCTCCTCGGAGACCAGGAAGGCGTAGTGCTGCGGCGTGATCCGGTCCTCGGGGATGCTGGCGAAGTCCAGGGTGACGCCGTTGCCGAGGGAGACCGCGACGAACGGCCCCCACTCCCCGGTGATGTCGAGGCCGAGCAGTTCACTGAGGAACTCGGCGGACTCCCGGTTGTCCCGGGCGTGGACGATGGTGTGGTTCAACTCGACGGACAAAGGAATGCCTCCGGGGCATGTCCCGGCACCTCCATGCCTCACCCGGCCGGTGACCGGCACGCGATGCCGCGAACGATCATAAATGCGGACAGGCGGAGTGTCGACGAGCATCCCGCCCCGCGCATCCGGCCGGGTCGCCTACGGCCACGGCGTGTTGCGCCTTCCGGCCGACCGGGTTACCCACGGCCGCGGCCTGCGCCGCGCAGGGCAGGCGCGGGTCAAGCGGGTCCGGCCTCGGGCCACCCGCATCGCCCCGGACCAGCCGGTGCCGGTCTGTTTCCGTCTCCGGGCTGCCGGCTTGCGGTGCACGCTTCCGGTCTGCGTCGCGCATCTGCCGGTCTGCGGCGCGCACGGCAGGCGGGGCTGAAGCGGGTCCGGCCTCGGGCCACCCGCATCGCCCCCGACGAGCCGGTGCCGGTCTGTTTCCGTCTCCGGGCTGCCGGCTTGCGGTGCACGCTTCCGGTCTGCGTCGCGCATCTGCCGGTCTGCGCTGCGCACGGCAGGCGGGGGTGAAGCGGGTCCGGCCTTGGGCTACTCGCATCGTCCCGGACGAGTCGGTGCCGGTCTGTTTCCGTCTCCGGGCTGCCGGCTTGTGGCGCACGCTTCCGGTCTGCGTCGCGCATCTCCCGACCCCCGGTGTACGCCCTCCGGGTCTGCGCCGTGCACCCCCTGGCCCGCGGTGCACGCCTCCCGGTCTGCGGCGCGCACCTCCCGACCCCCGGTGCACGCCTCCCGGTCTGCGGCGCGCACCTCCCGACCCCCGGTGCACGCCCTCCGGGCCTGCGCCGTGCACCCCCTGGCCCGCGGTGCACGCCTCCGGTCTGCCCTGGCCCCCGGTGCATGCCTCCCAACCCGCGATGCAGGCCCGCGGCGCACCTCCCGGCCCGCGGCGCACCTCCCGGCCCGCGGCGCACGCCCCCTGTCTGCGGCTCACCTCCCGACGCCCTGCGCCGTGCACCCTCCTGGCCCGCGGCGCAGGGGGTCGGTCTGCGGCGCGCACATCTCGACCCGCGGCGCACGCCTCCCGTCTGCGGCGCGGACCTCCCGGCCCGCGGCGCACGCCCTCTGTCTGCGGCTCACCTCCCGACGCCCTGCGCCGTGCACCCTCCTGGCCCGCGGCGCACGCCCCCGGTCTGCGGCGCGCACATCTCGACCCGCGGCGCACGCCTCCCGTCTGCGGCGCGGACCTCCCGGCCCGCACGCACGCCTCCCGTCTGCGGCGCGGACCTCCCGGCCCGCGGCGCACGCCCCCCGTCTGCAGCGCGCACCTCCCGGCCCGCACGCACGCCCCCCGTCTGTGGCGCATCCCCCCGGCCCGCGCCGCGCATCCCCCCGGCCCTCGGCGCCGGCAGGGCCGGTGATCAGCGACGCGAGGCCGTGACAGCGGCCGGTGACGGTGCCGGCGTGCCGCTGGCGGAGCCCCCTCACGCGTCCCGGTGCACCACGTGGCCCCCGGTGACCGTCAGCCGTACCGGGGACTCGGTGAGTTCGTCGGCGGGTGCGAGGAGCGGGTCCAGGGCCAGGGCGGTGAGGTCGGCCCGGCAGCCGGGGGCGATGCGGCCGGCGACGGCGGACTCGCCGGCGGCGGCCGCCGCGTGGCTGGTGCAGCCCTCCAGCGCCTGCAACGGCGTCAGTCCCGGCCGGTGCGCCGCGGCGCCCTTCGGCCGGCGGGCCGTCGCCAGCACGGCGCGGACGTCGTAGTGGGCGATGGGCCAGTCCGAGCCGAGGGCGAGCGTGGCGCCGGCCTCCCGCAGATCGCGCAGCCGCCAGGCGCGGGCGGCCCGGTCGTCGCCGAGCCTGCGGGACCACTCGTCGCTGCCGTCGGCGCGCGTATATCCGGTGTGCGGCGGCTGCAAGGAGGCCGCGACCCCCAACTCGGCGAAGCGGGGCAGGAGTTCGTCGGGCGCCGTCTCGATGTGCTCGATCCGGTGGGCGCCGTGTCCGTTCGGGCCGAGAGAGGCCACGGTGTCCAGCGCGTGCCGGACGGCCGCGTCCCCGATGGCGTGCGTGGCGGTGCGCACGCCGGCCCGGTGCAGGGTGCGGACGGCCTCCGCGTAGGCGTGCGGGTCCGGCCAGAACGCGGCGGTGCCCTGACCGTGGCAGTCGGGGTGCTCCAGCCAGGCGGTGCCGCCCTCGACGGTGCCGTCCATGAAGAACTTGACCCCGCCGACCAGCCAGTGCCGCCCGCCCCTGCCCTGCGCCTCGATCAGCTCGCGCAGCGCGTCGTCGTCGGCGCCCGGCATGCACCAGGGCGCGAACCGCAGCCGTACCGGCAGGACCGTCTCCTCGGCCACCGCCGCGACCAGATCGAGATCGCCGCCGTCCATCACATGCGCCCCGGTGAGCCCGGTCGCGGCCATCGCGGACAGCAACTCCAGCAGCCGGGACCGCTGTTCGGCGTACGACGGCCGGGGCACGACGGCGGTCACCAGGTCCATCGCGGCGTGCTCGACCAGATGACCGGTGGGCCGGCCCGAGGCGTCGCACACCACCTCCGCGTGCTGGGCGAAGGCCCGTCGGCCGGTCACCCCGGCGGCGGCCAGCGCGGCGGCACTGGCCAGGGCGGAGTGGCCGTCGTACAGGCGCAGGAAGGCCGGGACGCCGCCGAGCACGTCCGCGATCAGGTCCTGATGGATGGGGCGGCCCTCGAACGCGTTGTGGTCCAGGCCGTAGCCCACCACCCAGCCCTCGATCCGCTCCGCGCCCGCGAGCGCCGCGCGCAGCCCGGCCAGGTCGGTCACGCCCGACAGATCCGTGCCCGTCGCCATGTTCAGCCCCCACACCGGATGGCTGTGCGCGTCGACGAGTCCGGGCACCAGGTGGGCGCCGCGCAGGTCGACGACCTCGGTGCCGGGGCCGCGCCAGTCCCGTACGTCGTCCGCCTCGCCGACCGCGCTGATCACGTCGTCGTGCACGGCGACGGCGGAGGCGGTGGGGCGGGCGGCGTCGAGGGTGCGGACCTGGGCGCCGGTGAGGATGAGGTCGGCAGCGGGCATCGGGGCGGCTCCTGTGGGACGAAACGGTGTCGGGTCACTCGGCGGGGGAGGTGACCGTGGTGGGGGCGGTGGTGCGGTCGGGACCGGTGGTGCCGGCGCCGTCGCCGGGTTCGGTGGCGAACCGGGCGTAGACGGCCGGGCGGGAGCGGCGCAGCCACCAGGCCAGCGGCAGGCCGAGCAGGAAGACGGCCGGCGCCACCACGGCCAGGAGGGCGTTCACGGTCGCGGACGCCCCGGTGAACAGGTCGAGGTGGGTGATGACCAGCGCGATCGCGGTCACCAGCAGCACGGTGGCGAGGACCGGCGCCACCACCGTGCGGATCCGGCCCTCGTGGTGGCGCACCCGCCGGAAGTAGCACGGTACGGCGATGGCGGCGAGCAGCTGCAGCAGCAACAGGCCGATCATGCCGGGGGTGTTCACCCACAGCAGCAGCTGCTGGTACGGGTCGGCGTGCGCGGCCCAGAACGCGAGCACGACCAGGGCGCCGAGGACGGTCTGGGCGGCTCCGGCGAGGTACGGCGAGCGGTGGCGCGGGTGGATCCGGCCGAGCCGGCGCGGCAGGACACCCTCCTCGGCCAGGGCGAGGACATAGCGGTTGATGGCGTTGTGGAAGGCGAGGAGGGAGGCGATGACGCTGGTGACGATGAAGACGTGCATCAGGTCGGCGGCCCAGCCGCCCACGAAGGTGCTGATCGCGGTGAAGAACAGGCCGGCCGGGTCCTTGCCGGCCGCGCCCACGACCTGGTCGTCGCCGAAGGCCTGGACGGCGATCCAGACGGTGAACGCGTAGAACAGGCCGAGGAATCCGACGGCCAGATAGGTGGCGCGCGGGACCGTCCGCCCGGGGTCGCGGGCCTCGCGGCGGTAGATGACGGTCGACTCGAAGCCGGTGAACGCGGCGAAGGCGAACGCGAGGACGGCCGCCATGCCCGGCACGAGCACATGGCCCGGCGCGAGCGAGGCCGCCGACAGGCCATGGGCGCCGCCCTTGAGCAGCACCCCGCCGGCGAGCAGCACGAGTATGCCGGTCTCGCAGACGAGCAGGACGCCGAGGACCTTGGCGCCGAAGTCGATGGAGCGGTAGCCGCCGTAGCCGATCAGCAGCAGACCGAGCAGGGAGACGGGCAGCCAGGGCACGTCGACGCCGGCGAGGGTGTGCAGGGTGTCGCGGGCGGTGGTGGCGAGCAGGCCGTAGACGCCGATCTCCATGCCGTTGTAGCCGATCAGCGCCAGCAGGGCGGCGCCGATGCCGACGGGCCGGCCGAGGCCCTGCGTGATGTAGGCGTAGAAGGCGCCGCCGCTGGTCACATGGCGGCTCATGGTGGTGAAGCCGACGGCGAAGACGGCGAGGGTCAGGCCGGCGAGGAGATAGCCGACCGGCGCGCCGATGCCGCCCAGCAGGATCGCGAGCGGTGCGACCCCGGCCATGACGGTCAGGGGTGCGGCGGCGGAGACGACGAAGAAGGCGATGTCGGCGGTGCCGAGGGAGCCGGACCGGAGGCCGGCCGCGCCGGACGGCGCCGGCTCCGGTGGCTCGGCGGAGGACACGGACATACGAGGGAGCCCTTCTGGCGGCGGAGGGGACGGGGCCCCGCTGGCGGGGCAGCCGGGTGCGCGGGGCGCCGGCGGGCCGGGGTGGGCCGGCACGTGCCGGAGTCTCCGGGCGCACGGGGGATGGCGGGAGCCCGGAGCCGTAAACCTAAAGGCTTTCGGTTTCCGCAATGTAACCTGCCGTTGGGCACCAGGGAAGACCTCAGGGAGAAGACTGACCATGGGACGGCCGCGCACCCCGCTCCTCGACCGTGAGCGCATCACCGCCACCGCGCTGCAACTGGTCGACGACACCGGAGACTTCAGCGTGCCGCAGATCGCCCGGCGGCTCGGGGTGCAGACCGGCTCGGTGTACCACCATGTGGACGGCCGTGACGGCATCGTGGAACTGCTGCGGGAGCGCGTCAGCGCGGCGATCGACACCGCGACCCTGGACCTGACCCCGTGGGACAAGGCCATCGAGGCCTGGGCGCGCTCCTACCGCGCCGCGTTCGCCGCGCACCCCCGGACGATCCCGCTGCTCATGACCTCGCCGGTGCGCGCACCCCGGGTGCTGGAGCAGTACGAGCGTGCGGTGAGCCTCCTGCTGGACGCCGGGTTCGGCCGCGCCGTGGTCATGCCGCTGATCGTCGCGCTGGAGAACCTGGTGCTGGGCTCGGCCCTCGACCTCGCCGCGCCCGAGGCGATGTGGGAGCTGACGGACCGCATCCCCACCCCGCACCTCGCCGAGGCACTGGCGGCGGTGGGTGAGGGGCGGGCCGACGGTGCCTTCGAGGTCGGCCTGACCGCCTTCATGAACCACGCGCGCACACTCCGCGACGCGGGCAGCCACTAGCCGGCCGTCAGGTCTTCGCGCCGGCGCAGCAGGCCTGGGAGAGCGGGTTTCCCAGTACCGCCAGTAACATGATCACCTTGTTCCGGGTGTACCAGTCAGTCAACTTGGCGTGTCCCAGGATGCGCCGTGCCCGGAGAATGCCGATGTCCTATGTCAACGACGCGCTGGAGAACGCGCGCCTCACCTATGCGCAGCACATGCGGACGTGCCGCCAGTGCCATGCCGACGGCGCCGCCTGTGCCGTGGCCAAGCATCTGCTGCGGATCTACAACAACGCCCGCAGGGAGCACCTGCGGCCGGGAGGACGGCACGCGGGGTCGGACTGAAAGGGCTTTTCGGCCCGTGTGATCCGGGAACCCGGTCGCCGTCCCGTCCCCCGAGACACAGGAGGCCGCCGTGACGGACCAGCACGGTGACCGGCCGAACCCGGTCACCCAGCACCCGCGTCCCGAGTTCCCGTCCCAGGACCAGCCGCATCCGGGCTGGACCGGCCCGATGGACCCGCCGCCCGACCACGGCGAGGACTCCTACCGCGGCGCGGGCCGGCTGGACGGCCGTAAGACCGTGATCACCGGCGGGGATTCCGGGATCGGGCGGGCGGTGGCCCTGGCCTTCGCCCGGGAGGGCGCCGACGTGCTGTTCACGCACCTCGCCGACGAGGAGGAGGACGCCCGGGAGACGTCCCGGCTCGTGGAGGACGCCGGGCGCAAGGCGGTCGCCGTCTCCTGCGACATCCGCGAGGAGGACAACTGCCGGGCGCTGATCGAGCGGGCGGTCGCCGAGTTCGGCCGCATCGACGTCCTCGTGAACAACGCCGCCTACCAGATGGCCCAGCCGGACGGCATCGAGGCGATCAGCACCGAGCAGTTCGACCGTGTGGTGCGGACGAACCTGTACGGCATGTTCTGGCTCACCAAGTTCGCGCTGCCGCACATCCCGGCCGGCGGTTGCATCATCAACTCCACGTCCGTGCAGGCGTACAAGCCGAGCCCGCATCTGCTGGACTACGCGACGACCAAGGGCGCGATCGTCACCTTCACCCAGGGACTGGCGCAGATGCTCGCCGAGCGCGGCATCCGGGTCAACGCCGTGGCGCCGGGACCGGTGTGGACGCCGCTGATCCCCTCGACCCTGCCGGACACGCAGGAGTTCGGGAAGCAGGCGCCGCTCGGCCGCCCGGCCCAGCCCGCCGAACTCGCGCCCGCCTACGTCTACTTGGCGTCCCCGCAGGCGAGCTACATCACCGCGGAGATCCTCAACGCGACCGGCGGCACCCCGCTGCCCTGACCTCAGGCGCCGTACACCTCGCGGACGTTGGCGCGCGGCGCCGGAGCGTGCCGGGCCGCCGGACCCCGCGCGAACGTCCGCAGCAGGTTCTCCGTGGTGCGGGTGACGAAGGCGCGGGTACGGGCGTCCATGCCGTGGTCGCGCCCGAACATGCCCGTCCCGGCCGCCAGTGCCTCCACCCAGCGCATGGTGCCGGTCGCGAACACCCCGGCGCCGCTCGCCGCCGTGTAGTACGCCGAGTCGCTGTGGCTGGGCCGCCCGCCGCACACCAGCGGCGAGTGCGCGATGATCTCCAGCTCACCGGGCGTGGGGGCGCCGGGCGTGACCCGGTCGTACTCCACGCCGACGAGATGCGCGAAGGAGTCCCCGGAGCGTGCGCCGGTGCCCTCGTACAGCCAGTGGCCGGCGGCCCGGACCACATAGGGCGCGTCGACCGGATAGCCCTCGTAGAGCACGCCGGTCAGGGACGACTCGGGGTCCGGGGCGGGCGGCAGCCGGTAGTCGGTGGTGACCTGGGCCGGGTGCGTGTCGTAGCAGGGGTCGGCGCGGTAGTCGGTCTTGTAGCAGACCACCGTACGGTCGTCCGCGGCGTCCCCGGCCTCCAGCCGGACCCGGCGGAAACAGGTGTTGGCGCCGAGGAACGCGACGTTCGTGCCGGCGTCCCGGGCGGCGGTCACATGGGCCCGCTGCCGCGGCGTCCAGTACTCGTCGTGCCCCAGGCAGACGACGGCGTGCGCGCCGCGCAGCACCCCGGGGTCGCGGTGCACGTCCATGCCGGTCGTGTAGGCCAGCGGGATGCCGAGGCGCTCGGCGAGCACCACCAGCGCCCACTCGTACACCTGGAACTTCCCGGTGCCCTCGCCGTCGTAGGGGCGGTCGAAGCTCACCGCGAGGGAGCGGGTGGCGTACGCCCCGGACGCGCCGTTGTAGAGGCTGCTGCCGCCCCAGCGGTTGTACGCCTGCCAGGTGGCGGGGGCGTGCATCAGGACCGTACGGCCCGTGCCGTCGGTGGAGCGGACGATCAGCGGGACGTACCGCTGGTGGCCGGTGTCCGCCTCGAGACGCAGCAGGTAGGCGCCCTCCGGCCAGCCCGAGGTGTCGACCGGCAGCGTCTCGGGCCAGTCGGCGCGCACGGTGCGGGTGGCGGGCAGGACGCGCGGGGCCGGCTGGGCGCGGCCGGGTATGCGCTCGGACGCCCAGACGCGGCGGGCCTGTGTGCCGCCGTACCAGCCGACCCGGAACGCGGACACCCGGAACGACGCGGCGGTGGTCGACACATGGAGCCCGAGCCGCTCGCCCGGGGTCACGCTTACCCGGTCCGCGTATCCGGCCACCGCGTCCGGCGGCCCGGTGGAGGCCAGACGCCAGTCCGCGGTGCCGGGGGCGTCCCGCTCGGCCTCGGGCCTGAGCCGTCCGCCGGGGGCCGTCGTGGAATGGGGATGCGGCGGTGCCGCCGTGCAGGCGGCGGCCGTGCCGAGGCCGGCGCCCGCGCACAGGGTGAGGAAACACCGGCGGCCGAGGCCGTCCGGAGGCGTGGTGCCATGTGCCGTGGCCACTTCACCTCCCGGGTCCGTGTCAGCCCCCAGCGTCCCGACCCCTGCTCGCCCCGCGCAACCCGCACGGCACCGCGGACACCGGCCGGGAGGCCGCGCCGGCACGGCTGTCCGGGGGCGGCGGTGCACTGGGCCGAACGGGTGACATCCGGCCGTGCGCCCTCAGGTGCGGAAACCGACGTGCACGTGATCGTGATGGGTGGCGTCGCTGAAGAACTGACCGGCGCCGCCGCCCGACAGCCGCACCGGTCCGCCCACGTTGTACGATCCCGCGGCCGCCGCGTCCCGCATGAACCGCTCGATCAGACCGCGCGGCGTCGCCGGGTCGACGACGGCATGACCGTCGATTCTCCACACGTCGAAGGCCCGGCCGCGCGGATGGTCGCTGGGCCGGCTGGTGCCGAACACGTCCAGCGGGTGCCCGGAGCGGACGACGCTCACGTCCAGCCGGTACGTCCGCGCCAGCGCCAGCATCGCTTTCGCCACACTGGTGTGCACCTGCCCGCTGCGCAGATCCGCCAGGGCGGCGGGCGGCAGCGCGATCCGGTCGTCGGACAGCACGCCGCGGACGTCCGGCGCGAGCGACCGGGCGGCCGGGCCGGGGTGGGCCGGGCGCAGGGCGTCGACCGTCCAGCCGGAGCCCGACCGGGACAGCCGCACGTCGACCGTCGTCCCGCCCGCGCCGACCCTGCCGCCGCGCCGGGTCCACTGCCGGCACACCACCAGCACGCTGGCCGACCGGGCCAGGATCCCGCCGTACTGTGCGTCCACGACCTGCAGCGCCGCCTGATCCGCCGCCGGCAGCAGCGGCCCGGCCTGCCCGACGAGCGCCGCCGGCTGCCCCAGCGCGGCGACCCTCGCCCGCGCCGCCGCCGCTCCACCGCGCCCCTCGGGCCAGGCGCCGATCGCCTCCACCACCTGCACGGCCCGCAACTTCGCCGTCGGCTGCACCTCGGCTGACGTGGGCCGCCAGGGCGTGGTGCGGGGCAGCGCGGGGGAGGGCGACGGTGACCCGGTACGGGGCGTGGCACTCCGCGACGGGCGCACCGCCGGAGCCGTACGGCCAGAGCACCCCGCCGCGCCGAGCGCGACACCGGCGAGAGTGGCCAGGACGGCACGGCGGCCGGGCGGGGGAGCGGACGGCGCACGGCTGCGAGTCATACGGCCCAGTGTCCGCCGTACGGCGAGGAGCGGGCGAGCACCGGGCGCAAGGCGTCTTCGATACGGCCGGGGCTTCCTCAGAACGGCGGGCCGTCGAGAATCTCCAGCAACGACGCGGCGCTCTGCTCGGCGCCGGGGCTGGTGCCCGACGCGTCCGGGAACGTGCGGCCCCAGGACGCGGCGCGGCCGAGGACGCTCAGGCGCCAGGCGAGACGCGCGCCGCGCCGCAGCTGAGCAGGCGTGCGCCCGTCGCCCGTCCACGGCTCCAGGTAGGCGTCGAGGAGGCGGGCCAGGACCTGCGGGCCGTACCGGGCGCATGCCTTGCCGGCGGGGATGCGCAGGCTGCAGAAGGGGTGCGACACGGCCGCGTCGCCCCAGTCGAAGAAGACGAACCGGTCCGGCGCCGGATGGAACAGCTGGCCGTCGTGCAGGTCGGCGTGGTCGAGGGTGTCCTCGACGCCGAGCGAGGCGAGTTCGGCGCACCAGTCCGCGAGGCGGGGCCGCAGCGCCTCCAGCCGGGCGCGTGCCTCCGGGGGGAGCGCGGCGCCTGTCGCGAGCAGCCGGTCGAAGGCCCCGGGCAGGTCCGGGGTTCTGGTGGAGGGCACGCCCAGCCGCTCGATCTCGCGCGCACGCGGCGTCAGGGCCCGCTGCATGCTCGCGTACCGGCGCAGCAGCTCCTCCCAGGTCCGCGGCCCGACCGGCGCCCGGGCGAGCGCGTCCCGGAACAGCTCCCCTCCGTCGGGCAGCAGGACCCACGCGCGTTCGGCGTCGACGGCCAGCGGCCGCAGCACGTGCTCCGGCACCCAGCGGGCCAGCGCGGCGGTCAGCGGGCCCTCGAAGGCGCTGGCCGGCGGATTCGCCTTGAACCAGACGGCGCCCCGCCCCGCCACGGGCACCCGCACCAGCACGGACCACGGCCGCAGCCGCACCCTCAACTCGCCGCTCTTCCGCAGGCCTTGCGAGGCGAGCTGTTCGCCCACCCAGGCGAGCGCCGTCTCCCGCCACGACTCCTGCTCCCATGGAGTGGGCGCGTACTGGTACGTGCTCCGGTCCACGACGATGGAGAACTCACCTTGCACCGCGCCATCCCACCATCGCCTCCCTGCGCGGGCCACCCCTTTTCCCGTCGCCGCTCAGCCCTCGCCGTGCGCACGGCGGACAATCAGCGTGCGCAGCTCCTCCACGGCGCGCGTGCGGGCCGCCGTCAGTTCGGGAGCGGTGACGGTCGCCGCGGCGACGCGGACGGGACGCGGGCAGCGGGCGACCTGGGCGTCGATCGCGGCGACCAGCCGCGGATGCCGGCCCCACTCGCCGCCCACGACGATCAGTTCCGGGTCGGTGAGGGAGACGGCCGCGGTCAGCACACCGCCGACCGCGCGGGCGAGGGCGGCGCGGACCGTCCGGGCCCGCTCGTCGTCGCCGGCGACAGCCGTCTCCAGCGCCGCGACGTCGATGGCCGTCGAGCCGGGCCGGCGCAGGCCGAGCACGGCGAACACCTCGGTCAGCGGCATGGCCGTACCGTCCGGGCCCGCCGTGGACACATGGGCGATCTCACCGGCGAGCCCCCGGTGCCCGCGCCGCACGGCCCCGTCGGTGACCACGGCACAGCCCAGCCCCTCGCCGAGGTGCACGAAGACGAAGTCGTCGGCGCCCGCCGCGCAGCCGGACTGGTGCTCGGCGCGTGCGGCCCAGTTGACGTCGTTGTCCACCAGCACGGGTCCGGCGACATACGGGCCGAGGACGGCGGCGGGGTCGAGGTCGCCGACCAGGAACGGGGCGTCGGGCAGTTGCACGAGGCGGCCGGTGGCGCGGTCGACGGGGTCGGCGGCGCTGACGACCGCGGTGCGCAGCCCGCCCGGCGCCTCCTCGCGGAGCCGGCCGGCGGCCTGGGCCAGGGCCTCGGCCGCCAGCCGCTCGCCGGCGTCCCGGTCGAGAGCGACCCGGGCCTCGCCGACCGTCTCGCCGTGCACGTTCACCGCCTGGGCCGACACGCCGTACGGCGAGATGGTCGCGACCAGCGCGAGGCCGAGCCGCGGCGCCAGCGCGTGGTAGGAGCCCGCCCGGCCGCGCCCCGTCGTGCGCTCGCCGGTGTCGACCACGAGACCGGCCCGGACGAGGCGCTGCACGCCGTCGGAGATGGTCGGCCGGGAGATGCCGGTCAGGGCCGAGATCTCGGCGCGGGTCAGTCGCGGATGGTCCATGAGGGTGCGCAGCACGTGCTCGTCCGTCAGGGCGCGGAGCATGTCGAGCGAGGGCTTGGCCGGGGTCATGCCGAGCATTCTAGTTAGGACTGTTGCCTAAATCGTGGGCTGCCTCTACGTTGGATTTGGTAAGGAGTCCTAATCAAAGGAGCGGACCGATGACACTCGCCGCCGACCGGCAGGGGACGACCCCCGAGCTGCCGCACTGGGAGACCGTGCCCGAGGACCTGCCCGCCGCGATCCGGGAGGTGAAGCGGGCCCTGCGGGCCCGGATCGAGGCCTCCGGCCGCACCGTCGAGGAGGTGTACGCCGCCGCCGAGCGGCGCGTGGCCGCCCGGGTCGCCGAGATCAAGGCGGAGAAGGAGGCCGGCGGCAGCGTCTGGCCGGTGCTCGACTACGCCGACATCGAGAACGGCACCGTGAGCCCCGCCCAGACGGCCCTGCTGAAGAAGCGCGGCTGTCTCGTCGTACGCGGCCACTTCCCGCGTGAGCAGGCTCTGGCCTGGGACGCCGGCATCGTCGACTACGTCGAGCGCAACCGCTTCTTCGAGACCTACGCGGGACCCGGCGACGACTTCTTCGGCAGCGTCGGCTCCAAGCCCGAGATCTATCCGGTCTACTGGTCCGAGGCCCAGATGGAGGCCCGGCAGAGCGACCGTATGGCCCGCGTGCAGTCCTTCCTGAACTCCTTCTGGACCCACACCTCCGACGGCGTCCAGTGGTTCGACCCCGACCGCGACGCGCTCTACCCCGACCGCATCCGCCGCCGCCCGCCGGGAGCCGACTCCCGCGGCCTCGGCGCCCACTGCGACCCCGGCACCCTCGACCTGTGGATGACCGACGCCTACCAGCGGGCGTTCCGGCACCTGTTCGACGGGACGGTGGAGCGGTACGACCCCTGGGACGCCGCCCACCGCACCGCCGGCCCCCAGTACCCCGGCTCCACCATGTGCTCGGCCTTCCGCACCTTCCAGGGCTGGACCGCGCTGTCCGACATGGACCACGACCAGGGCGTACTGCACACCGTGCCGATCCCGGAGGCCATGGCCTGCCTGCTGTTGCGCCCGCTGCTGCCGGACGTACCCGAGGACGACATGTGCGGGGTCACCGTCAACCGGGTCTTCCCCGCGAGCGGGAAGTGGCACCCGCTGCTCCTGGAAGCGCTCACCGGCATCCCGGACGTCCGCGCCGGCGACTCCGTCTGGTGGCACTGCGACATGATCCACAGCGTGGCCCCGGTGACGGACCAGAAGGGCTGGGGCAACGTCATGTACATCCCCGCCGCCCCCTGGTGCCCGCGCAACGAGCGCTACGCGACCTCCGTGCGGGAGGCCTTCCTCACCGGCTCCAGCCCGAGCGACTTCCCCGAGGAGCACTACGAGCGTTCCTGGACCGGCAGGTTCACCGCCGACCGGCTCAACACCACCGGACGCAGGGGCCTCGGACTGGAGTGACGGAAGCGGCCGGGGCGGCCGCAAGGGAGTGTTCCAGCCGGCCCCGCGCACCGCACGCGAACGCGCCCCCGGTCATCGACCGGGGGCGCGTCAGCGCGTGCGCGTCAGCGGGATCAGGCCTGCTGCCTGCGGCGCAGGGTCAGGTACGTGCCGGTCGCGCCCGCCGCCAGCAGGGCGCCCACGCCGAGGCCGACCGGCAGGGCCGGGAAGCCGGAGGCGTCGGTCGTCGCGGCCGTGTTCTGCATCGCCGGGCCCGGGGTGATGCTGGTGGAGACCGGGGCGACGTGGTGGATCGGGCCGACGTGCTCGACGGAGCCGTCGGTGTTCAGCAGCACCTGCTTGCCGTTCGGGTGCCGGAAGTCGAACATGCCCGCCAGGGGACCGGCGGTGGCGTCGAAGGAGTGGTCGCCGATGCGGCCGGTCCTCCAGTTGTCCTCGATGAACCGGGTGATGGACGCCTGGTTCGTCAGGGTGTGGTCGACCTTGTTGACCTTGCTGTACGGCGAGATGACCAGCAGCGGCTGGCGGGTGCCGGGGCCGCAGCGGTCGGCGTAACCCCCGGCCGCCTTCGGGCCCTTCTGGCAGGCCGGGCTGTCGGTGGCCTTGCCGTTGGAGCCGAGGGAGGTGTCCGTCGAGCCGTTCTTCGGGGCGACGTAGGCGTGGTCGTACCAGCCGTCGGAGTCGTCGTAGGCGACCACGATCGCGGTCGACTTCCACTGCGGCGAGCTCTGGATCGCGTTGATCTCGTTGACCAGGAAGTGCTGCTCGTCGACCGGGTCGGAGTAGCCGGCGTGACCGTCCTGGTACTCACCGGCCTTGAGGAAGCTGACCGCCGGCAGCTGACCCGCCTTCAGCGCGGCGGAGAAGTCGGTCAGGTCGTAGTTGTGGTTGGCCTGACCGCTGTGGCCGATCTCCGCGACGCTCTTCGGCGCCAGGTGGTGCGGGTTCGCCGTCGACTTGTAGTACGCGAACGGGTTGTGGTGCGGGCTGTAGTCGACCACGGAGGCACCGCCCACGTTGGTGTGCGCGGTGTCGCACTTGGCGTACGAGCCGGACGTGCCGTTCCACGCGGTCGAGGGACGGAAGCCGCCCTGGAACCAGCCCCACGACACCTTCTTGGCGTTGAGCAGGTCACCGATGTTCCTGCCCTGCATCGACGCCAGGGCGTTGCTGCTGGTGTGGTCCTTGTTGGAGCAGTCGTCCCAGGCCGGGTCGGGGTCGTTGATCACCGTGCCGACGCCGTTGGCGTCGGGCGACTTGACCGCGTACGGGTCGGGCGTGGACGTCTGCTTGCCGGTCGCCGGGTCCACGGAGATCACGCCGTGCGTGTTGCCGGAGACCAGGTTCAGCGCGCCGGGCGTCGAGGGGCCGTAGTTCGAGCTGAAGGAACGATCACTCAGGGAGTAGTGCTGGGCGTAGTTCCACAGCGCGGTGACGGTGTTGCCGTCGTAGTAGTCCATCACCAGGCCCGGCTCGCCGAACAGGCCGCCGCTGCACTTGTCGACCTCGGTGTTCTGCACGAACTGGTCGGCCTTGCCGCCGTTGTAGGCGTACTGCTCGGGGCCGTAGGAGTGGTTCTGGTCGCAGGTCATCGCCTGGGACGGGGACAGCCGCTTCGGCGCGTACTGGTTCGGGTTGTTCTTCAGCAGCCCGGCGTGCGCGAGGGTGTCGATGTCCTTCGGGGTGTTCTTCGACGCGGTGAACTTCGTGCCGTCGGTGTTGGCGGCCTTCGGGTACGTGGCGAAGTAGTGGTCGAAGGAGATGTTCTCGTCGAAGAGCACGACGACGTGCTTGATCGGCGTCGCGGTCGAGGAGTGCCCGCCCTGTGCCGCGGCCGGCGCCGCCGCCCAGCCGGGCGCGTTGCTGCCGAGCACGGTGAGCGCCGCGGCTCCCGCGAGCGCTCCCAGGCTCCGCATAGCGGCTCGTCTTCCTCTGCTGGCCATGGTGGTTACCCCTCCGGACAGAACGTCTGTGCGTCGTACGAGCAGGGATGCTGCGCCCGTTGCGGGGCGTGTCGGCGGAGCCATCATGGCGTGCGGGTGAACACCGAGTCAGGGATACCAGGGCAAAACTTGACCGTGTGTTGACCCATTCGGCGGCCGAGTTGTCCGGACAGGTTCAGCCGAACAGGGCGCGCCCGTACCAGTCCTGAGCGTCCCGCACGCCGGGCAGCGCGAAGAAGTAGCCCCCGCCGAACGGGCTGATGTAGTCCGTCAGCGGCTCACCCTTCAGCCGGTGCTGCACGGTCTCGAACTGCCGCTTCACGTCCTGCTGGTAGCAGCAGAACAGCAGGCCCATGTCCAGGTTGCCGTTGGCGTCCATGCCCCGGTCGTAGTTGTAGGCCCGGCGCAGCAGGCGCTGGCCGTCGGTGGCGGAGGTGCGGGGGTTGGCGAGCCGTATGTGCGCGTCCAGCGGGATGACGTCACCCTTGGGGTCGTCGGCATACTTCGGCGTGTCGTACTCGTGGTCGCCGTCCAGGGGCGCGCCGGAGGAGCGGGCCCGGCCGAACATCCGCTCCTGCTCGCTGAGCGAGACCCGGTCCCAGAACTCCACCAGCATCCGGATCAGCCGTACGACCTGGTAGCTGCCGCCGGTCGCCCACTCCGGCTCGCCCATGCCCTTGCCCACCCACACCAGGCGGTTCATCTCGCGGGCGCTGCCGGTGTCCGGGTTCGCGGTCCCGTCCTTGAACCCCATCAGATTGCGCGGGGTCCCGGACGGCCGGGGCGGGCTGGAGAAGCCGTCCATCCGCCAGCGGACCTGCGCGGCGCCCCGGGTGTGCCGGGCGATGTCGCGCAGCGCGTGCAGGGTGATGTCCGGCTCGTCGGCGTGCAGTTGGAGGCTGAGGTCGCCGTGGCACCAGTCGGGCTTCAGGTCGTCGTCGGGGAACTCGGGCATCGCGGTCAGCCGCCGCGGCCTGAGCGGGGCCAGCCCGAACCGGTCGTCGAAGAGCGAGGCGCCCGCGCCGACGGTGACGGCCAGTTGCCCGGACGGCAGCCGGTCGCCGAGGACGCCCGAGTCGGCGGGCGGACCGGTGATGCCGACCGGCGACGCAGTCCCGCCCGAGGTGAGGAAGCGGGCCCGGTCGGTGAGCGTGCGCAGCAGCTCGGCGAGTTCGGAGCGGCTCTCGGCGGTCACGTCGAGCGAGACGAAGACGCAGCTGCGACGGGGCGCGGCGATCGCGGAGGCCTGGTGGACACCGTGGAAGGGGGCGATCGCGGCAGTGGCGTCCGCCGTACTGCTGCCGGGGGCGGCGGCGCTCGTGGCGAGACCCGCCCCCGCCAGCGCGGCGCCCCGCAGGAAGCCACGCCGCGCCAACCCGCCGGTCCGCTCGAGAGCGCGACGGCTCCGCCCCTCGGGACGGTCGACGCTGGGCCGGTCGGGTGCCTCGTGACGGCCGGCGCCGGTCCCGTCCGGTCCCTCGTGCGGGGCGGTGCCGGGCCTGTCAGCTGTCTGATGACGGCCGGTGCCGGTCCTGCCCGGTGCCTGGTGGCTGCTGGTGCTGGTCCTGTCCGGTCCCTCGTGCGGGGCGGTGCCGGTTCTGTCAGGTGTCTGATGACGGGCGGTGCCGGTCCTGTCCGGTGCCTGGTGGCGGCTGGTGCTGGTCCTGTTCGGTCCTTCGTGCGGGGCGGTGCCGGTTCTGTCAGGTGTCTGATGACGGGCGGTGCCGGTCCTGTCCGGTGCCTGGTGGCGGCTGGTGCTGGTCCTGTTCGGCG
>NZ_JBEYEY010000010.1:159876-212127 GCF_040703635.1 Streptomyces sp. NPDC007189
GTCCTTCGTGCGGGGCGGTGCCGGTTCTGTCAGGTGTCTGATGACGGGCGGTGTCGGTCCTGCCCGGTGCCTGGTGGCTGCTGGTGCCGGTCCTGTCCGGCCCCTCGTGACGGCTGGTGCCCGGCCTCTCCGGTCCCTCCTGAGGGCCGGTGCCGGGTCCGTCCGTTGACCCGGCTCGCGCGATGCCGCTCACACGGTCCTCCGCGGGTCGCACAGGGTCGCCACCGACGCCAGCCGCTCCACCAGGTCGCCGAACACCGCGTTCACGTCCTCCCGCTGGGCGCGGCCGAGACGGTCCAGCGGGGTCCAGGACCCTTGGTGGCGGAACCCGTCGAGGGTGTGCTGGGCGCGGTTCAACTCCTTGTCGAGTTCGGGCAGACCGGCGTACCGCGTTTTCAGCAGCGGCTCGATCCGGGACAGCACCTCGCGGGTGCCGTCCAGATTGGCGCGGGCGGTGGCCAGGTTGCTGCCGCTGCCGTAGTCGGTGCGGCCGGTCAGCTCGAACTGCACGGTGTTCTCCAGGATCTCGTGCGCGCGCAGCCCCAGCTGGGCGGGGTCCATGCGGGCCTGCGACCAGGTGTCGCGCAGCCCGGTCAGAGCCTTCACCAGCGCCGCCGCCGGGGCGCGCAGCCCGGCGGCGGACTCACCGTGCCACAGCCCGTACTCGACGCGGTGGAAGCCGGCGAAGTCCTTGTCGTGCACTCCGCCGGGCAGGCCGGCGTCGGTGCCGTTGATCGCCGCGTCCGCGTCGCCGAAGGCGTCGTACGCCGCGCCCAGCCGCTCGTACTCCAGGTGCGCCGGCAGCCAGGCCGAGCGGGCGGCGGCGAGATCGCCCCGGTCGATCGCGTCCCGGAGCCTCGTCGCCAGCCGGACGGTCTCGTCGAGTCCGCCGCCGACCCACTTCTGGTAGGCGAGGGCGGGCGGGATCAGATCGTGCTCCGAGACCGGCGCGGCGCCCGGCCCGCGCTGCCCGCCGGCGATGTGCACGGTGGGCCCGGTCGCGGCGTCGGCGTCGTCCGGCACGCACTTGAAGGCGTACGCGCCCTTGCCGAGGCGTACCGTCAACTGCCGTGTCGTACCGGGGCCGATGCCCTCCACCTCGCCGTACACCGTCTGGCTGGCGGGATCCTCCAGGTAGACCTCGGCGCCGGCGTCGGAGGTGTTGCGCAGGTCGAAGGTGTGCACCCCGGGCTCGGGCCGGGTCCAGCCGCGGCCGCAGCGGCTCTCCGACACGTCGATGACGATGTGCCCGGAGGATTGGCCGGCGGCCCGTCCGGGCCGTGCCCCGCCGAGGGAGAACGCCAGCAGCGTGCCCGCGAGGGTCACGGCGAGGACGACGAACACGGCGGGGGCCGTCCGGAGACGAACGGACCGCGTGCCGAGGCGAGGCAACGGCATGGCGAGCCTTTCCGGGACGACGTCGTACGCAGCGGCCTCATGGTAGGCATTCCTCCGGATACGAACAGGCGTCCCGGGACTTCGGTGACCAAGATTTCCCCCGGGGTTCACCGGCTCGTGGCCGGACACCGCCGGGGCCACGGCGAAGAAGGCGGCTCGCGGACCGGTGTGCCGGTGCGGGCCCTGGCGGCCGAAGACCCCCTTGCCGGCGGGCCGTTCAGCGCACCGGGAAGCCGAACGCGTACCCCTGCTGCTTCAGCCACGGCAGCAGGGTGCGCAGCGCGGCGACGGTCTGCGAGCGGTCACCGCCCGCGTCGTGGAACAGGACGGTCGGCCCGTTGGCCAGCTCGCCCTCGACGGTGCTGACGATGGCGGTGGTGCCCGGCCGCTCGAAGTCCTTGGAGTCCACGTTCCAGCCGAGCGGACGCATCCCGTGAGAGGCCGCCAGGTGCCGGCTGTACGGGGTGAACGCGCCGCCCGGCGCCCGGTAGTACATCGGCCGTACGCCGCCGGACGCCTGGGTGATCTGCCGCTCGGCCTGCAGGATCTCCTGCGACTGGTAGGCCTCGGGCTTCTTGTCCATCGTGGTGTCGTGCGACACCGTGTGGTCGCACAGCCGGTGCCCGGCGGCCACCACCTGCCGGACCAGTTCCGGGTGCGCCGCGGCCTGCGGTCCGATCATGCAGAACGTCGCCTTCACGCCGTTCTCCCGCAGCACTTGAAGCACCTGCGGGGTCCACACCGGGTCCGGGCCGTCGTCGATGGTGATGTTGACCGCGTGCGCGCCGCCGTCCGAGGCGTGGACGATCTCGGCGGACACCGGGGCCGCCGCCGGCGCGGCGTGCCGGGCCGCGACGCCCGGCCGGGACGGGCCGCCGCCCGGCTGGCCCGCCTGCGCCGTCCACACCGAGGTGGCGGCCGCCACCGCCGTGACCCCGACCGCCGCCGCGAGCATCCTGCCGTACCAGCCCCGTCCCGTGTGCCGCGCCATGCCCCGCCCCGTTTCCTGCCGTGTCCGTGTGCTGTTGTGCACCCGCGTTCCGTGCACCTGTCAGGACGGCCGGGGTTGATCGCGGGATCCGGCTGTTACCGATCACGGACAATTCCGGGGCGTCTTCGCGACAGATGCCGTCGAGGTCAACGGCGCGCAGGGGGCGGAGGACACCGTGGCGAACGGGGTACCCCGTGTCGTACGACCGATGGACCGGCCCAGGCCCGAGGACGGGGTGATCCGGATGCCGCCACCAGCAGCGCGGACGTACGACACGGCCACGGAACCGCCGCGGCCCGAGGCCCTGACGAGGATCATGCTCAGGCCGCTGGCCAGCAGCCTGCCGCTGGGCTTCTTCGCCTTCGGCACCGGCAGCATCCTGCTCACCGCCGTGCAGCTGCAGTGGGTGCCGCCGGCGCAGAGCCGGCCGGTGATGCTGCTCGTCCTGGTGTTCGTCGTGCCCCTGGAGCTGGTCTCCGGCCTGCTGGCGTTCCTGGCCCGCGACGGCGGCGCCGCGTGCGGCCTGTCGGTGCTGGGCTGCGCGTGGGCCGGCAACGCGCTGGTCTCCCTGTCCGGGCCGCCGGGACAGCCCAGCCCCGCCCTGGCCGTGTTCCTGCTGAGCGTCGCCCCGCTCATGCTCCTGCTGAGCGCCGCCGCGCTGCCCGGCAAGCCGCTGTTCGCGGTGCTGCTGCTCATCGGCGCCTGCCGCTTCGCCCTGACCGGCGTGTACGACGCCGGCGGCGGGGCCGTCCTGCGCACCGCGGCCGGCTGGACCGGCGTGGTCCTGGCCGCGTTCGCCCTGTACGGCGGCTTCGCCCTGCTGCTGGAGGACTCCGCCCAGCGCACCGTCCTCCCGCTGGGCCGCCGGGGCCGCGCGCGCACGTCCCTGCAGGGCGACCTCGGCCACCAACTGGACCGGACCGAACGGGAGGCCGGCGTACGACGCCAGCTGTGAGCGCGCGGCACGCGGACCGCTCGCCGAAGGGGCCCCGCGAAGCCTAAAGTGCCCAAATGTCCCTGTATCCGGAGATCGAACCCTACGCGCACGGCATGCTCGACGTGGGCGACGGCAACCATGTCTACTGGGAGACCTGCGGCAACCCCGACGGCAAGCCCGCCGTCGTCCTGCACGGCGGACCGGGATCGGGCTGTACGCCGTACCCCCGGCGCCTGTTCGACCCGGCCGCCTACCGGATCGTCCTGCTCGACCAGCGCGGCTGCGGCCGCTCCACCCCGCACGCGAGCCGCCCCGACACCGACATGAGCGTCAACACCACGGACCGGCTCATGGCCGACCTGGAACTGCTGCGCCGGCACCTGGGCATCGAACGGTGGCTGGTGTGGGGCGTGTCCTGGGGGGCGGTGCTCGCACTGCGCTACGCGCAGACCCACCCGGGCCTCGTCACCGAGCTGGTGCTCACCGGTGTCGCCACCGGATCGAACGCCGAGGTCGAGCTGCTGACCCGGGGGCTCGGCCGGATCTTCCCGGACGCCTTCGAGCGGTTCACGTCCCAGCTGCCCGCCGACGAGCGCGACGGCAACCTCGCCGCCGCCTACAACCGGCTGCTCGAATCCCCCGACCCCGAGGTGCGGGAACGGGCCGCGCGCGCCTGGACCGACTGGGAGACCGCCACGATTCCCGCGCCGCCGCGCTCCGTCGCCCGCTACGAGGATCCGGTCTTCCGCGTGGGCTTCGCCCGCACCGTCACGCACTACTGGGGCAACGACCACTTCCTCGGCGACGGCAACGACGAAGGCGTGGTGCTGCGCGACGCCCACCTGCTCAACGGCATCCCGGGCACCCTCGTCCAGGGCGCCCTCGACTTCGGCAACCTGCTCGGCATCGTCTGGCGGCTCCACCACGCCTGGCCGGACAGCGAGTTGGTGATCGTGGACGACACCGGCCACACCGCCGGGGCGCCGGGGATGGCGCAGGCGCTGGTGGCCGCCACCGATCGGTACGCGGCACGCCGCTGACCGCCGAAGGGAACCTGCGGCGCCGGGCCGCACGGTGAAAAAACAGAGCGCGCCTCGCGGGGCGGCTGTGGCAGGCTGCGCGCCGGCAGCAGTCCGCCCCCGCCGGGCGGCCGGTACCTCCAGCCAGGAGTCCCCGATGACGACGACACCGCCCCGGCTCCGCCCCCTGCTGGACCAGTTCGACTTCGCCTCCGAGCGGCTCCTTCGCCGGCTGGCCGGACCCTTCATGGACAGCGGCGACGGCGCGGACACCAAGGTGGAGCCCCTGACCGACGACGAGTACCTCTGGCAACCGGTGCCCGGCTGCTGGACGGTCAGGCCCCGCGCCGACGGGCCGGGGCCGCGGGCGGCCTTCCTCGCCGGCGCCGGCCCGTGGGGGCGGGACGCGGCGCCGTATCCGCACCCGTGGCCACCGCCCGTCACGACCCTCGCCTGGCGGCTGAGCCACCTCACCGAGATGCTCGCCCTGCGCGCCGACCACACCGCCGGGAGCCGCTCGGCGACCCGGGAGAACCACCCCGTCAGCGGGGACGCCGCCGCCGCGATCGCCGCCTTCGAGCACGGCGCCGCCGCCTGGCGGCGGGCACTGCTGAGCGCCGACGACGCGGCGCTCGACACGGTCGGACACTGCTCCTACCCCTACGGCAGCGACGCGGAGGAGCCCTTCCTCGACATCGTGTGGTGGGTGAACCAGGAAGTGCTGCACCACGGCGCGGAGATCGCCCTCCTCCGCGACCTGTACCGGGCGCGGCGGCGGGCCTGACGGCCGCTCCGGCTCACGCCCCGGCCGGCGCCGCCCGCACGATCGCCGCATCCCCTGCCCGCAGAGGACTGAACCCACGCGGGCCAGAACACCGGTGCGTCACGCCGGCCGGCGGGTGCAGGACCGGGACTGACCCCACGCCGGCCAGGACACCGGAGGCCATGGGGCGTCACCCGTCGAGCGAGACGTACAGGCGCGTGCCGCCGGGCCGGAAGCCGACCCGCTCGTACACCCGGCGGGAGCCCTCGCCCGAGTACTCCAGCCACACGGACGCCGCGCCCCGGCCGAACAGGGTGCCGGCCAAAGCGGCGGTGACCGCCGCGGCGATGCCACGCCCCCGGTACGCGGGGAGCGTGCCCACGCCCGCCAGTTCGGCCGTGCCCTCGGCGAGCGCGGAGCAGAGCGCGCCGCCGGCGCAGCCTCCGTCCCCGGCGCGGACGAAACGGACGGCCCCGCCGCCCTCCTCGGTGCGCCGCAACCGTGCCGCGCCCTCCGGTGAGGGCGCCCACTGGCCGCCGAACGCCTCGGCCAGCGCGGTGTCGATCGCGGTGTAGTCCGCGTCCGTGGCCGGGGCCGCCACGTCCACCGGGTCCGCCGAGCCGGGGCCGGCGCCCGGCGCGACCAGCGTGGCGGGCGTACAGACCAGGTACTCATGGACCGCCTCGGTGCCGAAACCGGCCCGGCGCAGCGCGGGTTCCACGGCCGGGGCGGCGTCCGGGGCGAACTCCAGCCGGGGCCTCAGCCCGCGCTCACGGAACGCGGCGATCAGGCCGGCGATGTCGCGGTCGGTGGGCTCGGCGCCGGGGAAGGGGGTGGCGTAGTTGACGTACGGGCTGGTCGTCGAGGGGTCGAACCCCACGACGAAGCCGCCGACTTCACACGCCGCCGGGCGGCGCAGGAGGTGGGCGACGGTGAAACGCTGGACATCGGTGCGCACGACGAAGACCTCACGGTGACAGCGGCCATGGGCTGCGGGGAGCCGGGCACGGCCGGGCATACGGGAACGGCCTCCGGGAGGAGGCGGGCGGTGTGCGGGACACCGCGTCGTCGGGCCGCCGTGAGGAGACGCGAACGGTACTGGGCAAAGCCGCCGTTGGGCAGACGGCTCAGTACCGACGGCGGCCGCTGGGGGACGCCGGAACCATGGACCTCAGTCCTTCGTGACGAGTGATCGGACGCGCTTGCCGGACTCGCCGGATCCTGCCACGGCGGGGGAGGACATGACAAGCAGCCGAGCCCCTCACCGACGGCGCGGAGATATTTCCCGGCGTCGTGTCGAAGCGCGCGCGTCCCGTTCGACGCTTGGATGGAGGCACGACCGGTGCCGCGAGGACGAACACGAACGGGAGCCGACCATGAAGATCCGAGCCCGCCAGGCCATCAGCGCCGACGGCTATGTCACCACGCCGGCCGGGTGGCCCGCCCACACGGCCGACCCCGCCTTCGTCTCCGGCGAGAGCCACGGCATCCGGGAGTTCCTCGCCGGATGCGAGGCGGCGGTCATGGGCCGGACCACCTTCGAACCCGCGCTGACCAACGACCGCTGGCCCTGGCCGGACCTCGACGTGTTCGTGCTCGCCTCGCGCCGCCCGGCCGGCACCCCCGACCACGTCGTCAGCGACAGCGACCCGGAGCGGCTGCTGGGGAAGATCCGTGCCGCCAACCGGGGAGGCGACGTCCACCTCGTCGGAGGACCGCGCACCATCCAGGCCTTCCACGCCCTCGGCGCCCTGGACACGCTGGAACTGGTCGTCGTGCCGCTGCTGTTCGGCGGCGGCATGCGGCTGACGCCCACGGTCGACCCGTCCCTCGGACTCGCCTTCGCCGGCGAGCGCGCCCTGCCCGGCGGAGCCGTGGAGATCGTCTACTCGTGCGAGGGCAGCCGGCCCCCCTTGCCGGGCAGTCCCGCGAGCCAGCGCTGACCAACGCAGAGGGCGGGCTCGGCGGCGCGGCCGACCCGGCGCCGGCTACAGAGCCCGGGCGACGAGCAGTGCCACGTCGTCGTGGTCGTCGGGATGGCGCAGGCCGTACAGCAGCACGTCACAGGTCTCCTCCAACGGCCGCTGCGGCTCGTCGAGAAGGTCCAGCAGCGTGTTCAGCCGGTCGTCGATGGCGTGCTGACGGGTCTCCACGAGGCCGTCGGTGTAGAGGACCAGCACGTCACCGGGGCGCAGTTCGACCGTCGTGGTCCCGAACCGGACGCCGCCGACGCCGAGCGGCGCCGCGGCCGGCAGCTCCAGCAGCCTCGGTGCGTCACCGGGCCGGGCGAGGGCCGGGGGCATGTGTCCGGCGTTGGCGACGCAGGCCTGCCCCGTGGCGGGGTCGTACACCGCGTACAGGCAGGTGACGATGTAGTGCTCCAGATCGCAGGTGATCCGGTCCAGGTGCTGGAGCACCGCGCCGGGGTCGAGGTCGAGGTCGGCGTAGGCGCAGGTCGCGGTGCGCAGCCGGCCCATGGTGGCGGCCGCGTCGATGCCGTTGCCCATGACGTCGCCCACCACCAGGGCCGTCTTCTCCTGGTCCAGCGGGATGACGTCGTACCAGTCCCCGCCGACCTCGCTCGTGGCCTGCGCGGGCTGGTAGCGGGAGGCGAGCTCCAGGCCCGTGTGGTGCGGGGGGTGGTCGGGCAGCAGACTGCGCTGCAGGGTGAGGGCGGTGTTGCGCACGCTCTGGAACCAGCGGGCGTTGTCGATGGCCACCGCGGCCCGGCCGGCGAGTTCGGTGGCGAGGACCACGTCGTCCTCGTCGAACGGCTCCGGAGTGCGGGTCCGCTTCAGGTCCAGCGCGCCCAGCACCTCGCCGTGGGCGATGAGCGGCACGGCGAGGTACGAGTGGACGCCGGCCTCGGCGAGCAGGGCGCCGGCCTCGGCGTCCCGGGCGATGCGCGGCAGATCGTGCGGCCCGACATGCCGGAGCAGAACCGGCCGCCCGGTGTGGACGCACAGCGTCACCAGCCGGTCGCCGTCGTAGCGGGCGACGTCGCCGGGCGAGTCGGCGGCGCGCACGGCGACCGTGGGATGGGCCGCCTTCAGGGCGAGGGCGCGGAAGATCTCGGGGCCGTTGTCCGGGCGGCGCATACGGCGGCAGGACAGGGCGGAGTCGAGGATGTCCACGGCGACCACGTCGGCCAGCGCGGGCGCCGCGATCTCCGCCAGTTCACGGGCGGTCTGCTCCACGTCCAGCGCGGTGCCCACCCGCGCGGAGGCGTCCGCGATGAGCGCGAGGCGCCGCCGCGCCCGGTCGGCCTCGGCGGCCGCCCGGTGCCGCTCGGTGACGTCGACGACCGAGACGGCCGCGCCCAGGACCCGGCCGCCGGGATCCTCCAACCGGTAGAAGGACAGCGACCAGGCGTGCTCATGGCCGGGATCGACCGGGGGACGGCCCACATGGAACTGGTCCAGCAGCGGCGTGCCCGTGGTGATCACCTGGCGCAGCGCCGCCTCGACGGTGTCGACGTCCGGGAAGGGCAGGGTCTCCCTGAGCTGACGGCCGATGTGGTCCTCGGCGCGCAGTCCGTCGATCCGCTCCAGCGCCGGGTTGACCAGGAGGTACCGCAGGTCGGGATCGAGCAGGGCCAGTCCGATGGGGGACTGGTTGATGAGCCGCTCGCACAGGGCCAGGTCGGTCTCGACCCGCTGCAGCAGGCTGTGGTCGGCCGCGATCCCCAGGGCGTAGACGTCCCCGAGGTCGTCCAGCAGCCGCATGGTCCGGAACTCCGTCAGCCGGCAGCTGCCGTCCTTGTGCCGCACGGGGAACGCGCCGGCCCAGCCCCGGCCGGTCTCCAGCACCTCGGCGAACAGGCTCATCACGGCCTGCAGATGCTCGGGGTGCACCAGCAGCGGCGCCGCGGGCTTGCCGAGGGCCTCCTGCGCGGAGTAGCCGAAGAGTTCCTCGGCCTGCGGGGTCCAGAAGACGATGCGGCCGCGGGTGTCCAGGGCGACCGCGGCCACGCTCAGCACGTCCAGCAGCCCGGTCGGCCGGGGCAGCCCCTCGCCCTGCTCCTCGTTGCCGGCTTCGAAGGAGTCCACAGCCATGCCGGTTCTCACCTCCAGCGGGCGGGCACGGGCGCTGACGACCGGTGCTTCCATGGTCCCCCCGGCACTGGCCCGGCCCAACCGGAGGGCGAGGAGCCCGAGCGCACCGGTCCCCGCCCTCGCATCCTTGCACATCAACGAACAAACAGGCCCATAGTGGTGTATGGGTGGATCTGATGGACAGTGCGCGTGAGAACTCCGGCGCAGCCACGCCCCGGGGACCTGACGACGTCTTCGACGCGTCCGGCGACGCGGCCGCGGTGATATCCGAACGCGGCCTCGTGGTCGGCTGGACCCGTGGCGCCGAAGCGTTGCTCGGGCACGCGGCACAGGACGTCGTGGGCGTCCCCGCCGCGCGTCTGCTCGCCATGGCCGAGGACCCGGTACGGCTCACCGGCATCGTGCAGCGGTGCCGTGCCGGAAACGGCTGGAGCGGGCAGATCTCCGTACGGCACCGGGACGGCCACAGCGTCGTCGTCGAGTTGCGGGTCTCGGCGCCGTTCCGCATCGGCGGCACCGAGTGCTTCCTGGTCTCCGCCCGCGAACAGGGGCAGCGCTGGACGATGGACCAGTCCGTCCTGGACGGCTTCCTGACCCGGGCGCCGGTCGGCATGGCCGTCATGGACACCGAGTTGCGCTATGTGTGGGTGAACGACACCCTCGAACGCTTCGGCGGGGTCCCCAAAGCCGAGCGGTACGGGCGGCGGCTGAGCGAGCTGCTGCCCGGCCTGCAGGCGGAGGCCCTGGAGAGCCTGATGCGCAAGGTGCTCGCCACGGGCGTCCCGGTGACCGACTACGAGTACGTCGGCTGGAGCTGGGCCGACCCCCACCGCCGGCACGCCTACTCGACCTCGTTCTTCCCCCTCACCGGCGCCGGTGACGCCACCACCGGCGTCTGCTACATGGTCCAGGACGTCACCGAACGCTGGAACGCCCGGCAGCTGCTGACCATGGTCAACGAGGCCGGCACCAGCATCGGCACCACGCTCGACGTGATGCGGACTGCCCAGGAACTCGCCGACTTCGCCGTTCCGCGCTTCGCCGACTTCGTCGTCGTCGACCTGCTGGAACCCGTGCTCAGCACCGAGGGCCACGGGGCATGGCTGACCGACGCGGGGCCCGCGCCCGCCTGGCCCGTGATGCGCCGGGCTGCCGTGCGCTCGGTGCGGCAGGGCAGCCCCGAGGCCGTCGTCCGGGTCGGCGAGCGGGTCGAATTCCTCCCGCCGCCCCGGGACGCACGGCTGGTCATCGACGGCGATCCGCTGCTCATCCCGGTCCTCGACCCGTCCGAGAAGCTGTGGGCCACCCGGGGACCCGAGCGCGCGGAACGCATCCGCGCCCATGGCCTGCACTCACTCATCGCGGTGCCGATGCGGGCCCGGGACACCGTCCTCGGCCTCACCACGTTCGCCCGCTCCCTCAACCCCGTCTCCTTCGGCCCCGACGACGTCCTGGTGGCGCGGGAACTGGTGGCCCGCGCGGCGGTGTGCGTCGACAACGCCCGCCGCTACACCCGGGAGCACACGGCGGCCATCACCCTGCAGCGCAGCCTGCTGCCCCCCGCCCTGACCGGCGGCACCGCCCTCGACGTGGCCTCCTCCTATCTGCCGGCCGACCCCTCCGGAGGCGTCGGCGGCGACTGGTTCGACCTGATCCCGCTGTCCGGGGCCCGGGTCGGCCTGGTCATCGGCGACGTCGTGGGCCACGGCATCACCGCGGCGGCGAGCATGGGCCGGCTGCGCACCGCGGTGCAGACCCTCGCCGCGATGGAGATGCCCCCCGACGAACTGCTCGCCCACCTCGACGACCTCGTGTTCCGGCTGAGCGACGAGGAGGCGGCCGCCGGCACCGGCGCCCGCAGCACCTTCATCGGCGCGACCTGCCTGTACGCCGTCTACGACCCGGTGACCAGGCGGTGCGCGATGGCCCGGGCCGGACACCCGCCGCCCGTCGTCGTGACCCCCGACGGGCACGCCGGCTTCCCCGACATCCCCGCCGGACCCCCGCTCGGGCTGGGCGGCATGGCCTTCGAGGCCACCGAGATCGAACTGGCCGAGAACAGCCTCTTCGGCCTGTACACCAACGGACTCATCGAGGGCTGCGACCACGACGTCGAACGCGGCATGCGCCGGCTCGGGGAGGTGCTCGCCCGCACCGGCGAGGACCTGGACGCCCTGTGCGGCTCCGCGGTGCGGCGGCTCGTGCCCGCGCCGCAGCACGACGACATCGCCCTGCTCCTGGCCCGCGCCCGCGCCCTCGGAGCCGACCGGGTCGCCTCCTGGGACGTACCCCCCGACCCGGCCGCCGTCGCCACCTTGCGCGCCCTCGCCACCCGCCAGGTCGAGGACTGGGGCCTCGGCGCGGGACCGGCCATGACCACGGAACTCGTGGTGAGCGAACTCGTCACCAACGCCATCCGCTACGCCGCCCAGCCCATACGGCTGCGGCTGCTCCGTGACGCCCGTCTGACCTGCGAGGTCTCCGACGGCAGCAGCACGGCCCCGCGCCTGAGGCACGCCAGGAGCACGGACGAGGGCGGTCGTGGGCTCTTCCTGGTGTCCCAGCTCGCCGATCGATGGGGCGTCCGGTACACCGGGGACGGGAAGATCATCTGGGCCGAGATGGGGATCCGCTGAGCTCTGACTTGCCTTCGAGCGCACTCCAGCACCCAGACTGGCCCCCGACAAGATCCCTGCCGAGCACAGAACAGGACGGCGGCAGCCATGACAGCGACGGACCGGGCGGGGCATCCGCTGCCGTACGACACCTACCGCGCGGCCGTGGCCCGCGAGACGCTCCGCTTCGCCGAGGTGACCGAGGGCGCCGACCCGAACACCGCCGTGCCCTCCTGCCCCGGCTGGACCCTGGCCGACCTCACCCGGCACGTGGGAGCGCTGCAGCGCTGGTTCAGCACCCTGCTGACCGGTCTGGTGCAGGAGCCGCCCCGCGGCCGCGACGTGGAGCTGGGGCTTCCGGACGATGCGCGCGAGCAGCCCGGCTGGGTGGCGGCGGGGGTGCCCGCCGTGCAGGCCGTTCTGCGGGACGTGGACCCCGAGGCGCCGATGTGGGCGTGGGGAGCGGACCGGCACGCGCGCTTCTGGGCCCGCCGGATGCTGTTCGAGACGCTGGTGCACCGGGTGGACGCGGAAAACGCCGTCGGCTCGGCCTCCGCCGTCGACCCCGTGCTCGCGGCGGACGGCGTCGACGAGTTCCTCGTCAACCTCCCCTACGCCGGTCTGTTCGCGCCCGGCGTGACGAAGCTGCGCGGCGACGGCGAGACCCTCGCGTTCCGGTGCGCGGGCGCCGACGGCCGCCCCGGTGAGGAGTGGCGGATGCGGCTGGACCCGGACGGCTTCCGCCTGCTGGACCAGGAGACAGAGGAGCCCGGGCCCGTCACGGCGTCGGTGCGCGGCCCCGCCGCGGACCTGCTGCTCCTGCTGTACGGACGGCGCTCCTACGAGGACCCCGCCTTCGAGGTCGCGGGGCGGACCGCGGTCCTCGACAACTGGTTCGCCCACACCGCCTTCTGATCCGGGCCCTGCTCACACGTCCGGCGGCTCCTCCGGCAGCAGACAGACCGCGAGCGCCGCGGTGTCGTCCTCCAGGCCGTGGTGGCTGTGGGCCAGCAGGTCGTCGTGGATCCGGTCGAGCAGCTCCTTGGGCGGAAGGGGGCCCCAGGAGCGGAGGCGGTCGAGCAGCGGGTAGAAGGCGCCGGACGCGTCCCGCGTCTCCGTGACGCCGTCGGTGTACAGCAGCAGCTGATCGCCGGGCCGGAACGGGTACGTGTCGACGTGGTACGGCTCCTCGACCAGCATGCCGAGATTCAGCGGCGGCGCCGGCCGCCCGCTGTCCAGTTCCCGCACCTCGCCGTCCCGCAACCGGACCGGCGGCGGATGACCGCAGTTGACGATGCGGACGACGTGGCCCTCGGCGGGGATCTCGGCGAACACGGCGGTGACGAACCGCTCGGCCGTCTCGGCCCCGCCGAGCCACGCGGCCCTGCGGTGCATGCTCGCGTCCACCCGGCCGACCACGTCGAGCAGTCCGGGTTCGTCGTAGGCCACCTCACGGAACGCCCCGAGCAGCGCGGCCGCGGTCTCCACCGCGAGCAGTCCCTTGCCGCGGACGTCGCCGATGAGCAGACGGACCCCGTGAGGGGTGGGCACGGCCTCGTAGAGGTCGCCGCCGATACGAGCCTGCGCGGCGGCGGAGAGGTAGAGGCTCTCCAGCCGGAGCCTGCCGATCCGGTGCGGCAGGGGGCGCAGCAGGACCCGTTGCGCGGTCTCGGCCACGTACCGCACGTCGGCGAGCGTCCGCTCCCGCCGGATGCGGTGGGCGGCCAGGATCGTGCCGAGGGCGCCCACCAGGGCCGTACAGACGTAGGAGGCGACGTAGTGCCGGTCCCACAGATAGGCCACGGGCCGGCCCGCACAGCACGGCGTGCCGGCCAGCACCCCTTCCATGACCAGGGCGAACACCGTGGCGGCGGCGACCACGAGCGGCCCGTGCGCGAACGCGGCCACCAGGGGCACGGCGACCAGCACGAAGCTCACCGGCCAGTCCACGGGCGTGACCGGCTCCAGCAGCAGCACGGCCGCGACATACAGGACCGGCAGCCAGCGCAGCCATGCGGGAGCCTCCGGCAACCGGGGGTGCAGGGCCGTGCTGCCGTTCTCCGGCATCCGGCCGGTCCGTCCGTGCGTCACCCGGCCAGCCTGGTGTCCCGGGCCGTCATACCGCGCGGATTGCTCCACTCAACGGCATGTTCCCGGTGCGATGTGCGGCGTTTCGGTGATTGCGGCCACGGCCGGTGATCATCACGCTGGGCGGGTGATCCTGGTTCCTGGCCGGCTGTGGCAGCAGAGCCCGGTGCGCATGGCGCTGGGCACCGGGCTGCCCGCCGGTGTCTTCTTCGCCGCCTTCGTGCTGGTGGAGTCGGGCTCGTGGCCGGGCGCCGCCGTCGTCTTCCTGGTCCTGAGCCCGTTGCACGGGATCAGGTCGGCGCGGCGCATGGGCCGGGCCTGGCCCGGCGCCGCGGACCTGGACCCCGCGGCCCGCGCGGCGGTGGTGCGGGCCACCCGGCGAGGCGAGGCCGTCGGCGATCCCTCGCTGGCCCCCGCGGTCGTCGAGTACGCCGACGGCCTGTACCGGATCGCCGAGGAGGACCGGCCGCGCCGCCCGCTGATCCTCCTCGTCACCGTCGTCGCGCTCGCGCTCGCCGGGTACGACACCGTGACGGCACCGTCCGGCGTGCTCATCACGTCCTGGCTGGCGGTCGCCCTGCTCCTGGCCGACCTCGCCTGGTGGCCCGGCAGACGCGCCCGCCTGCTGGCCCGGGCGGCACGGGCCCGGGAGCTGGCCGGCTCCGCGCGGAACGCCGACCGTCCGGCGTCGGGCTGCTGACGCTCGCCGGGCCGGCGAGACCGTTCACTTGTGCCGTGCCGCCCCTGGAATCCCGGCGCCGAAGCCGATCGCGAACACATGCAGGCCCCCGGAGGCGACGTCGGACGGCAGGCGCACGCTGCCGACCGTCTTGCCCGGACTCAGGGCCACCGGCGCCGTGGCGAACACATACGTCGCGGTGGAGTCGGACGCGGTGCCCGCGTGGTTGCGGTAGGGCATCGTCACCGCGACCGTGTTGCCGGGGAGCGGTGAGGCGGCGCCCGCGCTCAGCGTCCAGTCGGACAGGCCCAGGGGAACGGACTGGCTGGTGCCGTCCGTGTAGGTGACGGTCGCGGTGCCGGACACCGGGCCGTTGTTGGCCGCCCCCAGGAAGGCGATGCTGCCGGAGCCGGACACCCGTACCGTCTGGCCGTTCGCCTCGTAGTTGTCCGGTGCGCCGGACGCCACGTCGGGCCAGGTGAACGCGACCCCGTTCGCGGTGACCTTCGAGCCCGGCGTGACCCCGGCGGCGGCCAGGGCGTGCGCCGAGTAGCTGTAGCCCGCGCCGTCGAAGTTCGCCGAGGCCGCGGCGGTGTCAGGGGACGTTCCCACGTCGGTGTAGCCGGGCGCACCCGGATAGGACCGCGGGGCGGCGGAGGGATCCGACGCCCAGGACGTGTCGGGGGAGGTGCCGAGTACGTAGGTGAGGGTGCCGCCGCCGGTGAGGGCGCCGGCGGGCGCGTGCGCCGCGTTCCAGGCCGTGCCGTTCCAGGTGGCCGACTGGACGTACGGGGCGTCGTCCGCCGCGCCGGTGCCGTTGACCGTGAGGGTGCGCCCGGACGGCAGGGTGATCACCGCCTGCGGGAAGAGCGGGCTGCCCAGGGCCAGGTCGGCGGTGCCCGGGGTCTCCGGATACATGCCGAGGGCGGACCAGACGTACCACGAACTCATCTCGCCCAGGTCGTCGTTGCCCGCGAGACCGGACGGGCTGTCGGTCCAGATCTGATCCTGGACCTGCCGCACCACCTTCTGCGTCTGGTAGGGGCGGCCGATGTAGTCGTACTCCCAGGGGATGTTCAGGCTCGGTTCGTTGCCGAGGTCGGTGTGTCCGCCGGCGCCGGTCAGCGAGGACAGGTCCGTGTCCAGATACCTGGCCATGGCCGCGTCGCCGCCCATGGCGGTGGCCAGTCCGTGCACGTTGAACGGCACCATCGGCGTGTACTGCCAGGAGTCGCCCTCGACGAAGTTCTTGCCCGAGGTCGGCGAGAACCCGGCCGTCCAGGTGCCCGAGGCGTCCCGCGGCCGGATGAATCCGCTGCCGAAGTCGAACAGGTTCCGCCAGTCCTGCGCCCGGTCCGCGAACCGGCGCTGATCGGCGGTGTCCCCGAGGGCGCCGGCGAGGGCGGAGACCGCGAAGTCCGCCGAGTCGTACTCGAGCGTGGTGGAGGCCGATCCGTAGAAGTTGCAGCAGCCGTACTTGCCGTTGCTGGGCAGCCGGCCCAGCTGCTCCAGATAGGCCAGCCCGGGACGGTTGTCGTTGGGGACGGTGGCCTCCGCGATCATGCCCTTGAGCGCGGCGGCCGTGTCGAAGTCACGGGCACCGAAGGCGTAGTAGTCGGCGATGATCTCATCCGCCGGATCGCCGACCATGACGTACGTCTCCCCGTTGTTCTCCGACCACTTGGGGAACAGGCCGGTCTGGCGGTAGTCGTCGACCATCGACTGGGCGGTGTCGGAGGCGGTCCGCGGGGCGAGCAGGGCCTCGAGCTGGGCCTGGGAGCGGTAGACGTCCCAGCCCGAGTAGTTGGCGTAGGCCGCGGCGTGCCCCTTGTCCACCGTGTGGACCTTGCCGTCGAAACCGGGATAGCGGCGGTTGCTGTCACTGATCACGTTCGGGTGCAGCAGCGCGTGATAGAGCGCGGTGTAGAAGACGGTCCGCTGAGCGGGCGTGCCGCCGGCGATCCGCACCCGGCCGAGCAGGGACTTCCAGGAGCCGTACGCCGCGCCGCGCACCTTGGCCAGGTCCCAACCGGGGTTCTCCGCCTGCCGGTTGCCCACGGCATCCGCGGCCGACACATAGGAGATGCCGACCTTGGCCTGGACGGCCCGGTGGCTCGTGGCGTCGAACGTGACGTAGCCGTCGGAGCCGCTCGCGCGGGGAGCGAAGGCGTGCGGCGTACGGGGCACGGTGCCGTGCATTGTCGGCTTGTTCGGCGCCTCGGGCGCGGTGGGGGAGGCGTTGCCCCGGGGCGTGGTGGGGGTGGCGGCGGCGAGGGCCGTACCGCTGTGCCGGAACGGCCGGTCGAAGACCATGTCGTAGTAGACGGTGTAGGAGTTGCCCTCGCCGCAGAAGTTGCCGCTGGTGACCTTGCCTCTGACTTCTGTGGCGTTCACCACGTCGAACTCGGCGGCGGTGACTCCGTTCTCGCTGTCCGTGAGCTTGAAGAGCAGGTTCGCCCGGCTGGTGGCGGGGAAGGTGAAGCGGGCCATGCCGCTGCGGGTGGTCGCGGTCAGCTCCGTCTTCACGCCGTTGTCCAGGGTCACCGCGTAGGAGCCGGGCGCGGCGGACTCGTGGGTGTGCGAGAAGCCGTCGGTGGCGCGGGTGTCGACCGCGCCCAGGGTGGGCAGCACCGGGATGTCGCCGGCGGCCCGGCAGCCCGGTCCCGCGATGTGGGTCAGACCGAATCCGGTGATGGCCGAGTCGGCGTACTCGTAGCCGCCGCCGTCCGGTCGGTGCGGGCTGGTGTCGGGACTCCACTGGACCATGCCGAACGGGGTGTCGGCGCCGGGGAAGTCGTCGGCGGCGTGCGAGGTCCCGATGAACGGATCGACGTACGAGGCCGGATCGGCCACCGGCGCGAGTGGGGCGGGAGCGGCGGGCGCGGGGGCGGAGGCGGCGCCCACGAGCAGGGCGCCGGTGGCCAGTACGGACAGAAGACGGAACGGCACCATCGTGACCCTGTCCCTTCGACAACGTTGTCCCGAAGCTCGCCCCTTCAGCACCTGCTGTCAAGGACGCGCGGTGCAGAACCGGCCGTTCGCCTGATGTGACGTCACCTCATCGGAGAAACCCTCAGCTTGGCCCACGTCCAAAACTTTTCATAAGGCCAAAGCAACAAATCTTGACGACAACCATCAGCGTGCGTACGTTCCGCAACGGCCGCCCGCCGCTCCAACTCGACTGTCACGGAACGCACTTGACCCCCCATTGAGGAGCCAGCATGCGCGGAAGCCCCAGACCCATCGCGTCCCTCCTGGCCGTCGTCGGCCTCGTCCTGGGCGCGTTGCTCGGCCTGTCCCAGCCCGCACCCGCCGCGGGTTCACTGCCCTGTGACATCTACGGCGCCGCCGGGACCCCCTGCGTCGCCGCGCACAGCACCGTGCGGGCGCTCATCTCCTCCTACGGCGGCCCGCTGTACCGGGTGACCCGCGCCTCGGACGGCGCCGGCGCCGACATCGGCCTGCTGTCCCCGGGTGGTTACGCCGACGCCGGCCAGCAGGACCGGTTCTGCGCGGACACCAGCTGCGTGATCACGAAGATCTACGACCAGACCTCCCGGCACAACGACCTCACCCCGGGCCCCGCGGGCACCTCCGGTATGGGCGCCGACCGCGGCGCCGACGCTTCCGAGATCGCCGTCACCGCCGGCGGCCACAAGGCGTACGGCCTGTGGATCTCACCCGGAGTCGGCTACCGCTACACGGGCGTGGCCTCCGGGGTCGCCGTCAACGGGCAGCCCGAGGGCGCCTACATGGTGGCCAGCGGCACCCACGTGGGCTCCGCCTGCTGCTTCGACTACGGCAACGCCGAGTCCACACCGGCCGACACCGGCAACGGCCACATGGACGCCGTCAGCCTCGCGACCACCTGCTACTTCGCGCCGTGCACCGGCTCCGGGCCCTGGGTCGAGGCCGACCTGGAGAACGGCATGTTCCAGGGGGACAACGGTTCCAACACCGCCAACCGGGGGAACAACAGCACCTTCGTCACGGCCGTACTGAAGAACAACGGGCAGACCCGGTACGCCCTCAAGGGCGGCAACGCGCAGTCGGGCGGGCTGACCACCTGGTGGGACGGCGCGCTGCCCACCCGCGGCGGCTATCAGCCCATGCACCAGGAGGGCGGCATCATCCTCGGCACCGGCGGCGACAACAGCAACTGGAACATGGGCACGTTCTTCGAGGGCGTGATGGTCGCCGGCTACCCGACCGACGCCGCCGAGAACGCGGTCCAGGCGAACATCGTCTCCGTCGGCTACTCCGGTGAGACGAACGTCCCCAACGGCCCCCAGGGCACCGTCACCGGCCCCGGCGGAAAGTGCGTGGACGTGGCCGCCGACGACACCGGCGCCGACGGGGCGGCCGTACAGCTCTGGGACTGCCAGTCGTACGCCGAGGACCAGCACTGGACGCACTTCGCCGACGGCAGCCTGCGCACGCTGGGCCGCTGCCTGGACATCAACGGAAACGGGACCGCGAACGGCACGAAGGTCGAGTTGTGGGACTGCAACGGTGTGGGTGGGCAGAAGTGGGTGCAGCAGAGTGACGGGTCGCTGCTGAATCCCCAGTCCGGGCGGTGTCTGGACTCGCCCAGCGGGGCCACGGCCAACGGCACACGGCTGCAGATCTGGGACTGCAACGGCGCGGCCGCCCAGAAGTTCTCGGTCGACGGCGGCGCCCCTGTCGCGGGCCCCGGCGGAAAGTGCGTCGACGTGGCGGCCGACGACACCGGCGCCGACGGGGCGGCCGTACAGCTGTGGGACTGCCAGTCCTGGGCGGTCGACCAGCACTGGTACCACCGCGCCGACGGCTCGCTGAGCACGCTGGGCCGGTGCCTGGACATCAACGGCAACGGGACGGCGAACGGTACGCAGGTGGAGCTGTGGGACTGCAACGGTGTGGGTGGGCAGAAGTGGGTGCAGCAGAGTGACGGGTCGCTGCTGAACCCGCAGTCCGGGCGGTGTCTGGACTCGCCCAGCGGGGCCACGGCCAACGGCACACGGCTGCAGGTTTGGGACTGCAACGGCTCGGCGGCCCAGAGGTTCCGGCTCGGCTGAGCGCCGACCGGCCGGGCCGCCGGTGCGTCCCGGGGGACCTCAGACGATCTCCTCTTCCTCCGGGACGACGACCTTGTCGATCATCCCCTGGATCTGCTCGCTCGGCAGCGCCACCGCCATCGCCCAGTAGTAGATGACGAGGCTGAAGGCGGAGGTGACACCGATGTCCCACCACAGCGGGAACCAGGGGTGCTTGAGCGGCCCGAAGTCGCTGAGGTACACGATGAGCCCCATGCCCACCAGGTAGACCGGCAGCCATTGGGCGGCGCGCAGGTCGAGCTGAGGGGTAATGGGGTTCATCTTGAACACCCGGTTGGCCACGAGGATGACGTAGCCGATCAGGATGGCGACGCCGAGCTTCCAGTCGGTGGTCCAACCCGACCACAGGATCAGCAGGTTGGCGACGATGAAGGCGAGCGGCGACAGCCAGCCGCCGCCGGGCAGCCGGTAGGGGCGGTGCGCGTCGGGCAGCCGGTTGCGGAACACCCCGAACGACAGCGGGGCCCCGGCGTACATCAGCACGCTGGCGCTGGTGATCAGGCCGACCAGGGAACGCCAGCTGGGGAACGGCAGGAAGCAGATGCAGCCGATCACGAACGCGGTGATCAGGCCGACCCAGGGAACCCCGCGCCGGTTGGTGTTCTCGAAGACGGAGGGCACATAGCCGTTGCGGCTCAGGCCGTAGGAGACCCGGGAGGAACCGGTGATGTAGATCAGACCGGTGCCGGCCGGGGACACCACGGCGTCGAGATAGAGGACCGTGGCCAGCCAGCCGAGACTGATGAGCGTGGCGACCTGCGCGAACGGCCCGCTCAGCGTGGTGTACGCGGAGGTGGCCCAGTGGCTGCCGATCTGGGAGGCGGGCAGCGCGGCGAGGAAGACGACCTGCAGCAGGATGTAGATGAGGATGCCGAGGACGATCGACCCGATCACCGCCCGCGGGATGTCCCGCTTGGGGTTGGCGCTCTCACCGGCGAGCTGGTCGGCCTGTTCGAAACCCAGCAGCGCGAAGATGATGCCGCTGGTGGACACGGCGGACAGGATGCCCTTGGCCCCGTACGGGTTGAAACCGTCGGCCGCGGTGAAGTTCGCGGTGTGGAACTGGGCGATGGCGAACACGAAGATGGTGAGCAGCGGGATGCCGACCTTCCACCAGGTCGCCGCGCTGTTGGTGCGGGCCAGCAGCCGGATACTCAGGAAGTTGATGGCCGTGATGACGGCCATCAGCCCGACCGCGACGGCGATGCCGGGCGGGGTCAGGACGTGCTCCCCGCTCTTGACCTTCTCCCAGCCGCTCGCCCAGGAGTAGTGCTGGCCGTAGGTGATCATCGCCAGCACCTCGATGGGCGCCACCGTGGCCGCCTGCAGCCAGGAGAACCAGCCGAACGACGCGCCGGCCGCACCGCCGAAGGCGTAGTGCGGGAAACGCGCCGTGCCGCCCGAGACCGGGTACATGCCGCCGAGTTCCGCGTGCACCAGCGCCAGGATCAGGATCGCGACGCCGCCGATGGCCCAGGAGATGATGGCTGCCGGCCCGGCGGCCGCCAGGGCGCCCTGGGCGCCGAAGAGCCACCCGGACCCGATGATCGAGCCTTCCGAGGCCCAGATGAGGCCGATGAAGCCGATCTCCCGCCGAAGCCCGGGTTTCTGGGTCTTCCGACCGGGTTGCGCCTCTGACACGGCCATGGTCCACACCCCCTCGTAGGGGACCCATCACCCTCGGTAGAGTGATATTCGTCACTAATCGTGCCACGGTGACGCGGTCATGGCGCTCGGCGTGAAGACACCGTTTACCGACCTTTTGACACGGCCGCGTCCGGCGGTCCGGTCAGCCCGAGGCCAGCTGCGGTCCGGCCGGCGGGGCGCCCGTGACCGCCGCGCGGTACAGGGCCCGGGTAGCGGTGCCGAAGTAGGCGCTGTAGGAGACCTGCGGGGTGTCGCCGCCGGTGTGATAGCCACCGATCACACCGATGACCGCCCATCCGCCGGGCCGGGGCAGGAGCATGGGGCCGCCGCTGGTGCCGCCCACGAAGCCGTCGCAGGCGATACGCGGGAACGTGCCCGGGTCGGCCGGGTCGTCGCTCTCCCATCTGGTGGTCCAGCTCCAGCACTCCAGCGGCCGCTCCGCCCCCGCCGGGTAGCCGATCATCCGCACCGGCGCGTGGTAATAGCCGGTCCCGGTGAGCAGCCGCACCCCTGTGCCGACCGCGTCCTCCAGGCGGGTTCCGTCCTGGTTGGGCTCGGTGACCGCGAACGCGAAGTCGTAGGCGGCGCCCGCGTGTTCGCCCAGGTCGTAGTACTGCTGCGGGACGTAGACGCCATTGGTGCGGATCGGGAAGATCCCGAACGGCTTGAGGCTGTCGTGGTACTGCGGGACGAAGGCGAGGTGCCGCTTGGGCGAGGTGCCCGCGTATCCCCTCAGACAGTGCCCGGCGCTCAGCACCAGGTCACGACCGGGGCTGTGCACGACGGAGCCGCTGCAGGTACGGCCGGTGCCCGTGGCGTCCGTCCAGAAGAACGTGCCGGCCTGGGGGATGCCGTCGAAGCTCCTGCTGGGCGGGATGTACTCGCCCGGCCGGGGGCCGTCCACCGCAGGAGACACGGTGGACGCCATGGTCCCGGCCTCGGTGCCCTTGAGGACGTCGGCCGGCAGCGCGGCCTCCATGCGGGCCGGTGTCCAGTAGTCGTCGAGCCGGTCGGCGAGCGGGTTCGGGTCGGCCGGGGTGTCCCCGGCGGACGCCGACGCCCCCGTGGTGAGGCCGGCGCAGAGCAGTAGGGCTGCCGCGCAGACGGCGGCGTATCGCGCGATCCTGGTCCCGGGCTCCATGAGTTCCCCTCAGAGCGGACGCAAGTGACGGCTCACCTTAAGCCCGTGACCGCGGGCGGCACAGCGGCCACGGCGGTATCGGGCGGACGGCGAGTCGGCCAACTCATGTGGCTGGGATTGAGTCTGTCGATCCGTCAGGTCGCGGAGTGGCGTGGGGATACGGACGGCTCCGCGGCGGTGGTCGGGAGGGCGGTCACATTCGGCGGTGGGCGGTGGGCGGTGGGCGGTGGGCGGTGAGCGGTGAGCGGTGGGCGGTGGGCGGTGGGCGGTGAACTGTAAGCGGTGGGCCGTGAGCCGCTGGGGGTGCGCGGTGGGTCATGGGCGATGGCCCGCCGGCTGTGAGCGGTGGGCTGCGGTCGGTGATCGTCCCGACTGCCCCGGCGCAGCCGGGTTGACCTGGTCCTTCCGCCGGCACCCGGCGAGACCCGACCGCCTCCCCGGACCCCGGATCGGGAGAGGAGTGAGGTGTGAGTTGCTGGGTAGATGCCCGTACCTGCCAAGGAACCGCCATGGGCTCCACCGGAAGGACAAGGCCATGAAGAAGCTGATAAGGAACGTGGGTGCGGCCGGAGCCGCCGCCGCGATGGTCACGGGTGCTCTTCTCGCCGCCGGCAGCCCCGCGGCGGCGGCAGCTCCCGGGGCGACCGGACACGGCGCGATCGGCGCCACGGCGCCCGCCGGCGCGACCCCGCACCGCCATCACGGCCTCGCGTGCATGGATCCGTGGGTCGCCGGGCAGCTGGCGTCGTTCGACCCCGCGGCCCGGCACCGCCTGGCCGTGTTCGATCCGTGGGTCAAGGACCAGCTGACGCGCTTCGCCGCTCCCTCCTGTTAGCCGTGTGGTGCTCCGGCGCTCTCCCCGACGGCGCCGCGATCACTTCACGAACACCATGTCCGGATACTTCGCGGACGGCCCCTCCAGCAGCCGCCCGCTGCGGCCTCGCAGCCAGTGATCGAAGTATGCGCAGACATAGGCCTCGGTCGTGCGTATCGCGGTGGCCGGGTCGATGGTGCCGATGTCGTCGGTCCGTTCGGAGGGCCGTAGACCCAGTTGCGGTATCAGCGCCTCGGCGTCGGTGAAGGAGGCGTGCTCCGAGCCGAGGAGGGTCAGCTGGCGGTTCCACCCCGGCGTGTGGGCGCGGAACGCCTGCCAGCCGGGGCCGGTGTCCGTGTCGCCGTCCTTGCCCAGGAGCAGGAAGGGCCGGTCGAGGCCGTGCCGGGCCACCGGCATGAGGGAGCCGTCGAGATAGGTCAGGTTGCCGTCCGTGTCGAGGCCCGCGGCGATCCGGTGGTCGGCGTCCATCGACAGCGCGGCCGCGGTGCCGCCCATGGAATGGCCGAACATGCCCACCTCATGGAGATTCAGCGCGCCCGCCAGGCGGTCCGGCAGCGGCCGCTTCTCGGCGTCGGGGTCGCGCCCGCCGTTCAGTGCCTTGAGCTGGTCCAGGACGAAGCCGGTGTCGGCGACCCGGACGGCCAGCGCCTTGCGCAGGAAGGCGTCGGGATCGGACGGCAAGACCATGGTGGCGAGCGAGCCGTCCGGGAACTGGACCTCCGGCGACTCATAGGTGTGGTCGACGGTGACGACGGCGTAGCCGTGGCTGGCCAGGTCGGCCGCCGGCGTCGTGCCCCAGGTGCGGGGTTCGCCCAGGCCTGGGGAGTAGAGCACCACCGGAAGCCGCCCGGGGCGCCCGGCGGCCACGGGGGCGCCCTGCGTGACATGGGTGACGGTGCGGGCCCAGTCCGCGCGGCCGGGCGGAACGTGCAGGCCGAGGTAGTCGTTCGCTGTGACGTCGTCGAAGTGGGCGGCCGCGGCGGGCAGCATGTACGGGGCCGCCGGCCGGGCGGCCGTGTGTGTCGCGGGGTAGTACACGCTGACCATCAGCTCACGCGGGCTCTGTCCGGAGTGCCAAGGATCGGGTCGTGCGTGGTCCACGAGGTGGAGGTCCACCTCCCCGACCCGGTACCGGCCGCTCGGGGCAGGCAGGGAGAGGGGACGAGCGGACGAGGGTGTCGGTGCGGAGGCTGTGGTGGCGTTCGGGGCCGCGGCGGCGGGCAGAGCGGCGGTCAGCCCTAACAGTGCGGAGACGGCGCAGGCGGCGAGCGCTCGTCGCCGGCTGGCCCTGCGACCGTCGCGCGGGAGGTGATTCGTCATGGCTCAAGCCTGACGGGTCGTCGGCTCCCGTACATCGGGGGACGTCCCCCATTTCCCTCTCGGGGTCGCCGTAGGGGATCCCCCTCACCCGTGCCCCCCTCACCCGTGCCCCCCTCTTCGCCCGGCAAGCGCTGCGTCAGTCGTCGGAGGTGTGTTCGGCACTCAGTCCTCTGATCAGGAGTTTCACCAGCCGTCGTGCGTCGTACCGGGGATCGCTCTCCGCGCCGATGCAGAGGTTGCCGACGCCGTGCAGGAGTTCGACGGCCTCCAGGCCGGAGCGGATTTCGCCGGCGGCGGCAGCGGCGCCGAGCAGCTCGGTGCAGACGGGCAGCAGCCGGTCGAGGAAGTAGGCGTGCAACGTGTCGAAGCCGGTGCTGTCGGCCTTCAGTGCGGCGGCCAGGCCGTGCTTGGTCACCAGGAAATCGACGAACAGGTCGATCCACCGGCCGAGGGCGGCATAGGGGCTGGGGCCGGTCTTCAGCAGGTCGGGACCGGCCTCGGCCAGGCTCTCCACCTGGTGCCGGTAGACCGCGATGATGAGGTCCGCGCGCGTCGGGAAGTGGCGGTAGATCGTGCCGACCCCGACCCCGGCCCGGGCCGCGATGTCACGCACCGGTGCCTCCACGCCCGACGCGACGAAGGCCGCTGCGGCCGCGTCGAGCAGCGTCTCCTTGTTGCGCCGGGCATCGCTGCGCCTGGCTCGGGCCGCGCGCCCCGCCCTCTCGCCGCCGTCGTCCACCGCGCCGCTTCCTCGATCGCCGTGCTGGTCCACCGCATGCTCCCACTGCCGCTCTTGCTAAACGGAACAGGGTTCCGTATCGTTTTAGCGGAACGATGTTCCGGTTAATCGAATCACTACCGGAACGACGTTCCGCTTACTCATGGTGTCAGAGCGGCGGCCGGGCGGCCAAGCGGGCCACGCCCATGTCCCACGCCCTCCACTCTCCACCTCCCTCCATATCCCTCCGTCTCCAGTGAGGAGAAGCGGTCATGCAGTACCGCACCTTGGGCCGCACCGGCGTGCAGGTCAGCACTCTCGCGCTCGGCGCGATGAACTTCGGCAGGATCGGACGCACCACCCAGGACGAGGCCACCGCCCTCGTCGACACCGCTCTCGAAGGCGGGATCAACCTCATCGACACCGCCGACATGTACGCGGACGGCGAGTCGGAGGAGATGGTCGGCAAGGCCATCGCGGGCCGCCGCGACGACATCGTCCTGGCGACGAAGGCGGCCATGCCGATGGGCGACGAGCGCAATCACCGGGGCAGTTCGCGGCGCTGGCTGGTCAGCGCGCTGGACGACAGCCTGCGCCGCCTCGGCGTCGACCACGTCGACCTCTACCAGATCCACCGCTGGGACCCGGACACCAGTGACGAGGAGACGCTCTCCGCGCTGACCGACCTGCAACGGGCCGGAAAGATCCGCTACTTCGGCTCCTCCACCTTCCCGGCGTACCGCATCGTCCAGGCGCAGTGGGCCGCCCGCGAGCACCACCTGGGCCGGTACGTCACCGAACAGCCCAGCTACTCCATCCTCCAGCGCGGCGTCGAGAGCCATGTGCTGCCCGTGACCGAGGAGTACGGGCTCGGCGTGCTCGTGTGGAGCCCGCTGGCCTCGGGCTGGCTGTCCGGCGCGATCCGCGCCGGCCGGGACATCACCACGCACCGCTCGGCGCTCCTGCCGGACCGCTTCGACCTCACCGTCCCCGCCAACCGGGCCCGACTCGAAGCCGTCGAGCAACTGGCCCGTGTCGCCGACGAGGCCGGTCTGACGATGATCCAGCTCGCGCTCGGCTTCGTCACCGCGCACCCGGCGGTGACCAGCGCCCTCATCGGCCCGCGCACACTGGACCACCTGCACTCCCAACTCGCCGCCGCGGACACCGTGTTGTCCGCCGACGTGCTCGACGCCGTCGACGCGATCGTGGCCCCCGGCGTCGATCTGGCCCCCGAGGAGAAGCACGACACCCCGCCCGCGCTGCTCGACGCGTCACTGCGACGCCGGCGCACGCCGTAGGAGCGGCAGTCCATCGGCTGAACCAACGTCCGCGCACCGAAAGGACCACCAGCTCATGCCGCACCCATCTCGGCCCCGGTTCGGAATCATGACCGCCCCCTCGCAGGTGGGCTACCACGACCTCCTGCGCGTCTGGCGCGAGGCCGACGCGATCCCGGAGATCGAGCACGCGTGGCTGTTCGACCACCTCATGCCGATCTTCGGCGAGCCGGACGGGCCGGTGTATGAAGGCTGGACACTGCTCTCCGCCCTCGCCGCGCACACCCGGCGACTGCGCCTCGGCGTGCTCGTGACCAGTAACCGGTTCCGGCCGCCCGCCCTGCTCGCGAAGATCGCCGCGACCGTCGACATCGTCTCCGGCGGACGGCTCGACTTCGGCATCGGCGTCGGCTCGCGCCCCGGCCATCCCCTGGCCCGGCGCGAGTACGACGCGCACGGCCTGCCCTTCCACGACTCCGCGCACGCCGTGGCGAGCCTCGCCGAAGCCTGCACGGTGATCCGGCGGTTGTGGACGGCGACCGAACCCTTCGACTTCCACGGCACCCACCACCACCTGACCGGAGCCTTCGGCAACCCCAAACCCGTGCAGCGCCCCCACCCACCGATCCTCGTCGGCGGCCGTTCCTCCGCGACCTTGCGCGTCGTCGCCGAACACGCCGACCTCTGGAACATCCCGGGCGGCGGTGACATCGACGACCTCGTCAGCCGGAGCGCCCTGCTCGACCGGTACTGCGCCGAGATCGGCCGCGACCCCGCCGCCATCACCCGCTCGATCCATCTGCCCGTGTTCTACGACCGGCCCGGCGACACCCGGCACACGATCCGCGAGGCGGTCGACGCCGGCTTCCGGCACGTCGTCCTCGGACTGCCGGCGCCGTACCCGGCCAAGGTCGCGCAGTGGGTCACCGACGAACTCATCACGCCGTCGCTCTGACCGACCCGGCGGCGCCTCCGGCGCGGCCCCAAGGACGCCCTTCTCGCCCTCCGGGCCGCGGATCCTGGCCGATCGTCTCCAGCAGCCGGGCCACCAGCGGATCAAGGTCGTTCCTGCCCAATGCCACCGCGACCCGCGTCCGCGCACCGCCCGGGACGATCCGGTGGAACGCCACGCCCCTCAGCCGGATACGGCGGATGCTCACCGGTGCCACCGACACCCCCAAGCCTGTCTCCACCAGGGCGCACACCGTCTGCCACCGGTCATGTCGGGGCGGTCCATTTGTTAGACGTATCCGCACGGGTCACCTAGCGTTCGGCGCATGACAGAGCGACGTGCGGTCCTCAGCGGATCGACCTTCGAGGAGCAGATCGGTTACGCCCGTGCCGTGGTCCAGGGCGAGTGGGTGCATGTGTCCGGCACCACCGGGTTCGACTACTCGACCATGACGATCTCGGACGACGTGGTGGAGCAGGCCGAGCAGTGCCTGCGCAACATCGGGGCGGCGCTGGCCGAGGCGAAGTGCACGTTCGCCGATGTGGTGCGGGTGCGCTATCTGCTCCCCGATCGCGCGGACTTCGAGCCCTGCTGGCCGGTGCTGCGCCGCTGCTTCGGCGAGGTGCGCCCGGCCGCCACCATGATGGAGTGCGGTCTCGCCGACCCGCGCATGAAGATCGAGATCGAGGTGGACGCCCGTCGGGAGGCCCGCTGAACCGGCGCGGCACGGTCGGACTCACGGGACATGGAGAACCGGGCGATCACTGTGCGGTGGCGTGTCTCGCCGGGCGCAGGAACTCGTTCCAGCCGCCGTCCGGCTTCTGGCCGACCTCGAGGGTGCGCAGCTTCGCGAGGATCGCGGGGTCCTGGGCGTCGAGCCAGTCGACGAACTGCCGGAAGGAGACCAGCCGGACGTCCTTCCGGGCGGCGATCTGCTTCAGGGCCTCCTCGGCGGCGTCCATGTAGATGCCGCCGTTCCACTGCTCGAAGTGGTTGCCGATGAACAGCGGAGCCCGGTTGGTCTGGTACGCCCGCTCGAACCCGGCCAGATACGACTGTGTCGCCTGGGCCCGCCAGTAGGGGTAGTTGTAGGAGGGCGCCCGCGTCGAGTTCTTGGACTGGTTCGCCAGCATGTTGTAGTCCATGGACAGCACCTCGAAGGTGTGCCCCGGAAAGGGGATGCTCTGCAGTGGCAGGTCCCAGATGCCGTTCCGTTTCCGGGGCCAGCGCTGCAGTCCGCCCGGCGACGAGGCGTCGTAGCGCCAGCCGAGTTCCCGCGCGGCCGGCAGCAGGTTCGCCTGCCCGAGCAGGCATGGGGTGCGGCCGCCCACGAGTTCCTTGTCGTAGTCGAAGGGCAGCGACGGTTCGTCGTGCCAGCCGGTGTTGGTGCGCCACGTCTTGACGAAGGCCCGTGCCTGCTCGATCTCCGAACGCCACTGCGCCGGAGTCCAGTTGGCCACCGATCCCGGTCCGCTGCAGAAGTGCCCGTTGAAGTGCGTGCCGATCTCGTGGCCCTCCAGCCAGGCCTGGCGGACGTAGGTCAGCGTCGTCTTGAGGTGGCCGTCGGTGAGGTAGCCGATGTCGGAGGCGCCGACCGGGTTGTTCGGCGGGTCGTAGATCCGCTTCTTCTCCTCGGGCAGCAGGTACAGGCCCGACAGGAAGAAGGTCATGTGCGCGCCGTGGTCGCGGGCGAGTCGCAGGAAGCGCGGGAACAGGCCGGTGCCCAGCTCTCCGGCGCCGTCCCAGGAGAACACCACGAACTGCGGCGGGGTCTCACCCGGTTCCAGGGGCAGCGGCGAGGCCGGCTGGCGCGGCTGGCGTCCGGTGTACGCCGTCGAGCCGTCCCCGATGAGCCGGATCACCCGGGGCGCGCCCTGCTGGTGCGGGCTTCCGGGTGAGCCGTTGTCCTCGTCCTGTCCTCCGCACGCGGCGAGCGAGGCGGCGGCCACGCCGATGCCCGCGCCGAGACCGAGGCGTGCCACACTCCGGCGGCTGATTCCCGTCATCGCCATCCCAACCCGCGCCCTGCCACGACGCGTTGTGCGCCCCCTCAACGTTCCTGCCGACATCTCGCACCATAGGGGCGATAAATATACAAACTGGTTAGTCGGGGTCGGTGTGGCGCGCAAAAAGGGTGTCAAAGACCGCTTCGCCACCCGTACGGCCCACCGAGGCGCCGTGCGCCCCTTACCCGGTGACGGTCACTGGGAGCTCGCCGCGTCCGCTCACGTCTCGGCGTGCCGCTGTTTCGGCGCGGCCGGTACCACGGCGATGTGCTGGACCGCCCGGCTGAGCACCAGCACGCCCACGACGATCAGCAGGCCGCCGCACACCTCCGGTACGAGCCACCAGCCGGTGCGGATGTGCTCCCCGAACAGGGCGATGCCGAGTGTCAGGCTCACCACCGCGTCGCCGATGGTCAGCGCCGGCTGCGCGGCGGCCAGCGGACCGGCCTGGAGGGCGTTCTCCAGCAGGACCACGGCGGCGACACCGGTGAGCGCGAAGGCGTACGTCTGCCAGGCGCCCAGGAACGCCGTGAAGCCGCGGTCGGCGAAGGTGCCGCTGGCCGACTTCAGCAGGGCGGCGGTCAGTGCGTTGCCCGTGGCGGAGGCGGCTGCCAGCAGCGCGGCGCGCCGGGCAGGCGCGCCGCCCCGGCCTGCCAGGAGTACGGCCGCGGCCATCGCGCCGAGGCACAGACACAGGGCCGGCACCCAGCGGGTGAGCGGGGCATGAGCGCCGGCGCCGTGCGGGGCGGCGGCGATGAGCAGGACCGCGAGGCCCGCCACGCAGCCGCCGACGCCCCACCAGCCCGAGCGCGGCAACCGCTTGTGCATCAGCGGGGCGGCGACGAGCAGCGCGAACGGCAGCTCCAGGATGAACAGCGGCTGGACCAGCGCGAGCGGGCCGTTGACCAGGGCCAGGCTCTGGAACAGCGCCGCGCAGATCACACCGCACATACCGATCATCCAGAAGGGCCGGCGCGCCAGCTCCGCGAGCAGCCGGAACCCGCTGCGGCTGCTCGTCGAGGCGGCCCTGCGCTGAAAGGCGGTACCCACGGCGTTGCTCGCCGCGCCCGCGACGGCGAACACCGCGGCCAGTTCGATCACGACCGTCTCCTGCCTGCGCCGGAGGCCTCCAGGAGGAGGTTCGGGACTTCTCAGCCTACGGAAGGGGACGCCCGTGTGCCGGGTGCGGCCCGGGGCAGGAGACCGGCCGGGCGCTGATCATTCCGTCGTGCGGGCGAAGAAGAGCCGGCGGCGCCGTGGGGGACGACGTGTTTTCGGACGGCAGCGGCGCCCCGCCCGTTGATCATCGAGCGGGGCGCCGGTGCCGGCCGGTGGATCAGCTCAGGGTCAGGTCGTCGGCGTAGACCGCGCCCTGGCCGTACCAGCCGTGGACGTACACCGTGACCGTGCCCGAGGCGCCGGTCGTGAAGGGGACCGTCAGCTTCGACCACGACGAGGACGAGGTCCAGGTGCTGGCCGTCGCGCCTCCGCTCACGCCGAGATAGGCGTACGGCCCCTGCACCCAGCCGCTCAGGGTGTACGAGGTGTTGGCCTTCAGGGTCAGGGTCTGCGCGCACTGGCCCGTCTGCGCGGCGGAGGGCGCGGTCTTCAGCGCGTGGGAGCCGCCGTGCACGGAGGAGGAGACCACCGTGGCCCCGCTGTCACAGGTCCACCCGGTGAGCGAGCCCGTCTCGAAGTCGCCGTTGGTGAGGACGGCCGTACCGCCGGACCCCTTGACGGTCAGGGTGAGCGCGGCGCTGTGCCGGGCGGAGCCCGCCGTGCCGGTCACGGTGAGGGTGTAGGTGCCGGGTGCGGTGCCGGCGGCCGTCTTCACGGTGAGCGTGGAGGTGCCGCCCGCGGTCACCGAGGCCGGGCTGAGGGAGGCTGTGACCCCGCTCGGCGCGCCGCTCACCGTCAGCGCGACCGTCTGGGCGCTGCCGGAGGTCACCGAGGTCTTCACCGTCGCGGACGCGCTGCCGCCGGGGTCGACCGAGGCGGTGGCGGGAGAGAGGGACACGGAGAAGTCGTTCGCGGGCGGGGTCGTCGTACCGCCGCTGAACGGCGCGAAGGTGTGCGTGAAGTACCAGGTGTCCTGGGCGATGCCGGAGCAGGTGTCGGAGGCGCTGCCGCCGGGGCAGCCGCCGTTGTCGCGCTGCAGGGCCCAGAAGGAGAGGGTGTTGATGCCCTTGGCGACCGCCCAGTCGTACACGCTTGTGGCGTCGGCGGTGGTGAAGGTCTCCGCCGGGCCGTAGTCGTCCACGCCGGGCATCTCGGTCACGCCGATCGTGTTCCACAGCTGACTGTCCGACAGGTTGGGGTAAAGACCCGCCAGTTGGTCGTGCAGTCCACTGGCGGCGGTCTCGGTGTCCGTTGCCATGTGGTGGGTGGCGCCGTCGTAGTAGTCGAACGTCATGATGTTGACGACGTCGATCCTCGCGCCCGCGTTCTTCGCGCTGCGCAGCACGGCGAGGCCGCTGTCGGCGAGCCCGGTCGTCGTGGTCGGCAGGGTGTAGGAGAACTGCACCGAGCGGCCGTTGGCGGCGGCCCAGTCCTCGACCTTCTTGATGGCCTGGTTGCGGCGGTCGATGCCGGCGGTGTTCGTGAGGGAGTTGTCCTCGACGTCCATGTCGAGCCGGGAGACGTCGTAGGTGGTGATGATCTTCTCGTAGGCGGCGGCGATGGAGTCGACGTTCGTGCAGCTGTCGGCGATCTCGGTGCCGCCGTTGTCGGCCGCGTAGCCGCCGAGGGAGGGGATGACGTCACCGCCGCGCGAGCGGATGGTGCCGAAGTCGGCGCCGAAGACGGAGGAGCTGACGGGGGTGCCGGTGTCGCCGTTCCAGTACGGGGTGCAGGAGCCCTTCTTGTCGGCCTGGAGGAAGGCCATGGTCAGGTACTTGGCGCCGGAGGCCTGGGAGAGCGCGGCGGGGCTGTCGCCGTTGTAGGCCTCGAAGTAGGGCGCGAAGACGTGCGCGGGCAGCGGGGTCGCCGCGTGCGCGGTGCCCCCTGCTCCGAGGGCGAGCCCCGCGGAGGCGGCCAGGGTGGCCATGCCCGCGAGCAGGGCGCGTACGGGTCTCGGACGTGTCATCGGGTACTCCCGGGTTGCGAACGACGCAGGGCGGCCCGGCCGGGGCGATGGGGCTAGGCCATGATTGGTCTGGACCAAACCGGGGTCAAGGTGCGGGAGCAGCCTTTTGCCCGTTCATGGGGAGCCAAGCGGCGCACGCGGTAAGGGAGTTGAGGGCAGGGTCCGGAGGCGGTCCGGGTCGTGACCAGGCCGCCTCCTGGTCGGCCCTGCCCTCCGAAGTGGCCGCTCAGGTGGCGCGGGTGCCGCCTCCCCGGCGGATACGGCCCAGCAGGTCCCGGTGGTAGGCGGCGAGTTGCCCGGCGGGCACGGGCGCGGGGCTGCCGGCGAGGGTGTACCAGGTGTCGCCACCGGTGTGCTGGATGGCGACGCGCACGCTGTGGCCGTCGGACAGCAGGATGGTCGCGACGGTCAGGTCGCCGGTGATGACGCCGACCTCGTCGGTCATCGCTCCGCCGGGCCCGGCTGTGACGCGGTCGACGTAACTGTTGATGCTCGGTGGGGTGTGCATGGGGCGCAGGGTCGCAAAAACCCGGGCGCCGGGCCCCGCACCGCGCAGGAGTCGCCCGCCCGTGTCCCCGTGTTGGGTGTGTCGAGCGGCGCCGGGCGGGGCTCAGCCGAACAGCGGGAAGCGGTCCGCCGCCGGGCCCAGCGCCGCGCGTTCGGCGTCGGTGAGCCGCGCCCTGCCGGTGCCCACGCGCGCGTAGTGCTCGTCGCTCCACTCCGGAAGCGCCGGCCGGCCGAGCAGACCGTCCAGGGTGGCGCGGACGGCGGCCAGCCCCTCGGGAGCCGGTCCCGGGGCGTGCGGCAGCCGGACGGTCAGGTCCAGATGGTGGACCGTCGCCTCCACCGCGAGGGTCGTCATCAGGTCCCCGGCCGTCAGTACGTGCCCCTGCGTGCCGACGTGCTGCGCGGGATCGGCCGTCTGCGCCGCGTGCGCGGCCGCCGCCACCGTCTCCAGGTACAGGCCCTGGAGCTGACGGAAGTCGAGGAACATGCTCCCGTTCACCCGCACCCAGCGCCGGCCGTTCGCCGCCCCGGTGGTGTTCGGCTCCCAGTCCTGCCAGTAGGTCACCGCGTCCCGGTCCACCGGCTCCGGCGAGGGCGTGTGCAGGGCCACCAGCGCGCGCTGGGCGTCGGCCACGCAGTGGAAGACGAGGTCACGCACCGCCCAGCCGGTGCAGCCGGTCGGCAGCCACGACTCCTCCTCACCCAGAGCGGCGACGACCGCCGAGGCCGCCTCGTACGCCGCGCGCACCGCCCGCGCCGGGCAGGCGGCATCCCCTGTGTTCACGCGTCCCCCTTTCCTCCGCCGTTCAGGGTGTCAGACCCGGCTCGAGGTCGCCGTGTCGGCGGACAGCCGCTGGGCGACGTAGATCGGGATCACCGACAGCAGGACCAGCACCGCGGCCACCACGTTCACCACTGGCGCCTGCTGGGGCCGTGTCATGTTGTCGAAGATCCAGATCGGGAGGGTCTCGATGCCGGGACCCGCGGTGAACGTGGTGACCACGATCTCGTCGAAGGACAGGGCGAAGGCGAGCAGGCCGCCGGCCAGCAGTGCGGAGCGGACCAGCGGGAAGGTGACGTCCGCGAAGGCCCGGAAGGTGCTCGCGCCGAGATCCATGGCCGCCTCCTCGTACGAGGCCGCCGTACGGCGCAGCCGGGCCACCACGTTGTTGAAGACGATCACGATGCAGAACGTGGCATGGCCGACGATCACCGTGAACAGCCCGAGCCCGACGCCGAGCGGCTCCAGCACGGTGCCGAAGGCGGAGTTGAGGGCGATGCCGGTGACGATGCCGGGCAGCGCGATCGGCAGGACCACGATGAACGACACCGTGTCACGGCCGAAGAAGCGGTGCCGGGCCACCGCGAACGCGATGAGCGTGCCGAGGACCAGCGCGATCGCGGTCGCCCCCAGCCCCGCCTTCACCGACACCCACAGCGCCTGCCGGGCCCCCGCGTTGTGTGCGGCCACCGACCACCAGTGCCAGGTCAGCCCGGGCGGCGGCCAGCTCGCGCTGCGGTCGGGGTTCAGCGAGTTCACGAGGACCAGCAGCAGCGGGACGTAGATCACCGCGAAGCCGAGCCCGGCGCCGATGCGCAGGGCGATGCGCGCGGTGCGGCTGAGATGCATGGCGCTGTTCTCCTCCAGGTCCTACAGGCTGTTCAGGGCGCCGGTGCGGCGGATCGCCAGCAGATACAGGACGATCACGACGACGGGCACGGTGCCCAGCGCGGCGGCCATGGGCAGGTTGAGCTCGATGTTGGAGTACACGAGATTGCCGATCAGCTGCGTCTTGCCGCCGACGATCTGCACGGTGATGTAGTCGCCGAGGCTCAGCGAGAAGGTGAACACCGAGCCGGCCGCGACCGAGGGCAGCACCATCGGCAGGACCACCGAGCGGAACGTCCGCCCGGCCCGCGCCCCGAGATCGGCCGAGGCATCGAGCAGGTTCGCCGGCAGCTGCTCCAGGGCCGTGTGGATCGGCAGGATCATGTACGGCAGCCACAGGTACGTCAGGGTGAGCACGGTGGCCGGCAGGCCGAAGCCGGGGCCGCTCAGCCCGAACGGCGCCAGCATCCAGTCGGCGAGGCCGCCCTCGGACAGGATCAGCCGCCAGGCGTACACCTTGACCAGGTAACTCGCCCACAGCGGGGTCAGGATGGCCACCACCAGCAGCGGGCGCCACCGCGGCCGGGCCACCCGCGCGGTGTAGAAGGCCACCGGGAAGGCGATCACCGCGCACAGCACGGTCACCGCGAGCGCCACCCCGACACTGCGCAGGATCACCTGGCGGAAGACGGGCGTGGTGAACAGCTCGCGGAAGTTGTCCGTCGACCAGACCTTCACCACCTCGGAGGTGAAGGAGTTCGTGGTCCAGAACGCGGAGACGAACAGGACCGTCAGAGAGCCGAGGTAGAGCACGGCCAGCCACAGCAGCGGGGCGGTGAGCAGCAGCGTCAGCCGCAGCCGGGGCCTGCGGTGCAGGCTTCCGGCGAGCCGCCGGACGGTTCCCCGGCCGGCGGCGGTCGTCGCGTGGGTCGTCACGGTTCAGCCCTTGATCTCGGTCCAGGCCTGCACCCACTTGGCGTACGGCACGCACTTCACGTCCTTGCGGCCGTCCAGGCACTGCTCGATGGGCGTGTTCCAGAAGGCGATCCTCTTCCAGTAGTTCTCGTCGGCCGCGTGGTAGACCGTGCAGAAGTTCTTGTCGCTGGTCTCGGCGCAGGCCTTGGAGTTGGCCGGCGCCTCGCCGAAGTACTCGGCGACCTGGGCGTTGACCTTGGGCGAGACGATCCAGTTCAGCCACTGGTACGCGCAGTTGGGGTGCTTGGCCTTGCTGTACACCATCCACGTGTCGGACCAGCCGGTCGAGCCCTCCTTCGGCACCAGCGCCTTCACCTTCGCGCCCTCGGAGGAGGCGAGGTTCGCGATGACCTGCCAGGTGGTGCCGACCACCGAGTCGCCGCTCTTGAAGGCGGAGACCTCCTTCAGGTAGTCGCTCCAGTACTCGCCCACGTTCTTGTTCTGCTGCTTGAGCAGCGCCACCGCCGCGTCGAACTGCTTCTGGTCGAGCGCGTACGGGTCCTTGATCTTCAACTCCGGCTTGGTGGCCTTGAGGTAGAGCGCCGCGTCGGCGATGTAGATCGGCGAGTCGTACGCGGTGACGTGCCCCTTGTACCGCGCGGCGTCGCCGAAGACGGCGGACCAGGAGGTGGGCGCGGGGTTGACCTTCTCGGTGTTGTACATCAGCAGGTTGGCGCCCCGGCCGTGCGGGATGCCGTACATCTGCCCCTTCACGGAGTTCCAGGGGCCGTTCTTGAGCCCGGCGAAGATGTCCTTGTAGTTGGGCACCAGGGAGGTGTTGACGGGGGCCGCGTCGCCGGAGGCGATCAGGCGCAGGGAGGCGTCGCCGGAGGCCGAGACGGCGTCGTACTCGCCGGTCTTCATCAGCTTGACCATCTCGTCCGAGCTGGCGGCGACCTTGGAGTGGACCTGGCAGCCGGTCTGCTTCTCGAAGGGGTGGACCCAGTCGGTCTTGGGGTCGTTGGAGCCGTCCTCCACATAGCCGGCCCAGGCGATCAGATTGACCTGGCCCTCCGTCTTGCCCAGCTTCGTGGGGGCCTTGAGGTGGGGCGGGTTGAGCCCGGTGGCGGACGAACCGCCCGACCCGGAGGAGTCGCAGGCGGCGGCGAGCAGCAGCGCGGCGGCACAGGCGGCGGCGCGCAGGGTACGGGTGGGACGCACGGCGTTCTCCAGGGGATGTAGGGGCGGGAAAGAGGTCAGGAGGGCAGCCGGACGGCGTGCCGGCGGTGCCAGGTCAGGCGCACCCGGGTGCCGCGCAGCGCGGCGACGTCCTCGGAGGAGGTCTCCAGGTTCTGCTGCAGCGCGGTGAGCCGGCCGCCGCCGTCGAGGTCGACCAGGAAGCGCGTCGCGTCGCCCAGGTAGACGACTTCGGCGACGGTGCCGACGGCGCTGGTGTGCTCCGGCTCGTCCGCGTCGGCGGACTCCTTCAGGACGCGGATCTTCTCCGGCCGGATGTTGTAGGTGCCCGGGGTACCGACGATCCGGTGGGCCGCCTCGCCGTCGAGCAGGTTCGAGGTGCCGACGAAGGAGGCGACGAAGGGCGTCGCGGGACGCTCGTAGATCTCGGCGGGCGTGCCGACCTGGGCGATGCGGCCCTGGTCGAAGACGGCGATGCGGTCGCTCATCGTCAGGGCCTCCTCCTGGTCGTGGGTGACGAAGACGAAGGTGATGCCCACCTCCCGCTGGATCGCCTTCAGTTCTACCTGCATCTGCTGACGCAGTTTCAGGTCGAGGGCGCCGAGGGGCTCGTCCAGCAGCAGCACCCGGGGCCGGCCGACGAGCGCGCGGGCGAGGGCGACGCGCTGGCGCTGCCCGCCGGAGAGCTGGGCCGGGCGCCGCTGACCGTAGCCCTCGAGGCGGACCTCGGCGAGGGCCTTGCGGGCGCGCACGAGCCGCTCGGCCTTCGGCACCCTGCGGACCTTCAGCCCGTAGGCGACGTTCTGCTCGACCGTCATGTGCGGGAACAGGGCGTAGTCCTGGAACACCGTGTGCACGTCCCGCTCGAACGGGGCGAGGCCGGTGACCTCCTGGCCGGCGAGTTCTATCCGGCCCTGGTCCGGTGTCTCGAACCCGGCGACCAGCCGGAGGACCGTCGTCTTGCCGGACCCGGACGGGCCGAGCATGGAGAAGAACTCCCCGTCCCGGATCTCCAGGTCGACTCCGGCCACGGCGGTCGTCTCACCGAAGGACTTCCGCAGGTCCTGCAGCCGGATCGCAATTCCCTGCATAGGGGAACCTTTCTGGCGCGCTGTGCGTTGAAACGCTTGACGGTAAAAATATGAAGTCATAGTTCTAAGCTCAAGGGGCCCCCAGGGTAAAGCTTGAGTCAATGCACGAGGTGATGGCCGTGAGGCAGCACGAGATCGAGGGCGGCGCCCGCCGGGCCGTCTTCAGCCCGGTGGACAACCGGGCCCGCGTGGACGCGGTCGTCCGCCGCATCGGCGACGCCATCGAGCTGGGCCTCCTCGCCGACGGCGAGCAGCTGCCCGGCGAGACCGAGCTGGCCGGACAGCTCGGCGTCTCCACCGTCACCCTGCGCGAGGCGCTCATGGCCCTGCGGCAACAGGGCCTGGTCACCACCCGCCGGGGCCGCGGCGGCGGCAGCTTCGTCTCCCTGCCCGAAGTCCCCGCCGACGACCGGCTCAAGGCACGGCTGCGCGGCTGGAGCACCGAGGAGCTGCGCGACCTCGGCGATCACTGGGCCGCCCTGTCCGGCGCCGCCGCGCGGCTCGCCGCACAGCGCACCGAACCCGAGGACCTTTCCCAACTCCGCCGGACGGCAGGGGAGTTGAGCCGGGCCGAGGACGCGGCGACACGCAGCCGGCTGTACGGCCGCTTCCACGTGGAACTCGCGGCGGCCGCCCAGTCCGCCCGGCTCACCCGCGAACAGGTCGCCCTGCAGAGCGAGATCGGCGCTCTGCTGTGCCTGGTCCTGGCCGACGACGCATATCGTGAAGAAGTTGCGGAGCGTCACCGCTCCGTAATCTCCGCCGTGCAAGATGGGGCCCACGAAACGGCCGGCACGCTGGCCGAGCGGTGCGTCAGGGAGTCGACGGCGCGGCTCGTCGCCGTACGGCTCACCCTCTGAACGCGCCGCGTCAGGTGCCCCGTCCGCTGGAGGACACGATGGGCTGGAGCCCCGGGCTCGCCACTGTCGACCCGGACACGGAGATGTGGGTGGCCGCACAGGTCGGCGGTGCGCTGGAGGCCGTCTTCGACACGGTCGCCGCCACCCGCGCCCGGACCGAGGCCCTGCTCGGCCGGGTGTCCGCCGAGGGCCGGCGGCCGGCCAGCGCCGACCTCGCCGCGCTCCGCCCCGGACTGCACGTTCACCTGACCCGCGAGGAACTCGTCTCCGGTGTCGGCTTCGTCGCGGCCCCCGGCCTGCTGACCGACGTACCCGCCTGGCTGGAGTGGTGGCAGTCCGGCGCCGACGGCGATGTGCGCCCGCTCCTCCTCGACCTCGATCCCGGCCAGTCGGCGTACTCCGACTACACGCACTGGGACTGGTTCGCGCTGCCCCGCGACACCGGGCGCCGGGCGGTGGCCGGACCGTACGTCGACTACCTCTGCTCCGACGAGTACAGCCTCACGCTGTCCGAACCCGTCCTGATCCAGGGCCGGTTCGCCGGAGTGGCCGCCGCCGACGTCTACCTGCGGCACTTCGAGACCGCCGTCCTGCCTCTCCTGCGGCGCCTGCCCCGCCCCGCCCGCCTCGTCAACGCCCGCGGCCGGGTCGCCGCCTCCGCCGACCCCGCCCACCTGGCCGGCTCCCTCACCAGGGGCCCGGACTTCGGCGAACTCCTCAGCACCGCCCGCCCCGGCACACACGACGGCATGCGCCTGGTGCCGTGCCGGGGGGTGCCGCTGGTGCTGGTCCTCGCCTGAACGCGAGTCCTCCAAGGCGGCCGGCGCAGTGCAGGGCGGCGCCGAGCGCCCGGCCATGCGCCCACCGTTGATCACCGACGGGCCGTCGCCCTAGGGTGCGAGGAACGTCGTACCGGGAGCCGATGACCATCAGCCAGTGCCTGACCCCTCGTGCCCGCGCCGCACTCGCCGTCGGCCGGGGACTCGGCGCCGTACCGGCCCCCGGGCTCGTCCTCGGCGGGATCCTCGGCCTGCAGGGCGGCGCCGCGCTGGCGACCGGCCTCTACCCTGTGGTGGGACCGGCCGGCGTGGTGACCCTGCGGCTGGCCGTCGCCGCGCTCGTCCTCACCGCGCTGTGGCGGCCCCGGATCCGCGGCGACCGGACCACGCTCGGGATCGCCGCGGCCGCCGGAACCCTGCTCGCCGCGCACCATCTGGCGTACTACGAGGCGGTCGCCCGGCTGCCCTTGGGCGCCGCCACCACCCTGGAGTTGCTCGGCCCCTTCGCCATCGCCCTGTGCGGCTCCCGCCGCGCCCCCGACCTGGTGTGGGCAGGCCTCGCCGCCACCGGCGTCCTCCTGCTCGGCGGCACCGGTACGGCCCTGGACGCGGCCGGCGTCGTCTGCGCCGCCGGCGCCGGATGCTGCTGGGGCGGCTACATCCTGACCGGCAAGCGACTGGCCGAACGCGGCCCGGACGGCGGCGGCCTCGCGCTGGCCGTGACCTGGGGAGCGCTGCTCAGCCTTCCGTACGGCATCGCCCAGGCGGGCACCCGACTTCTGGATCCCGCCACGCTTGCCGTGGCCGCGGCGGTCGCCGTGCTCTCCAGTGTCGTGCCGTACACCTGCCAACTGGAGGCACTGCGCCGCCTCACCCCGCGCGTGTTCGGCGTGCTGACGAGCCTGGAACCGGCGATCGGCGCGCTCATAGGCCTGCTCTTCCTCGGCCAGCACCTCGCGGTGCCCCAGTGGGCGGGGATTGCGGCGGTGGGGCTGGCCTCGGTCGGGGCGACGCGCGGTGAGGGTGCCGCCGGGGCGCAGGACGCCGGTGATCACCGAGTGCGGGGCGCACGGTGACTCGCATGAACGCGTCGGGGCGGAGCGGGCGGAGTTATCGGTATGTCGGTCCCGAGGACGTGAAGGCCGGGATCCGGCCGGGAGGCAGCGGCGCCGACGTCCGTACGGCGGGCGAGTTCGCGGACTGGGCCGCGGGCAGGTCCCGCGAAGAGCTGGCCGAACCGTTCACCTTCGTCGTCCGCGTGGACGGCGTCCTGCGGCTGGCGCCGCGCCGGTCCGAACACGTCGCCTGCGCGGGCGGGGAGCCGGTGCTGAGTGCGGGAGAGATCAGCTTTCGCGAGGACGCCGGGCGCTGGGTAGTGCGGGAGGTGAGCAACCAGTCGACGGGCTACTGCCCGGACGTCGGTCATGGCCGCCGGTGGCCGGGGCCCTGGACCGCGCCGGGCTCGGCCATCCCGGACGCTTCACCCATGAGGTGATCTTCCGACGGTGTCTCACGTGCGGGCAGCACAACATCGTCCGGGACGGCCATTTCGTCTGCGTGTTCTGCGACGCCGACCTTCCCGAGCGATGGAACATCGATCCCTGACAGGCGTCCGGCGATGCGCGGCGAAGGTCACCGGCCGGGCAGTGGGCGCACCGTGAGGAGCTGTTCGGCCTGGCCGACCGGGCCGTGGACGTCGTGGAGCACGCTGCTGGTGAGGCCCTGCCCGGTCGGGCCGAAGGTGACCGCGGTGTCCAGGCCGAGCCAGCGGCCCTGCGGCTGCCGGTGCAGATGGATCGTGAGGTCGACGTTGGGGAACATCCACTCGGTCGGCGACCGGCGCACGGCGATGCCGTTGGCGGTGTCGACGAGGGCGACGTAGGAGGCGAGGGAGCTGCTCGGTTCGCCGGCGACGAGGTCGAGGTCCGTGGAGATCCAGACCGTGGCCCGGCCCGGCTGGGAGGGGGTGACCGGGCGTACCTCGACGGACGCGCAGTGACCGCCGGGCCAGACGGCGCCCAGCGACTGACCGGCGAGCCCGTCCGGCGGCGCGAGGCGCGCGTCGGCGCCGCCGGCCACGGCGCCGGTGTCCACCGCGGTGAGCAGCCAGGCCCGGGCCCGGACCACCGGCCGGTCCGCGATGCGTACGACCGCTTCGAGCAGCTCGATGGTGCGGCCGGGCCGGATCGACTCCACCTGGATCTCGCACTCGTCCAGGGCGATCCGCCCGAGGATGTCGAAGCTGATCCTGGACAGCAGCAGTCCGCTCGGCGGGCGCTCGGCGCGGTACTGGTCGATCGCGTGGACCACGAGTCCGCCGAGCGGGCTGAAGTGCATCTCGTCGGTGTCCCACGCGCCGCTCGCGTGCGGGGTGGGCTTGTAGCGATGCCGGTCTATGCGCTCGAAGTAGCTGGCGGCCAACGGGTGCCTCTCCTCACGGTGTCCGAGCGCTCGGGGTGACGCGCAGGTCGTTGTACGGTACATCCGCAAACGATGGACGGGTCATCGGGTCATCGGGGCAGGGCTTCGGCGGTGCTACACCGGTATTGAGGCGCACCGTCGCGGGATGCCCGCCGACCGGCGTGGCCGGCACCCGCAGACGTGCCGCTGCCCGGGCACCGCGCCGAGGCGGCGCCCGGGCCGGAACGGGTCGACTCAGGCCGCGAGGCGCGCGGCGAGCTGCTTGGCCTTCTCGGCGGCCTCCTCGAACGCGCGGTCACGGGAGGCCTGGTACAGCGGGACCAGCTCGGCCATCGCCGGGTTCTGCGGGGCCATGGTCAGCTCCGGGACGATGAAGTCGACGTCCAGGGCGAGGGCGTCGCCGAGTACGGCCTTGAGGTAGGTCTGTACGTACTCGTACCCCTCGCGCGGGGTGCCCGGCCCGTACGCCCCGCCCCGGCTGGCGACGACGGTCACCGGGGTGCCCTTGGCGGACTGGGTCTCGCCCGCGGTGCGGCCGATGAGGACCACGTTGTCCAGCCAGGCCTTGAGGGTCGAGGGGATCGAGAAGTTGTACATCGGGGCGCCGATCAGCACGGCGTCGGCCTGCTCCAGCTCTTCTATCAGCTTGACGCGCTCGGCGAAGGCCGTGGCCTGCTCCGGCGTGTGCGAGGCGGGGTCGGCGAAGCCGGCGGTGTGTGCGGCGGCCGTGATGTGCGGGACGGGCTGCGCCGCGAGATCGCGGTAGACGACCGTCCCCGCGGGGTGCTGCTCCTGCCAGTGCGTGCGGAAGGCCTCCGTCACGGCACGCGAGGCCGAGGCCTCGGCCGGGAACACGGACGAGTCGATGTGCAGCAGGGTTGCCATGGAGACTCCAAGGATGGCTGAGGTTTGGTACCCGACTATCTTTAACACAGGGACTTACTTTTTTTCATCCCCCTACGGCGAAGTAGTACCCTGCTCACATGACGGCGGACGTGACCCACGACGGGGCGGCGTGCAAACGGGTGGACGAGGGCATCACCCGGGTCTTCCAGCTGCTCGGGAAGCGCTGGAGCGGGCCGATCGTGGCCGTCCTGGTGGAGCAGCCCGCACACTTCGCCGACCTGCGCCGGGCCATTCCGGGCATCAGTGAGCGCATGCTGTCCGACCGGCTCGCGGAACTCGGCGCGGCCGGACTCGTGCTCCGCGAGGTCGACGAGGGGCCGCCGCTGCGCGTGTCCTACCGGCTGACCGAGGCGGGGGCAGCCCTGGAGCCGGCGCTGCGGGAACTGGCCTCATGGGCGAAGGCCCACCTTCCGGACGCTCCGCCGTGTCCCGGCGCGGAGCGCGAGCGGGCGGCGGGGTCTTAGGGGTAGGACCCGGGCGAGGAGAGTTCGGCGGGAACCGCGAGTCTTCGGCCGCGCGTGGGAACCGCCAGTCGGGCGCGGGCGAGCCGGGTCAGTCCACCGGCCAGGTGTGGACCGGCGCGTTGAGGTGCATGTAGTCGATGTACAACTGGGTCATCTGCCGCAGGGATTCGTGGCGCCCGGCGTGCGTGGTGGCGTCGAGGCGGTGGAACATCTCCTTCTGCCACAGGGCGCCGTTGCGTGCCGCCACACAGCGCTGCTCGATGATGCCGAGCAGCGGCTCCCGCCACGCGTCGTCCATGCCGGAGCGCTCAAGACCCCGGTGCGCGAGCGGCAGCAGCCTGCGCAGGACCAGTTCGGACGCGGGCACCTCGCCCGTCCCCGGCCAGTACAGCAGGGCGTCGATGCCGTGCCGGGCGGCGGTGTGCAGATTGTCCTCGGCGGCCGCGAACGACATCCGCGACCACACCGGCCGGTCCTCCTCCACCAGCGCCCGGGTCAGGCCGTAGTAGAACGCGCCGTTGGCGAGGGTGTCGGCGACGGTCGGGCCGGCGGGCAGCACCCGGTTCTCCACCCGGATGTGCGGGACGTCGTGCGAGACGGCGTACACCGGGCGGTTCCAGCGGTAGATCGTGCCGTTGTGCAGCGTCAGCTCACCGAGTTCGGGGATGTCGCCGCGGTCCAGCGTCTCCCTCGGGTCCTGCTCGTCGCACAGCGGCAGGAGGGCGGGGAAATACCGCAGGTTCTCCTCGAACAGGTCGAAGACGCTGGTGATCCACCGCTCGCCGAACCACACCCGGGGCCGTACGCCCTGCACCTTGATCTCCTCGGGGCGGGTGTCCGTGGCCTGTTCGAACAGCGGGATACGGGTCTCGTGCCACAGCTCCTTGCCGAACAGGAACGGCGCGTTGGCCGCCAGCGCCACCTGGACGCCGGCGATGGCCTGTGCCGCGTTCCAGTAGGGCGCGAACTCCTCCGGGGACACCTGGAGATGGAACTGGGTGCTGGTGCAGGCCGCCTCCGGGGTGATGGTGTCCGCGTAGGTGCGCAGCCGGTCCACGCCGTCCACCTCGATGCGCAGGTCCTCGCCGCGGGCCGCGAAGATCTGGTCGTTGAGGAGCTGGTAGCGCGGGTTCTCCGACAGGGTCTCCCCGCCGATGTCCGCCTGGCGCAGGGTGGGCAGGATACCGATCATGATCAGCCGGGTGCCGATCGACCTGGCCCGCTCGTCGGCGTGGTTGAGCGCGGCGCGGATCTCCGACTCCCACGCGTCGGGTCCGCCCGCCGTCAGCCGCCTGGGCGGCACGTTGATCTCCAGGTTGAACCGGCCCAGTTCCGTGGACCAGGCGGGGTCGGAGATCGCCTTCAGCGCCTCGGTGTTGCGCATCGCCGGCTCGGCGTCGGCGCCGACCAGGTTCAGCTCGATCTCCAGACCGACCTGCGGCCGCTCGGACTCGAACCGTGACTCGCGCAGCATCTGCGCCAGCGCGTCCAGGCACGCCTGCATCTTGATCCGGTACCGGCGGCGGTCCTCGCGGGTGAAGACGAGCGCCGGGACGTCGCGTCCCATGGGCCCTCCAGGATGCCCCTCGGCACAGCCCTCCCCACCAGCGTCGCACCAACCCGCGACCCCCACCAGGCGCGGCCCGCGTCGGCGCGGGCCGCGCGCCCCTCCGGCTCGGGGGCGGCAGCGCCGAGCACATTGAGTGGAGGGCCGGTGAAAACCCGCGCGCCGAGGCCTGTGCCGGAGAGCCGGATCAGCCCGTCTTGCGGCCCACTGCGCCGTAGAAGCCGATCTCCTCGGAACCCGCCGGGGGCGTGGTGTCCGGGCGCCAGAACGGAACCTGGACCAGCCCCGGCTCCACCAGCTCGAAGCCGTCGAAGAAGCGTTCGACCTGGTCGCGGGAGCGCAGGTTCATGCTGGCGGACGCGTTGTCGTAGACGGCCTCGGCCTCGCTGCGGTCGTCGGCGAAGTCACCGGTGGCGTGGGAGAGCACCAGGAAGCTGCCGGGCGGAAGCGCGTCGCGCAGGGTGGCCACGACGCGCCCGGGCTCGTCCGCGTCGCGGAGGAAGTGGAGGACGGCGACGAGGAACAGGGCGACCGGCCGGCCGAAGTCGATGACCCGGCGCACCTCGGGGTGGTCGACGATGGACTGCGGCTCGCGCAGGTCCGCCAGGACGATGCTGGTCGTGCCGGCCCGGTTGAGCAGCGCGTCGCCGTGCGCCTTCACGATCGGGTCGTTGTCGACGTAGGCGACGCGCACATCCGGCGCCAGCTCCTGGGCGACCTCGTGCACGTTCGGGGAGGTGGGCAGCCCGGTACCGACGTCCAGGACCTGACGGACACCGCTGCCGATCACGTACCGGACCGCACGCTGCAGGAACGCGCGGTTGGCCCGCACGGAGATCCACACCTCGGGCGCCGCCGCGGCCAGTTGGTCGGCCGCCACCTGGTCCACCTCGTAGTTGTCCTTGCCGCCCAGGAGGTAGTCGTAGATCCGTGCGGGATGCGGCTTGCTGGTGTCGATGTGCACGGCCTGGCCGCCGTCCTGAGTCACGCTGAACTCCTCTCCACGACCGTCACGGCCTCGGTCCCGCAGACGGTTGGCCAAAGCTTCCCATATCAACTACCGGGTGTGCGTCACGAGTTCCGGGCCCTTGCGAGGGCGACGACGCCCGGCCGGGCGCCACCCGAACGGCCCGTTCTGGCATGCCTGGCGTCGTTCCGTCACCCGGCCGGACCGGCTCCGGTGGACTGCGCGCCGTCGGCGTCGGATGGTCGGAACAAGATCGGTGAGTCGATGCTTCGTCCGACCGGTCGCCGGGTCGTCCCTCCGTGTCCGTGACGAGGCGGGCCGACGCGCCGGGGGCGGGGAACGGTGAATCCATGCGCTCGGGTCGTTCCCCGCCCTTCCCGCCCTTCCCGCCCGGTGAGGCCGGGCCCGGCCTTCTCACTGGGCATGCGCCGGATGATCGACGGTGACCGGCCCTCCCCCCCAGGTGGATCTCGCGCCCGCGCTCCCAGCGAGCTTGCGCTGCGAAACCGATCGGTTTACCGTACGGAGGAGTCGTTGGAAACCGATCGGTTTCCCGCCTGTCTGGAGATGCACATGACCTCGATCAAGGACTCCGTCGCACTGGTCACCGGCGGCAGCCGCGGCCTCGGCAAGGCGCTGGTGGAGGAGTTGTACGCGCGCGGCGCCGCGAAGGTGTACGCCACGGCCCGTGATCCGCGCACCGTGACCCACCCCGACGCGGTGCCGCTCGCCCTGGAGGTCACCGATCCCGCGTCGGTCGAGGCCGTGGCCGCGCAGGCCCAGGACGTCACCATCGTGATCAACAACGCCGGCGTCTCCGTCGGCGCGCACTCGTTCCTCGAAGCCCCCCTCGACGACGTACGGCGTGAGTTCGAGGTCAACTTCTTCGGCCCGCTGCTGGTCACCCGTGCCTTCGCCCCGGTCGTGGCGCGCAACGGCGGCGGACACCTCCTCAACGTCCACTCCGTGCTCTCCTGGATCGGTGTCGCCGGTTCCTACAGCGCCACCAAGGCCGCGCTGTGGTCGCAGACCAACACCCTGCGCCTCGAACTGCGTTCACGCGGCATCGACGTCACCGGACTGCACGTCGGCTACATCGACACCGACATGGTCTCCGGCATCGACGCCCCCAAGTCGGCCGCCCGTGACGTCGCCGTGCTGGCACTGGACGGGGTGGAAGCCGGGGCGCACGAGGTGCTGGCGGACGACCTCACCCGCGACGTGAAGGCAAAGCTCTCGGGAGACCTGGCGGACCTGTACCCGCAGCTGGCCGACTAGGGCACCCTTCGGGCCGTACCCGATCACGAGCCGGGCGCTCACCTGCTCACGGCCGCGCCGGCAGGCGAAACCCACCGGTCACAGCCGTCACGACCACCGGCGTTTCGGCCACCGCCGTCCCTCACGGAAGCCCTGCGCAGACGCGGGCGATTCGAACGCATGCGTTTTTGGACGAAGCCGGGCCCCGCGCTTCCGCCGCGTCGAACGCTCGGCCGCCGTGGGCGCACGCGGGTGGCCTGTTCGCCGACCTCGTCGCCCTGGCCAAGGCCCGGTGACCGAGGGCATCCGTCCGTGCCGCTCCCGTACGATCAAGATCACGTTGACCGAGACGAGGGGAACCGAACCATGGACTACGTCAAGCTCGGCACGAGCGGTCTGGAGGTCTCCCGGCTGGCGCTGGGCTGCATGAGCTACGGCGTCCCCGACCGGGGCCCGCACCCGTGGACCCTGGACGAGGAGGCCGCCCGCCCGCTCATCCGCCAGGCCCTGGACGCGGGAATCACCTTCTTCGACACCGCCAACAGCTACTCCGCCGGCACCAGCGAGGAGATCGTCGGCAGGGCGCTCGGGGAGATGGCCCGGCGCGAGGACGTCGTGATCGCCACGAAGGTCTTCTTCGCGGTGGCGGACGGCGCGGCGCGCAGCGACCGCCCCAACCGGTCGGGGCTGTCCCGCAAGGCGATCATGACGGAGATCGACCACAGCCTGCGCCGCCTCGGCACCGACTACGTCGACCTCTACCAGATCCACCGCTTCGACCCGCACACCCCGGTCGAGGAGACGATGGAGGCGCTGCACGACGTCGTCAGGGCCGGCAAGGCCCGCTACATCGGGGCGAGTTCGATGTACGCCTGGCAGTTCGCCAAGCTGCAGCACACGGCCGAGCGGCACGGCTGGACCAAGTTCGTGTCCATGCAGAACCACTACAACCTGCTCTACCGCGAGGAGGAGCGGGAGATGCTGCCGCTCTGCGCCGACCAGGGCGTCGGTGTGCTCCCGTGGAGCCCGCTCGCCCGGGGCCGGCTCACCCGCGACTGGGACGCCACCAGCGTCCGCGGCGAGACGGACGCCTATGGCCGCACCCTGTACCAGCCGGACGACAAGCGGATCGTCGACGCCGTCGCCGCGATCGCCGAGCGCCGCGGTGTCCCGCGCGCCCAGGTGGCCCTGGCCTGGGTCGCCTCCCGCTCCGGCGTCACGGCGCCCATCGTCGGCGCCACCAAGCCCCATCACATCGAGGACGCGCTCGCCGCGCTCGACCTCCACCTCACCGAGGAGGAGACCGGGGAACTCGAGGAGCCGTACACGGCCAGGGGGATCAGCGGCCACTGAGCAGGCCGCACGCTCTCGAAGGATCAACCGCGCCCGTCTGTCCTTTCCTGGACAGACGGGCGTGACCTTCCCTGGACAGACGGGCGCCGCTGTTCATAGAGTTCCTGTCCAGGATTGGAAAATCCGTCCAAGCCGTGTCTGCGACGCTCGATACACGGACCGCAGGAAGGGAAGAGGAGCCCGTCATGGCCGCCGCTCTGCCCGTAACATTCGACGACGTCCGTGCGGCCGCCGCACGCCTGGAAGGGGTCGTCCACCGCACCCCGGTCGTCACCTCGCGCACCCTGAACGCCCTCGTCGGCGCCGAGGTGTTCGTCAAGTGCGAGAACTTCCAGCGCGTCGGCGCCTTCAAGTTCCGCGGCGCCTACAACGCGGCGGCCCAACTCCCCCCGGACCGCCTCGCCAAGGGCATCGCCGCCTACTCCTCCGGCAACCACGCCCAGGCCACCGCCCTGGCCGCCCGCGAACTCGGCACCAGCGCCGTCATCCTGATGCCCGAGGACGCCCCACGGCTCAAACGGGAGGCGACCGCCGGATACGGCGCCGAGATCGTGACCTACGACCGCTACGCCGAGGACCGTACCGCGCTCGGTACGGCACTGGCCGAGGACCGCGGCCTGGCCCTCATCCCGCCCTACGACCACCCGCACGTCATCGCCGGACAGGGCACCGCGACCCTCGAACTCCTCGACGGGACCGGCCCGCTCGACGCCCTGATCGTCCCCGTGGGAGGCGGCGGACTGATCGCCGGCAGCGCCACCGCGGCCAAGGCCCTGCACCCCGGTATCCGGGTCATCGGTGTGGAGCCGGAGGAAGGGGACGACACAAAGCGCTCTCTGGAGAGCGGTGCCCGCGTCACCGTACCCGTGCCCCGGACCATCGCCGACGGGCAGGCCGTGCCCACGCCCGGTGAGATCACCTTCGAGATCAACCGGCGCCTGGTCGACGCCATCGCCCTCGTCAGCGACGCGGAGATCGTCACCGCCATGCGCTTCGCCTTCGAACGGCTGAAGATCGTCCTGGAGCCCAGCGGCGCCACCGGCCTCGCCGCCCTCCTGGCCGGCCGCGTCGACCCCCTCCCGCCCCGCGTCGGCATCATCGCCTCCGGGGGCAACATCGATGCGCGCAGGTTCGCCGAACTCCTCGGTCGGTGAAGGGCGGTACGACACCGCACCCGTGTGCCGGTCGTGCCGTGCCGAGGACCATGGGCCGGGCCATGGGACACCTCCGGCATCCCATAGTGTCGGCGCATGATGAGTGAGTTCAGCAACGCCTTCCTGCTCGAGGCAGAGCGGCACGCCGCGTGGGGCGCCGCGCAGTTGGAGGCCCTGAACGCGTTCCTGCCCGACGGACCCTGGAACGCCGATCTGCCGTCCTGCCTTTACCGGCAAGGGGAGTTGACGCTGCGCGTGGCGGTGCTGGGCACCTATGACGCGGCCGAGCAGTCCTGGATGTGGGGCTGGGCCAACCCCGGTCTGCGAGGCACCGAGGTGGTGGCCGCGACCGGCGCGATCGAGCGCCACGGACGGGCCGCCGGCATCGCCGAGCTGACCGAGGAGGTCCTGCACCTGTCCGGTTTCCCCGATGCCCGCAGAGCGGCGGAGATGCTCGCCTTCACCGGCATGGGGGTGGCCGGTGCCCCGGGCTACATCGGCGTGCCGGCGGGAGGCGACACCCGGGTCTACTTCCTCCCCGTCGACGCCCAGGTCCCGCGCTCCGGCGTCGACCCCGTCACGCTGCCCCGGACCCTGCTCACCGGAGCCGGCCTGATCGGCTGCTCGGCCCGGCACGTCGTGGCCGGCTACTGCGACCACCACGGCCTGCCCTGGCACAGCGAGCCCAGCCGGATCGTCGCCGAACTGCCCGACGGCAGCGCGGCCGAGGTCGACTTCGACGATCTCGGCCGGATCTCGGGGGTCGGCGTGAAGGTGCTGCCCTGACCACCGTGCGAGCAGCGGCCGGTGCGGGAAACCGGCTGCGTGCTCGCACGACGGCCCCGTTCCCGTGCCCGCATGTCGATGCCACGGTGTGCTGAAGCCGCTGGTCAGGGCCCGTTGTCAGTGCTCGCCCCTACGGTTTGATCAGTGAGGACCTGCTGGAACGGCCGCGGGTCCGTCCCGGGGAGGGGTGTGCCATGACCACGGCGTCCGCGGTGTCGACGACGTATCTGGAGCTGTCGCAGGAGGGTGGGGGCGCCCACAAGTTCTACGAAGTGACCGTCGACGGCACGGTGGTGACGGTGCGGTACGGCAGGATCGGCGCCGCAGGGCAGACCCAGACCACGACCTTTCCCACCGCCGAGAAGGCCAGGGCGGCCGCCGCGAGGAAGGTGGGCGAGAAGGTCCGCAAGGGATACGCCCCGGCCGTCCAGGGGCAGCGCGCCCCACGCCCGGTGACACGGCGTCAGGTCAGTTCCGCCCCCTCCACCGCGCGCGCTGTGGCGCCCGTGCTGTGGCGCTTCCGCACCGGCTCCGCCGCCTTCGGCATCCATGTCGACGACGAGCACTGCTGGGTGGGCAACCAGGCGGGCGATGTCTACACCCTCGGCCACGACGGCGCCGTCCTCGCCCGGTTCAGCCTGCCGGACGGCGTGAAGTGCCTGGTCGCCGACGACTTCTGGATCTACGCGGGCTGCGACGACGGCAAGGTCTACGACCTGTCCTCCAAGCTCCCGTTCGCCGCGTACGACATCGCCGCCGACGTCGACATCTTCTGGCTGGACATCCACGAGGGCATCCTGCACGTCTCGGACCGCGCCGGCCGGCTCACCGTCATCGACCACGAGGACGAACACCAGTGGTCCCGCCGCAGCCAGGGCGAGCACGCCTGGATGGTCCGCGCCGACGACCGCGCCGTCTACCACGGCCACCAACGGGGCGTCACCGCCTACGCCCCCGACGGCGGCGGCGAGTTGTGGCACACCGCCACCAAGGGCAGCGTGCTGTTCGGCTGGCAGGAGGAGGACGCCGTCTACGCGGGCACCGGGCACCGCGTGGTCCAGCGGCTGTCGAAGACGACGGGCGCCATCGAGGCCACGTACGCCTGCGACAGCGCCGTGTACTCGTGTGCCACGTCCCCACGCGGGAGGTTCGTGTTCGCGGGCGACGCCGCCTCCTCCGTCTACTGCTTCGACCAGGACGGCACGCGCCTGTGGAAGCTCGGCACGGGCGGCGGCTCGGCGCTGTCCATGCAGTACCGCGACGAGCGGCTGTACCTGGTCACCACCGACGGCTCGCTGGTGTGCGTCGACGCGAGCGAGACGGCCATCGCCGCCGCCCAGCAGGGCACGGTGCCGGTGGCCCGGGACGTCAAGCTGGCCGCCGCCCTGCCCACGTACGCCCCCGCCACCGCCGTCGCCGAGGTGGCCACGGTCGCCCAGGCTCCCGCCGGAGCCGTGGTGGTCGAGTGCGTGCAGGAGGGCGGCCGGCTCCGGGTGCATGTGGTGTCCGAGGGCTACGACACCTCCTGGAACGTCCAGTTCCCGCGCACGATACGGCACCCGGGCGCCCGCTACGTCGTGGACGCCCTGCACCCCGCGGCGGGCGGCTTCTACCGCGTCCGCGGCGACATCCGCCGCCTGCTGTGACACTTCGGGTCGCCCTATCGGCCCTGGGTTCAGGGTCGGACGGGCGTCGCGTCCGCCGCCTGCTGTGACACTTCGGGTCGCCCTATCGGCCCTGGGTTCAGGGTCGGACGGGCGTCGCGTCCGCCGCCTGCTGTGACACTTCGGGTC
>NZ_JBEYEY010000010.1:212226-329296 GCF_040703635.1 Streptomyces sp. NPDC007189
CGCCCTATCGGCCCTGGCTCAGGGTCGGACGGCCGTCGCCTCGGCCGCCTGCTGTGACGCCTCGAGTCGCCCCATCCCCCCTGGGCTCAGGGTCGGACCACCTTCCCTCCGCCGCCTGCTGTGACACCCCCGCGGCGACATCCGCCGCCTGGCTATGACACCGGGGGTCGCCCCACCCGTCCCGAGCTCAGGGCCGCACGGCCGTCGCCTCCGCCGCCTACTGTGACACCCCCGCGGCGACATCCGCCGCCTGCCGTGACGCCCTCGCCGCCCCGCCCGCCCCCGCCTCAGGGCCGCACGGCCGTCGCCTCCGACAGCAGCTCCCGCGCCGTGGGGAGCGCCTCGGCGCGGTCCTCGGGGACCAAGCCGATGCGGGTACGGCGGTCCAGGAGGTCCGACTCGTCCAGGGCGCCCTCGTGCCGGACGGCCCACAGCAGTTCGGCGCGGGTCACCGGGTGGCCGGGCAGCACGGGCCGGGCCAGGGCGGAGTCCTCGGTGGCGAGCGCGTGGACGGCCTCGGCCTCGGTGCCGTAGCGGCGCACCAGGCGCCGGGGCGCGGACAGGGTGCGCAGCCGGGCGGGGGCCGCGGCGCCGACCAGCGGCAGCGCGGCGGTGGGGGAGGGCGCGGCCGGCAGGCCGCGGGCGGCGGTCGCGGCGTCCACGGCGTCCTGGGCCATCCGCCGGTAGGTGGTGAGCTTGCCGCCGACGATCGTCGTGATGCCGTCGGGGGACGTCAGCACCGCGTGCCGGCGGGAGATGTCGGAGGTGCGGGCGATCGCCCCGCCGGAGCCGTCGTGGCCGGAGGCGTCCAGCAGGGGGCGCAGTCCGGCGAAGGCGCCGACGACCTCGTCGCGGGCCACCGGTGTGTCCAGGACCGAGCCGAGCACGTCGAGCAGGAAGCCGATGTCGCTCTCGGGGACGTCCGGCACGTCCGGGATGCCGCCCTCGACGGGCTCGTCGGTGAGGCCGACGTACACCCGGCCGTCGCCCTGGGGCAGGACCAGGACGAAGCGGTTGGTCTCGCCGGGGACGGGGATGTGCAGGCCGGCCGGCAGGGTGCCGAGCCGTTCCGAGCGCAGGACCAGGTGGGTGCCGCGGGAGGGCCGGATCCGGATGCCCTCGACGAGGTCGCCGGCCCACACCCCGGTCGCGTTGATGACCGCGCGGGCCCTGATCTCGCCCTCCTCGCCGGTGAGTTCCTCCCGGATCCGGGCGCCGGTGCCGGTCAGCTCCAGCACCCTGACCCGGGTGAGCACCCGCGCCCCGCGCGCGGCGGCCGTGCGGGCCAGAGCGGTGACCAGCCGGGCGTCGTCGGTCACCTTGCCGTCCCAGGACAGCAGTCCGCCGCGCAGCCCGGCCGTGCGTACCGAGGGCGCCAGGTGCCGGGCCTCCGTCGCGGACAGCCGGCGCGGGGCGGGCAGGACCTGGCGCGGGGTCCGGGCGGCCAGCCGCAGCATGTCACCGGCCCGGAAACCGGCCCACGCCAGCGAGGCCTGGGCCCTGGACACGAGCGGGGTGAGCGGCAGGACGAAGGGCTGGGCGGCGACCAGGTGCGGCGCGGTCCGGGTCATCAGCACGCCGCGCTCGACGGCGCTCTCGTGCGCGACGTCGAACTGCGCGGAGGCCAGATAGCGCAGCCCGCCGTGGATGAGCTTCGAGCTCCAGCGGGAGGTGCCGAAGGCGAGGTCGTGGGCGTCCACCGCGACGACGTCGAGACCGCGGGCCGCCGCGTCCAGCGCGACCCCGGCCCCGGTGGCGCCGAGCCCGACGACCAGGACGTCGGCCACCCTGCCGTCGGCGGCCTCGGCGAGTTCCCGGCGGCGGCGGTGCGCGCTGAGGGACGAGCCGGCGTCGGCCCTGGTATGGCTCATGGCGTGAGGGTCCTCTCCAGAAGGGTCCGCAACTCGCCGAGGAAGGCGGCGGAGTCCAGCTCCGGATCGTCCTCGTCGGTCATCGTGCGCAGGGACAGGGTGAAGGACTGCACGGTCAACAGCAGCGCGCGGGCCTGCCGTTCGACATGCCCGGGGCGCACGGAGCCGTCGGCGTGGCCGTCGCGCAGCCCGTCGGCCAGCAGTGCCAGCAGCGCCTCCTGGCTGGCTCCGCGCCGGTCGAGCACGTAGGGCAGCAACAGCTCGGGATCGACGTCGACGATCTTGCGGAACAGCGGGTGCGCCCGGAAGGCCTCGACGCCCGCCACCAGTCCGTCCACGATCCGGGTCCGGGTGTCCGTGCCGGCCGTGGGCTCGGGGATCGCCCGGGTGGCCACCTCGATCCACTCACGGGTCATCAGATCGCCGACCAGGGTTCGCAGATCCGGCCAGCGCCGGTACAGGGTCATCCGTGAGACGCCGGCGCGGCGGGCCACGTCGGCGAGGGTGGTGCGGCGGACCCCGACGGCCAGCACACAGTCGCGCACCGCGTCGAGCACGTGATCGTTGTCCGAACCGTTGTGACGAATAGGCGTCATGTGTCACAGTGTAACGCCCCGGGGCGGGGCGGAGCTGACACCGTCGGCCCGGACCCGGCCGCCGGCCGTCGCGCGAACCGAGCACCACCGAGCACACCGACCTGTGAGGACGACCCTTCAATGGACATGCTGTGGAACGGCTGGGGCGACCCGGCCAAGGCGGCGCCCCTGCCCGAGGCGGTGACCGGACTGCTGCGCGACCTGCTCGGCGTCAAGCCCCGCAGCACCCCCGACCTCTCCCTCGAGGACATCGGCCTGCCCGCCCCCGCGGCCGGCCCCGCCGCTCTCGCGGCGCTCGCCGAAGCCGTGGGCGGCGAGGACCACGTCCGCACCGACACCGAGAGCCGCGTCCGCCACACCCGCGGCAAGTCCACCCCCGACCTGCTGCGCATCCGCACCGGGGACTTCTCCGACGTGCCGCAGGCCGTGGTCCTGCCGGGCTCCCACGACGAGGTCCTCGCCGTCCTGCGCGCCTGCGCCGCGCACGGCCTCGCCGTCGTCCCCTTCGGCGGCGGCACCTCGGTCGTCGGCGGACTCGCCCCCCAGCGCAGCGCGTTCGTCGCCCTGGACCTGGGCCGCATGAACGGCCTGCTCGACCTGGACCCCGTCTCGCGCACCGCCGTACTCCAGCCCGGCCTGCGCGCCCCCGAGGCCGAGGCGCTCCTCGCCGGACACGGCTTCACCCTCGGCCACTTCCCGCAGTCCTTCGAGTGGGCCACCATCGGCGGCTTCGCCGCCGCCCGTTCCAGCGGCCAGGCGTCCGCCGGATACGGCCGCTTCGACGAGATGGTCCTCGGCCTGACCCTCGCCACCCCCGAGGGCACCCTCGAGACCGGCCGCGCCCCGCGTTCCGCCGCCGGCCCCGACCTGCGCCAGCTCATCCTCGGTTCAGAGGGCGCCTTCGGCGTGATCACCTCCGTCACCGTACGGATCCGCCCGCTGCCGCGGACACGGATCTACGAGGGCTGGCGTTTCGCCTCCTTCGACGAGGGCGCCGCCGCGCTGCGCAAGCTCGCCCAGGACGGCCCCCGGCCGACCGTGCTACGCCTGTCGGACGAGACGGAGACCCTCATCGGCCTCACCCAACCCGACGCCATCGGCGGCGACCTGTCCCAGCGCGGCTCCGGCTGCCTGGCCATCACCGGCTACGAGGGCACACCCGAGGACACCGCGCAGCGCCGGGCACAGGCGGCCGCCGTCCTCACCGCCTGCGGCGGCACCCTCCTCGGCGCCGAGCCGGGCGAACGCTGGGCCCACGGCCGCTACTCGGCGCCGTACCTGCGCGACGCCCTGCTCGACGTCGGCGCCTTCGCGGAAACCCTGGAGACCGCCGCCTTCTGGTCCCGCATCCCCGAGCTGTACAGGGCCGTGCGCACGGCCCTCACCGACACCCTCACCAAGGCCGGCACGCCGCCCCTGGTGATGTGCCACATCTCCCACGTGTACGAGAACGGCGCCTCGCTGTACTTCACGGTCGTCAGCGCCCAGGGCGAGGACCCGGTGGCCCACTGGACGCCCGCCAAGCACGCGGCCAACGAGGCCGTGCTCGCGGCCGGCGGCACCATCTCCCACCACCACGGAGTCGGCACCGACCACCGCGACTGGTACGTTCGCGAGGCCGGACCGCTCGGCATCTCGGCGCTGCGCGCCGTCAAGCGCCGCCTGGACCCCGAGGGCCTGCTCAACCCCGGCGTCCTGCTCCCCACCGACTGACCCCGCGCCGTACGACCGACACCACCCCCGTACGCCGACCCACCGGGCCCCGGCCGACCCATCCGATCCGCCTGCTTCGGAGGCACCCCGATGCGCCAGTTCACCGCCGTCGTCAACCCCACCGCGGGCGGCTCCACCGGGGCGGCGACCCTGCTGCACCTGGCCCGGCTGCTGCGCGAGGCCGGAGCCGGGCTGGAGACGGAGTACAGCCACAGCCTCGCGCACGCCCAGGACATCGCCCGCCGCGCCGGTGAGCGCGGCCGGACCGTGTTGGCCGTCGGCGGCGACGGCATGGCCGGCGGCATCGGCGGCGCGCTCAGCGGCACCGGAACCGTCCTCGGCCTGGTGCCCGCCGGACGCGGCAACGACTTCGCCCGCGCCCTGAACCTGCCCGCCGACCCCGCCGCGCTCGCCGGCATCCTGCTGCACGCCGAGCCCCGGCCGGTCGACACCATAGAGGTGGAGTCGGCCGGGCGCCCGCGCACCGTGGTCCTGGGCAGCGTCTACGCCGGCGTGGACGCCGTGGCCAACCGGTACGCCAACCACGCCCGGCTGCTGCGCGGCTCCGCCTCCTACTACGCGGGCGGCCTGCGGGCCGTCACCACCTGGCGGCCGGCCGACTACCGCGTCACCGTCGACGGCGAGGAACACACCCACCGCGGCTACACCGTGGTCGCCGCCAACTCCCCCTACTACGGCTCCGGCCGGCTCATCGCCCCCGACGCGCGGGTCGACGACGGCCTGCTGGACGTGGTGATGATCCGCGAGGCACCGCGCAGGCTGTTCTTCGCCCTCATGAACGAGCTGAAGACCGGCGGCCATGTGCACCGCCCCGAGGTGCGCGTGCTGCGCGGCAGGGAACTGCGCATCGAGGCGAACAGACCCGTGCCCTACGGCGCCGACGGCGAGGTCGACGCCACCCTGCCGGTCACGGTCCGGGTACGGCCCGCGGACCTGCCGATGCTGTACCGACCAGCCCCATGAGCCAACGGACCGACGAGGCACCCGGTCCCGGGAAGTGACACCGCGTCGGTGCAGGACCGGCCGGCCGTGGGTAGGGGAGGGGCACCCGGCCGAGTGCGCCGGGGGAGGGGTTGGTCGGTCATGACGCTGGAACCCGCCGCGGGCGCGGTGCAGGCGGTCGTGCTGTACGACGGACGGCTGCTGCTCGTGGAGGACGGCGGCTGGGCACTGCCGTCCGGTACGCCCCAGCCCGCCGAGTCGCCCGCGGCCACCGCGGCACGCGTCGTCTACGAACTCACCGGGTACCTCGTCGACGGCACCGAGCCGCTGACCCCGGAAGACGGTGTGTCGGCGGTGGTGTGCCAGTTGCTGAGCGAGACCCCGTCGGACGGAGCGAGCCTCGCGCCGGACCGGGTGCGCTGGGCGCCGATACCCGAGACCGCCGGCGTGACACTCCCGGCGGTCGTACACGAGTACCTGCAGGGACACACGCCCGTGTGAGCAGGCCGCGCCCACCTGATAACCGACGCCTATCGCCTCATCGAAAAAGCCGCTTTGACGTGCCCTGGGAATGGGACGGATGCTGCCCCGCAGTGGCCACCGGAGAAAGAGGCGCACCGGAACATGAGCGGTATCGAGGACCCTGACGACGATCTGACCGTCACCCCGCCCAAGCGCTGGGCGACCGGTGTCCCGGCGGTGACGCACGCGCTGGAGTACTCGCTGGGGCAGACGACCGTACGACGGACCGCACTGACCCTGCTGAACATCAACCAGACCAAGGGATTCGACTGCCCGGGATGCGCCTGGCCCGAGCCGGCACCGGACAAGCGGCACCGCAACGAATACTGCGAGAACGGCGCCAAGCACATCAGCGACGAGGCCACCTCGCGACGGGTGACGGCCGAGTTCTTCCGCCGGTACTCGATCGCCGAACTCGGCGCGAAGTCGGACTACTGGCTCAACCAGCAGGGCCGGCTGACCGAGCCCATGATCAAGCGGTCCGGCGCCGACCACTACGAACCCATCGGCTGGGACGAGGCGTTCGACGTGCTCGCCGGAGAGCTCCGCCGCCTCGACTCCCCGGACGAGGCCCTCTTCTACACCTCCGGCCGGCTGAACAACGAGGCCGCCTTCCTGCTGCAGCTCTTCGCCCGCGCCTACGGCACCAACAACCTGCCGGACTGCTCCAACATGTGCCACGAGTCCAGCGGTTCCGCGCTGATGGAGACGCTCGGCATCGGCAAGGGCAGCGTCTCGCTCGACGACATCCACACCGCCGACCTCGTCTTCGTCGTCGGACAGAACCCGGGCACCAACCATCCGCGCATGCTCACCGCGCTGGAGGAGACCAAGCGCAACGGCGGCAAGGTCGTCGCCGTGAACCCGCTGCCGGAGGCCGGGCTCATCCGCTTCAAGCACCCGCAGAAGGCACGCGGAGTGCTCGGCCGGGGCACCGCGATAGCCGACCAGTTCCTGCAGATCCGCCCCGGCGGCGACCTCGCCCTCTTCCAGGCCCTCAACCGGCTGCTGCTGGAGGCGGAGGACGAGCGCCCGGGCACCGTGCTCGACCACGCCTTCGTCGCCGCCCACACCACCGGCTTCACCGAGTTCGCCGACCACGCCCGGAAGGTCCCCTGGGAAGACATCCTCGCCGCGACCGGGCTGACCCGCGAGGAGATCGAACGCGTCCACGACCGGGTGCTGGAGAGCAGGAAGGTCATCGTGTGCTGGGCCATGGGCCTCACCCAGCACAAGCACGGAGTCCCCACCATCCGCGAAGTCGTCAACTTCCTGCTGCTGCGCGGCAACATCGGCAGGCCGGGCGCAGGCGTGTGCCCGGTGCGCGGCCACAGCAACGTCCAGGGCGACCGCACCATGGGCATCTGGGAGCGCATGCCCCAGAGCTTCCTCGACGCCCTGGGCCGCGAGTTCGGCTTCACCCCGCCCGCGCGGCATGGACTGGACTCGGTCGACGGCATCCGGGCCATGCGCGACGGCACGGCGAAGGTGTTCCTCGGCGTCGCCGGCAACTTCGTCCGGGCCACCCCCGACAGCCATGTCACCGAGGAGGCGATGCGGCGGTGCCGGCTCACCGCGCACATCTCCACCAAGCTCAACCGCTCCCACACGGTCTGCGGTGACATCGCCCTCATCCTGCCCACCCTCGGCCGCAGCGACCGCGACATCCAGGCGTCCGGCGAGCAGTTCGTCACCGTCGAGGACTCCATGAGCGAGGTGCACGCCTCCCGCGGACGCCTGGAGCCGGCCTCCCCGCACCTGCTCAGCGAGGTCGCCATCATCGGCCGGCTGGCCCGCCGGACCCTCGGGGAGACACCGGACATCCCCTGGGAGGAGTTCGAGGCGGACTACGGCGCCGTCCGCGACCGCATCTCCCGCGTCGTACCGGGCTTCGAGGACTTCAACGCCCGGGTGTCCAGGCCCGGCGGCTTCCGGCTGCCCAACCCGGTCAACCGGCGTGTCTTCCGCACCCCGAGCGGCAAGGCCGTCTTCACCGTCAACGAGTTCACGATGCCGCACATCCCCGAGGGCCATCTGCTGCTGCAGACCCTGCGCTCCCACGACCAGTGGAACACCGTCCCGTACGCGATGGACGACCGCTACCGCGGCATCCACAACGCCCGCCGGGTCGTGCTCGTCAACCCCGACGACCTGGCCGCCCTCGGGTTCGCCGACCGCGACCGGGTGGACCTGGTCGCCGTCTGGCACGACGGGCTGGAACGCCGGGCGGAGGACTTCCGGGTCGTCGCCTACCCCGCGAGCCGCGGCTCGGCGGCCGCCTACTACCCCGAGACCAACGTCCTGGTACCGCTGGACAGCGTCGCGGACATCAGCAACACCCCCACCTCCAAGGGCGTGTTGATCCGTCTGGAGCCCGCGCGGGCCGCCGGCCGGGCCGGCTGAGACACCAGCACAGGGCGGACAGGAGCAGGACCATGGGACGAGTGACGGTGCGCCGGAGGGTGCTGCGGATCCGCGACGGAGTGCCCGCGGGCCGGCCGGACACCCTGGCCGCCGAGGAACCGATGGAGATACGGGTCGGCGGGCATCCCCTCACCGTGACCATGCGCACCCCCGGCGACGACTTCGACCTCGCGGCCGGGTTCCTCGCCGGCGAGGGCGTCGTCCACACCGCCGACGACATCACCGCGATCCGCTACTGCGCCGGCGCCACGGCGGACGGCGGCAACACCTACAACGTGGTGGACGTCGCCCTGGCCCCCGGCGTGGCCCTGCCCACCGCGTCACTGGAGCGCAACTTCTACACCACCTCCTCCTGCGGCCTGTGCGGCAAGGCGAGCCTGGACGCGGTGCGCATGGCGTCCACATGGTCCGTGGCCGAGGACCCGCTGAGGGTGGGCCCGGAGCTGCTGGCCCGTCTGCCCGAGCGGCTCCGCGCGGCACAGAAGGTCTTCGACAGCACCGGAGGCCTGCACGCGGCCGGCCTGTTCACGGCCGACGGCGAGCTGCTGTGCCTGCGGGAGGACGTGGGCCGGCACAACGCCGTCGACAAGGTCGTCGGTCACGCCCTGCGGTCGGGTCTGCTGCCGCTGCGCGGCACGGTGCTGATGGTCAGCGGTCGTGCCTCCTTCGAGCTGGTGCAGAAGGCCGTGCTCGCCGGGATCCCGCTGCTGGCCGCCGTCTCGGCCCCCTCCTCGCTGGCCGTGGACCTGGCCGCCGAGAGCGGGCTGACCCTGGTCGGCTTCCTGCGGGGCACGTCGATGAACGTGTACGCCGGCGAGGAGCGGCTGCAGCCGCAGCCGGTGGGCTGACGGCGTGCCCCTCGCCCGCTAGCGCCCCGGATCGCCGGGCACGCGCTCCAGGGCGGAGGCCACGTCCGTGGTGCGGGCGATGTCCGTCAGCGCCCTCGCCATCACCGACCCCGGCTCCCGGGCGGCGATCACCAGACCCACGGGGACCGACGCCTCGGGCTCGACCAGCGGCACGGTCCGCATGCCGTGCGGGACACCGAAGACATGCAGCCAGGCATGCGGTACGACGGCCGCCCACCGCCCCGTGCGCACATGGGCGAACAGCGCGGCCACGGAGTCCGTCTCCAGCCGCGGCGAGGGCTGCGTCCCGGCCTGCGCGAAGAACTCGTCCAGGACGCGGCGGCCCTGCATCGCCGGGGTCAGCATGCACAGCGGCAGCCGCGACGCCTCCGCCCAGGTCGCGGTCGTACGCCGGGCCAGCCCGTCGGCGGCCGTCAGCAGCAGGACGTACCGCTCCTGGTACAGCGGCACCGTGTGGAAGCCCTCCGCCACGTCCTCACGCAGATAGGTGACCCCGGCATCCAGCTCGAAGTTCTGCAGCTGCCGCAGGATGTCCACGGACTGCATGTCCGCCGTGACCTCCACCGTGACCAGCGGATGCGCCGCGCAGAACGGGCCGGTCAGCTGGGCCACGGCACCGGACGCGGTCGGCACCGTACCGATCCGCATCCGGCCGCTCAGGCCGCTGCGCAGGACGTCCACCTCGTCCTTGAGGGCGTCGCGGTCGGCGAGGATCCGCTGCGCCCACACGACGATGCGCTCCCCCTCGGGGGTGAGGCCCTCGAACTTGCGGCCGCGCCGTACCAGCGGTACGTCGAGTTCCTCCTCCAGTTTGCGCAGCGCCTCCGACAGGGCGGGCTGCGAGACGTAGCAGGCCTGGGCGGCACGGGCGAAGTGCCGCTCGCGGGAGAGGGCGACGAGGTATTCCAGCTGGCGAAAGAGCACGGCACGGGTCTACCCGACGGCCTCCCGCAACGCCAATTCCGGGCCGTGAGCCCGACTGTCGGTCCGCCCGACCGCCCATCCGCCCGTCCGCGTCCCGCCGTAACACGGCGGCACCGTGACGGCGACTCGTGTCCTGCGTTTGCGGTGCCGTGGCCGCCGGGGTTCAGTGATTACGGACCCCGGAACAACGATCCCCGCGGATCACCGGCCTCCCCTCGCGCCCAGGAGCTGTCATGTCGATGTCGTTCGGTGCACCGTTCGGTTCGTCGGATCCCTTCAGCGAATTGTTCAACCGGTTCTTCGGGATGTCACCGGCGTCGTCTCCTCCGGCGGTGCAGCGGGTGCCCATCGGCAGGCTGCTGACGGAGTCCGCGCAGGAACTGCTCAGTCTGGCCGCGCGGCGGGCCGTCGAGGACGGCACCTCCGACCTGGACACCGAACACCTGCTGTGGGCGTCCGCCAAGGTCGAACCCTCCCGGCGGCTGCTTGCGCAGGTGGGCGTCGACCCCGACCGGCTCGCGGACGAGATCGCCGAGATCCTCCCCCGGGAGTCCGGCGAGCCCTCCTCGCAACCGGGCCTCACCCCCGCGGCCAAGCGCACCCTCCAGGCCGCGTTCGCCCGGTCGCAGGCGGCCGGTGTGTCGTACATCGGCCCCGAGCACATCCTCGGCGCCCTGCTCGGTGACAGTGACACGGGCGCCGCCAAGCTGCTGCGCGCCGAGGGCAGCGACACACGGAAACTGTCGGACCTGACCGACCAGGCCGCCCGCGGCAACGGCACTCCCGCCGAACGGAAGAAGACGCCGGCGACGACGCTGGACGAGTACGGCCGGGACCTGACGGAGGAGGCCAGGGCGGGGAAGCTGGACCCGGTGGTGGGACGGAGCGAGGAGATCGAGCAGACCGTCGAGATCCTCTCCCGGCGCTCGAAGAACAACCCGGTGCTGATCGGCGAGCCGGGCGTCGGCAAGACGGCGATCGTGGAGGGCCTGGCGCAGCGGATCGTGGCCGGGGAGGTCCCCGACACCCTCAAGGACAAGAGGGTCGTGGCTCTGGACCTGTCCGGGATGGTCGCGGGAGCGCAGTACCGGGGGCAGTTCGAGGAGCGGCTGAAGAAGGTCATCGAGGACGTCCAGGCGGCCCAGGGCCGGATCATCCTGTTCATCGACGAGTTGCACACCGTGGTCGGCGCCGGCGCGACGGGGGAGGGGTCGATGGACGCGGGCAACATGCTCAAGCCCGCCCTCGCCCGCGGTGAACTGCACGTCGTGGGCGCCACCACGATCGACGAGTACCGCAAGTACGTGGAGAAGGACGCGGCGCTGGAGCGCAGGTTCCAGCCGGTGATGGTGCCGGAGCCGACGGTGGAGGAGACGGTGCAGATCCTGGAGGGCCTGCGCGACTCCTACGAGGCGCACCATCAAGTCCGCTTCGACGACGCCGCGTTGGTGGCGGCGGCGGAGCTCTCCGACCGCTACATCACCGACCGGTTCCTGCCCGACAAGGCGATCGACGTGCTGGACCAGGCCGGTGCGCGGGTACGGCTGCGCAGCGCGGGCCGGTCCACGGAGGTGGTCAGCCGCGAGGACCGGATCGCGCAACTCCGCCGCGAACTCGAACAGGCCGTCTCCGTCGAGGACTTCGAGAAGGCGTCGGAGCTGAAGCGGCAGATCGCCGAGGTGGAGGGCGAACTCGCGGGCATCGAGGAACGCCGGGAGGGAGTGGTGTCGGTGACGGCGGCGGACATCGCCGACGTCGTCTCCCGCCGCACCAAGATCCCGGTCTCCCAGCTCACGGCTAGCGAGAAGGAGAAGCTGCTCAGGCTAGAGGAGGAGATGCACGCCCGGATCGTCGGCCAGGACGAGGCCGTCACCGCGGTGTCGCAGGCGGTACGGCGCAACCGGGCCGGCATGGGCGACCCGAACCGGCCGGTGGGCTCCTTCCTCTTCCTCGGCCCGACCGGCGTCGGCAAGACCGAACTCGCCAAGACCCTCGCCGAGCTGCTGTTCGGCGAGGAGGACCGCATGGTCCGCTTCGACATGAGCGAGTTCCAGGAGAAGCACACCGTCGCCCGGCTCGTCGGCGCCCCTCCCGGTTACGTGGGATACGAGGAGGCCGGCCAGCTGACGGAGAAGGTGCGCCGCCAGCCGTACAGCGTCGTGCTGTTCGACGAGGTGGAGAAGGCGCATCCGGATGTGTTCAACACCCTGCTGCAGATCCTGGACGACGGCCGGCTGACCGACGCGCAGGGCCGCACCGTCGACTTCCGGCACTGCGTGATCATCATGACGTCCAACATCGGCGCGCACCGGATCCTGGACCACAAGGGTGATGTGTCGGAGCTGAAGGACGTGCTGATGGAGGACCTGCGCACCAGGTTCCTGCCGGAGTTCCTCAACCGGATCGACGACATCATCATCTTCCATGGCCTGACCGAGGAGGACCTCGGGAAGATCGTGGACCATCTGCTCGACCAGAGCAAACGCCGCGTCCACGCCCAGGGGATGCGACTGGAGGTGACCGAGGCGGCCAAGAAGCTGCTCATCGCCCACGGCCACCAGCCGGAGTTCGGCGCCCGTCCGCTGCGCCGCACGATCCAGGCGGAACTCGACAACCGGATCGCCACGCTGCTGCTCAGCGGCGAGGCGGAGCCCGGCGACACCATCGTCGCCGACGTCGAACACGACACACTGCACTGCAGGGTCCACCGGAACGACGGCTCCCCCGAGGAGGGCTGATCCCTCGCCGTTCATCCGTCCTGGCCCTGCTCCCCGATCGCCACCACGACCGCGCTCGACGGGCCGTCCGGTGTGTCGAAGCTGACCGAGTCACCGGGGCGGTGTCCGAGCAGGGCGCGGCCCAGCGGGCTGCCGGAGGTGACCAGGGTCTGGTCCATGGCCTCGGCGATCTCGCCGATCTGGACCGTCTCCACCGAGCCGTCCGGGAAACGGACGGTGACCGTGCTGCCCACGCCGACCACGTCCGTGGGGGCGGGCCCGGCGACGTCCGCCTGGCGCAGCCGATCGGTGATGGCCTCGATACGGCGGTCCAGCCGCTCCAGCTGAGTGGCGCGCTGCAACTGCTCGGCCTGGTCCGCCTGGTCGCCCACGTCCGTCCGGTCCCGCAGGGTTCCTGCGACGAGCCGGCGTTCGTCGTGCAGGTCGGCCAGCTCTTGCTCCAGCGCGCTGCGGGCAGCGGCGCTGATCGGCTGCGGGTCACCGGTCATTCCGGCTCCTCTGATTCAGGGGAGGAATCTTGATGAGACGGGCATTTTTCGCATCGTACCAACGGGGGTCCGCGGTCGTGCTCCCTGACGCCTGCGGGCGGGTGGACGCTGCGGTGGAGGCTCGCCACATCCGGATATACGGTGTTTCCAGTTGTTCCCCGTACTCCTCTGCCTCTCCGTCCAGGAGGTTTCCATGTCCTCGAAGCGACGCCGGAAGAAGAAGTCCCGCCGCAACCACGCCGCCAATCACGGCAAACGCCCTCAGTGCTGAGTGTGCCTGTTACCGAGGCGGGAGCCGGACCCGCTGCCGGAACGGGCCGACACGACACTGACACCGCCTGACGCACCAGCACGATGGCGCCATGTCAGCGAGGCCGTCGTCCGGCGAGTCCCGGCGCCGTGGCCCAGTCAGGGATACAGCTTCTGCCGCGCGGCGAGCATCGCGACGAACTTCTCGATGCGAGCCGTCCGGGTCTGCGGCCTCTTGGCGTCCTGGATCCGGTAGAGGATCGCGTACCGGTTGCGGCTGTCCAGGGTGGCGAAGAAGTCCCGCGCCTGCGGCACGGCGTCCAGGGCGGCGCGCAGGTCCTCGGGAACCGTCGCCGTGCTCTGCGACTCGTACGCCGCCTCCCAGCGGCCGTCCGCCTTGGCCTTCTCCACTTCCCGCAGGCCGGCGGGCCGCATCCGGCCCTGTTCCATGAGCTCGGTGGCCTTCTGCCGGTTCACCCGCGACCATTTGCTGCCCGGCCGGCGCGGGGTGAAGCGCTGCAGCCAGTGCCGCTCGTCCAGCTTCTTCTTCTGCCCGTCGATCCAGCCGAAACACAGCGCCGACTCCAGCGCTCCGGGGTAGTCGACACCGTCGATCCCGGAGTCCTTCTTCGGGATCTTCAGCCACACACCCCGTACGTCGGCGTGGTGCTCCTCCAGCCACTTCTCCCACGCCTCCCGCGTGGGGAAGGCAAGGATCGGATCGGCCCCGCTCGCTGCTCCACCCGTCCGCGCGTCACTCGGCATGCGCCACATCAAAACCCACCCCCGTGGCGCGGTCAATCAGGGGGCCGAACGCTGAGCGAGGCGGCGTTTCAGTCGGCCAGCTCCGGCTTGCCGAACAGGGCTGCGTAGCTGGACGGGAGCTGGCTGATGACCTGGTTCAGTTCGCCTCCGCTGATGCTGTCGGCGACCGTGCTCAGGACCGCGCCCGAGTCCCACTGGGCCGTACGCGGCCTGCCTCCGGTCCGCTCGGCGATCCGCCGGTGGAACTCCTCGATGCCGAAGCTCTCCGCCCGCTCATGCTTCGCCTCGGCCAGGCCGGGACCCAGCGGTCCGGGCAGCTGGGAGGCGAGGTCGTCGATCTCCCCGGGACTGATCCGCTCCGCCAGCACGCTCAGGACGGCCTCCGTGACCTCGGCCGCCTCCGCCTGGCTGTGGTACTCACCGCGCTCGCGCACACGGGCGAGGAACTCGTCGTACCTCATGACCGCCACCTCCGTGTCGGGCCTCCCGCTCCCAGTACCCAGCCCGCCGGGCGATGCACGGCTCATGTCGTCCTCAGGCGGGCGGGTCAGCGGTGTGCGTCGACGGTCCCGAGGGAGTCGAGCCAGCGCAGGAGGCGGGCTCCTTCGCGGGTCATGACGTCCGGGTCGCGCAGCGCGTTGGCCAGGAGTGACATGCCCTGGTAGGCGCAGACGAGGGTGAGGGCCAGACCGTCCGGGTCCGGGGCGCCCAGCTCGCGGAACTGGCGTCCGGCCCAGTCCAGCAGCTGCCGGATCACCGCGCCCGCCTCGGCGTCGAGGACACCGTCGGCGCGCTTGTCGAGTTCGACGGCCAGGGTGCCGGTGGGGCAGCCGTGGCGTGCGGCGACGTCGCGCTGGTCGACCCAGGCTTCGACCAGTGCCTTCAGCCGGTCCCGCGGATCGTCCAACTGCTCGAGGTGACCGGTGAGTTCGTCCAGGTGCGCGCTGTGCTCGGACAGCGCGGCCCGGACCAGTTCGTCCTTGGTCTTGAAGTAGTAGTAGACGTTCCCGACGGGGACGTCGGCGTCGCGGGCGATGTCGGCGAGGGTGGTGCGTTCGACTCCCTGCTCGTGCAGAACCCGCGCCGCAGCGGCCGTGAGCCGCCGGCGCTTCTGTGACGCCTGGGCGCGCCGATTCACTGAGTTGGTCACCCAACTGACTATAGACAGCCGCCGGTGGCGACGTGCTACGGTCTTGTTAGTAAGTTGACTAACTAACAAGGGGGAAGCGATGATCACGGTGACGGGCGCCACGGGCAACATCGGCCGGACGCTGGTCGACCTGCTGGCCGCGGCGGGCGAGGAGGTCGTGGCAGTGTCCCGGCAGCCGCGGACCGCCGGCACTCCGGCCGGTGTCCGATGGTCCCGGGCCGACGTCGGGGAGGCCGCGAGCCTGCGCCCCGCCCTCGAAGGCGCCCGAGCGTTGTTCCTCATGCTCGGCGGAGAACTCAACCACCGGGGCGAGAGCCCGACCACCCTGCTGGACGCGGCGGCACAGGCCGGGGTCGAGCGGATCGTCCTCGTGTCCTCACAGATCAGCGCCACCCGCCCCGATGCGCCCTCGCACGCCCGTCTGCGGGAGTTCGAGGCCGCCGTGCGCGCCTGGGGACGGGACTTCACCGTCCTGCGGCCCTCCGGGTTCGCCTCCAACGCCTTCGCATGGGCGGAGACGGTCCGCGCCGAGCGCACGGTCTTCGCGCCGTTCGGCGACGTGGCGCTGCCCGTCATCGACCCGGCGGACATCGCCGCGGTCGCCGCGGCCGCCCTGCGCGAGGACGGCCACGCCGGCCGTGTGTACGAGCTGACCGGCCCGGAACCGATCAGCCCACGCCGGCAGGCCGCGGCCATCTCCGAGGCCCTGGGCGAGGACGTGACCTTCGTGGAACTGTCCCGCGCCGACGCCCAGGCCCGCATGGCACGGTTCATGCCGGAGCAGGTCGCCGCCGGCACGCTCGACGTCCTCGGCGCCCCGCTCCCGGCCGAACAGCGGGTCAGCCCCGCCGTGGACACCGTCCTCGGCCGCCCGGCCGGCCCCTTCGCCGACTGGGTCGCCCGCAACCTTCCGGCGTTCCGCTAGCGGGTCTTGCCCGGGCACGCGGGCCCGCGCGTGCCCGGGCATCGCCGGCCGTCATCCACCCGGGCGGATCCCTGCATGCGCCCCGGCATCTGGTCACTGAGCGCACGCCGTCTCGACATACGCCGACCGAACCAGCGGATCTTCACTCGGCCAGGGGGCGCACCGTCCGAGTGCACGGCGCGCCCCGCTCCCTCATGCCGCGTACCCGCCGTCCACCGCGAGTTCGGCGCCCGTCACATACACGGCGTCGGGTCCCGCCAGATAGGCCACGGCGGACGCCACCTCCTCGGCCGTGCCGAAGCGGCCGAGGGCGGTCATGGCCGCCTGGGCGTCGGCGAAGGGACCGTCCACCGGGTTCATGTCCGTGTCGGTCGGCCCCGGATGCACGACGTTCGCCGTGATCCCTCGCCCGCCCAACTCGCGTGCCAGCGCCTTCGTCAGTCCGACGACGGCCGACTTGCTCATCGCGTACAGGGTGCTGCCGGGACCCGGCGTGTGATGGGTCGTACAGCTCCCGACGGTGATGATCCGCCCGCCTGATGCCATGAGTGCGGCAGCGGCCTGGGCGGCCAGGAACATGCCGCGGATGTTCACCGCGATCAGCCGGTCCACGTCGGCGAGCGACAGGCTCTCCAGCGGGCGCATCAGCCCCACGGCCGCGTTGTTCACCAGGACGTCCAGGCCCCCGAGCGCCTCGGCCGCACGGCCCACCGCGCCCGCCGCCTCCTCCGCGTCCCCGGCGTCGGCGCGCAGGGCCACCGCCCGCCGCCCCAGGGCCTCGACGGCCCGCACCACGTCCTCCGCCGCCTCCTTCCCCTGCACATACGTCACCGCGACATCCGCGCCTTCCCGCGCCAGACGCAGTGCCGCCGCCGCCCCGATGCCCCGGCTGCCACCGGTGACCAGGACCTTCTTACCGTCAAGCGTCGTGTGTGAAGTCATGCCTCCATCTCAGCGGCCAGGCGCACGGAACACTGGCGGCGAACGGACGTCGACCTGCGGGGCGGGAGCGGCCGGGGGTGGGTCGGCCGTGGGCGGCCGTCTGCAGCGCGGCGACGATCAGAGTCGCGGGCGAGCTGCCCATGACCTCCACGCCGCGGCCGCGCGGCATCTTTTAGGAACTAGCGGCGGCGCGTGGGCGGTTTGCCGGCCGGCGGGAGGGGGCCGGCCATCTTGAGTGTGCGAAGCACGGGTGCGGTTTCCAGCGTGTGGATGGCCTTCAGGGTGCCCAGGCGTTCGGTGAGGTAGCGGTGCAGCGCCGCCGGGTCGGAGCACAGGGCGTGGGCGGTGAGATTGTGGGGGCCGGTGACGGCGGCCACGTAGGCCAGCTCGGGGTGCCGGGCCAGGGTGCGGGCGACCTGGTCGAGGTGGGCGGGGGCGACGGACATCCACAGGAGCGCCTGCGTGGTGACGCCCAGCAGGGTGGAGTCGAGTTCGACGTCGAAGAAGAGCCGTCCGTCGGCCCGCAGTTGCTCCAGTCGGCGTGCGACGGTGGCGGGTGACCAGCCGGTGGCTGCGGCAAGGCCGCTCAGGCTCGCCCGGCCGTCGCGCTGGAGGGCGGCGAGCAGGTCGGAATCGGCATCGGTGGGGGCTTTCCGTATCCCAGGGGCGTCGGTGACAGAGGATGCCTCGGCTACGGCGGTGCGCAGGCGGCGTTGCTGCGCGGCGTCGAGGGCCTGTTGATGGCCGGACCAGGCGGTGGGGCCACCGAGGTAGGTGTGCAGGACGCAATGCGCGGAGACGGCGGTGATGCCGGCCGTGCGCGGGATGTCGTGCAACAGCAGCGCGTGCCCGGCGGGCCCGTCGCTGGTGGAGGTGTGCACGATCGCGACGATCTCGGTGCCGCCCGAGGCGAGTTTGACCCAGGAGGTGTCGGCGCGGCGGGCCAGCGCGTCGGCAAGGTCCTGGGCGGCGCGCGGGCCCGCGGTCAGCCGTAGCAGCCACTGGGTGCGGTCGCTGCGCTGGGGCTCGGTCAGGCCGACCACCCGCAGCGCGGCGTCTGCGCACAGCCGCCGGTAGCGGCGGGAGATCGTCTGCGCCGAGACGCCGAGGACGTCGGCGATCGCGCTGAACGGGGCCCGCCCGTCGATGCGCAGGGCGTGGAGGAGACCACGGTCGATGTCGTCCAGCATGTGGAAATCATGCACCAGAGACATTCCCATGGAATGATTCAGCGATTCAGGCGTCCACAGTGGAGGCGGCCCGGTGCCGGCGCGCACTGTCGGGCGCATGTCGTACTCCACCACCCCGCCTCCGCGGCGGCGCTGGGCCGCGCTCGCCGTGCTGCTGGTCGCCGAGGCCATGAACCTTCTCGACGCCACCATCATGACCGTCGCCGCCCCCGTGATCCGTGCCGGTCTGGGCGGCCCTTCCTCCAGCATCCAGTGGTTCAGTGCCGCCTATACCTTGCCGTTCGCCGTCTTCCTGATCACCGGCGGGCGACTGGGTGACATCGTCGGCCGACGGCGGGTGTTCCGCCTCGGCATGGCCGGATTCGTCCTCGCCTCACTGGGGTGCGCGCTCGCACCGACCACGGCGGCGCTGATCGCGCTCCGGGCGGTGCAGGGCTCGGCGGCAGCGCTGATCATCCCGCAGACCATCGGCATGATCCGTGCCATGTTCGCCGGCCCCGAACTGGCGCGGGCCATGGGCACCATCGGCCCGGTCATGGGGCTTGCCGCGGTAACCGGCCCGGTGGTCGGCGGCGCGCTGACCCAGGCGGATGTGCTGGGTTCCTCCTGGCGCGCGGTCTTCCTCGTCAACGTTCCCCTCGGCGCCGCCGTGCTGGCGGCCACACCGCTGCTGCGCGAGGACCGTGCCGCGCGCCTGCCGCGGCTGGACCACGTCGGCACGGTGGTGGCGGTCCTGGGCAGCAGCCTGCTGGTCTATCCGCTCATCCAGGGCGGCGCCCATGGCCGGCCGGGCTGGTGCTGGGCCATGCTCGCCGCCGGCGGCGCGGTGCTGGCGGGCTTCGCCGCACATCAACGGTCCCGGGCCCGCGGCGGCCGTAGCCCGCTCATCGAGCCCGGCCTGTTCGCCGACCGCGGCTTCACTGCCGCGCTGGTGTCCAGTGTGCTGTTCTTCGCGGTGGTGGGCGGTCTGATGCTGGTGGCCGTGCTGCAGATGCAGCTGGGCCTGCACCGCGACGTGCTCTCGGCCGGCTTCACGCTGCTGCCCTGGTCCGCCGCGATGGCGCTGTCGTCCTGGGGCGCCGGCGCCTGGCTCGTACCCCGCTACGGAGCCCGACTCATGAGCGTCGGCCTGCTGGCCCTGCTCGCCGGAGTCGTATCGGCCGCCGCCGTGTACGCCACGAGCCCGCCCGCCTCCTACCCCTGGCTGGTGCTGCCCGCGCTGGCCGTGGCCGGGATCGGTCAGGGCCTGTACGCCGTGCCGTTCTTCACCACCGCTCTGCACCGCGTCCGCCCGCACGAGACGGGCTCCGCCGCCGGCCTGCTCAACGCGGTGCAGCAACTCGGCGGCACGCTCGGCGTCGCCCTGCTCGGCAGCGTCTTCTTCCATGCCGCCACGCCCGGCGAGCCCACCCCGGCCGCCGCCGCGCTCACCGGCGCCCGCAACGCCTTCTGCCTCGCCGCCGCGCTCATCCTGGCCACCGCAGTGACCACGGCCCTGATGCTCCCGCGGCGGCGCCCATCGCCCACGAGCGGGGATCAGCCTCCCGTTTCCGATGCCATGGTCAGGCGACGGCTTCGGAGCTGAAGGGCCGTCACCCGATCAGGGCTTCGAGAGCTGGTGCGAGGACACCCCGTCCGAGCCGGCGCGGGCCCGCCGGTGGGCCGCGACGCGTTCCCGGGTCGCGCAGCGCCGTGAGCAGTACCGGCGTTCCGGGCCGGGGCCCTGGGTGATGAAGACGTTCCGGCAGGCGGCGGACGCACAGGTCCTGCCCGGTGGCAGCTGGCGGTCCCAGACGAGGACGGTCAGGGCCAGGCAGGACGAGGCGAGGAACCACTCGCCCCAAGGGGCGTCGTCATCGCGGTCGAGATGGGGATGCCAGGGCGTTCCGCCGCCGTGCGAGGTGAGGCGGAGCGGCCCGGTGTGCGCGCCCAGCAGGCGGTTGAGGGCGACGGCGGCCTCGTCGGTGTCCTCCGCGGCGAAGACTTCCCGCAGCCGCGTTGCTGCCTCGCGCATCTCCGTGACCTCCCCAGGGGTCAGGTCCACGGCGCCCGTCTCGCCGTACGCGCGGAGCACTTCCGCCACCCGGCCCGGATCCGGGCGCTCTTCGGCGAGGGCGTTGACCAGGGCGGCGGTGCGGCGGGCCATGGTCAGCACGGAGTGCCGGGTGGACCAGTCGGCGTCGTTGCTGGGGGACACCCGCGCACTGTAACGCATATTGTGGAGTTTTCAGTTACCTGCGTAACGTCTCGCCCGTGACAAGGCGTTACGCGATGGCGTGCTATTCCGCGGGGGCCGTGGTCGCCCGCGTCGGCGACGAGATGTCGGGGCCGGCGCTGATGCTGGCGGGTTACGCCGTGGCCGGTTCGGCGGCGCAGGCGTCGGCGCTGCTGGCGGGCATCACGGCCGCCGCGGCGGCGGGCGGTCCGGTGCTCGGCGCGGTCCTCGACCGGCAACGGCGGCCGGGGCGGCTGCTGGCCGCGGCGCTCACCCTCTATGCCGCCGGGCTGGTGTCGATCCTGGCCGGGCTGAGCCGGCTGCCGTTCACCGTGACCGTGGCGATCGCCGTGCTGACCGGACTGCTGGGCCCGGCACTGTCCGGCGGCTGGACGGGGCAGTTGCCACGGGTGGTGACCACGGACCGGCTGCCCCGGGCCAACGCCTTCGATGCCATGACCTTCGGCCTGGCGAGCCTGACCGGTCCGGTCCTCGCCGGCGGCCTGGCCGAGGCGCTCGGGGCCTCGATGGCCGTCGTGGCGTCGGCGGCGCTGATCGGCTCGGCGGCGCCCGCCGCCTGGAGCCTGCCGGCACGCCGTCCGCCGGGGCGGCAAGCGCAGCGGGGTCCGCTGATCGGCGACCTGGCCGCCGGGGTGCGGGTCATCGTGCGCAATCCCCGCCTGGCGCGGGCGACCCTGACTTCGGTCGTGTGCTGCGCCGCGCAGGGCATGCTGACGGCCTGCCTCCCGCTCCTGGGCGAACGCGCCCTCGGCGCAGCGGGACGCGGCGCGCTGCTGCTGTCCTGCGCCGCTGTCTCCGCGCTGGCGGCCAACGCCGTACTGGCACGTTTCCCGCGGTCCGTCGCCCCCGACGCGATCATCCCGGCCGGAGCGCTCGTCCAGGCCGGCGCCTTCGCGCTGGCGGCGACGGCCCGTCCGGCCGCACTCGTCCTGTCCCTGCTGCTGGCCGGGATCGGCGAAGGGCCGCAACTCACCGCCCTGTTCGCGGTACGCCACCGTGAGGCTCCGGACGCCCTGCGCGGCCAGATCTTCACCACCGGCGCCAGCTTGAAGATCACCGCGTTCGCCTCGGGCGCGGCGCTCGCGGGCCCGCTCGCCGGCTGGTCACTCCCCGGCGCCCTGGTCACCGCGGCGGGGGTGGCCGCCTGTGCGCCGCTCGCCTCCCTCGCCGTACCCGACGCTCGCCCTCCTTGCCGTACCCGAACCCCCCATCACCCCTGACCGGCAACCGGCGCACCGGCAGCGGCGGTGAGATCAGCGAGAGAGCGGGCGTAGGTCAGGCCGGGGCGGCCGGACAGCGTCGTCTCGCCGACGACCGTGAACCCCGAGCGCGCCAGTACGGCCCGCGAGGCCGCGTTGTCGACCCTGGCCGCGGCATGCAGCACCCTCAGCCCGTAACCGCGGGCGGCACGGACGCAGATCTCCCGCACGGCCCACGTGGCAAGTCCCCGGCCCGCGGCGCGCTGTGCGATCCGGTACCCGAGATCCGCGCCGCCGTCCGCGACGTCCACGAGATTGATCCGTCCCAGCACCTCGCCCTCGGCGCCGACCACCACATGGAAGTAACAGGCCCCGGTCTCCTGCTCGGCGAGCAGGGCGCGGTGCCGCTCGTCGAAACGGGCGAAGTAGTCATCGCCCCGGTCGGGGATGGACGCCGCGAAATAGGCCCTGTTCTCCCTCTCGAAGGCGAGCAGCGCGGGAGCATGAGCCGGGCGGAGCAGCTGTATCTCGGGCATGACAGGGAATATAGGCAAGTTGTACGTGTAAACCATAACGATATCGGCCCAGCCCTTGTGTGCCCGCCGATTCGCTTTAGCCTCCGGGCATGGCATTTCTCTCCAGCCGCCGCAGAAGGGCCCGCCTCGCTCCTGAGCTGGACGACCAGGATCTGGGCAAGCTGCTGAAGTCCCTTGTGGCGACCACCAGGACCGGCACCATCGCGACCACCGAGTTGTGCGTGGCGCAGATGTCCCGCCTCCTGGAACAGGATCCGGGCGACTGGGACCGCCGCACGCACCGCCTGGACGTCCTGGCCGGATACCTCGTCGGATCGCATCTGCCGCGCTCCTGGGCCACCCGTGAGCCCGGCAACGTGAACGCGCTCGTACTGCAGGCCTGGACCCGGGTCGCGCAGGCCCGCGCCCAGGGGAGTCCGGAGGACCCCGCCGGCACCGTCGAGATGTGTCTGCGCGCCGCCGAACTCGCCCCCGAAGACCCCACTCCCTGGGTGGCTCTCCTCGCCCTGGCGCGTCTGGAACGCCGCCGTCAGGCCGAGGTCTTCGCGGTGTGGAACGAGGTGCTCGCGCGTGACCGCTGGAACCGCGAGGCCTATCTGAACATGCTGTCCTACCTCAGCCCGGACGAGGGGGGCTCGCGCATCCAGGTGCTGGAGTTCGTGGACACCCTGCGCGCCCGTGTGCCCGCCAACGCGCCCTGCGTGGCCACCGAACTCACCGCGCAGGTCGACCAGTACCACGCCATCCTCGACCGCGGCGGAGTCGAGGCACTGGTCGCGCGGAACCACTGGTCCCACGTCACCGCCGCGCAGGCCCTCGACCGCGCCGCGCACTCCTGGATCCAGCCGGGGTTCCTCCGCCACGCCAAGGCGCTTGCCGATCTCAATCTCCTCGCCTACGCGTTGGTGGCCGCGGACCGGCGCGCCGAGGCGGGTTCCGTGTTCGAGGCGATCGGCGGCGTGGTCACGGCATGGCCGTGGCAGGCCGGCGGCGATCCGGTGACCGAGTTCGAGACGACGCGCCAGAAGGCCACCGCCGGGATGTGAGCGGAACATCCTCCTGACGTTCCGTCAATTCCCGTTGTCACTCGGAGGCTACTGGATCGCCCCGTTCCGAAACCCCTGGCACTCGGTGCTGCGGGACGGGGCGATGCGGCAACGGCTCATCCGGCGGCGTCGGACGGGGACTTCTCCGTGTTCTCCGATGTCGGCTGGGAGGTGTTGGTGACGGTGTAGAAGACGGACGAGCCCTGCTTGCTGCGCTGGGCGTTGTTGCGGGCCACCAGGTTCTCCAGCGTCGTGCGGATGACCTTGGTCTGGATCTCCCGGTCGGGATGCGCCTTGCCCAGCGCCTCGGCGACCTCCGCCGCGGACCGGGGCTCCTGCTGGTCGGCGAGATGGCGGCGGACGAGCTCGATGAGGGTGGGCTGAGCCGCCTGACCGGACTCCTTCTTCGCGGACGCCTTCTTCGGCGAGGTCTTCGCCGCCGCGGGCTTCTTGGCGGGCTGCTTCTTGCGCTCGGCCGGCTCCGGGGCCGACTTCTTCGGCGCGCGGCGCGGACCGGTAGCGGTGGTGGACTTCTTGCGCGGGGCCGGTACGACGGCTCCCTCGGCCGGGGCCGTTGCGCCCACCGAGGCCGCGACACCGAGGGCCTGCCGCATGTTCACCAGGATGGTCTGGTCGTGCTGCAGCGCGGCCAACTGCTCCTGCAGCGCCTGGATTTCGGCGGTGATGCGTTCCTGTTCCTTGACGTTGTGCTCGAGGTCGTTGGTCACCTGGCTGACGTACTGCGAGGCCAACTCGGTGACGGGTGCGGTGGGCTCAGGCATCTGTGGCTCCAATCGTGACTCGGGTGCGCTCCGCTGCCTGCTGTTGTGGCGAGCGTGGAGCGGCAGTTGTCCTGCGGGTCCCCCGACACATGGATGATACGGATGGTCCGGCGGTTTTCACCGAGTGAATCCCGTGCGTGGCGTGCAGGTGTGCCGTTCCTCCTGTGCGGCCGCTCCATGTGTCACCCGTCCCGCGTGTCACGCGCGAGAACCACTACAGGGGCGAAATCGGGTTCTCCCGAAGCCAGTTCAGAACCTGCTGGGCGTGCTCGTTCGGTGGGAAGACCGGGTAGAAGACATGCTCGACCACACCGGCGTGGAGGACCAGGGTGAGGCGCTTGAACAGCCGCATCCCGTCGACCTCGAACGTGGGCAGACCGAGTGTGCCGGCCAGTTCGAGTGCGGGGTCGGAGAGCATGTCGAAGGGCAGGCCGAGACGCTCCACGACCTCGCTCTGGTAGTCGGTGTCCTGGCTGGACAGCCCGTAGACGCGGCCGGCGCCGGCTTCGAGGAGGTCGTGGAAGTGGTCGCGGAAGCCGCATGACTCGGGGGTGCAACCGCGGGCGCCGGGGATGGAGTTCCAGCCTTCGGGCAGGTCGGTGCCGGGGCGGCCGGTGAGCGGGTAGACGTAGACGACCGTGCGGCGGGGACCGAGCGTGTCCAGGCGGACCCTGCGGCCCGCCGTGTCGAGCAGGGTGAGGCTCGGCGTCTTCGTGCCGGGAAGGTGGTCCGCCGCGCCGTCGTCCTCGGGCGCGGGCAGGTCCGCGGGCAGCGTCAGATAATCCATGCCTCCGGTGCCGCTCTTGGCGGGCGCTACGATCCGGCTCCCCCGGTGGGCGGCGGCGTTCAGATTGGCGATCAGCGTCGCGCGGCGGGCCGTCAGCGCCTCGATGCGCTCGGTCAGCTCGTCGATGGCCTCGCGGTAACCCGCGAGGGAGGCGGGACAGTCGTCCGCGTGTGCGCGTCCGGCCGCCAGGCACTCGAGGAAGGGGCGAGTGCGTTCGACGGGGATACCGAGCCGGTGGAGCGTCCTGATCTCCCGCACGAGGCGTACGTCGTCCTCGCCGTAGTCCCGGTAGCCGTTGGCGAGACGCGCGGGCGTGATCAGCCCCAGCGACTCGTAGTACCGCACGGCTTTCGTCGTCACTCCGGCCAGATGCGCCAGCTCACCGATCTTCATCGCGATCACCTCGGCCACCACGCTAAACCCTGCCCACGGGGGCAAGGTCAAGGCGTTCCAAGGGGCGAGTACGCCGGTCCACTGGACTCAAGGGAGCGTCGGGATGGGCTCCTCGTCGCGCAACCGGATGTCCTCCCGGCGGGGCGCGACCACGGTGGAGGGCCCCTGTCCGGCGGCGTCGGTGTGCAGGGCCGAGAAGACAACCGGAGCGCCAGGGAGAAGTCCGTCCCGCAGAGCGGGCAGCAGATGCGCGGGATCGATTCAGGCGAAGGTGCGCAGGGCGTACGCGACGTCGTACGGCTCCGCGTGCCGCAGATGGTCGGCGATGTCCTCGCACACGAAGCGCACACCGGGTTCCGATCCGTGGTCCTTGAGCGCGCGGCGGTGCTGGGTGGGAGAGAGGTCGACGCCGTCGACGAGGGCGCCGTACGCGCGGGCGAGGTGGACCGCGTGGCACGTCCGCGGCAAGCGGGTGCTCGACATCGGATCAGGCCCCGGTCGAGGCGGTCCGGAACCGGGGGAGAGTAGCCGGCGGCCAGTTGGCGTCGGCCGTAGGTGATCCAGGCCTGTTCGTCGGCCGGGTGTGCCGTCACAGGTGAGCCTCCTCCGGTGGTGAGGCGGCCGAGTCCAGGATGTCTGTGCGGAGTTCGCCCATGTCCAGGGCAAGAGTGTTCGGGACGGTCTCGTTCCACACCTGCGCTGTCCTGTCCACCGCGTCGGCGAAAGCCTCGCGCAGTCGGCGGCGGAACATCTGGAGACCGAGCGCTGCCACGGGGCGCATGACCGAGCGGCCCCGGAGCGACACGACGAGGCGTATCTCCCAGTGGCCTTCGTCATGCGGCCGGGGCACCGCCCGCAGCCGCGCCGTGCCGAAGCGGTGCTCCAGGCGCGCCTCGAACGGCGCGCCGGAGAATCGCCGGCCCGCGGCCGCCTTCCACCACGCCCGAAAGTCGACACGCGCCTCGCCGTGTGCCTGCCGGAGGGTTGGCCAACAGCCGGCGCTCCGCAGCGTTCCGCGCAGTTCGGCGGCGGCAGGGTGCCCTACGCCGTGGAGCGCGCCCTCCACGACCGTGACCGTGTCCTCGTCTCCCAGGACGTGTTCCAGCCGCGCCGCCGGCTCGCTCCCCGAGCGCCGTACGACGATCCGCAGCTGCTCCTGCGTCCCGTGCCCTCCCTCTTCGGAGTCGGCCTCGTAGACCGCGCCCGGCGCGAGATGTTCGCCCTTCACCAGCCGCATGCCGGGCACGGGCCGCCCGTCGGGAAGCAGCACCCGGCCGTCCTCGGAGCGCGTCCCGCTCACCACGTCGAGGACCACGGAGAGAGCCTGCTCGAACCAGGGACGGGGTACGGAGGCGACGATCACCGAGTGGCTGATGCGGGTCATCGCTCCACGATGGCCCCGGACCGCCCGTTGGGGTAGGGGTGCGACGCGGCGCCGGGCGCCGAGTACAGGGCGGGCAGCACCGCCGGCGCGCCGCACGGCAGGTTCAGGAAGAGCCCTGGGCCAGTCGCCGCAGGACCTCCACTGCGTGCTCGGCGTCCTCGTAAGGCACGAAGAGGTGGTCGTGGTGGAAGCCGGCGACGACGTTGCAGCTCAGGTGGGCGTCGGCGAGGGCGCGGGAGACCACGGCGGTCAGTCCCACGGCGGCCGGCGCGGAGTGGACCCGCAACGTGATCCACCCGGCCACATAGTCGTACGCCATGCCCGCCGCGTCCGCCTCCGCTTGCGGCACGACGAGGGTCAGCCCTTCCTGTTCGGCCACCGTCACCACCGGGGTGACACCGGAGGGCACGCCGCCCTCCGCCATGGTGAAGACATAGCGGCCCGGATTCAGCTCCGGGCGCAGGTCGCGCAGCAGTGTCTGCAGATCGGTCTCGCCGGTCACGGACCCACACTATGGTCCGCACGGCTGCTCGCGAGGGAGGGTTCGCCGACATGCAGGACCGCGTCCACCGCATCGAGCGTCGCCCGGTCGAGCGGAAAGCAGGCCTGCTCGGGACGTGTGTCGGTCCGGGTGCGGGCGTCCGGGGGAGCGGTGGCCGTTGCCAGACCCCAGGTGGGGATACGGCCCTGCAGCAGGCCCTCGTACGTGTCCGGGGCGGGATCCTCCAGCCCGAGGACCTCGCTGCGGCCCAGGCTGCCGGCGACGCAGACGTACCGCGACCCCAGGAGCGCGCCCACGATGGCCCCGGCGCCGGACCACTCGATGGCCAGGTCTCCCTCACCCCAGATGCTCGGGCTGCGCTTCAGGTGGTGGTTGTGCGCGAACACCAGGGTCGCCCCACGCTTTTCCTCGATGCCGCGGATCTCCAGGAGGTTCTGGGCCATGAGCGCGTCCCGGGCGGCTGCCAGACCGGCTATCCGGGCGCTCCGCTCCAGGGGCCGGGCCGACTGCCTGTGGTAGCGCAACAGGCCCAAGCCGGCGCTGAGATGGATCCTGGCATTGAACCACTCGTCGCGCGAGGTCGCCGCGATCCGTTGCGGGGCGTGCGCGTAGAGGGTGGTGAGCATGTCGTCGGCGATCGACCGCAGCCGCTCGGCCTCGGGCGTGGCGCCGGGTGACATGGCGGCGTCCAGGACGGCCTCCGTTCGGCTCCACCGGGCGTCGTCGCCGGTGAGGCCTGCGATGTCGAGGTCGAGCCCCAGATAGTCGCGGGCGTGTTCCAGATAGGTCCGGGGGCTCGGTGCGCTCATGGTCTCCATCGGCGCGTCGAAGCCGTGGAAGGCAAGCCGCTCTTCCGGCGGCCGGTGCCGGTTGTACTCGCGCATCCAGCCGACCAGCCGCCGGTTGGCCTCCTGGTCCCCGAAGCCGTGGGAGAAGCCCTCGCGCATGACCGCGTCGAGGCTCCCGGCTCCGCCCTGGACGTAGTCGTCGACGGCGAGCGCCGCCACGCGGTCGGTCTCCAGGGCGATCGACCGGAATCCGCACGCGGTCAGCTGGGCGAACAGTTCGTTCCTGATCCGCCCGAAGGCCGGTTCCCGGTGGGTCGGCTCACCCAGCGCCAAAAGGCCGCACGAGGGGGTCACGAAGTCTCGGATGTCCTGACTCATGGGCCTCAAGCGTATCCTTGAAAGGGCGGTTGAGACTTGGGAAGCTACAGTGGCCGGGTATGCCGTGCATGCGGCCATCAGCTGCGTCCCAAAGTCTCAACCGGTGATCTGCTTGCGACCGACCGACCTCGCGCGCGAGCACGGCATCTCGACCCAGGCCGTGCGCAACTACGAGCAGCACGGATTCATCCCGCCCGCCGAGCGCACCCGCAGCGGCTACCGGATCTACACCGAGGTGCACGCCGCCGCGCTCCGCGCCTACCTCTCGCTCGTACCGGCGTACGGATACGCGACGGCCGGCCAGATCATGAACGCCCTGCACCGCGACGCACTCGACGAGGCGCTGACGCTCATCGACCGCGGCCACGGTCAGCTGCTCCGCGACCGGGACACCCTCGCCGCGGTACGCACAGCGGTGACGCATCTGACGGCGGGATCAGCGCCCGCTCCCGCCCGGGACCCCGGCACCCGCACGGTCGGCGAACTCGCCCACCAACTCGGCGTCACAGCGGCCACGTTGCGCAACTGGGAGGACGCCGGCATCCTCACCCCGGCCCGGGACCCGGCGACCGGATACCGGGTCTTCCGCGCCGACGACGTCCGCGACGCCGAACTCGCGCACCTCCTGCGGCGCGGAGGGCATCCGCTGGAACACATCGCCACCGTGATCCACCAGATCCGTACGGCCGGCGGCGCGGACGCACTCGCCGCGTCCCTGGAGACCTGGCAGCGCAGGCTCACGGCACAAGGCCTGGCCATGCTGCGCGCGGCCACCCACCTACAGGAGTACTTGGCTCACCTCGACACCAAGAGCCACGACCACGGTCCCTGAACCCGTCACTCGACGTCGGCCGGGGTCTGGAAGTAGTGCCCCTTCTCGAGGTCCTCCAGGAGACCCGGGTGGGTCGGCTTCCAGTCCAGCAGTTCGCGGGTCAGGGTGCTCGACGCCGGGAAGTCGTGGCCGACGAAGGCGGCCAGCCAGCCGAAGTGCTCGGCCGCGTCCTCCGGCGCCACGGAGACCGCCGGCACATCGAGGTGCCGGCCGATCACCTCGGCGACATCGCGGATCGCGACGCCCTCCTCGGCGACCCCGTGGAGCACGGAACCGGCCGGAGCCCGCTCGACGGCGAGGCGGAACAGGTGCGCGGCGTCGAGGCGGTGGACGGCAGGCCAGCGGTTGGCGCCGTCGCCGACGTAGCCGGAGGCGCTCTTGGCGCGGGCGGTGGCGACCAGCGCCGCCATGAATCCGTTGTCTCCGTCGCCGTGGCAGGTCGGCGAGAGCCGGACCACGGAGGAACGGACACCGCGTCCGGCGAAGGACAGCACCTCCTGTGCCGTCGTGGCGCGGATCGACAGAGGTGAGCCGTCCACTGTGGGCTTGTCCTGCTCGGTCGCCGTCCGCCCGGACGCGAGGCCGACCAGGCCGGACGCCAGGACGAAGGGACGGTCGCTGCCGGCGAGCGCGGCGCCGAAGGCGTCGACGGCGCGCCGGTCGGCCTCGGCGGCGCCCTTGAAGTCGCCGCTGAAGGCGATGTCGTGCTTGAAGGCGAGGTGAATCACCCCGTCCGACGCGGCGGCCGTGTCCCGCAGCAGGTCGAGATCGTCGACGGTACCGCGGACGGGCTCCGCGCCGGCCGCGACGAGCGCGGCGGCGGAGGCCTCGGAGCGGGCGAGCCCGACGACCTGGTGGCCGGCGTCGATGAGCTCGGGTACGAGGGCGGATCCGATCCAGCCGGAGGCGCCGGTGACGAAGATGCGCATGGAAGACCCCAGACAATCGATGTCAGTGACTGACATCGACGCTACACCTGATGTCAGTCGCTGTCATCCCGGTAGGATCGCCGCATGGGTAGATGGCAGCCGGACGCGCGCGGACGCTTGGCGAAGGCCGCACTGGAGCTGTACGCGGAACACGGGTACGAGCAGACGACCGTGGCCGAGATCGCCAAGCGGGCCGGGCTCACGGAGCGCACGTTCTTCCGGCACTACGCCGACAAGCGGGAGGTGCTCTTCTCCGGCGCCGCCGATCTGGAGGCGCTCATCGTGCGGACGGTCGCCGACGCTCCGCGGTCCGCGGCGCCGCTCGACGCGCTGGCGGCCGGACTGGACTCGGTCGCCGAGGTGTTCACCGACCGGCGTGAGCACGCGCGCCGGCGGCATGCCGTGATCACGGCGCACGCGGAACTCCAGGAGCGGGAGCTGATCAAACTCGCGTCGATGGCGTCCGCGCTCGCCGGCACCCTGCGCGGTCGCGGCGTCGCCGAGCCGACCGCGAGTCTGGCCGCCGAGGCGGGGGTCGCCGTGTTCAAGGTCGCCTTCGAACGGTGGATCGCGCCGGGTGAGGAACGCCCGATGCGGCAGCTGATCCGGGAGTCGCTGACCGAACTGAAGGCGGTGGCCTCGGGGTCGTAGGGACACCCCGTGCTCCTTCCGATGAGCCGAACGGCGGTTGGGTCCCGGCACCCCCGATCCATGCCGTCGTCAGCGGTATCGGCGCCTGGCGGGGCCGTACTTGACGTTCCGATAACGATCCACCGGAGATCAGCACGCGCTTACATGGAACGTACATACGATCCTTCGCATGAACAGAGCTGTGAAGATCGGCCTTGCCGGTACCTGCACCGCGCTGCTCGCCCTCGGGGGGATCGGTACCTACCACATCGTGCACGGCCTGACCTCGGGCTCTGCGGATGGCGGAGACTCCCAGGACGCGCGCGTTTTCGACTCGTCGGCCGTGTCGAGCACGCCGCCCTCGGACGCCGAGGCGGTGAAGCGAGCCCGCGCCTTCCTGGACGGCTGGTCCCAGAAGCACCTGGACGGTGCGGCGGGCGACACCGACGTACCCGCCACCGCATCCCAGGCGCTGCGGGCGTACGCCGACGGACTGCACCTGAAGAAGCTGTCGTTCGCTCACGTCGTGTCCGTGGGGCCCTCGTCGGTGACGCCGGGCGCCACCAAGGTCACCTTCGACGTCACCGCTGAGGTCGCGGGCGGCACCTGGAGCTACCCGAGCGCGGTGGCCGTGCTGAAGAGCACCAACGGCCGCTCGGCGGTCCACTGGAACAACTCGGTGCTCTACCCGGGCCTGGGCGACGACCAGTCGCTGACCGCGGGCACGCTGCCGTCCGACGCCACCCCCGCGAAGGTCGTCGCGAGCGACGGCAAGACCGATCTGTCCGGCTTCGCCTCACTCAAGGACATCGCGGCCACGATCGGCGAGAACGCCAAGCCCACGGGCGGCAAGCCCGGCACGGGTGTGGCCGTGGTCGACGGCAGCGGCGCCGGTGTGAAGACGCTGAAGGTCTTCGTCAAGGGCCGCCCGGCGGTGGTGAGGACGACCATCGACGCCGGCCTGCAGACGGTGGCCGAACACGCGGTGAACGACGCCCATCTGCAGCAGAAGCCCGCCGGGACCGTCGCGCTCGACTGGCGCAGCGGTCACATCCTCGCCCTCGCGCACTCCGGCGACGACGGGGACATCGCCATCAACGGCATCAAGTCGCCCGGCTCCACGATGAAGATCATCACCTCGGCGGCCCTCTTCGACAAGGCGGGCCTCACGCCGAGCAGCCCGGCGCCCTGCACCGACTCGCTGACGGCCAACAGCCAGTTGTTCCACAACGACTCCGGTGTGCGGGCCAACCCCGGTTCCTCCCTGGCCCAGGCGTTCACGGTGTCGTGCAACACCTCCTTCATCAAGGACGGCTTCCACTACCTGGTGAATAACGGCGACGCCTCCGCCCTGCACGAGGAGGCGGCGAGCGTCTTCGGCATGGGCAGCTGGTCCATCGGCGGCGGGGTCGCCACCACCGACCCGAGCATCCCGCCGGACGTCCAGGGCGGCGACCAGGCGGCCCAGTTCATCGGCCAGGGCAAGGTCACGGCCACGCCCCTGTTCATGGCGTCCGTGGCGGCCACCGTCCGGGGCGCCGGGTTCAAGCAGCCGATCATCCTGCCGGGGCAGCACCAGCAGACGGCGTCCCGGCCCATCTCGCCCCGCACGGCCGGGTACCTGCAGTCGATGATGCGCAACGTGGCCACCAGCGGAACAGCAGCTCCGCGACTGGGCGGACTGGTCGGCGTGGGCGCCAAGACCGGCACCGCGGAGGAGGGCGACCACACCAACGGCTGGCTGACCGCCTACAACGCGCGCATCTCGGTCGCGGCACTCGTCGAGGGCGGCAGCTCGGGCGTGGACTCCGCGGGCTATGTCGTACGACGGCTGCTGACCGGCAGCTGACCCCGCCTTGGCGGGCTTGTCGGCGTCGGTGAAGACCAGGTCGAACGGGTCGGCAGCTTCGGCCTGCCGGCGTGAGGGAGCGCGCGCACGGTTCACACGGCCGACATGAACTTGTCGTACGGAAGGCGGAATGCCGGTGTCGGGCCTGCCGGTTGGCCCCTGCATGACCATCGGTGTAGCGCTCCATCACCAGGACCCGATCGACACCGTCGTGGGCCTCGCCCGCGAGGCCCACGAGGCCGGACTGCGCTCGGCGTGGTTCGGGCAGACCTTCTCCTACGACTCCCCGACGCTGGCCGCGATCGTCGGCCGCGACGTGCCCGGCCTCCAGGTCGGCACCGCCGCGATCCCCGTCTTCGGCCGGCACCCCCTGATCGTCGCCGGCCAGGCCCAGACGGCCCAGGCCGCCACGGCCGGCCGGTACCACCTCGGGCTCGCGCTCGGCACCAAGCACCTCACCGAGACCGGCTTCGGGATCCCGTACGAACGCCCCGTCGCCCGGCTCCGCGAGTTCCTCACCGCCCTGCGCCCCCTGTTGGAGACCGGCAGCGCGGACTTCCACGGCGAGCTGCTGACGGCCACCACCCCGCTGCCCGCGTCCGTACCGGGCGACCAGCCGCCGGTGCCGGTCCTCGTCGCCGCCATGGGACCGCAGGCCCTGCGCGTGTCCGGGCAACTGGCCGACGGCATCCTTCCCCTGCTGGCGGGACCGCGTGCCCTGGCCGACCACATCGTGCCCGCCGTCACCGCGGCGGCCGAGGCGGCGGGCCGGCCGGCGCCGCGGATCGTCGCCTTCGTGCCGGGCGTCGTCACCGCCGACGTCGAGGCGGTACGGCAGGCCGCGACCGAGACGCTCTCCTTCTACGAGAGGTTCCCGTCCTACCAGCGCGTGATCGAGCTGTCCGGCGGCACCCGGGCCGCCGACATCGCCGTCATCGGCGACGAGGACACCGTCGCCGCCGAGGTACGCCGCTATCGCGAGGCCGGGGCGACGGAGGTGGTGTTCACGGCGACCGACCTGGGTGGCGACGCGGACCGGCGCCGTACCTGGAAACTGCTCGGCGAGCTGGCGGCCGGCTGAGCCGTCCGCCCTCAGGACGGCGTCCTGCTGAAGTGCGTGACCGGGCGCCGGAGGCGTTCGCCGTCCACGGTGAGGTCGACGGCCTCGTTGTAGAAGGCGAGCAGCCCCTTGATCGCGCCCACCGCGGGCAGCGGCTCCGGGTAGCTCCACAGGACATCGGGCGGCACGTCCGCCTCGCCGCCGCGCCAGGACCAGTACACGGCCGTGCCCTTGTAGGGGCAGCCGGTGCGGTGGTCACTGGGGCCGAACAGGTCGAGGCGGACGTCCTCGCGGGGGAGGTAGTAGCGGGTGGGCAGGCCGGTCTCGAACAGGAGCACCGGACGGCGGCTGTCGGCCACGACCCGCCCGCCGATCTCGACGACCACGTGCCGGCTGCCGGGCAGGGCGTCGACCCGCTTGTGCGGGTCACGAGGGTGGACGAAGATCTCCTCTTCCTCCTCGTACCAGTGGTCCAGGCCCCGGCCGGTGCGCTCGGACCACTCGAAGGCGATGTGGCCGGCCAGGTCCTTCGCGGGGAACGTCCAGGCCGCGTTCTCCAGCAGTTCGCCGGCCACCGCGAGGTCGTAGAAGACCGTCGAGCCGGTGTGCGCTCCGAGGGGCGGGTTCCGCGCCGGACGCAGCAGGTCCTCGCGGACCTCCGCGCGTGGGAAGGCGTACAGCGGTACGGGGACGCCGGGCTCCCACACGAGGACGGGGTGCCGGCTGTCGACGACGGTGACCTCACCCTTCCGGCCCCGCACCCAGCGCTCACTGGGCTCCCAGAGCAGCCCTTCCGGGGTGGTGCGCAACGACTGGGCGGTGCTGAGCGTGGCCATGGCCGGATCTCCTTCTCTTCGGTTCTTCGGGCTCTCCGGACGGGCTCTTCGGGTGCTCCAGGTCCGGCGCCTCCTACCAGGGTGGACCGGGAGCGACTCACCCGGTTGTGAACCCGGGCTATGCATGGGCATGCGTAATGATGCATACTCTTCCTATGTCCAAGGTCCTCACTTCCCTTCCGGTCGGCGAGCGCGTCGGCATCGCCTTCTCCGGCGGCCTCGACACCTCGGTCGCCGTCGCGTGGATGCGCGACAAGGGCGCCGTCCCGTGCACCTACACCGCCGACATCGGTCAGTACGACGAGCCCGACATCGCCTCGGTCCCCGGCCGTGCGAAGACCTACGGCGCCGAGGTCGCGCGCCTGGTCGACTGCCGCGCCGCCCTCGTCGAGGAGGGCCTGGCCGCGCTGACCTGCGGCGCGTTCCACATCCGCTCCGGCGGGCGGGCGTACTTCAACACCACGCCGCTGGGCCGCGCCGTCACCGGCACCCTGCTGGTGCGGGCGATGCTCGAGGACGACGTCCAGATCTGGGGCGACGGCTCCACCTTCAAGGGCAACGACATCGAGCGGTTCTACCGCTACGGCCTGCTCGCCAACCCGAACCTGCGGATCTACAAGCCCTGGCTGGACGCGCACTTCGTGACCGAGCTGGGCGGCCGCAAGGAGATGTCGGAGTGGCTGGTCGCCCACGGCCTGCCCTACCGCGACAGCACGGAGAAGGCCTACTCCACCGACGCCAACATCTGGGGCGCCACCCACGAGGCCAAGACGCTGGAGCACCTGGACACCGGCATCGAGACCGTCGAGCCCATCATGGGCGTGCGGTTCTGGGACCCCGAGGTAGAGATCGCCACCGAGGACGTGACGATCGGCTTCGAGCAGGGCCGGCCGGTGACGGTCAATGGCAAGGAGTTCGCCACCGCCGTCGACCTGGTGATGGAGGCCAACGCCATCGGCGGCCGCCACGGCCTGGGCATGTCGGACCAGATCGAGAACCGGATCATCGAGGCCAAGAGCCGCGGCATCTACGAGGCGCCCGGCATGGCGCTGCTGCACGCCGCCTACGAGCGCCTGGTCAACGCGATCCACAATGAGGACACCCTCGCCCAGTACCACAACGAGGGCCGCCGCCTGGGCCGCCTCATGTACGAGGGCCGGTGGCTGGACCCGCAGGCGCTGATGATCCGCGAGTCGCTCCAGCGCTGGGTCGGCGCCGCGATCACCGGCGAGGTGACCCTGCGGCTGCGGCGGGGTGAGGACTACTCGATCCTGGACACCACGGGCCCGGCGTTCAGCTACCACCCGGACAAGCTGTCCATGGAGCGCACCGAGGACTCGGCCTTCGGTCCGGTGGACCGGATCGGCCAGCTCACCATGCGCAACCTCGACATCGCCGACTCCCGCGCGAAGCTCGAGCAGTACGTCGGCCTCGGCCTGATCGGCACCGGCAGCCCCACCATCGGCGCCTCGCAGGCGGCCGCGACCGGGCTGATCGGCACCATGCCGGAACTGCCCGAGGGCGGCGCCGAGGCCATCGCCTCCCGCGGTGCGGTCTCCGAGGAGGACGCCGCGCTGGACCGCGCCGCGATGGAGTCCGGCACCGACTGATCCCGCTCAGCGGCCGAAGACCCTTGGACAGCGGGCCCCGCCGGTACACCGCCGGCGGGGCCCGTCGTCGTACACCCCTCTCGTACGCTGGGGCCCATGCCGTCCCCCCGTCTGCGACGCGTCGCCGTCCTGGTGCTCGAAGGCGCCAAGCCGCTCGACGTCGGCATCCCCGCGCAGGTGTTCACGACACGCGCGAGCATGCCGTACGAGGTGCGCGTGTGCGGGGCGGCGCCGGGACTCGTGACGGGCGGCGACGGGCTGTCGTACCACGTCGCCCACGGCCTCGACGCGCTCGCCTGGGCGGACATCGCCTTCATCCCCGGCTACCGGTTCCCGGACCGCGAGGACCCGCCGGCGCCCGTCGTCGAGGCGCTGCTCGCCGCCCACGCCCGGGGCACCCGGCTCGCCGCCATCTCGACCGGGGCGTTCGCCCTCGCGGCCACGGGCCTGCTCGACGGCAGACGCGCCACGACCCACTGGCACTACTCCCGGGCCCTCGCCGCGAAGCATCCGCTGATCCAAGTGGACGAGGACGTCCTCTTCGTCGACGAGGGCAGCGTGCTGACGTCGGCCGGCGCCGCCTCCGGCATCGATCTCTGCCTGCACATCCTGCGCACGGACCTCGGGGTCGCCGTGTCCAACCACGCGGCGCGCCGCCTGGTGGCCGCGCCCTATCGCAGCGGAGGCCAGGCCCAGTACGTGCCGCGCAGCGTGCCCGAGCCGATCGGCGAACGGTTCGCCGCCACCCGCGAGTGGGCCCTGCACCACCTCGGCGAGCCGCTCACCCTCGCGGTCCTCGCGAGGCATGCCGCGGTCTCGCCGCGCACGCTCTCCCGGCGCTTCGTCGAGGACACCGGGTACACCCCGATGCAGTGGGTGATGCGCGCCCGCATCGACCTGGCCAGGGAACTGCTCGAACGCTCCGAGCGCAGCATCGAGCAGATCGCCGCCGACGTCGGACTCGGCACCGGCACCAACCTGCGGGCCCACTTCCAGCAGATCCTCGGCACCACCCCGAGCGAGTACCGGCGCACCTTCACCCAGCCGTAAGTAGCCCTGGCGCGATCCTTGCGAACCATGGCGCTCTCGACACGGTCACGAACGGACCCGTCACGCGACGCTGATGGGGAGCCGAAGGAACCGTGGGATCCGAAGGGACGATCACCGCTCATGACTCGCATCGCCATCAATGGATTCGGCCGCATCGGACGCAACGTCCTGCGCGCACTGCTCGAACGCGGCAGCGACCTCGAAGTCGTCGCCGTGAACGACCTCACCGAACCCGCCACCCTCGCACGGCTGCTCGCCTTCGACACCACGGCCGGCCGGCTCGGCCGCCCCGTGACCGCCGACGGGGACGCCCTCGTCGTCGACGGCCGCCGCATCACCGTCCTCGCCGAGCGCGAGCCGGGCCGGCTGCCCTGGGCCGACCTCGGCGTGGACATCGTCCTCGAGGCCACCGGCCGCTTCACCTCGGCCAAGGCCGCCCGCGCACACCTCGACGCAGGCGCGCGGAAGGTGCTCGTGAGCGCGCCCTCCGACGGAGCCGACGTCACCCTCGCGTACGGCGTCAACACCGACGCGTACGACCCCGACCTGCACACCATCGTCTCCAATGCCTCCTGCACGACCAACGCGCTCGCGCCGCTGGCCGCCGTGCTGGACGAACTCGCCGGTATCGAGCACGGGTTCATGACGACGGTGCACGCCTACACGCAGGAGCAGAATCTCCAGGACGGCCCGCACCGCGACGCCCGCCGCGCCCGCGCCGCCGCCGTCAACATCGTGCCGACCACCACCGGCGCGGCGAAGGCCATCGGTCTCGTGCTGCCGAACCTCGACGGCAAGCTGTCCGGCGACTCGATCCGCGTACCGGTGCCGGTCGGCTCGATCGTGGAACTCAACACGACCGTCGCGCGCGACGTCACCCGCGACGACGTCCTGGCCGCCTACCGCGCCGCGGCACAGGGCCCGCTCGCCGGCATCCTGGAGTACTCGGAAGACCCGCTCGTGTCGTCCGACATCACCGGCAACCCGGCCTCCTCGGTCTTCGACTCGGCCCTCACCCGCGTCGACGGCCGGCACATCAAGGTGGTCGCCTGGTACGACAACGAGTGGGGCTTCTCCCACCGCGTGATCGACACCCTCGAACTCCTCGCCCGGAACTGACCGGAAGGCCAGGTCAGCGGCCGGCAGTGGTGGCAGCACCCTGCGCCGCCGTAGGGGAAGCCCCCTGTCCCGTCGGGTGACTGACCGGCTGTTCCGGCCGGACGGGCGCGCCGAGACTCGACGGCATGACCCTTTCCACGCATGCCTCGGTCACCGCCGAGGCGCGGGCCGCCCGTTCCCGCACCTCCGGCTCCGGAGCCGGCAGCGACTTCGCCCGGCTGTCCCGGCGTGTCGCCGAGGCGGGACTGATGAAGCGGCGCCCCGGCTACTACACCGCACGGCTCACCCTGGTGAGCGCGCTGCTGGCGGCCGGCTGGGGCGCCTTCCTCGCCCTCGGCGACACCTGGTGGCAGCTGACGGTGGCCGCCTTCCTGGCCTTCGTGTTCGGCCAAGTCGCCCTCGTGGCCCATGACCTGGCGCACCGTCAGGTGTTCCGGCGCGGCCGGCCGAGCGAGACATGGGGCCGGCTCTTCGGCAACCTCGGGATCGGCATGAGCTACGGCTGGTGGATGAACAAGCACACCCGCCACCACGCCAACCCCAACCACGAGGACCTCGACCCGGACGTCGCCCCGGACATCCTGGTGTGGTCCAGCGGCCAGGCCCGCGAAAGCAGTGGCCTCGCCCGGCTCATCGGGGGCCACCAGGCGTGGCTGTTCTTCCCGCTGCTCACCCTGGAGGGCTTCAACCTGCACGTGGCGAGCCTGCGGGCGCTGCGCTCGCCGGCCATGAAGCACCGGGCCCTGGAGGCCGGCCTGCTCCTCCTGCACCTTGCGGCCTATGTGTCCGCGCTGTTCCTGGTGCTCTCGCCCGGCAGGGCGGTCGCGTTCCTCGCCGTGCACCAGTGCCTCTTCGGCGTCTACCTCGGCTGCACGTTCGCCCCGAACCACAAGGGCATGCCCACCCTCACCGGTGACGAGCGGCCCGACTTCCTGCGCCGCCAGGTCCTGACCTCCCGCAACGTACGCGGCGGACGGCTCACCGACGTCCTGCTCGGCGGACTCAACCACCAGATCGAGCACCACCTCTTCCCGAGCATGCCCGCACCCCACCTCCGCCGGGCCCGGGTGATCGTCCGCGCGTACTGCGCGGAGATCGGCGTGCCGTACCACGAGACCGGGCTGATCCAGTCCTACCGGGAGGCCCTCACCCACCTGCACCGGGTCGGAGAGCCGATCAGGCGGCAGCGCCGGGCCGCCTGACGACGGCCTCCGGAGATCCTCCGCCCGACGCGGGCCGGAGGCGCGGTCATCGGCGCCGGCACCCCCGGGAATGCCGAAGCGGCCGGCGGCGTTATGACCATCGCTGACATGCTCGGGCCAATTCCGGGGTGTCGGTGAAGGGAGATCCTCATGGCACGCAGCACCGTGCGTCCCGTCGTCAGGCTGAAGTCGACCGCCGGGACCGGCGTCACCTACGTGACGCGCAAGAACCGTCAGAACGACCCCGACCGGCTCGTCCTGCGCAAGTACGACCCGGTCGCCGGCCGGCACGTCGCGTTCCGCGAGGAACGCTGACCCACGCCGCCGGCGCCCCTTCCCACCACCCCGGTCCGCGGCCGACCGCCGTGTGCCTCCGAGTACGAGGAGAACCCCGCCATGAAAGTACGCGCGTCCCTGCGCTCGCTGAAGTCCAAGCCCGGCGCCCAGGTGGTGCGCCGCCGCGGTGTGGTCTTCGTGGTGAACAAGAAGAACCCGCGCTTCAAGGCGCGCCAGGGCTGACCGAGGCCCGTGAGGGCTGACGGCGACCGCTGCAGAGACGACATGGACCCGGTCCTGCCCCGCACGGGGGCGGGCCGGGTCCACCGCGTTTCCGGGGCGGCATCGGCCCGGCTGCGGAAGGTGACCATCCAAACACATCGCCTTCTGTGCTTCGCCTGCCGAGCATCGCTGCTCATGTCACTCCCCTCGTCACCACGGCCCCCACGGATCACAATGTGTCCCAGAGACACACTGGCCGCCGGGAGGCGTCATGAGCACATCAGTCGAGTCACGGGTGTCCGGGCTCGAGGTCCGGTCCATCGACTACGTCCCCCTCGACGAGCGGCACGGCAAGCTGTGGCATCTGGGCCCGCTGTGGTTCATGTCGAACGCGCAGATCGCCACCCTGGCCGTGGGGCTGATCAGCATCACCGAGGGCGGCAACCTCATCTGGTCGCTGCTGGCCATCGTCGCCGGTACCGTCCTCGGCACCTTCTTCATGGCCTTCCACTCGGCGCAGGGACCCCAGCTGGGCCTGCCGCAGATGATCCAGTCGCGGCCCCAGTTCGGTTATGTCGGCGCGCTGCTGGTGTGGCTCTTCGCGTATGTGCAGTACGCGGGGTTCAACGTCTTCAACAGCATCCTCGCCGCCGACTCCCTGCACACCACCGTGCACGGCGGCGTCCACCTGTGGGTGGTGATCGTCACCGTGGTCGCGCTCGTCATCGCGCTGGTGGGCTACGACATCATCCACAAGGCCGAGCGGGTGCTGACCTACACCTTCCTGGTCATCTTCGGCATCTTCACCGTCGGCGTCCTCGTCACCCTGCACTACCCGGCGGGCGCCTTCGACCTCGGCGCCTTCAAGTGGACGCCGTTCCTCGCACAGTTCGGCGTCGTCGCCGGCTATCAGATCAGCTGGGCCATCTACGTCTCGGACTACTCCCGCTATCTGCCGCCGGACGTGACGGTCCGCAAGACCTTCTACTGGACGTACTTCGGCTCCGCCCTCGGCGGCATCTGGCTGATGGTCCTCGGCTCGCTGCTGGCCGCCTGGGCCGGCAAGGACTTCGACACCATCAAGTCGATCAACGCCGCCGGAGACAAGGTGTTCGACGGCTTCGGCGCGATCGTGCTGCTCTTCGCCGCCCTGGGCCTGGTGTCCGTCACCGCGCTGAACATGTACGGCGGTTCGCTGACCCTCATCAGCGCCATCGACTCGTTCAAACGGGTGCGCCCGACCCTGGGCGTGCGACTGCTGACCATCGGCCTGACGGCGGCGCTCTCACTGATCGGCGCGCTGGCCGCGACCGCCAACTTCCTGACGAACTTCAACAACTTCCTGCTGCTGGTGCTCTACCTGTTCATTCCGTGGACCTCGGTGAACCTCATGGACTACTACGTGGTGCGCCGCGGGCACTACGCCATCGCGGAGATCTTCAACCCGCGCGGCATCTACGGCCGCTGGGGCTGGCACGGCATCATCGCGTACCTGGTCGGCTTCGCCGCCATGATCCCCTTCTTCTCCGTCGGCACCCTGTACGTCGGCCCCGCCGCCAAGGCGCTGGGCGGAGCCGACATCTCCCTGTTCATCGGCCTCCCGGTCGCCGCGCTGCTGTACTGGTGGCTGACCCGCTCGATCGACGTCGCGGCCGAGACACGCATCGCCCAGGCAGAGGCACAGGCGCTGGAGCAGGCGGCACACGAACACCGCGAGCCCTGAACCGGACGCGCGGCCTCTGCCGGGCGGAGGGACGCCGGTCGTGAACCGGCCGGCGCCCGGCCTGGACAATCATGGTCATGAACGACGACACGGACGACGCCCGGAGCCGGCTGAACAGGATCCAGCGGCTGCTGGAGAGCGGCGAGCGGGAACTGGTGCCGGCCTGGCGCCGGGTGACCCGCGGCGAGCCACGCTGGACGGTGACGGCGGTGATCCTCGCGGCCGTCGCCCTGCAGTGGATGCTGCCGCACCGGCTCATTCTCCTGCGCACGGTCTGGGTGCTGCCCGCGCTGGAATTGGTGCTGCTGGCCGGGCTCGTCGCGGCCAATCCACGGCGAGTGGAGCCCCGCACCCGGCTGCTGCGGTACCTGGGCCTGACCCTGACCGGTGTCATCACTCTGGCCAACGGCTGGTCGGCGGTCCGGCTCGTGGGGGAGCTGGTCAGCGGTGAAGGGGCAGGCGGCGCGGTTCCGCTCCTGCTCACCGGCGGCATCATCTGGGTGACGAACGTCATCGTGTTCGCCCTGTGGTACTGGGAGTGGGACCGGGGCGGGCCCATGGCCCGTGTCGAGGGGCAGCACCAGTTCCCCGACTTCCTCTTCGTGCAGATGCAGAGCCCGGAACTGGCACCGCCGGACTGGGAACCGGCCTTCCTGGACTACCTCTACCTCTCCTTCACCAACGCCACCGCCTTCAGCCCGACCGACGTCATGCCGCTCTCCCGCTGGTCGAAGATGCTGATGATGCTGCAGTCGTCGGTGTCCCTCGTGACCGTGGTCCTCGTGGTGGCCCGTGCGGTCAACATCCTGAAGTGACCGGAAGGATCAAGGCCATGGCAGCGGCCGATCACCAGTCCTCGGTCCACGCGAACAGCGACGACCCCGCCGAGCAGCTGGCGTGGCGCCGGCTGACCGCACGGCACGGTGACCGACTCGGCGAGATCATGGAGGAGTACGGCTGGCCGACCGCGGACATGGTCGGCGAGGACGCCGCACGCGCGGCATGGCTGATCGCGCAGCACGCCGACCGGCAGCTCGACATCCAGCGTCGCGCCCTGCAGCTGATGGAGCAGGCGGTGTCGGCAGGCTCGGTCGGCCCGCGCGAGCTGGCCTTTCTGCGCGACCGCACGCGGGTCAACGAGGGCCGCATGCAGATCTACGGCACTCAGATCGCCGGCGTGAAGGACGGGGTCCCGGTTCCGTGGCCCTGCGAAGAGCCCGAGCGCATGGACGAACTCCGCGCGGAAGCCGGCATCGAGCCTTTCGACGAGTACGTTGCCACGTTCCGGATGGCCTGAGGATCTCGCCCGTGACGAGCGAAACCCGCACGTCGCGGTGAGCCCGCCGTACCCCTCCCACGGGACGCATCCGCAGGTGGGCCGTATGAGACCCCAACCCCCATGTCACAGATCAGCGGGCTGTTTCGTCTGAGATCTCGGAGAGCGACTTGGGATCCGAGAGGTGATGGTCATGCGCGTGTTCGTGCCGGGTAGGCCCGATCCAGGGCAGGAGAGGCCCGCGTGAGCCGGGTCGAGGAGTTCGAGGAGCTGCGGCCGCTGCTGTTCTCCATCGCCTACCGCGTCCTCGGCAGCGTGACCGAGGCCGAGGACGCGGTCCAGGAGACCTGGCTGCGCTACGACCTCTCGCCCAGCCGGCCGGCCTCGGTCAGGGCGTTCCTCTCGGCCACGGTCACCCGGATCTCCATCGACGTGCTGCGCTCGGCCCGGGTCCGGCGCGAGGAGTACGTCGGACCGTGGTTCCCGGAACCGCTGCTCACCGACCCCTACCAGGACCCCGAGCACTCGGCGGAACTGGCCGACTCCCTGTCCATGGCGTCCCTGCTCCTGCTGGAGCGGCTCAGCCCCCTCGAGCGGGCGGTGTTCGTCCTGCGCGAGGTGTTCGCCTTCGGGTTCCCCGAGATCGCCTCGGCCGTGGGCCGCTCCGAGGCGGCCTGCCGCCAGCTCGCCGTACGCGCGCGCCGCCACATGGACGCGGGCAGGCCCCGCTTCGAGGCCGACCGCAGGGAACGCGAGGAACTCGCCGTACGGTTCTTCGCCGCCCTGAAGGAGGGTGACGTCGACGGGCTGCGTCAACTCCTCGCCGCCGACGTCCAGATGGTCGCCGACAGCGGCGGCAAGGCTCCCCGGTGGGCCGGCGGCATCCACGGCGTCGACCAGATGTGCCGGATGCTCGACACCCTCCTCGTGCCGTTCCTCGCCATCGGGGGCGTGGTGGAGCCACGCGAGGTCAACGGCCGGCCCGGCGCGGTCCTCCGCGACCGTGACGGCAAGGTCGTCAACATCTGGACCCTCGACATCCTCGGCGGGCGGATCCAGGCGATTCGCACGGTCAGCAACCCCGACAAGCTCGGCCACATGGGTCCCGTCGCGGACGCCTGGGCGCTGCTGCGCGAAGCACAGCGCGCCCGGCACGACACGGCCGGCCGGGAAGGGGAGATCTGACGGCAGTATCTCTGGCGTCCGGGACCTGTGTCAGGAAAATGCCGTGTTGAGGTCCGGTCCGGGTTGAGTTTATAAAGGTCGGCACCGAGTTCTCCGGAAGTCGACACTCGCGGCGGCGGGCGTCGTCGACGAATGCGTCGGCGTTTCTCGGTGGCGTTCGAGCGGGTAATGGGTGGGGGAGGGATTTCGGTAGCAAATCCCGTGGGCGCGCCCCGGAGGGGGCCATCGGGGCTGCGGGGCCGGGAGGTGCGGCCGGGCGGGTTACCCCGGGGCCTGCATGACCAAACCAGATTGCCTCCATTGTTATCTCGCCGTGATGCGAATCGGGCGCGAGATGCGTGCGGTTCGGTCGTGCCAGAGGGACGATCGGGCTCCGGTTGACGGATCCCCGCTGCTCGCCGCAGGTCGCGGCCGTGTTGAGGCCTCAACGCCCGCCCGGGACACAGCACTGTCATGCGCGCGCCGCGGGGTCGTCACAGGACGGTGCGGTCCCCCCCGGTGCGCGCGTGACCGAACCGAACCCCGCCTCCGAACCCCCGCTACGCGCGATGACCGAACCCGCCCGCCGCAGACACCGCAGTGTTTCCCGGCCGGCCCGGACCTGCGTTGACTCCCCGGACGCGCCCCACCTAATGTCGCCGGCATCGACGCAGATAAACGAATGGAACGGACGTGCCGTGGCGGCCTCTTCCATTTCGTCACTGCTTCGCATTCCGAGTACGTGTGACGTCCAGGAGGCGATATTCCCATGCTCCCGCACGCCGACAGGTCGACAAAGGTCAGTGGTCATCCGGAATTCCCGCGCAGCGCCCGCCGAGGAGACCGCCGGCCGGCCGCTCCGCACCATGTCACCTGCATGGCGAGCCTCGATCCCGGGCTCAAGATAGAAGCGGCCAACGCCGACTTCTTCCGGCACGTCGCACGGCCGTCCACGGAGGTCTGCGGACGCAGCATCTACGACGTCCTGCACCCCAGCGCCCGCACCGTGCTGTCCCAGCACTTCTCCCACCTGTCGACCGGCCACGGCAGCCGATTCGTCGAGCGGGTGGTCGCGATGCGCGGGCACGACCGGGTCTTCTCCGCGGAGATCACCGGCATCGCCGTCAAGGGCGAGGGGGACGACCTCTCCGGCGTCGTCGTCCTGATGAGCCCGGACGACGAGCCCACCGAGGCGGCGGAGCGGCCCGCCAAGCCCACGCCGATCCTCACCGCTCTCGACGCCCGCATCCTGGAGGGCGTCGCCACCGGCGCCTCCACCGTGCAGCTGGCCTCGCGGCTCTACCTCAGCCGGCAGGGCGTCGAGTACCACGTCGGCCTGATGCTGCGCCGGTTCAAGGCCCCCAACCGTGCCGCGCTCGTCTCCCGCGCCTACTCCATGGGCGTTCTCACGGTCGGCAGCTGGCCGCCCCGCGCCGTGCCCGACTTCGTGAAGTGACGCCGCCGCCACGGCCCTCCGACGCCGGCTTCCCCGCTCCTACCGGGGAAGCCGGCGTTCGTCGTTCGTCGTTCCGCACGCCCGGGGAGCGGGGTGCGGAACGTCACCGCCCGGGGCCCGGGGGCGTACGGAACGTGAGCGTCGTACGGGCCCGTCCCTGTGCACGTCCCATCGGCGCGGTACGTCTCGTCAGCGGCGGTGCCCGCCGATGCCCTCGTCGTCGGCGTCCGGCCACGGGGCGTGCGGGTGCGGCCCCTCGTGCACCGGAACCGGGACCATCTCCCGCGCCACCCCCTTCGCCCCACGCACGGCCGTCACCGGCAGCCCCGCACCCGGCAGGTCCTCCATGTCCACCTGGAAGCGGTCCAGGTCGTTCATCAGCCTGCGGATGTAAGGGGAATCGCCGCCGGCCGACCGCAGCGACTCGACACTGCCGCGCAGTCTCACCAGGGCGTCGCGCACCTCCGCCAGCTCCGCGCTCATCTGCATTCCCTCCGTCTTCGGGGCCGGACAGGCGCCCGCACGCACGCCGGGCCGGCACCGCCCCTGCCGGGCGGCACCGCCTCATTGAGAAGGACCGGCCCCGGCGAGCGCAACACCCGCCACCGCCCGGCCCATCATGTCTGGGCGTTTCCCGAAACCCCCGGTCCCAGCGCCGAGTTCCTGCCCTGCCCGACACCGGGGGAATCTAGGGGCCGCCCTAGTGGGTGCGCGCCTAGCGTGGGGAGCCCGACGGCCCGGGAACCCCCAGCCCTGCCCCGACCGGCCGGAACGGGCCGTCGACCACGCCGTGCGCCGAACGCATGCCGTCAGCACGGGCTGCCCGACGTCCGCGGGCCCACAGGGCTGGGCCGACAAGCTGGTGGAGTGGAATGAGCGAGTCAGAACGCACACGGTACGGGCTCAACGCCGCGCCCCGGCGTGCCATCGCCGTCATCGGCCTGGCCTGCCGTCTGCCCGGCGCCCCGGACGCCGACGCCCTGTGGCGTCTGCTGCGCTCCGGCGACAGCGCCGTACGCCCCACCCCCGCCGACCGGCTGCGGCTCGCCGGCGCCCCCGCCGAGGGCACACCCGGCGACGACGCACCCCGCTGGGGCGGTTACCTCGACGACGTCACCGGCTTCGACGCCGGCTTCTTCGGCATCTCGCCCCGCGAGGCCGACGCCATGGACCCGCAGCAGCGCCTGGTGCTCGAACTCGCCTGGGAGGCCCTGGAGGACTCCCGCGTCGTCCCCGCACGCCTCGGCGCCACCAGCACCGGCGTCTTCATCGGCGCCGCCCACGACGACTACGCGACCCTCGCCCACGGGCTCGACCCGGACAGCGTCACCCACCAGTCGTTCACCGGCACCCACCGCGCCCTCATCGCGAACCGGATCTCCTACCTGCTCGGCCTGCGCGGCCCCAGCATCACCCTCGACTCCGCCCAGTCCTCCTCGCTCGTCGCTCTCCACCTCGCCTGCGAGAGCCTGCGCAGCGGCGACAGCGAGATCGCCCTCGCCGGCGGCGTCAACCTCCAACTCGCCCCGCAGAGCAGCCTCTTCCCCCACCGCTTCGGCGCGCTCTCGCCCGACGGTCGCTGCTACACCTTCGACGCCCGCGCCAACGGCTACGTCCGCGGCGAGGGCGGCGGGCTCGTCGTCCTGAAGCCGCTCGACCGCGCCCTCGCCGACGGCGACCCGATCCGCGCCGTCATCCGCGGCAGCGCCCTCAACAACGACGGCGGCGGCACCACCCTCACCGCCCCCGACGCCGCCGCCCAGGAAGACGTCGTCCGCCGCGCCCTGCGCAACGCCGGAGCCGCCCCCGACGACATCCAGTACGTCGAACTCCACGGCACCGGAACCCCGGTCGGCGACCCCGTGGAGGCGGCGGCCCTCGGCGCCGTCCTCGGCGCCGGACGACCCGCCGACGCACCGCCGCTGCACGTCGGCTCCGTGAAGACCAACCTCGGCCACCTTGAAGGCGCGGCGGGCATAGCCGGCCTGCTCAAGACGATCCTCGCACTCCAGCACCGAGAACTCCCGCCCAGCCTCAACCACGAGACCCCCAACCCCGACATCCCCCTCGACACCCTGCGCCTGCGCGTCCGGACCGCTCTCGGCCCCTGGCCCCGGCCCGACACCACCCTCATGGCCGGCGTCTCCTCCTTCGGCATGGGCGGGACGAACGCGCATGTGGTGCTGGAGGAGGCGCCGGGCGTTCCGGAGCCGGTGGAGCGCGGGGAGCAGCCGGGTTCTGTGTTCGCGGCGGGTGGTGCGGTGCCGTGGGTGGTGTCGGGTCGTGGTCGGGAGGGTCTGGCCGGGCAGGCGGGTCGACTGGCTGCCTTCGCGGGGTCGGCGGGGGAGTCCGTGCGGTCCGTGGATGTGGCCTGGTCGCTGGCGGCGACGCGTACCGCGTTCGAGAACCGTGCCGTGGTGCTCGGCTCCGGGGTGAGTGAAGCCGGTTCACTGCTGGGTGAGTTGGCGTCCGGTGGAGTGTCCGCTTCGGGTGTGGTGCGCGGTGCCGTGTCCGCGCGTGCTGATCGTGTCGCTTTTGTGTTCCCGGGTCAGGGGGCGCAGTGGGCCGGTATGGGGCGGGAGTTGTGGGATGCCTCGCCGGTGTTCGCCTCTTCGATGGAGGCGTGTGAGCGGGCTCTGGCGCCGTATGTCGACTGGTCGTTGAGCGAGGTCGTGCGTGGTGGCGATGAGTTGGCTGATGTTGATGTGGTGCAGCCGGTGTCGTGGGCGGTGATGGTGTCGCTGGCGGCGGTGTGGCGTGCGTGTGGTGTTCAGCCGTCCGTCGTCGTGGGGCATTCGCAGGGGGAGATCGCCGCTGCCGTGGTGGCGGGTGGTCTGTCGTTGGAGGATGGGGCGCGGGTGGTGGCGCTGCGGTCGAGGGCGATTCGTGCGATCGCCGGCCGTGGGGGCATGGTGTCCGTCGCGCTGTCTCTGGAGCAGGTGCAAGACCTCGTTGCGCAGTGGGCCGGGCGTATCGACATCGCCGCGGTGAATGGGCCGTCCTCCGTGGTCGTCGCCGGTGATGCCGACGCTTTGGATGAGCTGATGGCTCACTGCGAGGGTGCTGACATTCGGGCCCGTCGTATCCCGGTGGACTACGCCTCGCACACCTGGCATGTGGAGGCCATTCAGGACGAGTTGGCGCGGGCGCTGGCTCCCGTGAGCCCGCGCTCCGGTGACGTGCCGTTCTTCTCGACCACCGAGGCCGCCGTCATCGACACGGCTCGGCTGGACGGCGGTTACTGGTACCGGAACCTGCGCCACAGGGTCCGGTTCGCCGACGCGGTCCAGGGGCTCATCGACCAGGGCTACTCGGCGTTCGTCGAAGTCAGCTCCCACCCGGTGCTCGGGATGCCGGTCCAGGACGCGGCTCCCGACGCCGTGGTCGTGAGCACCTTGCGCCGTAACGCGGGTGGTGTCGACCGCTTCCTGACCTCCCTCGCCGAGGCCTGGGTGCGCGGTGTGCCGGTGGACTGGACACGGGTGCTGGCCGGTCAGGGCGGCCGTACGATCGCGCTGCCGACCTATGCCTTCCAGCGCCGCCGGTACTGGCTGGACGGTGAGGCGTCCCGTCGTACGGTGTCGTTCGCGCAGCCGGCCGAGTCGGAGCAGGCCGGGTCCGGGGCGGCGGTGACGGGGCAGGGTGATCTGCTCCAGCGGATCCGGGCGCACGCCGCCGCCGTGCTGGGACACGCCGGTGCCGGGGACGTGGACGCCTCGCTGACGTTCAAGGCGCTGGGCTTCGACTCCGCCACCTCGGTCGAACTGCGGAACCGGGTCGTCGCCGACACGGGAGTCTCCTTGCCCGCCTCGGTCCTGTTCGACCACCCGACCCCGCAGGCGCTCGCCCGCCATGTGCGCCACCTGCTCGAAGGCGGCACCGAGTCGGTGGCCGAGGCGGCGGTGGAGCCGAGGGCCGCGGGCGACGAGGACCCGATTGCCGTCGTCGCCATGGGCTGCCGACTGCCCGGCGGCATCCGCACCCCCGAGGAACTGTGGGAGCTGCTGGCGGCCGGCGGTGACACCGTCTCGGCGTTCCCGGCGGACCGCGGCTGGGACCTGGAGAATCTGTACCATCCCGACCCCGAGCATCATGGCACGACCTATGCCCGCTCCGGTTCGTTCCTGTACGACGCGGCCGAGTTCGACCCGTTCTTCTTCGGCATCTCGCCGCGAGAGGCCGAGGCGATGGATCCGCAGCAGCGGCTGCTGCTCGAAGTCTCCTGGGAGGCCCTGGAGCGGGCCGGCATCGACCCCGCCGGCCTGCGCGAGAGCGACGGCGGCGTGTTCGTCGGACTCATGCAGCAGGAGTACGGTCCCGGGCTCCAGCACGCCCCCGAGTCCGTCGACGGATACCTGCTGACGGGGACCTCCTGCAGTGTCGCCAGCGGGCGGATCGCCTACGTCCTCGGGCTGCGCGGACAGGCCGTGACCGTGGACACCGCATGCTCGTCCTCCCTGGTCGCCCTGCACATGGCCGTCCAGGCGCTGCGGTCCGGCGAGTGCTCGTTCGCGCTCGCGGGCGGCGCCACGGTCATGGCGGAGCCGGGGATCTTCGTGGAGTTCAGCCGGCAGCGGGGGCTGGCGGCGGACGGCCGGTGCAAGCCGTTCGCGGCGGGTGCGGACGGTACGGGCTGGGGTGAGGGTGTCGGTGTGCTGCTGCTGGAGCGGCTGTCGGACGCCCGTCGCCACGGTCATCCGGTGCTGGCGGTGATCCGGGGTTCGGCGGTCAACCAGGACGGTGCGAGCAACGGCCTTACCGCGCCCAACGGCCCCTCGCAGGAGCGTGTCATCCGGGCCGCGCTGGCCAACGCCCGGCTCACCCCCGACCTGGTGGACGCGGTCGAGGCGCACGGTACGGGTACCACCCTCGGCGACCCGATCGAGGCCCAGGCGCTGCTGGACACCTACGGGCGCAACCGGGACCCCGAACGCCCGCTGTGGCTGGGTTCGTTGAAGTCCAACATCGGCCACACCCAGGCCGCCGCGGGTGTGGCGGGCGTGATGAAGATGGTCCTCGCGATGCAGCACGGGGTGCTGCCGCGGACTCTGAACGTGGACGAGCCGACTCCGCACGTCGACTGGTCGGCGGGCGCGGTGTCGCTGCTGACCGAACCTGTGGCGTGGCCGCGCGTCGAGGGGCGTCCGCGCCGGGCCGGTGTGTCGTCGTTCGGCATCAGCGGGACGAACGCGCATGTGTTGCTGGAGGAGGCGCCTAGCGCTCCGGATCCCGTGGAGCCGTCGGAGTGGGAGCCGGTGTTCGCCGCCGGTGGTGTCCTGCCGTGGGTGGTGTCGGGCCGCGGTGCGGACGGATTGACGGGGCAGGCGGGCCGGTTGGCCCTGTTCGCCGGGTCGGCGGCGGAGTCCGTGCGGCCTGTGGATGTGGCGTGGTCGCTGGCCGCGACGCGGACTGCGTTCGAGAACCGGGCCGTGATCCTGGGCTGTGAGGCAGAGGAACTGCTCCCCGCCGTGCGGGAGTTGTCTGTGGGCGCCGAGGTGATGCCCTCCTCCGTGATACGGGGCCGGACGACCCAGGGCATCGACGGTGTGGTGTTCGTGTTCCCGGGTCAGGGGGCGCAGTGGGCGGGTATGGGGCGGGAGTTGTGGGATGCCTCGCCGGTGTTCGCCTCTTCGATGGAGGCGTGTGAGCGGGCTCTGGCGCCGTATGTCGGCTGGTCGTTGAGCGAGGTCGTGCGTGGCGGCGGCGAGTTGGCTGATGTTGATGTGGTGCAGCCGGTGTCGTGGGCGGTGATGGTGTCGCTGGCGGCGGTGTGGCGTGCGTGTGGTGTTCAGCCGTCGGTGGTGGTGGGGCATTCGCAGGGGGAGATCGCCGCTGCCGTGGTGGCGGGTGGGTTGTCGTTGGATGATGGGGCGCGGGTGGTGGCGCTGCGGTCGAGGGCGATTCGTGCGATCGCCGGCCGTGGGGGCATGGTGTCCGTCGCGCTGTCTCTGGAGCAGGTGGAAGACCTCGTTGCGCAGTGGGCCGGGCGTATCGACATCGCCGCGGTCAATGGGCCGTCCTCCGTGGTCGTCGCCGGTGATGCCGACGCTTTGGATGAGCTGGTGGCTCACTGTGAGGGCGTCGACATTCGGGCCCGTCGTATTCCGGTGGACTACGCCTCGCACACCTGGCATGTAGAGGCCATTGAGGACGAGTTGGCGCGGGCGCTTGCTCCTGTGGCCCCGCAGTCGAGTGAGGTGCCCTTCTTCTCCACGGTCGAGGCCGAGGTGATCGACACGGCTCGGCTGGACGGCGGTTACTGGTACCGCAACCTGCGCCACAGGGTCCGGTTCGCCGATGCGGTCCAGGGGCTGATCGACCAGGGCTACTCGGCGTTCGTCGAGGTCAGCTCGCACCCGGTGCTCGGGATGCCGGTGCAGGAGGCCGCCCCGGACGCTGTCGTCGTGGGGACCCTGCGCCGCAACGAGGGCGGCGCCCCCCGCTTCCTCACGTCCCTCGCCGAGGCCTGGGTGCGCGGCATCCCGGTCGACTGGACGCGTGTCCTCGCTGGTCAGGGTGGCCGTACCGTCGCCTTGCCGACGTACGCCTTCCAGCACCGCCGTTACTGGCTGGAGAAGACCGTACCCGCCACCGCCGTCGCCGTCTCGGACACCGTGGACGCCCGTTTCTGGGAGGCCGTCGAGCGCGAGGACCTCGAATCGCTCGCCGAAGCGCTGCACTTGCCGGACAGCGAGCCGTTGGCCGAGGTGCTGCCCGCCCTGTCGAACTGGCGCCGGGGCGAAGTGGCCCGGTCGGCGGTGGACGGTTGGCGGTACAAGGTGGTGTGGAAGCCGATGGGGCCGGAGTCCCGGCCGGTCACGCTGGACGGTGAGTGGCTGCTCGTGGTGCCCGAGGGCGAAGCCGCCCTCGCAGAGTTCGTCGTCACTGTGGCCGACGCGCTCACCCGCCACGGCGCCCGCGTACGCACGCTGACCCTCGCTTCACACCACGCCGAAACCGCCGTTCTCGGGTCCGTGCTCGACGAGGCGCTGGCCGGCCTGGACGCGCCGCTGGCCGGGGTGCTGGCGCTGACCGGGCTGGACGACAGCCCGCTGCCCGAGCACCCCGTGCTGTCCACCGGGGCCGCGCTCACCGTGTCGCTGCTCCAGGCTCTCGGCCGGGCCGGTGTGAGCGCACCGCTGTGGTGTGCCACGCAGGGGGCCGTGGCCGTCGGGGACCAGGAGACGCTCACCCGCCCGGAGCAGGCGGCCGTCTGGGGCCTCGGCCGGGTCGCGGCGCTGGAGTTCCCCGAGCGCTGGGGCGGTCTGGTGGACCTGCCCGAGCGGCTCGACGGCCGGGACGCCGCCGCCCTCTGCGCCGTACTGGCGGCGCGCGGTGACGCCCTGGAGGACCAGGTCGCCCTGCGGGGCGGCACCACGTTCGTCCGGCGTCTGATGCCGGCCCCCCTGTCCCAGCGTCCCCACTCCACGGGCTCCGGCACCCACGCCGCTCCCCGCCGCTGGACCCCCACCGGCACCGCGCTCGTGACCGGCGGCACCGGTGCCCTCGGCGCGCACGTCGCCCGCTGGCTGGCCCGGAGCGGCGCCGAGGACGTGGTGCTGGTCGGCCGGCGTGGCGCCACCGACCCCGCGGCCCTGGCGGAGCTGGAGGCCGAAGTCGCCCCGTACGGCACCCGGCTGACCGTTGCCGCCTGCGACGTCGCCGACCGCGCGGCGCTGGAGGAGCTGCTGAGCTCCCTGCGCGCCCAGGGCCGTACCGTCCGCACGGTGGTGCACGCCGCCGGTGTCGGCGTCCTCGGCGCGCTCGACGACCTCGGGCTCACGGAGTTCGCCGAGGTCACCGCCGGCAAGGTGGCCGGCGCCCGGAACCTCACCGAGATCCTGGACCCCGCCGAGACCGACGCACTGATCTGCTTCTCCTCCATCTCCGGCATCTGGGGTGTCGCCGACCACGCGGCGTACGCCGCCGCCAACGCCACCCTGGACGCGCTCGCCGAGAACGCGCGCCGGACCCGCGGGCTGCCCGCTCTGTCCGTGGCGTGGGGTCCCTGGGACGGCGGCGGCATGATCAGCGAGGAGATGCGCGATCCGCTACGGCGCCGCGGCATCCCCGTCATCGCCCCCGAGCCCGCGATGGTGGCGCTCCAGCAGGCACTGGACCACGACGACACCGTGGTGGCCGTCGCGGACGTCGACTGGAACCGGTTCGTCTCCGTCTTCACCGTCGCCCGTTCCGCCCCGCTCATCGCACACCTCAAGCCCAAGGCCCCCGCGGACACCGCCCGCCCCGCCCGCGACGGCTCCCACAGCACGGCCGGCGACGGCGACGGTCACGGCACGGGCGCCTCGACGCTCGCCGAGCGGCTGCACACCCTGCCCGCCGCCGACCGCGACCGCTACGTCCAGGACCTCGTGCGCGCCGAGGCCGCCGCCGTGCTCGGCCACTCCTCGGCGGACGCCGTCGATGCGGCGTACGCCTTCAAGGAACTCGGTTTCGACTCGGTGAGCGCCGTCGAACTGCGCAACCGCCTCACCGCCCGCACCGGCCTGAAGATCGCCACGACCGTCGTCTTCGACCACCCCACGCCGCTCGCGCTCGCCCAACACCTGCGCCACCTGGCCCTGGGCGAGGGCGAGACCCCGCGCGAAGCCGCCGCCGCCCTCCAACCGGCCCGCTCCGTCCCGCGCGAGGGCGCCACCGACGACGACCCCATCGCCGTCGTCGCCATGGCCTGTCGCTACCCGGGCGGCATCGGATCGCCCGACGACCTCTGGCGTGTCGTCACCGCCGGCGAGGACGTCATCACCGGCTTCCCCGCCGACCGCGGCTGGGACACGACGCGGCTCTACGACCCCGACCCCGCACGCCCAGGCACCAGCTATGTCCGGCACGGCGGATTCCTGCACGACGCCGGGCACTTCGACGCGGCCTTCTTCGGCATCTCACCGCGCGAGGCCGAGGCGATGGACCCCCAGCAGCGCCTGCTCCTGGAGACGTCCTGGGAGGCCCTGGAGCGCGCCGGAATCGACCCGAGGAGCCTGCGCGGCAGCCGCACCGGAGTCTTCACCGGCCTCACCGACCAGAACTACGGAACACGCCTCAGCCGCAGCACCGACGGCACCGAGGGCTACCTCGTCACCGGCGCCTCCACCGCCGTCGCCTCCGGCCGCGTCTCCTACGTCCTCGGTCTGGAAGGGCCCGCGGTGACCGTCGACACCGCCTGCTCGTCCTCGCTGGTCGCGCTGCACCTGGCGGTGGGCTCCCTGCGGTCCGGCGAGTGCTCGATGGCCCTCGCGGGAGCCGCGATGATCATGGCCGACGCGGCGCCGTTCGTCGGGTTCAGCCGGCAGCGGGGCCTCGCACCCGACGGACGCTGCAAGCCCTTCGCCGAAGCCGCCGACGGGTTCGCCCTCGCCGAAGGCGTCGGCGTGGTCCTGCTGGAACGCCTGTCCGACGCCCACCGCAACGGCCACCCCGTGCTGGCGGTCGTACGCGGTACGGCGATCAACCAGGACGGCGCCAGCAACGGCCTCACCGCGCCCAACGGACCCTCGCAGCAGCGCGTCATCCGCGCCGCCCTCGCCGACGCGCGGCTCAGCACCGCCGAGGTGGACGTCGTCGAGGCCCACGGCACCGGCACCCGGCTCGGCGACCCCATCGAGGCGCAGGCCCTGCTCGCCACCTACGGCCAGGACCGGCCACAGGACCGGCCCCTGCTGATCGGCTCCGTGAAGTCCAACATCGGGCACACGCAGACCGCCTCCGGCATGGCGGGCGTCATGAAGATGGTCCTCGCCATGCGCCACGGACTCGTCCCCGGCACCCTGCACGTGGACACGCCCTCCTCCCACGTGGACTGGTCGGCGGGTGCCGTGTCGCTGGTGACCGACGCGGTCGACTGGCCGGACACGGACGGCCGTCCGCGCCGGGCCGGCGTCTCGTCCTTCGGTATCAGCGGGACGAACGCGCATGTGGTGCTGGAGGAGGCGCCGGGTCTACCGGAGCCGGTGGAGTCGGCGCAGCCGGAGCCGGTTTTCGCGGCCGGCGGTGTGGTGCCGTGGGTCGTGTCGGGTCGCGGTGCGGCGGGTCTGGCGGGGCAGGCGGGTCGGCTGGCTGCCTTCGCCGAGTCGGCGGACGAGAACCTGCGGCCGGTGGACGTGGCCTGGTCGCTGGCCGCCACCCGGACCGCGTTCGAGAACCGTGCCGTGGTGCTCGGCTCCGGCATGAGCGAAGTCTCCGAGCAGCTCGGCGAGTTGGCTTCGGATGCCGTGAGCGCGACCGACGCCGTACGAGGCACCGTCACCCCGGGCGCTGATCGTGTCGCTTTTGTGTTCCCGGGTCAGGGGGCGCAGTGGGCTGGTATGGGGCGGGAGTTGTGGGATGCCTCGCCGGTGTTCGCCTCTTCGATGGAGGCGTGTGAGCGGGCTCTGGCGCCGTATGTCGACTGGTCGTTGAGCGAGGTCGTGCGTGGTGGCGATGAGTTGGCTGATGTTGATGTGGTGCAGCCGGTCTCGTGGGCGGTGATGGTGTCGCTGGCGGCGGTGTGGCGTGCGTGTGGTGTTCAGCCATCCGTCGTCGTGGGGCATTCGCAGGGGGAGATCGCCGCTGCAGTGGTGGCGGATGGTCTGTCCTTGGAGGATGGGGCGCGGGTGGTGGCGCTGCGGTCGAAGGCGATTCGTGCGATCGCCGGCCGTGGGGGCATGGTGTCCGTGCCGCTGCCTCTGGAACAGGTCGAGGAACTGCTCACCGGCTGGCAGGGCCGTATCGACATCGCGGCCGTCAACGGGCCGTCCTCCGTGGTCGTGGCCGGTGACGCCGGCGCGCTGGATGAACTGATGGCTCACTTCGAGGATGCCGACATTCGGGCCCGTCGTATCCCGGTGGACTACGCCTCGCACACCTGCCATGTGGAGGCCACTGAGGACGAGTTGGCGCGGGCGCTTGCTCCTGTGGCCCCGCAGTCGAGTGAGGTGCCGTTCTTCTCCACGGTCGATGCCGAGGTGATCGACACGGCTCGGCTGGACGGCGGGTACTGGTACCGGAACCTGCGTCAGCGGGTCCGGTTCGCCGATGCCGTCCAGGGGCTTGTCGACCAGGGCTACTCGGCGTTCGTCGAGGTCAGCTCGCACCCGGTGCTGGGCATGCCGGTGCAGGAGGCCGCCCCGGACGCCGTCGTCGTGGGCACCCTACGCCGTAACAAGGGCGGCCTGTCCCGCTTCCTCACCTCCCTCGCTGAGGCCTGGGTGCGCGGTGTGCCGGTGGACTGGACGCGGGTGCTGGCCGGTCAGGGTGGTCGTACGGTCGCGCTGCCGACGTACGCCTTCCAGCACCGCCGCTACTGGCTCGACGTGCCCGAGCCCGCACCGCTGTCCGGAGCCACGGGCGCCGCCGGGGACGACGTGGACGCCCGCTTCTGGGAGGCCGTCGAGCGCGAGGACCTGGAGGCTCTGACGGACACCCTCGACCTCGCTCCCGAGCGGCGCGAGACGCTGGGGGCGGCCGAGCCGGTGCTGCCCGTGCTGGCAGAATGGCGCAGGCGCAGGCGGGAGAGCGCGCTGCTGGACTCCTGGCGTTACACCGTGACCTGGCAGCCGGCCGACGCGGGCGCCGCCGAACCCGGTGCGCTGCCCTCGCACTGGCTGGTCGTGCTGCCGGGCGGCGGCTCCGAAGCCGGCACGAAGGGCGGAAACGACGGTGGCCTGACGCGCGAGCTGATCGAGCGTCTGCGTGACCGTGAGGGCGTCGAAGCCGTCGAGACCGTTCTCTTCGACGTGGACCGCGACGACCGGACCGCCCTGGCGGCGCGGCTGCGCGCGACGTTGGAGCGCAGACCGGCCGTCGGTGCCGTACTCAACCTGCTGCCCCTCGACCTGGCGGACACCACCTGGGACGACGAGGCGTCGGAGCCCGGCGTGCCACGGCCCGTCACCGCGACCCTGCTGCTCATGCAGGCCCTGACGGACACCTCCGATCAGCTTCCGCTGTGGACCGTCACCCGAGGAGCGGTGACCGTGACTGGACCGGTCTCCCCGAACGGGACATCCGACGGCGGACCCGTGCCGGTACAGGCGGCCGTCTGGGGTCTCGGCCGGGTCTACGGGCTGGAGCACCCGCACTGCTGGGGCGGGCTCCTGGACCTCCCGGCGGCCCCCGGCTCCGCAACCACCGACGGCCGTTCCCCCGCCGACGGCCGATCCGCCACCGATGCCCCCTCCACCACCCCGGAACTCGACGCGCGCACCTGGGACAGGTTCTTCGCAGGCCTGGCTGGTGAAGACGACGAGGACCAGTTCGCCGTCCGCGCCGACGGTCTCTACGTACGCCGCCTCATCCGCAAGCCCGCCGACCCGGACTCCGGGACCAGCACTGGCGCCGCCGGGCGTCGTACGGTCGGGTTCTCCGGTACGACGCTCGTCACGGGCGGCACCGGGGCCCTCGGCGCGCACCTGGCGCGGCGGCTCGCCGCGACCGGTGCCGAGCATCTGCTGCTGGTCAGCCGCCGGGGACTCGACGCGCCGGGCGCGGTCGAGCTGGAGGCGGAACTCACCGCGCTGGGCGCCCGTGTGACCATCGCCGCCTGCGACATCACCGACCGCGACGCGCTGGCCAAGCTGCTCGCGGACGTACCGGAGAGCGCACCCGTCAACGCCGTGGTGCACGCGGCCGGACTGGAACCGCCGGCCGTGGGTGTGGAGGACACCGGCCTCGACGCGCTGCGGGCGGTGGCGGAGGCGAAGATCGCCGGTGCCGTCCATCTGGACGCGCTGCTCGCGGACCGGCCGCTGGAGGCGTTCGTGCTGTTCTCCTCCGGCGCGGGCGTCTGGGGCGACGGCGGGCACTCCGGGTACGCGGCGGCCAACGCCTACCTCGACGCGTTCGCCGAGTGGCGCCGCGCCCGCGGCCGGGTCGCGACGTCCATCGCCTGGGGAGCCTGGGCGGGCGGCGGCATGGTCGACGACGCCGAGAGCGACCGGCTGCGCCGCTACGGCGTGCCCACCATGGACCCGGAGGTGGCCGTCGGCGCGGTGCAGCAGGCGCTCGGACGCGACGAGACGTTCCTCGTCGTCGCCGACGTGCTGTGGGACCGGTTCGCGGCGACCTACTCCGCCGCCCGTCGCCGCCGTCTCTTCGACGAGATCCCCGAGGTGCGCGGCGCCGCCGCCGAGGCCGCCCGCGCCGCCGCGGCCGGTGACGGTGCCGACGGCGGCACGGACGGCGGTCCGTCGGGGGCGTTCGCCGGACGGCTGGCCGGGGTGAGCCGCGCCGAACAGGAGCGGAGGGTGCTCCAGTTGGTCCGCACGCAGGTCGCCGCGGTCCTCGGCCACGACGGCACCGCAGCGATCAGCCCCTCGCACGCCTTCCGCGACCTCGGGTTCGACTCCCTGACCGCCGTGGAACTGCGCAACCGGCTCAAGGACGCCACCGGGCTCGCGCTGCCCGCCACGCTGGTCTTCGACCACCCGACCCCGGCCGCCCTCGCCGGCCGCCTGCTCACCGAACTGGCCCCCGGCACCGAGCAGTCGAGCGGACAGGAGCTGCCGGCGCTGGACGAGCTGGAGACCGCCGTCGCCGCGCTGGACCCGGCCGACGACGCGGCCCGCGGCAGGATCACCGCCCGGCTGCAGGCGCTGCTGTGGCGGCTGTCCGACAGCCCGGCCGAGTCCGCGCCGGCGAGCGCCGGAACCGACGACGACGCACTGCTCGAGGCCGTGTCCGACGACGAGATGTTCGACCTGATCGACAAGGAACTCGGCCTCAACTAGACCGGCCGGACGAGCCGATCCCCCGCGGCCCGTCCGGCCCCCAGCCCCACAACCTGCTGCCTACCACCCGCCGCCCACGACTCGCCCCGCCCGCACGATTCCTTCCGCCCGATTCCCACCGACCTGCCCGTTGCCAACGCCGTACGGGTGACTCCAAGCCTTCGGGCCTGCTCTAGGGACTGATGACGTTCATGGCTAACGAGGACAAGCTCCGCGACTACCTCAAGCTGGTCACTACCGACCTGCGGCAGACCCGCCGGCGCCTCCAGGAAGTCGAGGCCCGCCAGCAGGAGCCCATCGCCATCGTCTCGATGAGCTGCCGCTTCCCCGGGAACGCCCACACCCCCGAGGACTTCTGGGACCTGCTCGTCGCGGGCGTCGACACCGTCTCGGAGCTGCCCGCCGACCGCGGCTGGGACCTGGAGAACCTGTACCACCCCGACCCCGAGCACCAGGGCACCAGCTACACCCGCTCCGGGTCCTTCCTGTACGACGCCGCCGACTTCGACCCCGCCTTCTTCGGCATCTCGCCGCGCGAGGCCACCGTCATGGACCCGCAGCAGCGCCTGCTGCTGGAGACCTCCTGGGAGGCCCTCGAGCGGGCCGGCATCGACCCCGGGACGCTGCGCGGCGAGAAGGCCGGCGTCTTCGTCGGCAGCAGCGACCAGGGGTACGGCGCCGCCGCCGCGCACGCCCGTGACCGGGTCGAGGGCCACATGCTGACCGGCGGTTCCGGCGCCGTGCTCTCCGGGCGCATCGCCTACACCCTCGGCTTCGAGGGGCCCGCCGTCACCGTCGACACCATGTGCTCCTCGTCGCTGGTCGCCCTGCACCTCGCCGTACAGGCCCTGCGCCAGGACGAGTGCCGCCTCGCCCTCGCCGCCGGCGCCACGGTCATGGCCGGCCCGCGCAACTTCGTGGAGTTCAGCCGGCAGCGGGGGCTGGCGCCGGACGGCCGGTGCAAGCCGTTCGCGGCGGGTGCGGACGGTACGGGCTGGGGTGAGGGTGTCGGCGTGCTGCTGCTGGAGCGGCTGTCGGACGCCCGCCGCAACGGTCATCCGGTGCTGGCGGTGATCCGGGGCTCGGCGGTCAACCAGGACGGTGCGAGCAACGGTCTCACCGCGCCCAACGGCCCCTCGCAGGAGCGGGTGATCCGGGCCGCGCTGGCCAACGCCCGGCTCACCCCCGACCTGGTCGACGCCCTGGAGGCCCACGGCACCGGCACCACCCTCGGCGACCCGATCGAGGCCCAGGCGGTGATCGCCACCTACGGCCAGGACCGCGAAGAGCCCCTGCGCATGGGCTCCCTCAAGGCCAACATCGGGCATCTCCAGGCCAGTTCCGGCGTCGCCGGCGTCATCAAGATGGTCCTGGCCATGCGCCACGGCGTCCTGCCGAAGCTGCTGCACCTGGACGAGCCGACCCCGCACGTCGACTGGTCCTCCGGCGCCGTCGAACTCCTCACCGACAACCAGCCCTGGCCCGACACCGGCCGACCGCGCCGCGCGGGCGTCTCCTCCTTCGGCGGCAGCGGCACCAACGCCCACGTCGTCCTGGAGCAGGCCCCGGAACCCGACTCCGAGGCCACCGAGGAGACCGGGCCCGACGACAGGGCCGCGACACCGGCGGTGTTCGCCGCGGGCAGCACGGTGCCGTGGCTGGTGTCCGGGCGCGGACCGGAGGGTCTGGCCGGGCAGGCGGGCCGACTGGCCGCCTTCGCGGAGTCGGCCGACGAGACCGTACGACCCGTGGACGTGGCCTGGTCCCTGGCCGCCACCCGTGCCGCTTTGGAGCACCGGGCCGTCGTCCTCGGCACCGACCGCCCCGAACTCGCCGCCGTCCTCGGCACCTTGGCATCCCAGGGCACGGCACCCGGTGCGATCACCGGCACCTTCGACGCCGTACCCGACGGCGTCGCCTTCGTGTTCCCGGGTCAGGGGGCGCAGTGGGCTGGTATGGGGCGGGAGTTGTGGGATGTCTCGCCGGTGTTCGCGGAGTCGATGGAGGCGTGTGAGCGGGCTCTGGCTCCGTATGTCGGCTGGTCGTTGAGCGAGGTCGTGAGTGGCGGCGGCGAGTTGGCTGATGTTGATGTGGTGCAGCCGGTGTCGTGGGCGGTGATGGTGTCGCTGGCGGCGGTGTGGCGTGCGTGTGGTGTTCAGCCGTCGGTGGTGGTGGGGCATTCGCAGGGGGAGATCGCCGCTGCCGTGGTGGCGGGTGGTCTGTCGTTGGATGATGGGGCGCGGGTGGTGGCGCTGCGGTCGAGGGCGATTCGTGCGATTGCCGGCCGTGGGGGCATGGTGTCCGTGCCGCTGCCTCTGGAGCAGGTCGAGGAACTGCTCACCGGTTGGCAGGGGCGTATCGATGTCGCGGCCGTCAATGGGCCGTCCTCCGTGGTCGTCGCGGGTGATGCGGACGCTTTGGATGAGCTGGTGGCTCACTGTGAGGGCGTGGACGTTCGGGCCCGTCGTATCCCGGTGGACTACGCCTCGCACACCTGGCATGTGGAGGCCATCGAGGACGAACTGGCCAGGGTCCTCGCCCCGGTTGCTCCCCGGTCCGGTGAGGTGCCGTTCTTCTCGACCACCGAAGCGGCCGTCATCGACACGGCCCAGCTGGACGGCGGCTACTGGTACCGCAACCTGCGCCACAGGGTGCGTTTTGCCGACGCGGTTCAGGGGCTGATCGACCAGGGCTACTCGGCGTTCGTCGAGGTCAGCTCCCACCCCGTGCTGGGCATGCCGGTGCAGGAGGCCGCCCCGGACGCCGTCGTCGTGGGGACCCTGCGCCGCAACGAAGGTGGCACCCCCCGCTTCCTGACGTCCCTCGCCGAGGCCTGGGTGCGCGGTGTGCCGGTGGACTGGACGCGTGTCCTCGCTGGTCAGGGTGGTCGTACGGTCGCTCTGCCGACGTACGCCTTCCAGCACCGTCCCTACTGGTTCGAGCCCGCGGCGCCGCAGGGCGTCACGGTGGGCGGTGCGGCCGAGGATCCGGCGGACGCCGAGTTCTGGGCGGCCGTCGAGGGGGAGGACCTGCAGGCGCTGACCGGTGCGCTCGACGTGGCCGGGGAGGACGGGCAGGAGGCGCTGGCGCAGGCGCTGCCCGTGCTGTCCGCCTGGCGGCGCGGGCGGCGCGCCTCCGCGACCATCGACTCCTGGCGCTACCGCATCGCCTGGCGCCCGACCGCCGACCGCCCCGCCGGGACGCTCACCGGCACCTGGCTCGTGGTCGTGCCCGCCGGCCAGGCCGGATCCGACCTCGTCCGGGTCTGCCTGGACGGGCTCGCCGAGCACGGCGCCCAGACCGCGCCCCTCTTCGTCGACGCCACCGACACGGACCGGGAGCGGCTGGCCGCCCTGATGACCGAGACGGCCCGGCACAGCGGCGCCGACGCGTTCGCCGGCGTCCTCTCCTTCCTCGCGCTCGACGAACGCCCGCACCCCGAGCAGCCGGGACTCGCCGCCGGACTGGTCGCGGGGCTCGCGCTGATCCAGGCGTGCGCCGACACCGGGCTGCGTTCCCCGGTGTGGCTCGCCACCAGCGGGGCCGTGACCACCGGGGACGCCGACCCGCTGCGCAACCCCGTGCAGAACGGCACCTGGGGCATGGGCCGCGTCGCCGCGCTGGAACACCCCGAGTTCTGGGGCGGGCTCGTCGACCTCCCCGAGACGCCCGACGAGCGTACGGCCGCCCGGCTCTGCACGATCCTCGCCACCCCTGAGGCGGAGGCCGACGCCAAGGCCGAGGACCAGCTCGCCGTCCGCCGGACCGGCGTCCTCATCCGCCGCCTGGTCCGCACGCCCGCCGGCGCCATGCCCGGCGGCGACCGCACCTGGACCTCGCGCGGCACCGCGCTGATCACCGGCGGCACCGGCGGCCTCGGCGGACACACCGCCCGCTGGCTCGCCCGCAACGGCACCGAACACCTGGTGCTCGTCAGCCGCCGCGGCCCCGAGGCACCCGGCGCCGCCGAACTCGAGGCGGAGCTGCGTGAGTTGGGCGCCCGCGTCACCATCGCCTCCTGCGACATCGCCGACCGGGACGCCCTGGCCGCGCTCGTGCAGCGCGTGGAGGCCGACGGGCCGCCGATCCGAACCGTCGTGCACACCGCCGGCGTCGGCATCCTCATCCCGCTGGCCACCACGACCCTGCAGGAGTTCGCCGACGGCGCGGAGGCCAAGCTCTCCGGCGTCGCCAACCTCGACGCGCTCTTCGACGACGACCGCCTCGACGCCTTCGTGGTCTTCTCCTCCGTCGCCGGTGTGTGGGGCAGCGGCGACCACGGCGCCTACGCCGCGGCGAACGCGTACGCCGACGCGGTGGCCGAGCAGCGCCGGGCCCGCGGCCTGGCCGGCACCTCCATCGCCTGGGGCATCTGGAGCGACGAGGGCGGCGGCATGGGCCTCGACGTCGTCCAGGAGCAACTGCGCTGGCGCGGTATCCCGTTCATGGACCCCAAGCTCGCCGTCGCCGCCATGCAGCAGGTCCTCGACCGCGACGAGTGCTTCATCGCCGTCGCGGACATCGACTGGGAGCGCTTCGTCCCCGTCTTCACCGCCGCCCGCCGGCGCCCGCTGCTCACCGAGGTGCCCGAGGTCGCCGACCTGCTGCGCGCCGAGGAGGACCGCCTGCGGCAGGACGTCCCGGACATGCAGAGCGCCGGACTCCTCGCCCGGCTGCGCGGCCTGTCCGCCGACGACCAGGAACAGGCCGTACTCGACCTGGTCCGCGGCCAGGTCGCGGGCGTGCTCGGGCACAGCAGCCCGAACAGCGTCGAGACCGGCCGCGCCTTCCGTGAACTGGGCTTCGACTCCCTCACCTCGGTCGAACTGCGCAACCGGCTCAACGCCGCCACCGGACTGCGGCTGCCCGTCACCGTCATCTTCGACCGGCCCACGGTCACCGCGCTCGCCCGGCACATCCGCGAGGAACTCGTCGGCTCCTCCGACGCCCTGCCCGTCCCCGCTGCCGCCCCCGCCCCGGCCGGTGTCGCGGCGCCCGCCGACGACGACCCCATCGCCATCGTCTCGATGAGCTGCCGCTACCCGGGCGGCGCCAACAGCCCCGAGGAACTGTGGCGGATCCTCGCGGAGGGCCGCGACGTCATCGACGTCTTCCCCGACGACCGCGCCTGGGACCTCGACGCCCTCTACGACCCCGACCCCGACCGCGAGGGCACCTGCTACGCCCGCGAGGGCGGCTTCGTCTACGACGCCGGCGACTTCGACCCCGCGTTCTTCGGCATCTCCCCGCGCGAGGCGATCGCCATGGACCCCCAGCAGCGGCTGCTGCTGGAGACCTCCTGGGAGGCCGTCGAACGCGCCGGACTGCTCCCCGAGAGCCTGCGCGGCACCCCCGTCGGCGTTTACGTCGGCGCCGCCAACCAGGGCTTCGGCGGGCTGGACAACCTGCCCGAGGGCGTCGAGGGCCACATCGTCACCGGCAGCGCCACCAGCGTGCTGTCCGGACGCATCGCCTACACCCTCGGCCTCGCGGCAAGCGCGGTCACCATCGACACCGCCTGCTCCTCCTCCCTGGTCGCCCTGCACATGGCCGTCCAGGCGCTGCGCTCGGGCGAGTGCTCCATGGCCCTCGCGGGCGGTGTCGCCGTCATGGTCGAGCCCATCGGGTTCATCGGTTTCGCCCGCACCCGCGGTGTCGCCCGCGACGGCCGTTCCAAGGCCTTCGCCGAGGCGGCCGACGGCATGGGCCTCGCCGAGGGCGCCGGCATGGTCCTCCTGGAGCGGCTGTCCGACGCCCGCCGCAACGGGCACCCGGTGCTGGCCGTCATCCGCTCCACCGCGCTCAACCAGGACGGCGCCAGCAACGGGCTCAGCGCCCCCAGCGGCCCCGCCCAGCAGCAGGTCATCCGCGCCGCCCTCACGAAGGCCGGCCTGTCCCCGGCCGACGTCGACGCGGTCGAGGCACACGGCACCGGCACGACTCTCGGCGACCCGATCGAGGCGCAGGCGCTCCTCGCCACCTACGGCCAGGGCCGCGACCCCGAACACCCGCTGTGGCTCGGCTCGGTGAAGTCCAACATCGGCCACACCCAGGCCGCCTCCGGTGTGGCGGGCGTGATGAAGATGGTCCTCGCGATGCAGCACGGGGTGCTGCCGCGAACCCTCCACGTCGACCAGCCCACCCCACACGTCGACTGGTCGGCCGGCGCGGTGTCGCTGCTGACCGAACCTGTGGCGTGGCCGCGCGTCGAGGGGCGTCCGCGCCGGGCGGGTGTCTCGTCGTTCGGCGTCAGCGGGACGAACGCGCATGTGGTGCTGGAGGAGGCGCCGGGTCTTCCGGAACCGGTGGAGCGTGAGGAGCCGGGCCCCGTCTTTTCGGCCGGTGATGTGGTGCCGTGGGTGGTGTCGGGTCGTGGTCAGGAGGGTCTGGCCGGGCAGGCGGGTCGACTGGCCGCCTTCGCGGAGTCGGTCGACGAGACCGTACGGTCCGTGGATGTGGCGTGGTCGCTGGCGGCGACGCGGACCGCTTTCGAGAACCGTGCCGTGGTGCTCGGCTCCGGCGTGGGTCAAGCGGGTTCCCTGCTGGGTGAGTTGGCGGCGGGTGCGGTGAGTGTCACCGGCACCGTACGGAGTGCCGTCACCGCGGGTGCTGATCGTGTGGTGTTCGTGTTCCCGGGTCAGGGGGCGCAGTGGGCTGGTATGGGGCGGGAGTTGTGGGATGTCTCGCCGGTGTTCGCGGAGTCGATGGAGGCGTGTGAGCGGGCTCTGGCGCCGTATGTCGGCTGGTCGTTGAGCGAGGTCGTGCGTGGCGGCGGCGAGTTGGCTGATGTCGATGTGGTGCAGCCGGTGTCGTGGGCGGTGATGGTGTCGCTGGCGGCGGTGTGGCGTGCGTGTGGTGTTCAGCCGTCGGTGGTGGTGGGGCATTCGCAGGGGGAGATCGCCGCTGCCGTGGTGGCGGGTGGTCTGTCGTTGGAGGATGGGGCGCGGGTGGTGGCGCTGCGGTCGAGGGCGATTCGTGCGATCGCCGGCCGTGGGGGCATGGTGTCCGTGCCGCTGCCTCTGGAGCAGGTCGAGGAACTGCTCACCGGTTGGCAGGGCCGTATCGATGTCGCGGCCGTCAATGGGCCGTCCTCCGTGGTCGTCGCGGGTGATGCGGACGCTTTGGATGAGCTGATGGCTCACTGCGAGGGCGTGGACATTCGGGCCCGTCGTATCCCGGTGGACTACGCCTCGCACACCTGGCATGTGGAGGCCATCGAGGACGAACTGGCCAGGGTCCTCGCCCCGGTTGCTCCCCGGTCCGGTGAGGTGCCGTTCTTCTCGACCACCGAAGCGGCCGTCATCGACACGGCCCAGCTGGACGGCGGCTACTGGTACCGCAACCTGCGCCACAGGGTCCGGTTCGCCGACGCGGTTCAGGGGCTGATCGACCAGGGCTACTCGGCGTTCGTCGAAGTCAGCTCCCACCCCGTGCTGGGCATGCCGGTGCAGGAGGCCGCCCCCGATGCCGTCGTCGTGGGGACCCTGCGCCGCAACGAAGGTGGCACCCCCCGCTTCCTGACGTCCCTCGCCGAGGCCTGGGTGCGCGGCATCCCGGTCGACTGGACGCGTGTCCTCGCTGGTCAGGGTGGTCGTACGGTCGCTCTGCCGACGTACGCCTTCCAGCACCGCCGTTACTGGCTGGAGAAGACCGCACCCGCCACCGTCGCCGCCGCCGAGGGCACGGACGTGGACGCCCGTTTCTGGGAGGCCGTCGAGCGCGAGGACCTCGAATCGCTCGCCGAAGCGCTGCACTTGCCGGACAGCGAGCCGTTGGCCGAGGTGCTGCCCGCCCTGTCGAACTGGCGCCGGGGCGAAGTGGCCCGGTCGGCGGTGGACGGTTGGCGGTACAAGGTGGTGTGGAAGCCGGTGGGGCCGGAGTCCCGGCCGGTCACGCTGGACGGTGAGTGGCTGCTCGTGGTGCCCGAGGGCGAAGCCGCCCTCGCAGAGTTCGTCGTCGCCGTCAGTGACGCCCTCACCCGCCACGGCGCCCGTGTCACGACCCTGAGCGTGGCCGCGGGCACTGACCGGGCGGGGCTCACCGCGCTCCTCACCGGCGTGCTGAGCGCCGACGACCGGTCGGCCGCGCCGGCGGGGGTCCTGTCGCTGCTGGCGCTGGACGAGTCGCCGTACGCCACCGGCAGTGCCGTGCCCGGTGGGCTCGCGCGCACCACCGCGCTGCTGCAGGCGCTCGGGGACGCCGGTGTCGCGGCGCCGCTGTGGATCGGCACGCGGGGCGCCGTGTCCACGGGCCGCGCCGACCGGCTCACCGCGCCGGTGCAGGCCCAGGTCTGGGGGCTCGGGCGGATCGCGGCGCTGGAGTACCCGCGGCGGTTCGGCGGGCTGGTCGATCTGCCGCGGGAACTCGACGAGCGGGCCGGGACCCGGCTGGTCGCCGCGCTGGCGGGGACGCCGGACGAGGACCAGTTGGCCGTGCGCGGCACCGGGCTCTTCGTACGGCGGCTGGTGCGGGCCGGGCGGCCCGACGCCACGCCCGCCCCGTGGGCGCCGCAGGGGACGGTGCTCATCACCGGCGGCACCGGAGGTGTCGGCGCCCAGGTGGCGCGCCGGCTCGCCCGCAACGGCGCCGGACACCTGCTGCTCGTGGGGCGCCGGGGGCCGGACGCGCCCGGTGCGGCCGACCTGGAGGCGGAGCTGACGCAGCTCGGCGCCCGGGTCACCGTGGCGGCGTGCGACGTCGCCGACCGGGAGCAGCTGGCCGCACTGCTGGCCGCCGTACCGCAGGACCGGCCGCTCACCGCGGTCGTCCACGCGGCCGGTGTCCTGGACGACGGCGTGCTGGACGGACTGACCCCCGAGCGCGCCGAGACCGTGCTGCGGCCGAAGACCGCCGCCGCGTGGCACCTGCACGAACTCACCCGTGACCTGGACCTGTCGGCGTTCGTGCTGTTCTCGTCGCTCGCCGGTACGCTCGGCGGGCCCGGCCAGGGCAGCTACGCCGCCGCCAACGCCTTCCTCGACGCGCTCGCCCGCCGCCGGCACGCCGACGGGCTGCCCGCGACGTCGATCGCGTGGGGCGCGTGGGGCGGCGGCGGTCTGGCCGCCGGCGAGACGGGGCAGCGGCTGGCCCGCTCCGGCATGCCCGCCATGGACCCGGAGTCGGCGCTGACCGCCCTCGAACAGGCCGTCCTCGGTGCCGAACCGGTGCTGGCGGTGGCCGACGTCCGGTGGGAGACCTACGCGTACGCCCACGCCGACCGGCCCGCCCGGGTCCTCGCCGACCTGCCCGAGGTGCGCGAGGCCGAGGCGGCACGGCAGACCACCGCGGCGGCCGGCGCTGACGGCAACGCGGTCACGGCACGGCTCGCCGGGCTGCCGTACGAGGAACAGCGCCGTGAACTGCTTACGCTGGTCCGGACGTTGGCGGCCGGGGCGCTCGGCTACGCCGGGCCGGAGGAGATCGACGAGGAGCGGGCCTTCCGCGACCTCGGCTTCGACTCGCTGACCGCGGTCGCGCTGCGCAACACCATCGCCGAGACCACCGGGCTGCGGCTGCCTGTCACTCTCGTCTTCGACCACCCGACGGCGACCGCGCTCGCCGAGCGGCTGCACCAGGACCTGTTCGGCGCCGCCCCCGACGGCGCGGAGCCGGAGCGCAGCGCCGTGCCCGCCGTGGCCGCGACCGGCGACGACCCCGTCGTCATCGTCGCGATGAGCTGCCGCTACCCGGGCGGGGCGAGCAGCCCCGAGGACCTGTGGCGGCTGCTGGTGCGCGGCGGCGACGCCGTGTCCGCCTTCCCGGAGGACCGAGGCTGGGACCTGAAGGGCGCCTACGACCCCGACCCCGACCGGCCGGGCACCTTCTACGCCCGCGGCGGCGGATTCCTGTACGACGCGCACCACTTCGACCCGGAGTTCTTCGGGATGAGCCCGCGTGAGGCGCTGGCCGTCGACCCGCAGCAGCGGCTGCTGCTGGAGACGTCGTGGGAGGCGTTCGAGCGGGCCGGGATCGACCCGGGCGCGCTGCGCGGCAGCCGCACCGGCGTGTTCGTCGGCTCCAACTACCACGACTACGGCTCCCGGGTGCAGCACGCCCCCAAGGACTTCGAGGGTTACCTCGCCACCGGCAGCGCCGGCAGCGTGGCCTCCGGGCGCATCTCCTACACGTTCGGACTGGAGGGCCCGGCCGTCACCGTCGACACCGCCTGCTCCTCGTCGCTGGTCGCGCTGCACATGGCCGCGCAGGCGCTGCGCGGCGGTGAGTGCACCATGGCGCTGGCCGGCGGTGTCACCGTGATCTCCTCGCTGGACACCTTCATCGAGTTCAGCCGGCAGCGGGCGCTGTCCGAGGACGGCCGCTGCAAGGCGTTCTCCGACGACGCCGACGGCGCCGGCTGGGCCGAGGGCGTCGGCATGGTGCTCCTGGAGCGGCTGTCCGACGCCCGCCGCAACGGCCGCCCGGTGCTGGCGGTGCTCGCCGGCTCCGCCGTCAACCAGGACGGCGCGAGCAACGGCCTCACCGCACCGAGCGGCCCCGCGCAGCAGCGCGTCATCCGGCAGGCGCTGGCCACCGCCGGGCTGTCCCCGGCCGACGTGGACGCCGTGGAGGCGCACGGCACCGGCACCCGGCTCGGCGACCCCATCGAGGCGCAGGCCCTGATGGCGACGTACGGCAAGGACCGGCCCGCGGACCGGCCGCTGCGCATCGGCGCCCTCAAGTCCAACCTCGGCCACACCCAGGCCGCCGCCGGTGTCGGCGGCGTCATCAAGATGGTCCTCGCGATGCGGCACGGGCTGCTGCCGCGCACCCTGCACGCCGACCGGCGGTCCACGCGGATCGACTGGACCGAGGGTGCGGTGGCGCTGCTGACCGAGCCCGTGGAGTGGCCTGGCGACGCCGAACGGCCGCGCCGCGCCGGTGTGTCGGCGTTCGGCATCAGCGGCACCAACGCCCACGTCATCCTGGAGGAGCCGCCCGCCGAGACCCCGGCGGCCACCGGCAGCGCCGCTCTCCCGGGCGCCGGCGCCGCGAACGCCATCTCGCCGGAGGGGGCGGCCGTCCCCGCCGCCTCCGGCGAGGTGGTCCCCTGGGTGCTGTCCGGGCGCAGCGCCGACGCGCTGCACGCCCAGGCCGCCCGGCTGCTGGCCCACCTGGAGGATCCCGAGCGGCAGGACACGGCGAGCGACCTCGACATCGCCCACACGCTGGCCACCGGCCGGGCCGCGTTCGACCACCGGGCGGCCCTCGTGGGCCGCGGCCGGGACGAACTCCTCGGCGCGCTTCGGGCGTTGGCCGACGGCCGCGAGGCCCCCGGTGTGCTGCGCGGCGTACGGCGCCGCGGCGGACGCACCGCGTTCCTCTTCAGCGGCCAGGGCAGCCAGCGTCCCGGCATGGGCCGCGACCTGTACGCCGCGTACCCGGTGTTCGCCGACGCCCTCGACGCCGTCTGCGCCGAACTCGACCGGGAGCTGCAGCGCCCCCTGAAGGACGTGCTGTTCGCCCCCGCCGGCAGCCCGGACGCCGCCCTGCTGGACCGCACCGCCTACACCCAGGCCGGGCTGTTCGCCCTGGAAGTGGCCCAGTTCCGGCTGCTGGAGCACTGGGGGCTGCGCCCCGACATCGTCGTCGGCCACTCCATCGGTGAGCTGGCCGCCGCCCACGTCGCCGGGGTCCTCGACCTGGTCGACGCCTGCCGTCTGGTCGCCGCCCGCGGCCGGCTGATGGAGGAACTCCCCGCCGGCGGCGCCATGCTGTCCGTGCAGGCGAGCGAGGCCGAGGTCGCCGAGGCGCTGCGCACCTACGAGGACCGGGTGGCCGTCGCCGCCGTGAACGGACCGGCGTCCGTGGTGGTCTCCGGCGACGAGGAGGCCGTCGAGGAACTCGCCGAGGCCTGGCGGGAGGCCGGACTGCGCACCACGCGCCTGACGGTGTCCCACGCCTTCCACTCGCCGCGCATGGAACCCGTGCAGGCGCCCTTCGCCGCCGTCGCCCGCGACCTGACCTACGCCGCCCCCGCGGTGCCCGTCGTCTGCGACCTGACCGGCGAGAGCGCCGCACCCGGCGAGCTGGAGGGCGCCGACTACTGGGTACGCCACGTGCGCGGCACGGTCCGCTTCGCCGACGCCCTCGCCACCCTGGAACGCCAGGGCGTCACCACGTACGTCGAACTGGGTCCCGACGGGGTGCTCAGCGCCATGACCCGCGACTGCCTCACCGACCCGGACGCCGCCGTCGTCACGCCGCTGCTGCGCCGCGACCGGCCCGAGGACACCGCCCTCACCACCGCCCTGGCCACCCTGCACGTCCACGGCGCCGGCCCCGACTGGGCCCGGTACTTCGCCGGCCGCCCGGTCCGCCGGGCCGACCTGCCGACGTACGCCTTCCAGCGGTCCCGCTACTGGCTCGACGCCGAGCCGGTGACGCCCGACCTCGCGGCGGCCGGCCTCGCCGCCGGGGACCATCCGCTGCTCGCGGCCGGCACCGCGCTCGCCGGCGGCGACGGCTACCTGCTCACCGGGCGGCTGTCGCTGAGCAGCCACCCCTGGCTCGCCGACCACGCCGTGTCCGGCACGGCCGTCCTGCCCGGCACCGCCTTCCTGGAGCTGGCGCTGCTCGCCGCCGACCGGGTCGGCTGCCCCACCGTCGACGAACTCACCCTGGAGGCGCCGCTCGTCCTGCCCGACCAGGGCGCCGTGCACGTCCAGGTCACCGTCGGCGCACCCGGCGAGGACGGGACGCGCCAGGTCAGCGTCCACGCCCGGCCGGACGACGCCACCGACGACGAACCCTGGACCCGGCACGCCGTCGGCCGGCTCACCCCGGCCGGCGCACCGGACGACGCCGCGCCGCTCGCGGCCTGGCCGCCGCAGGGCGCCGAACCCGTCGCCGTGGACGGCCTGTACGACCGCTTCGCCGAGGGCGGCTTCGCCTACGGCCCGGCGTTCCAGGGCCTGACCGCCGCGTGGCGGCTCGGCGACGACGTCTACGCCGAGGTCGAACCGCCCGCCGGCATCGCCGCCGACGCCGCCCGCTACGGGCTGCACCCGGCGCTGCTCGACGCCGCCGTGCAGACCGTCGGCCTCACCCCGGCGGCCTCCGCCGCCGTCATGCCGTTCAGCTGGACCGGCGTGCGCCTGCACACCCCCGGCGCCGGGGCGCTGCGGGTACGGCTCACCCCGACCGGGCCCGACGCGGTGACCCTGCGCGTCACCACGGCCGACGGCCGGCCCGTCGCCACGGTGGCCGGACTGACGCTGCGCCCGCTGCCCGACGCCGGCCGGCTGGGGGACCGGCGCGCCGCCGCCCGCCATCTGCACGAGGTGGACTGGGTGACCCCGGCCGCCGCCCCGGCCCGCGTCGCCGGCGCCTGCGCGGTGCTGGGCGTGGAGACCGACCCCGGTGTGGAAGCCGCGCTGACGGCCGCCGGGCTCGCCGCCACGCACCACCCGGACCCGGCCGCCCTCGCCCGCGCCATCGCCGGCGGCGGCACCGCGGCCCCCGCGACCGTGCTGGCCGCCGTCCCGGTCCTCGGCGACGGCACCGACCCGCTGTCCGGCGACGCCGGTACGGCAGCGACGGCCGACGCGGTGCGCCGCGCCACCGGGCACGTGCTGCGGCTGCTGCAGGACTGGCTCGCCGACGACACCTTCAACGCGACCCGGCTGGTGCTGGTCACCCGGCACGCCATGACCGTGCACGACGGCGACCGGGCGCCCGACCCGGTGGCCGCCGCCGTCTGGGGCCTGGTGCGCACCGCGCAGTCCGAGAACCCGGGCCGGTTCGTGCTGCTGGACTGGGACGGCGCCCAGGAGTCCCACCCGGCGCTGCCCGCCGCGCTCGGCCTAGACGAACCGCAGGTCGCCGTGCGCAAGGGCGAGTTGCGGGTCCCGAGGCTCGTCCGTACGACGCCCCTGGCCGGCGGCGCCGGGGACGGCGCGGGCACGCTGCTCGACCCGGACGGCACCGTCCTGGTCACCGGCGCCACCGGCGCGCTCGGCGGCCTCGTCGCCCGGCACCTGGTCACCCGGCACGGCGCCCGCAACCTGCTGCTCGTCGGCCGCCGCGGCCCCGACGCGCCGGGCGCCCGGGAACTCGTCGCGGAGCTGACCGGGCTCGGCGCCCGCGCCGACCTGGTCGCCTGCGACGCCTCCGACCGGGACGCGCTGGCCGCGCTGCTCGCCACGATCCCGGCCGAGCGTCCGCTGACCGCCGTCGTCCACACCGCCGGCGTCCTCGCCGACGGCGTCATCGGCTCCCTCACCCAGGAACACCTCGACACCGTGCTCGCCGCGAAGGTCGACACCGCCCTGCACCTGCACGAGCTGACCCGGGACACCGGGCTGCGCGCCTTCGTGCTGTACTCCTCGCTCGCCGGTGTCTTCGGCGGCGCGGGACAGGGCAACTACGCGGCGGCCAACGCCTTCCTGGACGCCTTCGCCCACCAGCGGCGCGCCCAGGGCCTGCCCGCCCAGTCCCTGGCGTGGGGCCTGTGGGAGGAGCGATCGGCGATGACCGGCAAGCTGGACGGGGCCGACCTGCGGCGCATGGCGCGCGGCGGTGTCGTACCGATGCCGTCCGAGCAGGCCCTGGAGCTGTTCGACGCGGCCGTCACCGCCGACCGCGCGGTGCTGGTCCCGGCCCGCTTCGACACGGCCGGGCTGCGCACCCCCGACGGAGAGGTACCGGCCCTGCTGCGGTCCCTCGTCCGGCCCGCCCCCGGCCGCCGCACCGGTACCGCCCCCGCGGCGGAGGGCGCCGGTTCCGCGGAGCTTCTTCGGCAGCGGCTCGCCGGACTCGACGCCGAGGCCCGGCTCACCCTCCTCGTGGACCTCGTCCGCGACCACGCGGCGGCGGTGCTCGGCTACGCGGACTCCGACGCCGTGGACGCCGATCGGGGCTTTCTGGAGATGGGCTTCGACTCACTGACCGCCGTCGAACTGCGCAACCGGCTCACCACCGCCACCGGGCTGCGCCTGCCGGCCACACTGCTGTTCGACTATCCGACGCCCCTCGGTCTCGCCCGGCACCTGCGCGACGAGACCGCGCCGGGAGCCGCCGCCTCCGTCGAGCCGGTCCTCGCCGAACTCGACCGCCTGGAGGGCGTGCTGGAGGAGATCGCCGGCGACGAGTCGGTCCGCGCCACGCTGGCCGGCCGGCTGCGCGGCCTGCTGACCCGCCTGGACGGGCCGGCCGCGGCCGTCGGCGCGGGCGGCAGCACGGCCGGCGCGGCCGGTGACGACCCGGCGACGGAGCCGGTCGTGGCGGTCGAGGAGCAACTGGAGTCGGCCAGCGACGACGACCTGTTCGACTTCATCGACAAGCAGTTCGGCTCGGCGTGACGGGCCCTCGGATCACCGGACGTGCCGGACCGGCGAGCGTCGGTCCGGCGCGTCCGCCCGGTCGCCGGAACGGCACCTCGGTCGGGGCGGCGGGGCCGCCCGAGCGACGGCCTGGTCGGTCCTGGCGGTCCGGCGGCCCCCGCGCCGTCGCTGTGTCCCCGGGCCGACAGGGCTGCGGGGAGCGGTCGTCGGGCATCATCCACCCCACCAGGAAGAGAGCGAGACCGTGTCGGAACGAGTGCTGAACGTCGGAGTGGTCGGCTGCGCCGCCATCGCCCAGCGCACCACCCTGCCCGCGCTGGTCGCCGAGCCGTCGGTGCGGCTGGTGGCCGTCGCCAGCCGCAGCCGCGACAAGGCCGAGGCCGTCGCCCGGCGGTTCGGCTGCGAGGCGGTCACCGGCTACGCCGCGCTGCTCGCCCGCGACGACATCGACGCCGTCTACGTGCCCCTGCCGCCCGCGCTGCACGCCGAGTGGGTGGCGCGGGCGCTCGTGGCGGGCAAGCACGTCCTCGCCGAGAAGCCGTGCGTCACCGACCGCGCCCAGGCGGTGGAGCTGGTCTCCGCCGCCCACGACGCCGGGCTGCTGCTGATGGAGAACTTCGCGTTCCTCCACCACGGCCAGCACGACGCCGTACGGGCCCTCGTGGACACCGGTGCGATCGGCGAACCCCGCCATCTCACCGCCGAGTTCGCCTTCCCCCCGCTGCCCGACGGTGACATCCGCCACGACCCGGCGCTCGGCGGCGGCGCGCTGCTCGACGCCGGTGTGTACACACTGCGCGCGGCCACCCTGTACCTGGGACCGGAGGTCACGGTCCACGGCGCGGTGCTGCGGGACGATCCCGCCACCGGCGTCGACGTGGCCGGCGCGGCGCTCGTCGCCGACCCGGCCGGGCGCACCGGGCAGCTCACGTTCGGCTTCGACCGGTCGTACCGCTGCGCCTGCACCCTGTGGGGCAGCGAGGGCAGCATCACCCTCGACCGCGCGTTCACCGCACCGCCCACCCTGCGCCCGGTGCTGCGGCTGGTCCGCCAGGACCACGTGGAGGAGCGCACCCTTTCCGTCGGCCACCAGTTCGCCTCACTGGTCGCCCGGTTCGCCCGCACGGTGCTGGACGGCGGCGACTTCAAGGGACCCGGTCAGGACATCCTGCGGCAGGCCGAACTGGTGGATGCGGTGCGCGCGGCGGCGGGAAAGGGGCCGACCCGCTGAAGGAGCGCTCCTGAAAGCCGGCCGTGCAGGAGTCGGCCGGGCGGCGGGCGTCAGGCCGGGTGCTGCTGCGGCCCGTCGCCGCTGTCCTCCCCGGCGCCCGCGTCCACGAGGGCGAACAGCCCCGGCGGCGTACGGCGGCCGTCGATGACGTCCCGCAGCTGGGAACGCGCGGTGACGCCCAGCTTCGGGAAACTCCGGTACAGATGGGAGCCGACCGTGCGCGGGGACAGCTGCAGCCGCTCGCCGATCTCCCGGTTGGTCAGCCCGCGCGCGGCCAGGCTCACGATCTGCTTCTGCTGCGGGGTGAGCGCGGGCAGCCGGTCCCGGCCGCCGGGACTCTGGCGGATCCCGGCGGCCCGCAGTTCCGCCCGGGCGCGGCCGGCCCACGGCTCGGCGCCGAGCCGTACGAACGTCTCCAGCGCGGCGGCCAGGAGGGGCCGGGCCCGGCCCGAGCGCAGCCGGCGGCGCAGCCATTCGCCGTACTCGAGTTGCACCTGCGCATGGCTGAACGGCCGTTCCTGCGCGCCGGGTTCGCCGAGCGCCGCCCGGAAGTGGTGCCCGGCCTCCTCGCCGTCCGCCAGCAACGCCCTGGCGCGGGCGAGTTGCGCCCGCTGCCGCGGCGAGGAGCCCGCCGTGCGCTCCGCGAGCCGGTCCACGATCCTGCGGGCGCTCTCCGGCCGCCCGATCCGCACGGCGGCCGCGGCGAGGTCACCCAGGCCGTACCGGGAGACGTGGTAGTGGACCTCGTCGCCGTCGGCCGTGAACATCGCGCGGAACTGGTCGTAGGCGCCCTCGTGGTCGCCGTCCGCCCACGCCGCCAGGCCCAGCGCCCAGCGGGCCCGCACCGTCACGAAGCGGTTCTCCCGCGCGGCGACGAGGTCCAGCGCCTGCCGCGCCGCGGCGCGCGCCGGACCCGTCTCCCCGCGCAGCGCCAGCACCGCGGCGTCCAGGGCGGGCGGGGCCGCCGCCGTGTAGGGCGGATCGCTCTGCGCCGCCGCGCGTGCCGCGGCCGCCGCGACGGCCCGGGCGTGCGCCCACCGGCCGTACTCCAGACAGGCCCACCCCTCCACGCAGCGCAGCCCGTCGGGCAGCGGCGACGGGGCTGCCGGGGACCCGCCCACCGTGTCGAACAGACCGACGGCGAGGGCGTTCTCGTCGAGCAGCCACGCCAGGGTCGCCGTGGCCGCCGTCAGTTCCGGACCGGCCGTGTCGAGGGCCGCCAGCCGGCGGACACCGGCGAGCAGTGCGGCACGGTCCGCGGACGGGTCGGTGCCGGTGCGGATCCACAGGGACGCCAGGTCCGGCTCCGGGCGCGGGCCGATCGCGGCGGCGAGCCGGAAGAAGTCACGGCGCAGCTCGTCACGCTGCCCGGCGTCGCCGCCGTAGTAGCAGATCAGGGCGGCGGCCGCGAGCGCCTGCAGGGCGTCGCCGGGGTCGTGGGGGGCGAGGTCGCGCGCGGTGCGGGTCAGCAGCGGGTAGGCGGCGGCACGGCGCGGGGTCAGGGCGAGGGCCTGGCCCCGGCAGAGGGCGGCGTGGGCGAGCAGCACCGGGTCGTCGCAGAGCGTCCGCACCCGGTCGGTCAGCTCCTCCACCCAGGCCGTCTGCCCGGTCGGCGCGGCCAGCCGCGCCGCCAGGACGAGCCGGCGGGCGCGCTCGCGGCGGTCCGGGGTGAGTTCGGCGGCCCGCTGGAGCGCCAGCGCCGCCGAGACGAGACCGCCCCGCCGTCCCGTCCGCCGCGCCGTGCGCTCCATCTCCCGCGCCACGGACTCGTCCGGCCCGGTGCCCGCGGCCGCCAGATGCCAGACCCGCCGGTCCGGCGCCTCGCGCAACGCGGCGGCACACCGCCGGTGCGCGGCCCGGCGTTGGGTGGGCGGCGCCGCGTGGTAGACGGCGGACCGGATCAGCGGATGGCAGAACCGTACGGCGGTGTCGCGGACCTCGATCAGTCCCGCCTGCTCGGCCGGCCGCCACACCTGAGGCGCCACACCGGACACGGCCCCCGGGTCCGTCGCCGCCAGCAGCAGCGCCTGCCGCGTGGCACCGGGCAGGTCGGCCAGCCGGGCGGCGAAGCGCTGCTCCAGCCGGTCCGCGAGCGGCAGGGGCTCCACCGGCCACGGCGCCTGGCCGGGCTCCGAGCGGGCGAACTCGATCAGCGCGAGCGGATTGCCCTCCGCCTCCTGAAGGATCCGTGCCCGCAACGGGCCGCTGGGGCGGCGCGGTTGCGCGTCCAGGAGCCGGCCGGCGGCATCCGCGTCCAGGGGACCCAGGTCCAGCACCGGGCAGCTCCGCGCGAACGCGGGCAGCGGGGCGTCGGCGCGGACCAGCCCCAGCAGGGCGATCCGCTCACCCTCCAGACGTCGCGCGACGAACGCCAGCACGTCCACGGTGTCCTGGTCCAGCCACTGGGCGTCGTCCACCACGATCAGCACCGGCCGCGACCGGGCCACGTGCGCGAGGAGGCCCAGCACGGCGATGCGCAGGATCAGCTGGTCGGGCTCGGCCGGTGTGTCCGACATGCCGAACGCGCCGAGCAGCGCGTCGCTCTGCCGCTGCGGCAGGACCGGCGCCTGCGCCAGCACCGGCCGCAGCAGCTGGTGCAGCCCGGCGAACGCCAACTCGCGTTCCGTCTCGCTGCCCTCGGCCCGCAGCACCCGCACCCCGGCCTCGCGCAGCTCGCCGACCTCGCTGTCGACGAGGGCGCTCTTGCCGATGCCGGGACTGCCGGCGACGATCAGGACGTGGCCGCCCTCACCAGGGTTCCTGACGAATGGTCGTATCCGGGCGGTCTCGGAGGCACGGCCCACGAGGGCGCCGCCCGACAGCGTCACAGTGGTCAAGAGCGCCTCCCTGGTCTCGCTGCGCGGCGTCCGACACCGAAGGACGCTAAGCCCGTGGCGACCGCGCCTTCGTGTGTGTCACACGGGCTCTAAGGAATCCCCTCGAAGGTCGGTGAGGGATCCGGGCCGGTGCCTTGCCGGAACCGGCGCCGGGCGGGTGGCAGCCAGCGGTGACTGGGTGACCGCAGCTCGCAGGGTGCAGTCAGTTGACGGATGCGCCCGGCGTGCGCCGCGGTCCACACTGCCGGGGACGGCCAGGGGCGATCTTGCGCTGCGGTGGGCCCTGCGGGTCCGGCTGCGGGTCGTTCGTCCGGAGGGGCGCGTGACGGTGCGACGGATTCCGGGGGTACGGCCGCGGGGGCGCCGGCCGGGACGGTCGTACGGCGGCGTCGTGGGCGTTCTGCGGCTCCGGTCGCGGAGTTGTCGGCTGGGACGGCGCCGTGCGCTCGGCACGGCCGGGTTTCGGCCATGGTGGCCGTCCGCTCGCTGGTCCGTCGCGCCGGCAAGGGCATGGGAGCGGCTGTCCGCGGGGGAGCAGCCGACGGCCGGATGTCCCCGGTGCGGTCGGCGGCCGCCTCACGGCCGGAGCCACCGGAGCCACCGGCGGCAACGGGCCGGGCGGTGCGAGCAGGTGAAGCCCAACCGGGGCCGTCGTCCGGCTCCGTGGCCGTCGGCCGGGAAGGAACGGGAGAACGTGGAACGAGCAGCTGTCGTCGCAGGGCTCGGGGGCTGGGTGCCCCCCACCGTCGTCACCAACGACCGACTCGCCGAGGCGCTGGACACCAGCGACGAGTGGATCCGCAGGCGCACCGGCATCCGGGAGCGGCGCTGGGTCGACCCGGGACAGTCCACCGGTGACCTGGCCGTCGAGGCCGCGCGGCGGGCGCTGTCCTCGGCAGGCACCGGCACCGTGGATGCGGTGGTCCTCGCCACCAGTTCCCCGGACCGCCCGTGCCCGGCGACCGCGCCCGAGGTCGCCGCCCGGCTGGGGCTCGGCCCGGTCCCCGCCTTCGACGTGGCGGCGGTGTGCACCGGCTTCGTGTACGCGCTCGGGACGGGCGCCGGGCTCGTCGCGATCGGCGCCGCCGACAGCGTGCTCGTCATCGGCGCGGACGCGTTCTCCACGCTGCTGTCGCCGGACGACCGCGCCACCCGGGTGATCTTCGGTGACGGCGGGGGAGCGGTGGTGCTGCGCGCCGGGTCGCCGACCGAGCGCGGCGCGCTCCAGGGGCTGAACCTCGGCAGCGACGGCACCCTCAGCGACCTCATCGAGGTACCGGCGGGCGGCTCCCGGCAGCGGTCCACCGGGCTGCCCGTGAAGACCGAGGACACCTGGTTCACGATGCAGGGGCAGGCCGTCTACGCCCAGGCGGTGCGCCGGATGGCCGAGACGGTGCGCCGTACGGCACAGCGCACCGGGTGGCGCCTGGCGGACGTCGACGCCTTCGTGCTGCACCAGGCCAACGCGCGGATCCTCGACGCGGTCGCCCGCCGGCTCGGGCTGCCGGCGGAGCGGTTCCCGAACCACATCGCCACCCGCGGCAACACGGTCGCCGCCTCGATCCCCCTGACCCTGACCGACGCCGCGGCCTGCGGCCGGCTGCGGCCCGGACACAAGGTCGTGCTGGCCGGCTTCGGCGGCGGCCTCACCTGGGGCTCGGTCGCCCTCGTCTGGCCCGACATCCCCACAGAACCGGTCACACCGCGGCTCACGGACGCGGCCACCGGCGTACGCGCGGATCCGGTCACGCCGCGGCTCGCGGACGCGGCCACCGCCGTACGCACGGAACCGATTACGCCGCCACCCGCCGACGCGGCCACCGACGTACGCACGGATCCGGTCCCCCCGCCACCCGCCGACCCGGCGACGGCCATGACCACCACCCCGGTGAACCCGGCTCCCGCATCCGACCTCCCCACCCCCTGACCATCCACCTCCGCCACCCCCATCCGCACCCAGGAGGCCCCGTGGACGCGCAGTCCCTCGTGTTCCAGTTGCTGACGCCCGAAGGACGGGCCGATCCCTACCCGCTGTACGCGCTCGCCCACGAGCTGGGGCCCGTTTCCCCGGCCGGCGACGGCCTGATCCTGGTGTGCGGGTACGAGGCCTGCCGGCAGGCCCTGCGCGAGCCCGGCCTGGGCGCGGACGTCAACCTGGTCACCTGGGGAGCCGATCCGGCGCAGCACCCCTCCCTGGCGATGCTCAGCCGGTCCCTGCTCGTCGCCAACACGCCCGACCACGCCAGGCTGCGGGCGTCGATGGCGCAGATGTTCACGGCGCGCGGCGTGGCCGCCCTGGAGGAGAGCGTCGTACGGATCACCGACGCGCTGCTCGACGACCTCCAACAGGCCGACGGCGCCGTGGACTTCATGGACGCGTTCGCCTTCCGGCTGCCCGCCCACGTCATCTGCGACATCATGGGCATCCCGGAAGCCGACCGTGCCCGCTTCCGCGGCTACGCCGCCGACCTCATGGCCACCCTGGAACCGGCGTCCGACCCGGCCGGCCACGAGGCCGGACTGGCCGCCGCCGACCGGGCGGCCGTCGAGGTCGACCGCTACTTCACCGACCTGATCAGGGCCCGCCGTGCCGACCCGGGCGGCGACCTCGTGACCTCGATGCTCGCGGCGCGGGACGAGGGGCTGCTGCGGGACGACGACGAACTCGTCGCCAATCTCGCGAGCCTCCTGCTCGCGGGGTTCGAGACGACCACCCACCTCCTCGGCAACGGCCTGCGGCTGCTGTTCGAGCACCCCGACGTGATGAGCGGCCTGCGCGACGGCACCGTCCCGGTCGACGGCTTCGTGGAGGAGGTGCTGCGCCACGACTCCCCGGTGCAGCTGAGCAACCGGGTCGCCCTCGCCGACGGCGTGTCCATCGCCGGGCTGCCCGTGCCGGCCGGGACCCATGTGCTGCTCCTGCTCGGCGCCGCCAACCGCGACCCGGCCCGCTACGCCGACCCCGACCGCTTCGACCCCACCCGCGACGACAGCCGGCCGCTCAGCTTCGGCGGGGGAGCGCACTACTGCCTCGGCGCCCTGCTGGCCCGGCTGGAGGCGACCGTGGCTTTCGGCCGGTTGCCGACGCGTTTTCCCGGCCTCGCGCCCGCTCCCGGCGCCGCGCCGACCCGCCGCGACCGGATCGTCCTGCGTGGCCACGCGTCCCTTCCGGTCGTTCTCGACGCCCGGGAAACAGCGGGAATTTGAAATCGCTACCACGACCGAAATGCCACCACGGAGAGCCCGCGGGTTGTTTCGTCCGGCCGCACCGTGAAACATTCGGGCCGGGTTGAGTAACACCTTGGAAGGGAAAGCGAGTTGTCGCTCACCACGGGATCCGCACAGCGGTCCCTGCACGTCCTGACACCATCCAGTGACACCTCCCTGGTCGCCCGGCACGCCGGCGGAAAGGGAAGAAACCTCCACACCCTCACCGCGTCCGGATTTCCCGTGCCGACGTGGTCGATCCTCGGCCTGGACGTATTCCGGGAATTCTGTCGCGACAGCGGACTGGACGAGCAGTTGGCGCGGCTGCTCGCCGACGGCTGGGAGACGAAGGCCGAGCAGGTCGCGGAGGAGATCGCCCGGCTGATCGAGACCGCGCCGCTCGGCGCCCGCGTCGCCGACGCGATCGCCCTCGCCCACCGGGAGGCCGGCGGCGGCACGGTCGCCGTACGCTCCTCCGGCGCCGAGGAGGACGGTGAACGGCACTCCTTCGCCGGGCAGTTCGACAGCTTCCTCGGCGTCCGCGGCCTCGACGCCGTCACCGACCGGGTCCGCCGCTGCTGGGCCTCCGCCTTCTCCGCGCGTTCCCTGCTCTACCGCGCGCAGCGCGGACTGCCGCCCGGCACCGGCGGCGTCGCCGTCGTCGTCCAGCGCATGGTCGCCGCCGAACGCAGCGGCGTGCTGTTCACCGCCGACCCGACGACCGGCCGCACCGACCGCCATGTGGTCAGCGCCGTGTTCGGGCTGGGGGAGGGGCTCGTCTCCGGCGCCGTCGACGCGGACACCGTCGTCCTCGACGCCGCCACCGGGCAGACGCTGAGCACGGTCGTCGGCGACAAGCAGGAGCGGTACGACGCCGGATCCGCATCCGGCTGCGAGGTCTCGCCCGTCGCCGACGAGGACCGCGCCGCCCTGTCCCTGACCGACGACGACCTCGCCCGCCTGCACGAGGCCGGGGTCCGCATCACCGAGCACTACGGCGCCCCCCAGGACATCGAATGGGCCATCGCCGACGGCACGCTGTGGATCCTGCAGAGCCGCCCCGTCACCGCCCTCGCCCCGGCCGCCGGCCCCGAGCCCGAGGGCGAGCTGCGGATCTGGGACAACTCCAACATCATCGAGAGCTTCAGCGGCGTCGTCTCCCCGCTCACCTACACCTTCGCCGCCGACACCTACGCCAAGGTGTACGAGAGCTACGCACGCGCCCTCGGCGTCCGCGGCGAGCAACTGCGCGAGGTGCGGGAATGGACCCCGCACCTGCTCGGCCACATCCACGGACGGGTCTACTACAACCTGTTCCACTGGTACCGCATGGTGCGCCTGGCCCCGCTCTACCCGCTCAACCGGCGCGTGCTGGAGAAATCCCTCGGCGTCGCCGAGAGCATTTCCGACGAACTCGCCGACACCCTCCACCCGTTCACGCCCCGGCCCGGACTGCGCGGCCGTCTCTCGCGTCTGCGGCGCACGCTCGTCTTCGCCCGGCGCTTCTTCACCATCGGGAAATCCGTGGAGACCTTCCACCGCGATTTCTACCGGGCGTACGCGGTCTTCAACAATGTCGACTACGACGCCCTGCCCGGCGACGAGACCTATCGCCGTTTCCGGAAGCTCCAGCGGGAACTCATCGAGAAATGGGGCCCGATGCAGGCCCTGGACGCGACGATCCTGCTCTCCGTGGGTCTGCTCGCCCTGCTCACCCGCCGCTGGCTGCCCGACGCCCCCGAGTGGTTCACCTGGGCCGCGGCCGCCCCCGGCGGCGCCGTGGAGTCCGCCGAACCCGCCTGGGCGCTGCGCGAGTTGGCGGGCCGCGCCCGCGCCGACGCCCAGATCCTGGACCTGCTGGAACGCACCACGGACGACGCGGCGTACCAGGCGCTGAGCGACGCCGGCCACACCGGCTTCCTCGCCGCCGTCGACGCCTACATCGCCGACTACGGCTACCGCAGCCCCGACGAACTCAAGCTCGAGGTCCCCGACCTGTACGAGAACCCGGCCGGACTGTTCACCCTGCTGCGCGACGCCCTGCCGGAGACCGGCGAGACGAACGCACAGGATCGCGGCGGCGAGGCCGACGCCTACCTCGACGCCCACCTGCGCGGCCCGCGCCGCTTCGTGTACGAGCGGGTGCGCGCCAAGGCCCGGGCCGCGCTCACCGACCGGGAACGGCTCCGGTTCTGCCGCACCCGCGCCTTCGGAGCGGCCAAGCGCATGCTGCGCGCCCTCGGCCGCGACCTGGCACGTGCCGGCGCCCTCGACGCCTGGGACGACGTGTTCCTGCTGCGCCTCGACGAGATCAAGGGCGCCTACGAGGGCATGATCGTCCACACCGAGCTGCGGGACCTCGTCGCGGTGCGCCGCAGACAACAGGCCGCCGACCGCGAGCTGCACGCCCCGTCGCGCTTCACCACCCGCGGCGCCCCCTACTGGTCGGGCAACCTGGAACGGGCCGGCTGGACCAGTGGCCCGGCCGCCCGCAGCGGCGCCCGCGAACTGCGCGGCACCCCCTGCTGCCCCGGCGTCGCCGAGGGACCCGCCGTCGTCACCGACACCCCGCGCGACATCGGCGGCGGCATCCTGATCACCTACCGCACCGACCCCGGCTGGGTGGCCGCGCTGCCCTCGGCCGCCGCCCTCGTCATCGAACGCGGCAGCCCCCTCACCCATGTCGCCGTGGTCGCCCGCGAACTGGGCATCCCCACCGTCGTCCAGGTCAAGGGCGCGACCACCGAGATACGCGGCGGCAGCCGGCTGCGCGTCGACGGCGCCGCCGGCACGGTCACCGTACTCGCCGTCCCGCTCGACGACGACGCCACGGCCTACGACGACGCCACGGTCGACGGCGACGCCAAGACCGGCGCGGAGGCCACAACAGGCGCCGACGCCGCGGCAGGGGCCGACGCCGCGGCCACCGGCGGCACAGAGCCCACCGAGGGCGCCGCGGCCGCTGACGACGCCCCGCCCACCGCCGAGGACACCCCCCGAACGGAGACACACCCGTGATCCTCACCGAGGACCAGCTGCAGGACCTCCTCGACAAGTCCCTCGCCGAACTGCCCCGCGGCGCCGAGTGGGCCGTGACCCTCGAGGGCTCCATCGCCGAAGGGTTCGGCAACCCCTCCTCCGACATCGACTTCCTGCTCGTCGGCCGCTCCGACGACGACCTGCCGACCATGCCGTCGCTGCTGTTCGTGGACGGCCGGCGCGTCGAGATCCGCACCCGGTCGGTGCGTCAGCTCGCCGAGCAGTTCCGCGCGGTGGAGGAGGGCGCCAAACGGCCCGGGCGGCTCTCCGAGGACCTCCTCAACCGCTGCCAGCGGCTGCTGCACAGCCATCCGCTGCGCGGCCACGCCCTCATCGAGGAGGTCAAGGCGCTGCTGCCCGTCGACCGGTTCCGCGAGATCACCGCCGACTGGTGGGCCCACCGCGCCCGCCAGTCCCTGCGGCACGCCATGGCGCTGCTCTGCCTCGGCGAGAGCGACGAGGCCGTCGACTGGACGCGCGCGGGCCTGGTGCAGACCGTCAAGTCCTGGGCGGCCCGTCTCGGCGAGACCTACCTCGAACCCAAGTGGCTGTCCATGCAGCTCGACCGCGCCGGCCACGGCGACGTACGCGACCGCTACTGGCAGCTGGAGGCCGCCGCCCCCGCACCCGGCGACCCCGACGCCGCCCACAGCCACCTGACCGCCGCCCTCGCCTTCGCCGCGGACCTCGGACTCACCGGCGTGCCCTGGCAGCCCGAGCGCCTCACCGTCGAGCGCGTGAACGGCGTCACCACCTGGCAGACCGGCGACCGGGTGCACGTCCTGCGCGGACGGCGCGAGGTGTTCGCCCTCGGCGCCGACGCCGCAGCGGTCTGGCGCTCCCTCGTGCTCGGCCGGCCGCTGCCCCAGGTGCTCGCCACGGCCACCGGCAGCGGCGTCGCCGACCCGGGCGCGCTGCTCGCCACCTTCCTGCGTTACGGGCTGATCCGCCTCGCCTGGAAGGGCGGCGGCACGGTTACGCCGTCGCTGCCGCTCGCCGCGCCGCCCGGCCCCGTCACCCCGCCGCCCTCCACCGCGCGCCCGGTGCTCTCCGTGCGCGGCGCGGCCGTCGGCGGGCCCCGCGCCGTCGACCTGATGCCCCTGCCGGCCGACCGGTTCGCCGCCGCCGCGATGGGCCTCGTCTGGTCCAACGTCGTCGTCGAGAACGCCGTCGAGGACCTCACCGGCGCCCTCCAGCGCGGCCAGTGGCGGGTCGCCGAACTCACCGCCCGCCGCGCCGTGCACGCCGCGCTGCGCGGCCTGTTCAGCGCCCACGGCGTCAACCCGCTGCCCGCCGACTCCGACCTCGTCCGCCGCCTCGACCTGCTCCCGCCGTCCGACGCCGGGCCCATCGGGGAGGGCGCCGGGAAACTCCTGCGGCGCACGGTGGACGCACCGGACCAGGGCGACGCGCTCCTCACCGACCTGCGCTCCTTCATCGGCCTGGTGCGCGGAGCCGTGGGCGCCGACTCCTTCCCGCTGTCCTTCGAGTCCGCCGACACCTGGCGGGCCACCCTCGAACTCGGCTACGACTGGCTCCGCATCGGCGCCCACCTCGACGCCGAACTCCCCATCGAAGAGGCCCGCGACCTCCTGACCAGCAACGGCACCCAGCCACACCAGTCGGCGCCGCTGTGAGTCACGGGGGACGCTTTCGGCGGTGATGGCGTGCTGCGGGGGTGGTGCTCGGACGGGGCTGGGCCGCGCGGGGTGTATCGCGGTGGGGGTTGCGCTGGGTGCGGGTGCATCCCGGCGGGGGCCGCGTCCCGTACGGGATGCATTCCGGGCCGTGTTCCGTACCGGGTGCGTGCCGGCCGGGGCCGTGTCCCGTACGGGCTGGATGTCGGCGGGACTGCGCGTCGCAGGGGCTGCAGCCGGAGGGTTGCACCCCGGCGGGGTCGCGGTGCGCTGCGGCGGCCCAGGGGGCCGGCCCGCGGGGTCGGTGCTTGCTCGGCTCGCGGCGACCGCTGTCTGCCGGGGCTGCGTCCGGCTGGGGCGGATCCCGCCGGGCTGCAACCCGGTGGGGTCGGGTCCCGCTGGATCGCGTCCCGCGGGGAATAGCCCTCGGCGGCCGTGGCTGCTCGGCATCCGGCGGCAACTCTCCGGCAGGGCCGCCTTCCGCGGCGGCCGAGGCCTGCTGGGGGGCGCGTCCGCCGGAGCCGGCCCCGCGGGGGCCACGGCTTCGGGCTCCGTGGCTGGTGCTGCTCGCTTTGCGAGGACCGGCTTGCGTGGCGACCGCGCCCCTGCTGGGGCGCGTCCCGCTGGGCTGGGTGTCGCGGGGGAGCCCGAAGCCGTGGCCCCCCGCAACCGGGCTCCGGCCTGGCCCTGCCGCCCACCCGGTCACCGAACCCCGCCCTGGCCCCCTCCGCCACCCAGTCCGAGCCCCGGCCCCGTCGCCGTACACCCCGACAACCCGAACGCTCCACCGACCCGTCCTCCCAGAGGAGCCCCAGATGTCCGATCGCATGACCATGCTGGTGACCGGTGCCAGCGGATTTGTGGGTGCGGAGGTGACCGCGCGGCTCACCGCTGCCGGGCACACCGTGCTGCCGCTGGTGCACCGCACCGCCGAACTCGTCCGCAACAACGGCCGGAAGGTCACCCCCGGCCGCGGCACCATCACCCCCCTCGCCGGGGACATCACCCGGCCCGGTCTCGGGCTGAGCGACGAGGACCGCCGGCTCGTCGCGGGCGCCGACCGGATCGTGCACTGCGCCGCCGTCACCGACTTCGGCCTGCCCGACGACCGGTACGAGAGCATCAACGTCACCGGCACCCGCCACGTCCTCGACGTCGCCCTCGCCCACCGCACACCGCTGGTGCACGTCAGCACCGCGTACGTGTGCGGGGAACGCGACGGCGTCGCCCGCGAGGACGAACTCGACGTCGGCCAGCACCCGGGCAACGGCTACGAGAAGAGCAAGCTGACCGCCGAGACCATGGTCCGCAAGGCCGCCGCGGACGGCCTGCCCGTGGCCGTGGTGCGCCCCAGCATCATCACCGGCGCCTCCCGCACCGGCCACGCCCGCGACCGCAAGACCATCTATCCGGTGCTGCGCGTCCTCACCCGGGGCCTGGTGCGCACCGTGCCCGGCCACTACGACGCCCTCCTCGACCTCGTCCCGGTCGACCGCGTCGCCGACCTGGTCACCGACGCCGCCACACGGTTCGAGGCGGCCGAGGGACGCACCCTGCACGCAGTCGGCCATGTGCTGACCCTGCGGGACTTCTCCGACGTCCTCGCCGAGTACCCGTCCTTCCATGTGCCGCGGTTCGTGCCGCCGTCCGCGTTCTCCGCCGGCGCCCTCTCCGACCGCGAACGCCCCTACTACGACCGCGTCATCGCCCTGTACGAGACCTACTTCCGGCGTCGCGTGCACTTCGACGACACCCAGGCCGCCGCCTTCGTGCGCCGGCCCGCGGCCACCGGGGCACGGCCGTACCTGCGCCGCCTCCTCGACGACTGCCTCACGACCGGCTACCTCGGCCCGGCCCCGGGCCCCGAGCAGACCGCCGACCGACCCGATGGGAGCACCCTCCGATGAACCCAGCGCACCCGACCGAACCCGCGCACGGCATACCCGTCTCGCCGCTGCTCACCTGCCACCTCGCCAAGCAGCGGCTGTACGGCGCCGACACCTATTTCCAGGAGAGCCACGACCAGCTCGCCGCCCTCACCGACGATGTCACCGGCTTCGCCCACCGGCACGCCGCGCTGCTGCTGAAGCCCGACGCCGTGGTGGCCCGCCGGCTGGAGGCGGCCGTCGACTGGCTCACCGGGCAGCGCTTCCGCATCGTCGGCGCCGCCGTGACCCGGCTGACCCGCACCATGATCCGCTCCCTGTGGTACTTCCAGTGGAACCTCGCCACCCCCTACCGCAGGCGGCTCGCCGCGCTGTTCCTGGAGGACGCCGACGCCCTCGTGCTGCTCGTCCGCCCCGAGCAGGAGCCGTACGTCCCCGCGTCCGTCGAACTGACCCGGCTCAAGGGACCCACGGACCCCGAGGCCCGTCGGCCGGGGCAGCTGCGCCACCTGCTCGGCCGTTACAGCTACCTGCTGAACCTGGTGCACACGCCCGACGAACCCGCCGACGTGCTGCGCGAGCTGGCCGTCCACTTCGACGACGCCACACGCGCGGAACTGTTCCGCTCCGCGCTCGCCGGCGAGGACCGCACCGCGCACGCCCTGGAGCTGACCGGCCGGCTGTACGCCGCCACCAAGCCCCGCGACCTCGACTTCGACCCCGCCGTGGACCGGCTGCGCGACACGGTGTCCCGGCACCTCGGCGCCGCCCCCGACGCCACCCCGCGCGCACTGCTGGAGACCGCGTGGGAGCGCGGCGTCGACGTGGACCCTTGGGACGCCGTGATCGTCGGCTCGAAGGTGCTCCCCATGCGGGTGCCCGGCCGTGCCCCCGTGCTGGACGGGGCCGACGCCGGCACCTGGCGCCGCCATCTGGACGCCCTGCGCGCCCGGCACACCTGAGGAGCGCGCCGTGCAGTTCACCCGGACCCTCCCCAGGGAACTCGTGCACCGCGCCGCGGTCGCCGAGGTGTTCCTCACCGACGCCGAACGCCACGGCGAGGACGACGTGCTGCTCGCCGCGCAGCTGCCCCGCCGCCACGCCTTCTACCACGACGCCCTCGACGACCGCGCCCGCCACGACCCGATGCTGCTGCTGGAGGCGTGCCGGCAGGGCATCTTCGTGGTCGCCCACCGCTACCTCGACGTGCCGCTGGGCCACAAGTTCCTGCTGCGCGCCGTCGAGTTCGAGGTGCCGGACCCCACGGCCCTCGTGTGCGGCGACCACCCCACCGAGGCGGTCATCGCCACGCACATCGAACACCGGTTCCGCACCCGGGCCGGGGTGACCGGGCTGCGGCTGCGGTTCGGCATGACCATCGGCGACCGCGAGGCCCTGCTCGCCCGCATCGACTACTCCTGGATGCCCCCGCGCGCCTGGACCCGTCTGCGCGCCGGGCAGCGCGGCGCGCTCGGCCTGCCCGAGACGCCCGTCGCCCTGCCCGGACGACGCGTCGAACCGGCTCGCGTCGGCCGCCGCGACCCCGACAACGCGGTCATCTCCGCACCGTGCACCGACCCCGACGGCACCCGCACGGCCCGCCTGATCCCCGACACCGGCCACCCCGCCCTGTACGACCACTGGGTCGACCACGTGCCCGGCATGCTGGAACTGGAGGCGCTGCGCCAACTCGCCCTGACCGCCGCCGTCGACGCGGGCGCCCTGCCCGCGCCCACCGCGCTGCCGGTCGGCCTGGCCGCGCGGTTCCGCTGCTTCGCCGAGATGGACCTGCCGCTGGAGTGCCGTACCGGCCCCGTCCTGCCCGGCGCCGACGTCGAGTGCTCCCTGCACCAGCCCGGCGCCGTGGCCGTCGAGGGCCGGCTGCGGCTCGCCGCCCCGGACCCGGCCGGTCCGACGGCGGGCGCCCTCGCCGCACCGGCCGCCCACGGCGCCGTATGAGCCCCACCACGGCCCCTTCGCGACCCGCACCAGAACGGAGAGACTCCCCGCAGTGACCACCGTCGCCGTCCCCCAAGTCCCGGCCAGACTGGGCCGGTTCGTGCTGCGCATGTTCCGGCCGCACGTCTACGCCACCTACGGACTGCTGTGGGTCCTCGCCCTGGAGAGTTCGGCGGTGGCCGCGACCGGCACGGCCTGGCGGCCGTCCGGCGCCACCTGGCTGCGGGTCGTCAGCGTCGTCCTGGCGCTGCTGTTCCTGCGCATGCTCGACGAGCAGAAGGACCTCGCCTACGACCAAGTGCACCACCCCGACCGGCCACTGGTCACCGGCGCCATCACCACCGCCGAACTGCGCGGCGCCATGGCCGCGATCACGGCGCTGGTCACCGGCCTGAACGCCGCCCTGTCGGCCACGGCCGCCCTGCTGATCCTCGCGGCCCTCGCCTACGGCCTGTTCCTCGCCCTCCTGGAACGGCTCTCGCCCGCCGTCCGCGACCGCCACCTGCTCAACCTGACCGTCACCTACCCCGTGCAGGTGCTCCTCGGCGCCTACGTGTACGGCTCGCTCGTCGCCGCCGGAACGGTCCCCGCCGACTGGCGCGGACCCGTGCTGCTGACCCTGTGCGCCGGTGTCTTCCTGCACTTCGAGTTCGCCCGCAAGACCGCCTGGCAGGCACCGCCCGGCGGCCGCCTGTACTCCGCGGACCTCGGCCCCCGACGCAGCGCGGCCGTCACCGCGGCCTGCGCCGCCGTGGCCGTCGGCTGCGAGCTGCTGCTCCTCGCGCCGCGCGGCCCGCTCGCCCTCCTGCCCTGCCTCGCGGCCCTCCTGCCCGCCTGGGGCACCCGCCGCTTCCTGACCGCCGGACGGGGCGCCTGGCCGGTGCCCCTGGCGATGGGTTTCATCGTCGCCACGTACCTGGCCCTCGTCGTCCGGGCGGTGCTCCTGCCGTGACCGAGCCCCTGCCCCTCACCGGCGAGGAACTGCTCACCACCACGCGCAGTGTCCGGCGCGGACTCGACCTGGACCGGCCCGTGGACCCGCAGCTCGTCAAGGACTGCCTGCGGATCGCCCTGCAGGCCCCCAACGGCAACAACCGCCAGAACTGGCGCTGGATCGTCCTCACCGACCCCGCGATCCGCGCGGACGTCGCCGCGGTGTACCGGGCCGCGTTCCACGACCGCAACGCCGAGACGCTGCAGCGCCTGGCCGAACTGCCCGAGGAGACACGCTCGGTGATGTCGGGCGCCCGGCTGCTGGCCGAGCGGCTGCACCGTGTGCCCGTCCTGGTGATCCCGTGCATCGAGGTGCCCGACGGCCGGCTGCCCGAGGGCAACCAGGCGGGCCTGTGGGCGTCGTTGCTGCCCGCCGCGTGGAGCTACGCCCTCGCCGCCCGCAGCCGCGGCCTGGTCACCGCCTGGACGGCGGTCCACCTGGACCGCGAACGGCAGGTCGCCGACCTCCTGGGCCTGCCTCCCACCGTCCGCCAGGGCGCCCTCCTCCCCACCGCCCATCCCCTGCGCACCACCTTCCGCCCGGGCCCCCGCCGGCCCCTGGAAGACGTGCTGCACCTCAACGGCTGGCAGGGCGAGCGACGTTGAGGCTGCCGGGGCCCGCCCCGACCGGCACGGCGACAGGGCCCCTCGCCGTTCACCGGCGAAGGGCCCTGCTGCCCGCTCCCTCAGCGGATCACTTTTCGTTCCAGCGGAAGAACCGCAGCGTCAGCGCGGTGACGACCGCCGTGAAGGCGAGCATGCCGCCCATCGTCGGCAGGGCGTCCGACAGTCCGCCGCCCCGGCTGAGCACGGCCTCGCTGCCCTTGACGAGGTAGCGCAGCGGCATCATGTACGACACGGCCTGGACCCAGCCCGGAGCGTTGTCCAGCGAGAAGAACGAGCCGGACAGGAACGACATCGGCAGCACCAGCAGCTGCGCCAGTCCGCCCGCGGACTCCTCGGTGCGGGTGAGCGAGCCGATGAGCAGACCCAGCGACATCAGCGCCAGCGTGCCGCACATCACCAGCGGGATCACCAGCCACCAGTCGCCGGTCAGCCGCAGCCCGAAGTACGGCAGCGTCGCCACGGCCAGGAACAGCGCGGTCTGTGTCAGCGCCATCAGCATGGTCATGGAGATACGCGCGGCCACGACCTCCCAGGCCCGGATCGGCGACAGCCGCATCCGCTGCAGGATCTTCTTGCGGCGCAGCGTCACCAGCGTCAGCGCCGTGCTGAACACCGCGCTGGAGGCGATGGCCCAGCCCATCAGGCCCGGCGTCAGGTACTGGATCGGCTTGACCGACTCGTCCTCGACCTGGCTCGCCTCCAGCGTGTACGTGGGCGGTGTGCCGGTCGCGGCGAGGTTCGCCTGCTCCAGCACCGCGTTGAGCGTGGCGCGGGCGGAGGCTCCCTTGACGGAGTCGGCGGCGCTGTAGCGCAGGACGACGGTCCCGCCGTGCTGCTCGACCAGCGCGTCGTAGTCGCCCTTGCGGACCTTCGCCAGCGCCGACCTCTCGTTGCTCACCTTGGTGACGGCGGCGGCCTTGGCGAGCTGGCCGCGCTGGCCGGCGGTGAGCGAGTCGAGCACCTTCACCGGGCCGACCTGGGCGACCTTGATGTGCGCGGTGCCGTCGCTCTTGAACAGCGTGCCGAACAGCAGCAGGAACAGGATCGGGAAGATCAGCAGGAAGAAGATCGTGCCCTTGTCGCGCAGCACGCTCAGGATCATGGTCCGGGACAACTCCCGTACCGGGTTGAGCCGGTCCTTCCCGGAACCGCCGCGGGCTCCCGGCCCGCTTTCGGTCCCCTTGCCACCGTCCTTGCGTCCGGCGTCCGCCGCGGCGGCGCCCTGCATGTCCGTGCCGCCGCTCTCGCCGGCCGTCGTGCCCGCGGTGCGCGGGGTGGTCTCCTCGATGCTCACGAGCGGTACTCCCGTCCGGTCAGCTGGAGGAACACGTCCTCCAGGGTGGCGCCGCGTACCTCCAGGCCGCGCAGGGCACCCTGGTCGGCCAGGACGGACAGCACCGGTCCCGGCGTGACCGTCGCGACCGTCAGCAGCACCCCGTCGTCCTCCACCGTGGCGTCGGCCACCCCGGCCGTCTTCAGCAACTCCCGCAGCGCGTCCGGCGTGACGAGCCCGGACTCCACGCTCACCCGCACCATGTTGTCGAGTTCACGGACGAGCGCCGCGGGGGCGCCGGTCCGGAGCACCTTGCCGCGCTCCATCACGGACACCCGGTCGCACAGGACCTCCGCCTCGTCGAGGTAGTGCGTGGTGAGGACCACCGTGCGGCCCTCCTCGTTGACGTCCCGCAGCAGGTCCCACAGATTGCGGCGGGCCTGCGGGTCCAGGCCGGCGGTCGGCTCGTCCAGGAAGACGATCTCCGGGTCGTGCACCAGGCCGCAGGCGATGGACAGACGCTGCGCCTGCCCGCCCGAGAGCTTGTCCGCGGGCACCTGTCCGAACTCGGTCAGCCCGACCCGCTCCAGCATCGCGTCGGCCTGCCGCGCGCCGACCCGGTAGAACGACGCGAACAGCCGGATCGTCTCCCGTGTCGTCAGCTTGTCGAGGAACGACGACGCCTGGAACTGCACGCCGATCCGCGTCAGCAGATCCAGGTTGCGCGGCCAGGGGCTCTGCCCGAACAGCTCGATCCGGCCCTCGTCGGGCTCGCGGACGCCCTCCAGGATCTCCAGGGTGGTCGTCTTGCCCGCCCCGTTGGGGCCGAGGATGCCGTAGAACTCACCCGTCTCGATGCGCAGGGAGACCCCGTCGACGGCCTGGATGTCCCCGTACCGCTTGCGTACGCCGTCCGCGACGATCGCCGGCGCCGTCATGACGCGTCCTGCCTGGGCCGGCGAAGCCGCGTACCGGCTCCGCCGCACATGAACTGATGGTCCATCACTCGACTGTCGTCTCTCCGTGATCGGGTTGGGGGGATCGGTTGTGGGGAGGCTGGGGAGCCGGGCCGGGGGGGAGTCGGCCCGGCCCCCGCGTCCGCCCCCGCCGGTTGCGCGCAGCGGCCGGGCAGGGACGGCGGCAGGTGCCGCATCTCGGGCGGTGCGGTGCGCAGCCCAGCCCAGCACAGGCGGCGCCGGAGAGGCCATCGATGCCGCCGAAGACTAGGGAATCGCCCGTACTCCGCCCCGCGGAAACGGGAACACCCCGCCCTGGCACCGGTCGCCTTCCGTACGTTCGTGGCGTGCACGCCCGCGACAGCCCCCGGCCCACTCGACCGCAACCGCGCCCCAGCCACGCTCGACCCCGACCGTCACCGCGACGACGACCGCGGGGCCACCGCGACGGTGAGCGCGGCGGCTCCGTGCGCCGGAGCCGCCACGGCGACGGCGAGTGTGGGGGTGTGCGTGACCGTCACCGCGAGGGCGACGTCGTCCGCCACCGCGACGGTGAGCGCTACGGCTCCGTGCGGCTGGGACGGCCATGGCGACGGCGAGCGCTACGGCTCCGTGCGGCTCAGGCCGCCCCGCCATGGCGACGGCGAGTGTGGGGGTGTGCGTGACCGTCACCGCGAAGGCGACGTCGTCCGCCACCGCGATGGTGAGCGCTACGGCTCCGTGCGGCCGGGACGGCCATGGCGACGGCGAGCGCTACGGCCGTGTGGCTCAGGTCGCCATGGCGACGGCGAGCGCTACGGCTCCGTGCGGCTCAGGTCGCCATGGCGACCGCGAGCGCTACGGCACCAGGCAGCCGGCATCGCCACGGCGCGGTGCGTGTCGCGAGCCCATGCGACCGTCACCGCAACGGCGACTGTGACCGCGACGCCGACCGCAAGTCGGCTTCGTCCGCGACGGCCGGCGCGTGTGAACCGCTGCTGCTCCCACGGCGGATTCGCCGGGACTGCCGCGGCGCGCGGACCACCGCCACCACCCGCCACCGACACCCGACCACCCCCCGACCGCACAGGATCGAGGACCTCACGATGCCCCCCACCGCCCGGGACCGGGCCGTTCCTCCCGACGGCGGGCCCGGCCGTTCCGGGACCGCCGCCCGGACGCCGGACCCCGACACCCCACCGGACCACCTGCCCCCGTTCGCCCTGCTGCCGGTGAGTGTCGTCGCCGGTGTCACCGCCGTGCTGCTGCTGCTCACCGCGCGCCGGTTCGGGTACTTCAGCGACGAGCTGTACTTTCTCGCCGCCGGCCGGCACCCCGCCTGGGGGTACGCCGACCAGCCGCCGCTGCTGCCCCTGCTCGCCCACGCCATGGACACCCTCGTGCCGGGCTCGTTGCTGTGGCTGCGTGCGCCGGCCGCCGTCGCGACCGGGCTCGGTGTGGTGTTCACCGCCCTGCTCACCCGGGAACTGGGCGGACGGCGGGCCGCCCAGACGGCCGCCGCGGGCGCGTACGCCGTCTCGCCGGTGATGCTGCAGATGGGCCACCTGCTCATCACCGCCACCCTGGACATCTTTCTGACGACCGTCACCACCTGGCTGCTGGTGCGCTGGGTCCGCACCCGGCGCGACCGGCTGCTGCCGCTCCTCGGCCTGACCGCCGCCGTGTCCCTCGAGGTCAAGTTCCTCAGCGTCGGCCTCTGGGCGGTCCTCGCGGTGGCACTGCTGCTCGCCGGCCCGCGCGCCCTGCTGCGCCGCCCCCTGCTGTGGGCGTCGGCGGCCGGCGCGCTGCTCACCGCGGTGCCCGGGCTGTTGTGGCAGGACCGCCACGGCTGGCCGCAGCTGGCCATGGCCTCCGTCATCTCGCGGGAGGTCGCCGCCGACGAGGGCGGGCGGTCGCTGTTCCTGCCCACGGTCCTGTCGGCCGCCGGACTCGCCGGCGCCGTGCTGCTCTGCGCGGGACTGCTGCGGCTGCTGTTCGCCCGCGCGGCCCGCCCCCACCGCTTCCTCGGGCTGACCTTCGTCGGCCTGTGCGCCGGCTATGTGTACGCCGACGGACGGCCGTACTACGTCGCCGGGCTCTTCCCCGTCCTGTGGGCGGCCGGCGCCACGGCCCTGCAGGGCGTGCGCCCCACCCGGCCGCGTCTGTGGGCGACCGGCCTCGCCTACGTGCTGTCCGCGGCGCTCGCCGTGCAGGTCCTGCCGGTGTACCCGGTGCACCGCCTCACCGCCCCCTCCGCCGACCGGCTGGCCCGCGAGAGCGTCGGCTGGCCCGACCTCGCCGCCTCCGTGGCCCGCGTCCACCGCGCCCTGCCGGCCGATGTGCGCCGACGCGCCCTGATCATCACCGACCGCTACGACCAGGCGGGCGCCCTCGACCGGTACGGCCCCGCACTCGGCCTGCCCCGCCCGTACAGCGGCCACCGCGGCTACGCGGACCTGCGCCGCCCCACCGACGACTCCGCGCCCGTCGTGTTCGTCGGCGCCGACGCCCGCTACCTGCGCCGCTTCTTCACCCACGTCGAGCGGCGCGGCACCGTCACCAACGCCGAGGGCGTGCACAACCTCAACTGGGGCGCCCCGATCTGGCTGTGCGAGGGCGAGCGCGCACCGTGGCGCACCCTGTGGCCCAGGCTCTCCCACCTGGACGCCGACTCGGCGGGATAGCGCCACCCTACGGGACCGGGGGCGGCCCCTCGCGGGACCGCCCCCGGGTGTGCACGGGGCCGGCGTGCCCGTGCACGAACGTCAGCCCCAGGTCACGGGCAGCGCGTACACGCCGTAGTGCATCGCCTTGTCGCGCAGCGGGATCTCGTGGGGCTCCACCGCGAGCCGCAGGTCCGGGAAGCGGTCGAACAGCTTCTGGTAGCCCAGGCGCAGCGTCGCCCGCGCCAGGTGCTGGCCCAGGCACTGGTGGATGCCGAAGCCGAACGCCAGGTGCCGGCGCGAGGGCCGGGTGACGTCGAAGACCTCCGGGTTCTCGAACTGCTCCGGGTCCCGGTTGGCGGCCGGCAGTGACAGCACCACGGTCTGCCCGGCCTCGATGGTCCGCCCGCCGATCTCCACGTCCTCCAACGCGACTCGACTGGCGCCCATGTGAGAGATCGTCAGATAGCGGAGCAGCTCCTCCACCGCCCGCTCCATCAGTTCCGGCCGCTTGCGGATCCTCTCCAGCTGCTCGGGGTGCTCCAGCAGCGCGAACGTGCCGAGGCCCAGCATGTTCGGGGTGGTGTCCAGGGCGCCGCCGATGGTGATCCAGGCGATGTTCGCCAGCTCCTCCTCGGTCAGCTCCCCGGTCTTCACCAGCTTGCCGAGCAGCTTGTCGTTGGGCTCGGCGAACAGCTCCTTCACGATCCGGGCCAGCGTCTGGTCCAGGGCCGTGTTGTGCTCGACGAACTCCTCCAGCGTGTAGTCGATCCGCATGATCGCCGAGAAGTGCTTGTCGAGCTCGGCGATGTCCTCCTCGGGCACACCCATCACCGAGTGCACCGACCGGTATACGACCTTCTGCACGAACGCCGGCAGCAGGTCCACCGGCGGCTCCAGACCGGCCATCTCGTCGAGCACGCCGTCGATGATCCCGGCGAGCGTCGGCTCGTACTCCTGGATCTTGCGGACCGTGAAGAAGCCCGTCAGCAGACGCCGGTAGCGGGTGTGGTCGGGCGCGTCCATGCGCACGAAGGAACCCGGCGGCGACGGCTTCGGGTCGTAGCTCTCCACCTCGAACGGCGGCGACGCCACCAGCGCCAGCAGATCGGCGCGGTGACTGAACCGCGGGTCGGTCATGATGGCCCGCACGTGCTCGTGCCGGGTCACGAGCCAGCCGTCCTTGCGGCCCGGCGCGATGTCGAACGTCAGCGGACTGATCGGGTCTTCCTCGCGCAGCCGGCGGTACTCCGGATCGGGGTCGAAGGGGCAGGTGCGGTCGGTCGGTATCACAGGGGGTTTCGGCTCGAAGGCCATGGGACTCCTCCGTCTGATGGGGGGTTGCGTCCGCCCGGGTGCGCCGCTCAGGACCGCCGGACCGTCAGCGGCAACTGCCGAAGACCGAAGACGTTGACACGGTTGTCGAAGTAGGACAGCGGGCTGTCGCGGTCCACCCGGATGTCGGCGTACCGGTCGAGCATCAGATCGAGCGCGATCCGCCCCTCCATACGGGCCAGCGGGGCGCCCAGGCAGTAGTGGATGCCGTGCCCGAAGGCGAGCTGCTTGGCATGGGGCCGGTCCCGCACGAAACGGTCCGGCTCGGGGAAGACCCGCTCGTCGCGGTTGGCGGACAGCAGCCAGAGGTACACCATCGTGTTCTCCGGCACCTTCTCCCCGGCGATCTCCACGGGCGCCGTCGGCACCCGCTCGATCTTCAGGAACGGCGGCCGCAGCCGCAGCACCTCCTCGGTGAAGGGGGCGATCAGCGCGCGCTCCTCGCGCAGCCGGCCCAGCTCCCCCTCCTCCTGGTCGAGGGTCAGCAGCATGTTGCCCAGCAGCACCGCCGTGGTGACATGACCGGCGAGCAGCAGCAGCGCAGCGAAGCTCACCACGTCCTCGTCGTTGAGGCGCTCCCCGTCGACCTCCGCCCGCACCAGCAGGCTCATCAGGTCGTCGTGCTCGCGCGCCCGCCGCTCGGCGACGTGCCCGCGCAGATAGGCGTCCAGCTCCTGCACGGTCCTGCCGAGGACCTCCGCGCCCTCGGGCGTCTCCCAGTTCACCGTCAGCAGGTTGTCCGCCCACACCTGGAACAGCGGGCGGTCCGAGGGCGGCACACCGAGCATCGAGGAGATCACGATCACCGGCAGCGGATTGGCGAACGCCTCCACCAGGTCGAAGCGGTCCGCGCCGGCCAGGCCGTCGAGCAGCTCCGTGGCGACCTCGGTGATCCGCGGCGCCAGCTCGCTGATCATCTTCGCGGTGAACACCTTGCTCACCAGCCGGCGCAGCTTGCCGTGCCGGGGCGGGTCCAGCAACAGCAGCGTTCCGCCGGGCGGTTGGCGCTCGCCGTTCGACAGCCGGGTCACCGTGTCCGAGGAGAACATCGCCGGGTCGGCGGTGATCCGCTGCACGTCCTCGTGCCGGAACACGTGGTAGCGGCCCTCGGGATCACACCACACCGGCTGCTCGTCACGCATCCGCCGCAGCCAGGCCAGCAGGCTCGCTCCGCCGTCCAGGCCCACTTCGGGCGGCGCGGAGACCTCGGGTCTGGCGGGATCGGGCACGGCTGTCATCGGAAGAACCCCTCTCGTTCAGGGCCGTCCGCACGGGCGGCGGGGCGGGAGCGACCCCAGGGCAGCACGAGCCCCGAAGCCAGGGCCACAAACACCGCCGAACTCTAGGGATTTGCCGGTCCCGGCCGACGACCGCGGCCGCCCGGGGCAACTAGGGGATTTTTCAGAGTCGGAGGTCAAGCGGCCGTCGACGCCGTGCGCGCCCCCAGACTTGACCGGGTTCGACGTGTTCCCGAAGCCATGCGGACCGCGTGGGTGTCCGAGCCTGAGGAGATCCGGTGTTGTCTACCGTCCCGAGCGCAGCGGGCCTGCCGTCGGTCGGGTCCGCCGTGGTGCACGACCCGAGCCTGGGGGGCGAGCTGTGAGCGAAGACCGCCTGCGCGAATACCTGAAGCGCGTCACCGCCGACCTGCACCGCACCACCAACCGGGTGCGCGAGCTGGAGGCCAAGGACCACGAGCCGATCGCCATCGTGTCCATGGCGTGCCGCTACCCCGGTGGCGTGCGCACCCCCGAGGACCTGTGGCGGCTCGTCGCCGACGGCCGCGACGCCATCACCCCCTTCCCCGAGGACCGCGGCTGGGACGTCGACTCCCTCTACCATCCGGACCCCGAGCACCCGGGCACCTGCTACACCCGGGAGGGCGGCTTCCTGCACGACGCCGCCGACTTCGACCCCGACTTCTTCGGCATGTCGCCCCGCGAGGCCCTGGGCACCGACCCGCAGCAGCGCCTCCTGCTGGAGATTTCCTGGGAGGCCCTCGAACGCGCCGGACTGGCACCGGGCAGCCTGCGCGGCAGCCCCACCGGAGTCTTCGTCGGCGTCATGTACAACGACTACGGCTCCCGCTTCGACGCGCCGCCGCCCGGCCTCGAGGGCTTCATCGGCAACGGCAGCGCCGGCAGCATCGCCTCCGGCCGCGTCTCCTACACCCTCGGCCTGGAAGGCCCGGCCGTCACCGTCGACACCGCCTGCTCGTCCTCCCTCGTCGCCCTTCACCTGGCCTGCCGGGCGCTGCGCGCGGGGGAGTGCTCGCTGGCCCTCGCGGGCGGCGTGGCCGTCATGTCCACCCCGGTCACCTTCACCGAGTTCAGCCGCCAGCGCGGACTCTCCCCCGACGGCCGCTGCAAGTCCTTCGCCGAGGCCGCCGACGGCACCGGCTGGGGCGAGGGCGCCGGCCTGCTCCTCCTGGAGCGCCTGTCCGACGCCCGCCGCAACGGGCACCCGGTGCTCGCCGTGATCCGCGGCAGCGCCGTCAACCAGGACGGCGCGAGCAGCGGCCTGACCGCGCCCAACGGCCCCTCCCAGCAGCGCGTCATCCGCGCCGCCCTGGCGTCGGCGGGCCTGACCCCGGCCGACGTGGACGCCGTGGAGGCCCATGGCACGGGTACGACGCTGGGCGACCCGATCGAGGCGCAGGCCCTGCTGGCCACCTACGGCCAAAACCGCGAACATCCCCTGTACCTGGGCTCGTTGAAGTCCAACATCGGGCACACCCAGGCCGCCGCCGGCGTCGGCGGCGTCATCAAGATGGTCATGGCGATGCGCCACGGAGTGCTGCCCCGCACCCTCCACGTGGACCGGCCGTCCTCGCACGTCGACTGGTCGACCGGCGCCGTCGAACTCCTCACCGAAGCTCGAGACTGGCCGGCCGCGGAGGACCGCCCCCGACGCGCGGGCGTCTCCGCCTTCGGCGTCAGCGGCACGAATGCGCATGTGGTGCTGGAGGAGGTGCCGCAGGAGCCGGTCGCGGTTCAGGCTGCTGGTGGTGGTGTGGTGGTGTGGCCGCTGTCGGCGCGGGGTGAGGGTGCGTTGCGGGCGCAGGCGGCGCGGCTGCTGGAGTGCGTGGGCGAGGGTGTGGGGTCGGCGGCGGATGTGGGGTGGTCGCTGGCGGTGACGCGGTCGGTGTTCGAGGACCGTGCGGTGGTGGTGGGCTCGGGCTGGGAGGAGTTGCGGTCGGGGCTGGCCGCGGTGGCGGCGGGTGAGTCGCATGCGCGGGTGGTGCGGGGTGCGGCGGTGCGGGGGCGTACGGCGTTCCTGTTCGCGGGGCAGGGATCGCAGCGGCTGGGGATGGGCCGGGAGCTGTACGAGCACTTCCCGGTGTTCGCGGCGGCTTTCGATGCGGTGGACGCGGAACTGCCCTTCGGCTTGCGGGAGATCGTGTTCGGTGAGGACGCCGACCGGTTGAACCGGACGGAGTTCGCGCAGCCCGCGCTGTTCGCCCTGGAAGTCGCCCTGTTCCGGTTGCTGGAGTCGTGGGGTGTGCGCCCGGATGTGCTGGCCGGTCATTCGATCGGTGAGATCGCGGCCGCGCATGTGGCGGGTGTGTGGTCGCTGGCGGATGCGTGCCGCCTGGTTGTGGCGCGTGGGCGGTTGATGCAGGCGCTGCCTGAGGGTGGTGCGATGGTGGCGGTGCAGGCTTCAGAAGACGAAGTACTGCCCCTGCTCGGTGACGAGGTGGGTATTGCTGCGGTCAACGGGCCGCAGGCGGTGGTGGTTTCGGGCGCCGTAGAGGCTGTCGAGGAGATCGCCGAGCGCTTCCGCGCCGAGGGCCGCAAGGTCACTGCTCTGCGGGTGAGTCACGCCTTCCACTCGCCGCTGATGGAGCCGATGCTCGCCGATTTCCGCGAGGTCGCGCGGAGCCTGTCGTACGACCGCCCCAAGCTCCCCATCGTCTCGACCGTGACCGGTGTGTCCGCCACCGACGAAGAGCTGACCTCCCCCGAGTACTGGGTCGACCACGTCCGCCGTACCGTCCGCTACGCCGACGCGCTCCAGGCGCTCGCCGAGCGCAAGGTCAACCGGTTCCTCGAACTCGGCCCCGACGGCACCCTCACCGCCCTCGCCCGGTCAGTCTTCGACGGCGGCACCCGGGTCGTGGTGCCCGCGCTGCGCAAGGAGGGGTCGGAGCAGGTCGCCCTGCTCAGCGCCGTAGGCGCGCTGCACGTACACGGGCTCAGCCCCGACTGGTCCGCACTGTTCCCCGGGGCGAGGAACATCACGCTGCCCACCTATCCCTTCCAGCGGCGCCGGTACTGGCTCGACCCGCTGCCCGGCAGCGGGCCGCACGCCGGTGGGCATCCGCTGCTCGGGTCCGTGGTGACCCTGGCCGACTCGTCCGCCGTCGTGTCCACCACCGTGCTGTCCACCCGCAGCCACCCCTGGCTGGCCGACCACACCGTCGCCGGCCGGGCGGTGCTGCCGACGGCCGCGTACCTCGACTTCGCCCTGCACCTCGGCGCCCGCGTCGGGTGCGGCCACGTCGCGACGCTCGACCAGGAGCAGGCCCTCGTCCTGGACGACCGTACGTCCGTCGAGCTGCAGGTCGTCCTGGACGCCCCCGGCGACGACGGCACCAGGCCGTTCGCCTGCTACTCCCGCCCGGTCACCGCGACCGGCGCCGCGGCGGACGGCGACGAGGACACGGACCGGCCCTGGACCCGCCACGCGCACGGCGTCCTCGCGCCCGCCGGGGCACTGGCGCCCGCGTCCCCCGAGCCGGTCGGCGACGCGGGTTCCTGGCCCCCGGCCGACGCCGAGGAACTGGACCCCGCCGAAGTCGACGCCCTGTACGAGGCGTCGCGGGACGGCGGACTCGACCACGGTTCCGCCTTCCGCGCGCTCACCGCCGTATGGCGGGCCGGTGACGAGGTGTACGCCGAGGCCGTCGTACCGGAAGAGCTGCAGGCGGACGCGCTGCGGGTCGCGCTGCACCCGGTCCTGCTGGACGCGGCCCTGCACACGGCCCCGGCGCTCGGCCGGGCCGGATCGGTCGCCGTGGCGTGGCGGGACTGCACCCTGCACGCCGCCTCCGCGGAGGCGCTGCGCATCCGGCTGCGCCCACTGGCCGACGGCGCCCTGCGGCTGGACGTGGCCGACGACACCGGAGCACCCGTCGCCACCGTGGGCGAGGTCACGGTCACACCGGCCACCGAGTTGCCGCTTCCGGCCGCCGAAGAGGCCTTTGCCGACGATCTGTTCGTCGTGGAGTGGTTCGAACTAGCCGCTCGGCTTGCGAACCTGAAAGACACTCAGTCGGCTGTCCTCGGTGACGGGCCCGCACCGGCGGGCGCCTTGCGGTACGCGGATGCGGACGCGTTGTTCACCGCCCTCGACCAAGCCGGCGCCGTACCCGAGTTGGTGTTCTTCCCCGTGAACGGCGAGAGCGCCGAACTGCCCGCCGGTGTGCACGAGGTGACCGCCCGGACGCTGGACGTGCTGCGGCGCTGGACTGCCGACGAGCGGACCGCGGGCGCCCGTCTGGTCGTGGTCACCCGTCACGCCGCCTCCGTCCGGGACGGTGAGCCCGTCGCCGACCTGGCTGCCTCCGCCGTGCGCGGTCTGGTGCGTTCCGCCCAGTCGGAGAACCCCGGACGCTTCCTGCTCCTCGACACCGACGGCGAGGCGGCGGACGACGCTCTCCTGGCCGCCGCCGTGAACGCCCTCGACGACGGTGAGACCGAGATCGCCCTGCGCGCCGGACGCGTGTACGGCGCCCGCCTCACCCGCCACCGGGCCGGTACGACCGCCCCCGCCCCCGCGTTCGACCCCGAGCGCACTGTCCTGATCACCGGCGCGGGCGGCACCGTGGCCGCGGCCGTGGCCCGGCACCTGGTGGCCGCGCACGGCGTGCGGCACCTGCTGCTCGCCGGCCGGCGCGGTCCGGACGCGCCGGGCGCCGCCGCGCTGCGCGCCTCCCTCGAAGAGGCGGGCGCGCAGGTGACGATCGCGGCGTGCGACGTCGCCGACCCCGCCGCGCTGGCCGGACTGCTGGCGGGCGTGGACCAGGCGCACCCGCTCGGGGCCGTCTTCCACGCCGCCGGTGTCATCGACGACGGCGTGATCGGCACCCTCACCGCCGAGCAGCTGTCGGCCGTACTGAGCCCGAAGGCGGACGCCGCGGTGCACCTGGAGCGGCTCACCCGGGACCTGGACCTGTCGGCGTTCGTGCTGTTCTCCTCCGCCGCCGCCACCTTCGGCGGGCCCGGCCAGGGCAACTACGCCGCCGCCAACGCCTTCCTGGAGGCGCTGGCCACCACCCTGCGGGCGCAGGGCCGGCCGGCGTACGCCCTCGGCTGGGGGTTGTGGGCCGAGGACAGCGGCATGACCGCCGGGCTCGGCGACGCCGACCGCGGGCGCATGGCCCGAGCCGGTGTCGCCGCGCTGCCCACCGACGACGCCGTCGCCCTGCTCGACCGCGCCCTGGCGCAGGAGCGGGCCGTGCTGCTGCCGGTCCGGCTGGACCTCGCCGCCGCCCGCGCCGCCACCACGCCCACCCCGGCGCTGCTGCGCGACCCGGCCGCCCCCGCGCGCCGTACCGCGACCGCCGGACGGCCCGGCGTACGGCTGGCCCGGACGCTCGCCGCCCTCCCGGAGGCCGAACGGCCCACCGCCGTCCTGCGGCTGCTGCAGACGGAGATCGCCGCCGTCCTCGGCCACGCGCCCGGCACCCCGGCCGCCGACCCCGAACGCGCCTTCCGCGACCTCGGCTTCGACTCGCTCACCGCGGTCGACCTGCGCAACGCCCTCGAACGGCGCACCGGTCTCAAGCTCGCCCCCACCGTCGCCTTCGACCACCCCACCCCGGCCGCGCTCGCCGCCCACCTGCTGCGCGCCCTGCCCGCCGACGACCGGCGCGGCCCGCAGACCGCCGGCACCCGGACGCGCACCGCGCGCACCGGCGCCGACGAGCCCATCGCCATCGTCGGCATGGCCTGCCGGCTCCCCGGCGGCGCCGACACCCCCGAGCGCCTGTGGGAGCTTCTCGCCTCCGGAGCCGACGGCCTCTCCGGCTTTCCCGCCGACCGGGGCTGGGACCTCGGCTCCCTCTACCACCCCGACCCGGACCACGAGGGCACCAGCTACACCCGCACCGGCGGGTTCCTCGACGGAGTCGACCGGTTCGACCCGGCGTTCTTCGGCATCTCGCCCCGCGAGGCGCTGGCGATGGACCCGCAGCAGCGGCTGCTGCTGGAGGTGTGCTGGGAGGCGGTGGAGCGCGCCGGCATGGACCCGCGCACCCTGCGCGGGTCCCGCACCGGCGTCTTCGCCGGCACCAACGGCCAGGACTACGCCGCGCTGTTGCGCACCTCGGCCGAGGACGTCGACGGCTACCTCGGCACCGGCAACGCCGCCAGCGTCGTCTCCGGGCGCATCTCCTACACCCTCGGCCTGGAGGGCCCCGCGGTCACCGTCGACACCGCCTGCTCGTCGTCCCTGGTCGCCCTGCACTGGGCGGTGCGGGCGCTGCGCGCGGGGGAGTGCGACCTCGCGCTCGCCGGTGGTGTCACCGTGATGTCGACCCCGGCGGCCTTCCTGGAGTTCAGCCGACAGCGCGGCCTGGCGCCCGACGGCCGCTGCAAGGCCTACTCCGACGACGCCGACGGCACCGGCTGGGGCGAGGGCGCCGGCATGCTGCTCGTCGAGCGGCTCTCCGACGCCCGCCGGGCCGGGCACCGGGTGCTGGCCGTCGTCCGCGGCAGCGCCGTCAACTCCGACGGCGCCTCCAACGGGCTCACCGCACCCAACGGCCCCTCCCAGGAGCGGGTCATCCGCGCCGCGCTCGCCGACGCCGGGCTCACCCCCGCCGACGTCGACGCCGTCGAGGGACACGGCACCGGAACCGTCCTCGGCGACCCCATCGAGGCCCAGGCACTCCTCGCCACCTACGGCCAGGACCGCGAACACCCCTTGTGGCTCGGCTCGGTGAAGTCCAACCTCGGGCACACCCAGGCCGCCGCCGGTGTCGCCGGCGTCATCAAGACCGTCCTGGCGCTGCGCCACGCCGAACTGCCCCGCACCCTGCACGCCGACCGGCCCTCCACCCACGTTGACTGGGACTCCGGCGCGGTACGGCTGCTCACCGAGGCCCGGCCCTGGCCGCACGACCCCGCCCGGCCCCGGCGCGCCGGTGTGTCGTCCTTCGGGTTCAGCGGCACCAACGCCCATGTCATCCTCGAAGAAGCCCCGCCCGCACCCGACCGCGACCGCCACGGCGGCACCACGACACCGGCCCGGCCTGCCGCGGAAGCCCGTACGGCACCGGCCCAGCAGGCCGGCGAGCACCGCCCCGTCGCCCACGGCCTGCTCGCCTGGCCGCTGGCCGCCCGGTCCCCGCAGGCGCTGCGCGCGCAGGCCGCGCGGCTCGTCGACCACGTCACCCGGCAGCCGGAACTGTCCGCCGCCGACATCGGCCACTCGCTGGCCACCACCCGCACGCCGTTCGAGCACCGGGCGGTCCTGCTCGGCCGCGACCGCGGCGACCTGCTCGCCGACCTCACCCTGCTCGCCGCCGCCGAACCGGGCGCGGAGGAGAGCGGCGCCGCGCTGCGCTCCGCCCGCACCGCGTTCCTGTTCACCGGACAGGGCTCCCAGCGCCCCGGCATGGGCGCCGGGCTGCACGCCGCGTTCCCCGTGTTCGCCGACGCCTTCGACGAGGTGTGCGCCCACTTCGGGCCCGGCGTCCTCGACACGCCCCTGCGCGAGGCCGTCCTCGGCGACGCCGGACACCTGCTGGACCGAACCGGCTACGCCCAGCCCGCCCTGTTCGCGTTCGAGGTGGCCCTGTACCGCCTCGTGCGCTCTCTCGGTGTGACGCCCGACCATCTGCTGGGCCACTCCATCGGCTCGCTGGCCGCCGCGCACGCCGCCGGGGTGCTCTCCCTGCCCGACGCCTGCACTCTGGTCGCCGCCCGCGCCCGGCTGATGGACGCCCTGCCCGACGGCGGCGCCATGGTCGCGCTGCAGGCCACCGAGGAGGAGGCGCTGCCGCTGCTGGGCGACGGTGTGGGGATCGCCGCCGTCAACGGCCCCCACTCGGTGGTGGTCTCCGGCGAGGAGACCGCCGTCCTCGACGTGGCCGCCCGTGTCGAGGGCCTGGGCCGGCGCACCAAGCGGCTGCGGGTCAGCCACGCCTTCCACTCGCCGCTCATGGAGCCCATGCTGGACGACTTCCGTGCGGTCGCCGCCGGCCTGGACTACCGCGAGCCGGTCATCCCGGTGATCTCCGACGTCACCGGCCGTCCGGCGACCGCGGCGGAACTCGCCTCCCCCGACTACTGGGTGCGCCACGTCCGCCAGACCGTCCGCTTCCACGACGGCGTGCGCGCCCTGGAGGAGGCCGGCGTCGGCCGCTACCTGGAGATCGGCCCTGACGGCACGCTCACCGCGCTCACCGCCGACGCCGTCACCGCCCCCGACCGGTGCGCCGCCGTCGCCCTGCTGCGCCCCGGCCGCGACGAGACCGGCAGCCTGCTCAACGGGCTCGCCCAGGCCCATGTGCACGGCGTGGACGTCGACTGGACCGCCGCCGCACCCGGCTCCGGCCGCGTCGTCGACCTGCCCACCTACCCCTTCCAGCGGCAGCGCTACTGGCCCGGCACGCGCGGCCGCGGCGCGGGCGACCTCGCCGCCGCCGGTCTCGCCGACGCCGGGCATCCGCTGCTCGGCGCCCGCGTCGACCTCGCCGACTGTGACGAGTACGTCTTCACCAGCCGGCTCTCCCTGGCGGACCAGCCCTGGCTCACCGACCACGCCGTCGGCGGCACCGCCATCCTGCCCGGCACCGCCTACCTCGACCTCGCCCTGCTCGCCGGGGCCCGCGCCGGCTGCGACCGCGTCATCGAACTCACCCTGCTGGAGCCGCTGGCGCCGGCCCCCGGCCAGGCCTTCGCCCTGCAGGTGCGGCTGGGCGCGCCCGACGCCGACGGCAACCGCCGCATCGGCGTGCACTCCCGCCCCGTCGACGCCGGCCCCGACCGGCCCTGGACCCGCCATGCCGACGGCGTCCTCGGCGCCGGCGCCGTCCCCGAGCCCGACGCGCCGCTCGCCGACTGGCCGCCCGCGGGCGCCGAGGAACTCGCCGTCGAGGACACCTACGACCGGCTCGCCGACGCCGGCTTCGGCTACGGCCCCGTCTTCCAGGGCCTGCGCGCCGCCTGGCGCTCCGGTACGGAGGTGTACGCCGAGATCGCGCTGCCGGAGCAGGCGCACCCCGACGCCCCCCGCTACGGCGTGCACCCCGCCCTGCTCGACGCCGCCCTGCACGCCACCGCGTTCCTGCCGCTGGACGACTCCGCCCGGGGCCGGCTGCCGTTCTCCTGGCGGGACGTCACCCTGCACGCCACCGGCGCCACCGCCGTCCGCGTACGGCTCTCCCTGCGCGACGGCGACGCCGTCGCCCTGGACGTCGCCGACACCACCGGGCGGGCCGTCGCCTCCATCGGCGCCCTCACCCTGCGCGCCGTCGACCCCGACGCGCTGCGCGCACGCCCCGACCGGGGCTCCGGCGACCTGTACCGGCTCGACTGGCAGCCGCAGCCCGCCGACCAGGGCACCGAGGCGGCCCTGACGGTGCTCGGCGACGACGCGGGACGCACGTTCGCGGCGGACCTCGCCGCCGCGGGCGTCACCGCCGACGTCACCGACACCGCCGACCTCACCGCCCTCGCCGCCCGCGCCGACGTCCCCCGCACGCTCCTCGCCGTCCTGCCCGCCGAGGACACCCCCCTGGACCGCGCCGGACACGCGGCGGCGCGCCGGGCCCTCGCCCTCGTCCGGCATCTCCTCGACGAGCCCCGGCTGCGGTCCACCCGGCTCGTCCTGGTGACCCGCGAGGCCGTCATGCCCGAGGGGCCCGCCGGGCCCGGCGTCCGCCACCCCGCCGCCGCCTCCGCCTGGGGCCTGGTGCGCTCCGCCCAGTCCGAACACCCCGGCCGGTTCGTCCTCCTGGACACCGACGCCGCCTCCCTCGCCGCGCTGCCCGCCGCACTGGCCCACCCGGACGACCAACTCGCCCTGCGTGAGGGCACCGTGCACACGCCGCGCCTCGCCCGCACCGACGACTCCACCGCACTGCGCCCGCCGCACGGCACGACCGCGCCCGCCTGGCGGCTGGACATGGTCCGCAAGGGCACCCTCGACGGACTGGAGCTGGTCCCCGCCCCCGACGCCGAACGCCCCCTGAACGAGGGCGAGATACGCATCGCCGTGCGCGCCGCCGGCGTCAACTTCCGCGACGTCCTCAACGCCCTCGGCATGTATCCCGGCCCGGCCCGCGACTTCGGCCTGGAAGGCGCCGGCGTGGTCACCGAGACCGGCCCCGGCGTGACCGGGCTGCGGGCCGGCGACCGCGTGCTCGGCATGTTCCCCTCCGCCTACGGGCCCGTCGCCGTCGCCGACGCCCGCACCGTGGCCCGTATCCCCGACGGCTGGACGTTCGCCCAGGCGGCGACCGTGCCGATCGTGTTCCTCACCGCCTACTACGCCCTCGTCGACCTCGGCCGTATCGAACCGGGCCAGTCCGTTCTCGTGCACGCCGCGGCCGGCGGCGTCGGCATGGCCGCGACCCAGCTCGCCCGCCACCTCGGCGCCGAGGTGTACGCCACCGCAGGCCCCGGCAAGTGGGACACCCTGCGCGCCGCCGGACTCGACGACACGCACATCGCCTCCTCCCGCGACCTCGCCTTCGAGGACGCCTTCCGCAAGGCGACCGGCGGCCGCGGCGTCGACCTCGTCCTGGACTCCCTCGCGGGCGAGTTCGTCGACGCCTCCCTGCGCCTGCTGCCGCGCGGCGGCCACTTCCTGGAGATGGGCAAGACCGACGTCCGCGACCCCGCCGACGTCGCCGCCCGCCACCCCGGCGTGAAATACCGCGCCTTCGACCTGATCGAGGCCGGCCCCGACCGCATCGGGGAGATGCTCACCGCGCTCGTCGAGCTGTTCGAGGCCGGTGCCCTCACCCCGCTGCCCGTCACCCCGTGGGACGTCCGCCACGCCCCCGCCGCGTTCCGCCACATGGCGCAGGCCCGCCACATCGGCAAGGTCGTCCTCACCATGCCCGCACCGCTCGACCCGGACGGCACCGTCCTGATCAGCGGCGGCACCGGCGGCCTCGGCGCGCTCCTCGCCCGCCACCTCGTCACCGAACACGGCGTACGCCACCTGCTGCTCGCCTCCCGCAGCGGCCCCGACGCCCCCGGCGCCGGGCAGCTCGCCGACGAACTCCGCGCGCTCGGAGCCGACGTGCACATCGAGGCCGCCGACGTCGCCGACCGGGACCGGGCCGCTGCCCTCCTCGACGCCGTACCCGACGCCCACCCGCTGACCGCGGTCGTGCACGCCGCCGGCGTCCTCGACGACACGGTCGTGGACCAGCTCACCCCCGAGCGGCTGGACGCCGTCCTGCGGCCCAAGCTGGACGCCGCCGTACACCTGCACGAACTGACCCGCCACCTCGACCTGTCCGCGTTCGTGCTGTTCTCCTCCGTCGCCGGCACCCTCGGCGCACCCGGCCAGGGCAACTACGCCGCCGCCAACGCCTTCCTCGACGCGCTCGCCGAGCACCGCCGCGCCCTGGGCCTGCCCGCGCTGTCCCTGCCCTGGGGCCCCTGGTCCCAGGTCGCCGGCATGACCGGCGGGCTCACCGACGCCGACATCCGCCGCATGGAACGCGCCGGACTGCCGCCGCTCAGCCCGAAGGAGGGCCTGGCCCTCTTCACCGAGGCACTGGACCGGCCCGCCGCCGTCCAGGCACCGCTGGCCGTGGACCCCGCCCGCCTCGGCGTCGACGGCCCGGTGCACCCGCTGCTGGCCGCACTGGCCCGCGTCCGGCGGACCGTCCGCGACCTCACGGTGGCCACCGACTCCGGCACCGGCCTCGCCGCGGAACTCGGCCGCCTCGGCGCTGCCGAACGGCACCGCAGGCTCGTCGAGGAGGTCTGCCGCCAGGTCGCCGCCGTCCTCGGACACGCCTCCGCGGCCCGCATCGACCCCGACCAGTCCTTCAAGGAACTCGGCTTCGACTCGCTCACCGCGGTCGAGCTGCGCAACCGGATGAACTCCGCCACCGGCGTGCTGCTGCCCGCCACGCTCGTCTTCGACTACCCGACGCCCGCCGTGCTCGCCGACCACCTGTGCCGCGAGCACTTCGCGGACGGCGACGAGGGCGGCACCGGCCCGGCGACGGCCAACGGCGCCCCCGGCGAGCCCGACGAGGCGACCATCCGCAAGCTGCTCATGTCCATCCCGATCACCACCTTCCGCGACTCGGGCCTGCTGGACGCCCTGATGGCCCTCGCCCCCGCGACACCCGCCGCCGTCCCCGGCCCCCGCACCGGGAACCGGCCCGGCACCGCGACCGGTCCCGCCGCGGGCGACCCCGCCGCGTCCGACGAGGCGGAGGTGGACGTCGACGACCTCGACGTCGACGACCTGGTCCGGATGGCCCTGGGCGCCGACGACTGAGCGCCGCCACCCCTCATACCGACCCACCGCCCGCCCCTGGCCCCGTGACCGCATCGAAGTGCGAAGTGTGGAGCTGAGCATGTCCTCCGAAAAAGTCGTCGAAGCCCTCCGTGCCTCGCTGCGGGAGAACGAACGGCTGCGCAAGCACAACCAGCAGCTGGAGCAGGCGATGACCGAGCCGGTCGCCATCGTCGCGATGGCGTGCCGCTGGCCGGGCGGGGCCGACACCCCGGAGGACTTCTGGCGGCTCCTCGCCGACGGCACGGACGCCATGACCGGCTTCCCCGCCGACCGCGGCTGGGACCTCGAGGGCCTGTTCCAGCACGACGGCGGCCGGGGCAGCGCCGCCACCCAGGGCGGCTTCGTCCGCGACGCCGACCGCTTCGACGCCGCCTTCTTCGGCATCTCCCCCCGCGAGGCCCTCGCCATGGACCCGCAGCAGCGCCTCCTGCTGGAGGTCGCCTGGGAGACCGTAGAACGCGCCGGCATCGCCCCCGCCGCCCTGCGCGGCAGCAGCACCGGCGTGTTCGTCGGCGCCAGCAACCAGGAATACGGCTCCGGGCTCCGCGAGATCCCCGAAGAGGTCGAGGGACACATCCTCACCGGCAACACCGGCAGCGTCGTCTCCGGCCGCGTCGCCTACACCCTCGGCCTGGAAGGCCCGGCCGTCACCGTCGACACCGCCTGCTCGTCCTCCCTCGTCGCCCTCCACCTCGCGGTGCACGCCCTGCGCGCGGGGGAGTGCTCCCTTGCCCTCGCGGGCGGCGTCGCCGTCATGTCCACCCCCGGCGCCTTCGTCGAGTTCAGCCGCCAGGGCGGCATGGCCGCCGACGGCCGCTGCAAGCCGTTCGCCGAGGCCGCCGACGGCACCGGCTGGGGCGAGGGCGCCGGCCTGCTCCTCCTGGAGCGCCTGACCGACGCCCGCCGCAACGGGCACCGGGTCCTGGCCGTGATCCGCGGCAGCGCCGTCAACCAGGACGGCGCCTCCAACGGCCTCACCGCGCCCAACGGCCCCTCCCAGCAGCGCGTGATCCGCGCCGCCCTGGCGACGGCGGGCCTGACCCCGGCCGACGTGGACGCCGTCGAGGCGCATGGCACCGGTACGACGCTGGGCGATCCGATCGAGGCGCAGGCCCTGCTCGCCACGTACGGCCAGGACCGCGAACACCCGCTCTGGCTCGGCTCGGTGAAGTCCAACATCGGCCACACCCAGGCAGCCGCCGGTGTCGCGGGCGTCATGAAGATGGTGCTCGCCATGCAGCACGGCATGCTGCCGCGCACCCTGCACGTGGACGAGCCGTCCTCGCACGTCGACTGGTCCGCCGGCGCCGTCGAACTCCTCACCGAGGCTCAGGAATGGCCGACGCACGACGACCGCCCGCGCCGCGCGGGAGTGTCGTCCTTCGGCATCTCCGGCACGAATGCGCATGTGGTGCTGGAGGAGGTGCCGCAGGAGCCGGTCGCGGTTCAGGCTGATGGTGGTGGTGTGGTGGTGTGGCCGCTGTCGGCGCGGGGTGAGGGTGCGTTGCGGGCGCAGGCGGCGCGGTTGCTGGAGTGTGTGAGTGAGGGTGTGGGGTCGGCGGCGGATGTGGGGTGGTCGCTGGCGGTGACGCGGTCGGTGTTCGAGGACCGTGCGGTGGTGGTGGGCTCGGGTTGGGAGGAGTTGCGGTCGGGGCTGGCCGCGGTGGCGGCGGGTGAGTCGCATGCGCGGGTGGTGCGGGGTGCGGCGGTGCGGGGGCGTACGGCGTTCCTGTTCGCGGGGCAGGGATCGCAGCGGCTGGGGATGGGCCGGGAGCTGTACGAGCACTTCCCGGTGTTCGCGGCGGCTTTCGATGCGGTGGACGCGGAACTGCCTTTCGGCTTGAGGGAGATCGTGTTCGGTGAGGACGCCGACCGGTTGAACCGGACGGAGTTCGCGCAGCCCGCGCTGTTCGCCTTGGAAGTCGCCCTGTTCCGGTTGCTGGAGTCGTGGGGTGTGCGCCCGGATGTGCTGGCGGGTCATTCGATCGGTGAGATCGCGGCCGCGCATGTGGCTGGTGTGTGGTCGCTGGCGGATGCGTGCCGCCTGGTTGTGGCGCGTGGGCGGTTGATGCAGGCGCTCCCGGCAGGGGGTGCGATGGTGGCGGTGCAGGCCTCGGAGGAGGAGGTGCTGCCGCTGCTCGGTGAGCAGGTGGGCATAGCGGCGGTCAACGGCCCGCAGGCGGTGGTGATTTCGGGTGCCGCAGAGGCTGTCGAAGAGATCGCCGAGCGCTTCCGCGCCGAGGGCCGCAAGGTCACCGCTCTGCGCGTGAGCCACGCCTTCCACTCCCCGCTCATGGAGCCGATGCTCGCCGACTTCCGCAAGGTCGCGCGGAGCCTGTCGTACGACCGCCCCAAGCTCCCCATCGTCTCGACCGTGACCGGTGTGTCCGCCACCGACGAAGAGCTGACCTCCCCGGAGTACTGGGTCGACCACGTCCGCCGTACCGTCCGCTACGCCGACGCCCTGCGCACGCTGGCCGACGAGCACGCCACCGCACGCTTCCTGGAGCTCGGCCCCGACGGCACCCTCACCGCCCTCGCCCGGACCGTGCTGCCCGCTGCGGAGTACGACGCCGAGGCGGCCGTCGAGCAGCAAGTCGCGGTGCCCGCGCTGCGCAAGGAGGGGCCGGAGCAGGTCGCCCTGCTGAGTGCCGTAGGCGCGCTGCACGCGCACGGGCTCAGCCCCGACTGGTCCGCGCTGTTCCCCGGCGCGAAGGCCCTCGCCCTGCCCACGTATGCCTTCCAGCGGCAGCGGTACTGGCTGGCGGACGTGGCCGCCGGCGGGGTCGACGGACGGGGAGAGGCGGTCGACTCGGCGTTCTGGGCGGCCGTCCGCAAGGGGGACGTCCAGGAGCTGGCCGGGCGGCTGGCGCTGGACCCCGATGTCCTCGCGCCCGTGCTGCCCGCGCTGACGGCCTGGCACCACAGCAGTGTGCAGCGGTCCACCGCCGCGTCCTGGCAGTACCGCGAGACGTGGACGCCCCTGGAGGTCCCGGCCGGTGCGGCCTCCGGGGTCTGGCTGGTGCCGTTCTGCGCCGACGACGCCGAGGCCGCGGAGACGGCGGCCGCCGTGGCGGAGGCGTTCACCGCCGGCGGAGCGGAGGGGATCCCCGTGCCGGTCGCCGCCGACGCCGACCGCGCCCGGATCGCCGCCGCTCTGGGCGAGGCACACCATGGCGGCTCGGCGCAGCTGCTCTCGCTGCTCGCGCTGACCGAGACCCCGCACCCCGGCCACGACGACGTGCCCCTCGGCCTGCACCTGAACACCCTGCTGGTGCAGGCGCTGGCCGAGACCGGGACCGGGGCGCGGCTGTGGGCGGCCACCCGGTCCGCGGTGTCCGTGGGCGCCGTCGACCCGCTCACCCGGCCGGTGCAGGCCACCACCTGGGGCCTGGGCCGCACCGTCGCCGTCGAACACTCCGACCTGTGGGCCGGCCTCGTCGACCTGCCGTCCCGGCTGGACGAGTGGATCCTGACCCGGCTCGTCGCGTGCGTGACCCGCCCCGGCGACGACAGTGAACTGGCGGTGCGCGACTCCGCCGTGTTCGCACGCAGGATCGTCCGGGTCGTCCGTGACGACGACGACCGTCCCGAGCCGCGGTTGACCGGAACGACCTTGATCACCGGCGGCACCGGCATCATCGGCGCCCACGTCGCACGCCACCTCGCCCGGCAGGGCGCCGAGCACCTGCTGCTCGTCAGCCGACGCGGGCCCGACGCTCCGGGCGCCGGTGAACTGCGCCGCGAACTGGAGGAGTTGGGCGCGGCGGTCACCATCGCCGCCTGCGACCCCGCCGACCGGGCGGCCCTGGACGCCCTGCTCGCCACCGTGCCCGCCGACCGGCCCCTCACCGCGGTCCTGCACATGGCGGGCACCCTCGACGACGCGCCGCTCACCGCCATGGACCCCGCGCGGTACGCCACCGTCCTGCGCGCCAAGCTGCGCGCCGCCGCCAACCTCGACGAGGCGACCCGCGACCTGGCGAACCCCCTCACCGCGTTCGTGCTGTTCTCGTCGATCGCCGGCGCCCTCGGCTCCGCCGGCCAGGCCGGATACGCGGCCGGAAACGCCCACCTCGACGCCCTGGCCCGCGCCCGCCGCGCCGCCGGACTGACCGCCACCTCCGTCGCCTGGGGCCCGTGGGCCGGCGGCGGCATGGCCGACGATCCGGCCGTCCTGGCCCGGCTGCGGCGCGGCGGCCTGACACCGATGGAGGCCGAACCGGCGCTCACCGCCCTCGGCCGGATCCTCGCCCACGACGACACCTGGGCGCTGGTCTCCGACATCGACTGGGGCCGTATCGCCGAGGGCCGGCGCGGCCTTCCGGGCGGTGCCCTGTTCAGCCGTATCCCCGAGGCCGCCCACGCCGCCGCGGCCGCCGCCGATCCGGCCGACGCACACGGCGGCCGGCTCCGCGCCGAACTCGCCCCGCTGGGCGCCGCCGAGCGCCGCCGGCTGCTGCTGACGCTGGTCCGGCGCAGCGCGGCCACCGCCCTCGGCCACCCGACACCGGAGAGCATCCAGCCCACGCGGGCGTTCCAGGACTGCGGCTTCGACTCGCTCACGGCCGTGGAACTGCGCAACCTGCTCGCCACCGCGACCGGCCTCGCCCTGCCCACCACCCTCGTCTTCGACCACCCCACCCCCGTGGCCCTCGCCGACCACCTGCTCCACGCGCTCGACGACGGCACCCTGCCCGCCGTCCACCACGCCGCCACCGAGCACCGGGCCGCCGCCACGGACGAGCCGATCGCGATCGTCGCGATGGCCTGCCGCTACCCCGGCCGGGTCGGCTCGCCCGAGGACCTGTGGGATCTCCTCACCCGCGGCGGCGACGCCATCTCCGCGTTCCCCGCCGACCGCGGCTGGGACCTCGACGCACTGTACGACCCGGACTCGCGCCGCGCAGGCACCAGTTACGTCGGCGAGGGCGGCTTCCTCGACGGGGCCGCCGAGTTCGACGCGGGCTTCTTCGGCATCTCCCCGCGGGAGGCGGTCGCCATGGACCCGCAGCAGCGGCTGCTGCTGGAGGTGTCCTGGGAGACCGTCGAACGGGCCGGCCTCGACCCGCGCTCGCTGCGCGGCAGCAGCACCGGCCTGTTCGTCGGCTGCGGCCACCAGGGCTACGGCGCCACCCTCACCGACGTCCCCGACGACGTGCGCGGCCATCTGCTCACCGGCAGCGCGGCCAGCCTCGCCTCCGGCCGCGTCGCCTACGCGCTCGGCCTGGAGGGCCCCGCCGTCACCCTCGACACGGCCTGCTCGTCGTCGCTGGTCGCGTTGCATCTGGCGGTGCAGGCGCTGCGCAATGGTGAGTGTGATCTGGCGCTGGCCGGTGGTGTGAC
>NZ_JBEYEY010000011.1:0-304220 GCF_040703635.1 Streptomyces sp. NPDC007189
CTGGCGTTGACTTTTGGCACGCTGTTGAGTTCTCAAGGAACGGTCGCTTCCTTCGTACTCACCCTCTCGGGCTTTCCTCCGGGCGCTTCCCTTCGATGTTTCCCACTCTATCAGGCTTTTTCCGTCTCTCCGACCACCACCCTGCGAGCATGCAGAAGCGGATCCAGAGATAGGATCTGATGAGTTTGGGTTCCGCCTGACGGGGGCGCTTGCGCAGCCCTCCGCCCCAGGCAGGAGTACGACTGTACACGGAGCCTCGGAGACGGTGCAAATCCATGGGGTTGGTGGTCTAGACCACTAGCTGGTAGCTTCTATCCGGAACCGCCAGTTCATATGACATACCCTGCTGCCAGTGCGCCGTCCGGGACAGCCAGTGACGGCCCGTAAGCAGCTCCACTCCTTGGGAGGCTTCCCATGACCACCGTGACGTCCCCTCTGGCCGGACGTGCCATCGGACTGGCCGAAGTGCCGGATCCGGTCTTCTCCGGGGCCATGGTCGGCCCGGGCACCGCGATCGACCCCGTGCGTGAGCCTTCCGAGGCCGTTGCGCCCGTGGACGGCGTCATCGTCTCCCTGCACCCGCACGCCTTCGTCGTGGTGGACGAGAGCGGGCGCGGCGTGCTCACCCACCTCGGCATCGACACCGTGCAGCTGAACGGCGAGGGTTTCGAGCTGCTCGTGAGCAAGGGCGACACTGTGAAGCGCGGCCAGGCCGTCGTCCGGTGGAATCCGGCCGCGGTCGAGGCCGCCGGCAAGTCGCCGGTCTGCCCCGTCGTCGCACTCGAGGCCACGGCCGAGTCCCTTTCCGCCCTGCGTGACAGCGGAGACGTGAAGGCCGGCGACAGCCTCTTCGCCTGGAACTGACGGCAGTGCCGTCAGCGGACGGCGATCAGCACAACCACCGCGGCGGCGCGGCCCGCCGCACTATCGGAGACGGGTGACATGGAGACAACGCTGCGAGGCGTCGGCGTGAGTCATGGCGTGGCCATCGGCGAGGTCCGGCACATGGGCACGGCGGTGCTGGAGCCGCCGGCCAAGCAGATACCGGCGGAGGAGGCCGAGCGGGAGCAGGGGCGTGCCCGCCAGGCCGTGGACGCCGTGGCCGCCGATCTCATGGCGCGCGGCAATCTGGCCGGCGGCGAGGCCCAGGCCGTACTCGAGGCGCAGGCCATGATGGCCCAGGACCCCGAGCTGATGGCCGATGTGGACCGGCGGATCGCCGTCGGCAGCACGGCCGAGCGCGCGGTGTACGACGCGTTCGCGGCCTACCGGGAGCTGCTGGCCGGTGCCGGTGAGTACCTCGCCGGCCGGGTGGCCGATCTCGATGATGTGCGGAACCGTATCGTCGCCCGGCTGCTGGGCGTGCCGATGCCGGGTGTCCCGGACAGCGACCAGCCCTATGTACTCGTGGCCCGGGACCTGGCCCCCGCGGACACCGCGCTGCTGGATCCCGCGCTGGTGCTGGGCTTCGTGACCGAGGAGGGCGGGCCGACCAGCCACAGCGCGATCCTGGCGCGGGCGCTGGGCGTGCCGGCGGTCGTGGCACTGCCGGGTGCCGGTGAGCTGGCCGAGGGCACGGTGATCGCCGTCGACGGCAGCACCGGCGACATCTTCGTGAACCCGAGCGAGGAGAAGAAGGCGCAGCTGGAGGCCGCTGCCGCCGAGCGCAAGGCCGCGCTGGCCGCGTCGACCGGGCCGGGGGCGACGGCGGACGGTCACAAGGTGCCGCTGCTGGCCAACGTGGGCGGTCCGGCGGACGTGCCGGCCGCGGTGGAGGCCGGAGCCGAGGGTGTCGGTCTGTTCCGTACCGAGTTCCTGTTCCTGGACGACAGCAAGAACGCTCCTTCCGAGGCGAAGCAGGTGGAGGCCTACCGGCAGGTGCTGGAGGCGTTCCCCGAGGGCCGTGTGGTCGTGCGGGTGCTGGACGCGGGCGCGGACAAGCCGCTGGACTTCCTGACTCCTTCCGACGAGCCGAACCCGGCGCTGGGCGTGCGGGGCCTGCGCACGCTGCTGGACCACCCGGAGATCCTGCGCACGCAGCTGACCGCGCTGGCGAAGGCCGCCGAGGGGCTGCCGGTCTACCTCGAGGTCATGGCGCCGATGGTCGCGGACCGTGCCGACGCGAAGGCGTTCGCGGACGCCTGCCGTGCGGCGGGGCTGCGGGCGAAGTTCGGCGCGATGGTGGAGATCCCGTCGGCCGCGCTGCGGGCGCGTTCGATCCTGCAGGAGGTCGAGTTCCTTTCGCTGGGGACCAATGACCTCGCGCAGTACACGTTCGCGGCCGACCGGCAGGTGGGCGCGGTGTCCCGGCTTCAGGACCCGTGGCAGCCGGCGCTGCTGGACCTGGTGGCGTTGTCCGCGGAGGCGGCGAAGGCCGAGGGCAAGAGCTGCGGTGTGTGCGGCGAGGCCGCGTCCGACCCGCTGCTGGCCTGTGTGCTGACCGGTCTGGGCGTCACCTCCCTGTCGATGGGTGCGGCGTCGATTCCTTATGTCCGGGCGACGCTGGCGAAGTACACGCTGGCGCAGTGCGAGCGGGCCGCGGCGGCGGCGCGTGCCGCGGACAGCGCCGAGGAGGCGCGGGCCGCGGCTCAGGTGGTGCTGTCCGGCGAGTAGGCCGTGACGGCGCTTTTCGCGCGTGTGCCGGGTTCAGGGGCGTCCCGCCTTCGGGTGGGGCGCCCCTGGCGCGTTCGGCGCGCTGTCGCCGTGGGCGCGGTCCGCCTGTGTGGCGTCTCGGTGCGCTCAGTGCCGGTGGTCCGGTGTGCCGCTCTCGGCTCCGAGGTCGGGCGGCTGGCAGTAGTCGACGCCGGATTCCGGGGAGATGAGGTCGCCGGATTCGACGTCGGTGCAGTAGGCGTCGAAGACTTCGGCGGCGGTGAGTGGTTCGAGGCCGCCGCAGCGCAGTCGCCAGCCGTAGACCCGGTCGGCCGTGTCGGGGGCGCTGGCGCGCAGGACGAGTCCGCCGGGGCTTCGGGTCGCGAGGCCGAGCGCGAGGACGCTGGTGAATTCGAGGACCTCCGCCTCGTCTAGGCGGATGCCGTCGTCGGCGTCTTGGTCGCCGTGGAGGACGGCGACCAGGGTGTCGGGTGGTCCGGAGACGCTGCACACGAGGTGGCGGTCGCCGGGCGGTGCGGTGTCGAGGATGCGGATGAGGAGTTCGGAGGCGCGGGTGAAGGCAGCTTTGCCGATGTCCTCGCCGCAGGTGGGGCAGGGGCCGAGGCGGGAGAGCAGGGTGGTGGCGTACTCCCATGTCGCCTGGCGTACGGCTTCGTCCACGAGGGCGGGGACGAGGGTGGCGAGGGGCCGGCCGTCGTAGGGGATGGTGGGGCCCGTCGCGGCGAGTTCCGCGGTGAAGCGGCTCCGGCTGGCCGGGGCTTCGGGGTCGAGGCCGGCTTGCGCGCAGTAGGCGGCGTAGTCCTCGGGGTCGAAGAGGGCGAGTGTGGTGTGGGTGCCCTGGGCGGCGCGGGCCCTGAGGACGGCTTCCACCTGCCGGAGATAGGTCTGGTGGTCGTCGAAGGTGAAGCTGCGGTAGCGCCGCATGGCGCGGAAGTCGTGTTCGTCGGTGAGCAGGCCGATGGTGCCGGCGATCTCGCGGCGCAGGACGCGTCGCATGGTCTGGTGGTCGGTGTGCGCCATGTTTCCCCCTGAGTGCGCAGTCGATCAATGCTCACTCACCGTAACCGGCGGCACTGACAACGGGCTGCCGTGGAGGCGGTCGCGGACCAGGCGGTGCTGAAGTGCGCAGGTCGCGGCGATGATGGCGCCGAAGCCGGTCCAGCCGAGGGGGCCGGTGGCGATGGCCGCGGTGACGGCGAGGGGGCCGAGGCTGCGCTGGGCGGACTGGGCGAGTCCGTGCACGCCGAGGTAGGCGCCCTGTGCGGTGCCGGGGGCGAGAGCCAGGGAGAGTTCCCAGGACACGACGGCGTGCAGCATCTCGGCCAGGGTGAAGAGGACGGCGGACGCGGTGAGCAGGCAGATTGCCTGCTCGGTGCCGCCGGTGGCGGACACGGCGAGGGTGACGCCACCGGCGGCGGAGGCGGCGGACAGCGGGAGGAGCAGTTTCCGGGCTGCCGCGGTGGTGGTGCCGTACCGGGCGAGCGGCACCTGGAAGGCGACGACCATCACGTTGTTGACGTAGGCGAGGTAGGTGCGGTCGCGCGGCTGGCAGCGGACGGCGTCCCCGCGGAGCACGTGACGTTCGCGCACGGGCGCTGGACCTGATCGGCCGGGTGCTGTCGGCCGAATTGCGTCCGGGGGACGCCGTGGCGATGGAGGACCCGGGATATCACCACCTGCTGGATCTGGTCGCGGCGCTGGGACTGCGCACGGTCCCGGTCGCCGTGGACGACGCGGGGATCCGCCCGGAGGACCTGCGCGAGGCGCTCAGGGCCGGGGCGCGGGCGGTGGTGTTCAGCCCGCGCGCGCAGAACCCGTACGGCGGGTGCTTCTCGGCCGACCGCCGTGACGCGCTGGCCGAGGTGTTGCGTGCCGCGCCCGAGGTGCTGGTGGTGGAGAACGACCACGCCTCGGAGGTGTCGGGCGCCCCTCTGCACACGGTGACGAGCGCGGGACCGGGGCGCTGGGTGCATGTGCGGACCGTCAGCAAGTTCCTGGGGACGGATCTGCGCTGGGCGGCGGCGGCCTGCGACCCGGTGACGCTCGCGCGGCACGACGGCCGGCTGCTGCTCACCTCGGGCTGGGTCAGCCATCTGCTGCAGGAGACCGTGCACGGGCTGATGACCGACGAGGGCATGCGCGCGTTGGTGGCACGCGCGCGTGAGACGTACGTGCTGCGCCGCACCGCGCTGGCCGGCGAGCTGAGCGCACGGAACATCGCCTCGCACGCCGTGAGCGGGATGAACCTGTGGGTGCCGGTGCGTGACGAGTCGGCGGTGGTGAACGGGCTGCGGTCGTACGGCTGGTGGGTCGCGGCCGGGGCGAGGTTCCGGCTGGCTTCCGGGCCCGGCGTCCGGATCACCGCCGCGGGGCTGACGCCTGCCGAGGCCGCGCGGCTGGCCTCGGACTTCGCCGCCGTACTGGGCGAGTCCGAGGCCACCTATGGAGGGTGAGGCCCGCGGTGTCAGCCGCGCTTGCGGGCGAGTTCCTCGTAGAAGCCGAGCAGGGCGAGGTCGTCGATGGAGCCGGGGTTGACCGCCTTCTCCAGCGGGGTGCCCTGCAGGAGGCGCTTGACGGGGACCTCGATGCGCTTGCCGGTGAGGGTGTGCGGGACGCCGGGCACCTCGATGATCTCGTCGGGCACGTGGCGCGGCGAGAGCTGCTCGCGGATCGTCTGCCTGATCCGGTTCAGCAGGGCCTCGTCGAGGACGGCGCCGGGCGCGAGGTGCACGAACAGCGGCATCCAGTAGCCGCCGTCGGGCTGCTCGATGCCGATGACCAGGGACTCCTTGATCTCCGGCAGCCGTTCGACGACCTCGTAGATGTCGGCCGAGCCCATGCGCACGCCCTGCCGGTTGAGGGTGGAGTCGGAACGGCCGTGGATGATCACGGTGCCGCGCGAGGTGACGGTGATCCAGTCGCCGTGCCGCCAGACGCCGGGGTAGGTGGCGAAGTAGCTGTCGTGGTAGCGGCTGCCGTCCGGGTCGTTCCAGAAGCGGATCGGCATGGAGGGCATCGGGTTGGTGACGACGAGTTCGCCGACCTCGTCGACGACCGGCTTGCCGCTCGGGTCCCAGGCCTGCAGATCGGTGCCGAGGCCGGGCGCCTGGAGTTCGCCGGTGTACACCGGGAGGGTCGGTACGCCGCCGGCGAAGCAGGAGCAGACGTCGGTGCCGCCGCTGACGGAGGCGATCCACAGGTCGTCGCGGACCTCGTCGTGCAGCCAGCGGAAGCCGTCGGGCGGCAGCGGGGAGCCGGTCGTGGCGACGCACTGCACGGCGGACAGGTCGTAGTCGCGGACAGGGTGGACGCCGGCCTTGCGGCAGGCCATGACATAAGCGGCGGAGGTGCCGTAGAGGGTGGCGCCGGTGCGTTCGGCGACCCGCCACTGGGCGCCCGTGTCCGGGTAGCCGGGGCTGCCGTCGTACAGGACGATCGTCGTGCCGGTGAGCAGGCCGGAGACGAGGAAGTTCCACATCATCCAGCCGGTCGAGGTGTACCAGAAGAAGCGGTCCTCGGGGCCGAGGTCGCAGTGCAGGCCGAGCTGCTTGAGGTGCTCGACCAGGATGCCGCCCTGGGACTGGACGATGGCCTTGGGCAGGCCCGTGGTGCCGGAGGAGTACAGCACCCACAGCGGGTGGTCGAACGGGACCTGCTCGAAGACCGGCTCGGCGTCGCCCGCGGTCAGCGCCGACCACTCCAGGGCGCCCTCGGGCGCCGGTGTGCCCAGCAGCGGGATGTGGACGACGGCGCGCAGGGTGGGCAGCTCGCGGCGCAGCTCGACGACGATCTCTCGGCGGTCGTGCTCCTTGCCGCCGTAGCGGTAGCCGTCGACGGTGAACAACACGACGGGCTCGACCTGCTGGAAGCGGTCCAGGACGCTGCGGGCGCCGAAGTCGGGGGCGCAGGAGGTCCACACGGCGCCGACGGCGGCCGTGGCGAGCAGGGCGACGACGGCCTGCGGAACGTTGGGCAGGTAGCCGCTGACCCGGTCGCCGGGGCGGACCCCGAGCGCGCGCAGTTCGGCGGCGAGGGAGCCGACCTGGCGGCGCAGCTCCAGCCAGGTCACCGGGCGCGGTTCGTGGGTCTCGTCGACATACAGCAGGGCGGGTTCGTCCGCGCGGTCGGCGGCGGCGCGCAGGGCGTGCTCGGCGTAGTTGAGGGTGGCTCCGGGGAACCACTGGGCGCCGGGCATGGCGCGGTCGCCGAGCACACGCGCGTACGGCGTGGAGAAGCGGACGTCGAACCACTCGGTGACGGCTTCCCAGAACGTCTCCAGGTGGTCGACGGACCACTGGTGCAGGGCGGGATAGCCGCCGTCGGCGGGGGCGCCGTGGTGCTCGGCGGCCCAGGCCTGGAACCGGGTGATGCGTGCCTGGGCGATCCGCTCTGGATCGGGCTGCCAGAGCGGCTGGGGGTTCGCGGTCGACATGGTGGCGGCTCCCGGGCTGTGCGCGTCGTGTGCGTCGGTCCGCGCACGGCTGGGGTGTGCGCGTGACGCGGCTGACAGGGACGATGCCATGTGATCGACTTCTACACCAGGGTGCGCCCCACACAGTCCGTGTCGTGAAGATGTGGTCTCGCCACGGGTGAACGGCAGTTGAACGACACGCGCGCGTGGGGCGCGCAGTGGCAGGGTGAGCAGCATGGACGGTCGTGACCTGGTGCGTTCGGTGAGTGGAGTCGGGGCGGGGAGGGCGGCTCGGGGTTTGCGTACCGTCCGGGCGGCGTGGCGCAGGCGGCGGATCGACGCCGCCGCGCTGCCGCGGCGGGGAGCCGAGCGGGCGCGGGTCCCGGGCCGGCTGGAGAGCGCGGAGCCGGGGCCGGGCGGCGGGCTGATCCGGTTCGGGCGGTCCGAGCTGCGGATCACCGTCGCGGTGAACGGGGCCGTGTTCTGGGGCTGGGACGGGACGGGCCCGCAGCCCTCGTACGCGCTCGCCGGGAGCTGTCCGGAGCCGGATCCGCGCGCCGTGCTGGAGCCGGACAAGGACGGTGGCTGGCGGGTGGTCGCCGAGCGGGTGACGGTCGCCGTCTCACGGCACGGCGCGGTGGAGGTGCGCACGCCCGGTGGCGTGACCCTGCGCCGGGACCTGCCGCCGCGCTGGTGGGAGCCGGTCGGCGGGGGCCCGGCGCGCTGGATGCAGCGGTCGGAGGTGCCGGCGGACGCGCGCTTCTTCGGTCTGGGCGGCCGGGCGGCCGGGCCCCGGCTGCGGGACGGGGCGTACCGGCTGTGGAACACCGACCCCGGCCGGGCGTTCGGCCCCGGTGACGATCCGCTGTACCTGACCATGCCGGTGCAGCTGGTGGTGGCGGACGCCGGCACGCATCTGGTGTTCCACGACACGACGTGGGACGGCACGGTGGTGCTGCGCGAGGGCGAGGAGGGGGCCGGGTCGGGGCACGACCGGGCGGGGCGCTGCGAGCTGCGGATGGACGGCGGCCCGCTGCGCTGCTGGGTGATCGTGGGCGCCCCCGCGCGCGTGCTGCACACGTGGGCCTCGCTCACCGGGGCGCCCGCGGTGCCGCCCGCGTGGGCGCTCGGTCACCAGCACGCGCGGTGGGGCTTCGGCAGCGAGCAGGAGGTCCGCCGGATCGTCGCGGGATACCAGGAGCGCGGGCTGCCGCTGGACGCCGTGCACCTGGACATCGACCACTACGACGACCACCAGGTGTTCACGGTCGATCAGGAGCGGTTCCCGAAGCTGCCGCAGCTCGCCGAGGAGCTGCGCCGGGACGGGATCCGGCTGGTGTCGGTCGTCGACCCGGCGGTGAAGGCGGCGCCGGGCAACGCCGTGTACGACAGCGGCTCGGCCGTGGACGCGTTCGTGCGGGACGCCTCCGGGCGCACGGTGCGCGGTGTGGTGTGGGCCGGGGAGTCGGTCTTCCCGGATTTCACGCACGCGCGCGTGCGCAAGTGGTGGGGCGGGCTCTACGAGGAGCGGCTGGGGCAGGGCTTCGCCGGCTTCTGGCACGACATGAACGAGCCGACGTCCTTCAACGCCTTCGGTGAGCCGACCCTGCCGCGTTCGGCCCGGCACACGCTGGAGGGGTGCGGCGGCGATCACCGGGAGGCGCACAACGTGTACGCGCTCTGCATGGCCCGGGCGGGCTACGAGGCGCTGCGCGAGCTGTCGCCCGGCAAGCGGCCGTTCCTGTTCTCGCGGTCGGGCTGGGCGGGGCTGCAGCGCTACGGGGGCAGCTGGTCCGGGGACGTGGCGACGGGCTGGCCGGGGCTGCGGGCGTCGCTGTCGCTGGTGCTGGGGCTCGGGCTGTGCGGAGTGCCGTACTCGGGCCCGGACGTGGGCGGTTTCGACGGCGATCCCTCGCCGGAGCTGTATCTCAGGTGGTTCCAGCTGGGGGCGTATCTGCCGCTGTTCCGCACCCACGCGAGTGTGCGGGCGGGGCGCCGGGAGCCCTGGGAGTTCGGTCCCGAGGTGCTGGAGCACGCGCGCGTGGCGCTGCTCGAACGGCGGCGGCTGCTGCCGTACTTCATGACGCTGGCGCATCTGGCCCGGCGCACCGGCGCTCCCTATGTGCGGCCGCTGTGGTGGTCGGCGCCGGAGGACCGGACGCTGCGCGACTGCGAGGACGCGTTTTTGCTCGGGGAGGCTCTGCTGGTGGCTCCGGTGCTGGGTCCGGGCGCCGAACGGCGCGCGGTACGGCTGCCGCGGGGCCGGTGGTACGACACCGTGACGCAGGAGGCGTACGACGGGCCGGCGCGGGTTGTCGTCGACGCGCCGCTGGCGCGGATACCGGTGTTCGCGCGCGCGGGCGCGGTCGTCCCGGTGCGCGGCGCCGATGGCGGTCTCGAGCTGGAGGTGTGGGCGCCCGCGCGTGGCCGTACGGGCGGCGGTCTGGTGGTGCCGGACGCGGGCGACGGGTGGGAGGAACCGGAGGTCGAACGGTACGTCGCCCGCCGCCAGGGTGCCCGGGTGGTGGTCACGCGGGAGGGGGAGGGGGGTTCCGCCGAGCCGCCGTACCCGGTGCGGGTGCGGGGGCTCGGCTGAGCCGCGCCGGTCAGACGTACCGGCCCTCGAACCAGGCCCTGACGGCCAGGGTGTGCAGCGGGAAGGCGAGTTCCTCGGGCCGGCGCAGCAGCTCCCAGCCCTCGGTCTCGTCCGTGGGGCCGGCGGGCGGAAGGCCTTCCACCGGGCGCTCCGGGAGGAGTCCGAACAGCAGCAGGTGCCCGTCGGGCGAGCTCATGGCGTCCACGAGCCGCACGTCGCGCGCGGCCGCGTCGATGCCGGTCTCCTCCTTGAGTTCCCGCACGACGGCCTGCTTCCAGTCCTCCCGGTCGTCGATGTAACCGCCGGGCAGGGCCGTGCCCCCGCGCGCGGGGGCGACGGTCCGGGTGATGACGACGAGGGCCGTGCCCTTGGTGTCGTACACGGGCTGGAGCGCGATCGCGACCGGCAGCGGATTGCGGTAGGCGACGGTTCCGCACGCGGGGCAGGTGCGCGGCCAGCCGGAAACGCCCTCTCCATAGGGCGCTCCGCACCTCGAACAGTGCGAGTCCGGTGCGGAATTGGCAGTTGAGGCTTGAGTTTCGGACACGCGCGGACTGTATCCGATCGGAAGTGGGTCGTCTTGGGCAGGCGGTCAGTGTCCGCTGGCGAGGGACTTCCGGGACACGGGGAAGTCGAAGTAGGTGTCCGGGTACGGCTCGGGCTGGTACGTGTAGTGCCACCACTCCTCGGCGAGGTTCACGAATCCGAGGCTCTCCATGGTGTTCTTGAGCAGCAGGCGGTTGGCGCGCTGTACGCCCTGGATGCGCGGGTCGAGGGTGTGCGCGAGGGTGTCGAAGCAGTCGAATCCGGTGCCCATGTCGACGGAGTTGTCGGGGAAGCGCTCGTCCTTGGGCGCGTAGCAGGGCACGAGCGGCTGTCCGGGGTGGTAGGGGCGGGTCGGCCGCGCGGGGAGCTTCACGATCGTGAGGTCCATGGTCGAGCCGCGGCTGTGGCCGGACTTCTCGGCGATGTAACCGTCCGCGAAGAGCCGGGTCTTGTCGACGTTCGGATAGAACTCGGCCTTCATCGCCTGGTCGTCGAGGTCCTCGGCCCAGCGGACGAAGTGGTTCACGGCGCGCTGCGGCCGGTAGCAGTCGTACACCTTGAGGGTGTAGCCCTTGCGGAGCAGAATGCGCTGGGCCTTGTGGAGGGCCTCGGCGGCGGGGCGGGTGAGGATGCAGATCGGCTGCTCGTAGCCGTCGATGCGCTCGCCCACGAAGTTGTGCGGGGTGAAGTAGCGGATCTCCTGGATGATCGTGGGATCCACGCTGCTCAGGGCCACGAAGTCCTTGGGCGCCCTGGGCTCCGTCGTGGCCCCGGCGGCCGCGGGGGCGGTGGTCACGGCCAGCAGGGCGGCGAGGGCGGTGACGAGACCGCGGACTGCACTGGTGAGTCGTGTCATGTCTCCTGCATCTATCAGGTGAGCGTTCCGCCCGGGAAGCTCTGTGCCCCTTTCCGGACGGGCGGCGCTGATCGCGGTGAGGTGGGCGGAGGCGTTTGTGGCCCCTGTGGTTCCACGCTGAGTGACCACCCCGGAATCCTGCGTGAACGTCTCATGAACTGCGCCTGGGCGTACGCGGGCAGCGCCATCATGCTCCCGTGCACTCCTGGACGGATACTCTCCGCTTCGCCTTCCAGCCGGTGGTCAACCTGAGGACGGGCGCGGTCGCCGCACTGGAGACACTCGCCCGCCCGGAGACGGGTGACATCCTGGCCGAGGCCCGCCGGGATCCCGAACTCGACGGGAGACTCGCGGTGTCGGCGCTGCGTGCCGCGGCACGCAAGGAGATCCTGCTGCCGCTGCACCTGAACGTGTTCGCGGCCACGCTCGCCGACCTCGGCGGCCTCACCCCCCTGCACGACGCCGTGCGCGCGGCCGGGCGGCTGCCCTGGGAGGTCACGCTGGACGTGGTCCCGCCGTACACACACGTGCCGCAGCGGGCCCTGTTGGAGGCGGTGGCCGCACTGCGCGAACAGGGGTTCCGGATCAGCGCCGACGGTGTCGGGGACGGTGACGTACCGCTTCGGCTGCTCACCGACCTCTCCCCCGACCTGGTCAAGCTGGACGCCTGCCTGCTGGCGCGGCCGGCCGCGGTGCGGGCGATGCGCACGCTGTGCGAGGACCTGGGCGCCCTGGTCGCGGTGGAGGGCGTGGAGACGGAACTGCAGTACGCGGCGGCGCTGTCGGCCGGGGCGCAGCTGGGCCAGGGCGAGCTGTTCGCGCCGCCGGCCCGGATCCCCGCCGCGGACGTATACGTTCCGCCCCGCTCCCCCGGCACCGTCGGTGTGCCCCGGTCGGGGCCGTCGGTGCGGGAGTTCGTGCGCCCGGCCGCCGTACTGCCGGTGACCGCCCCGGCGGGACAGGTGCGGGCGCTGCTGACCGGTTCACCCGATGTGTCCGGGGTGCTGCTGGTGGACCAGGCGGGCCGGCCCGTGCGCTCGGTGCACCGGTCCCGGTTCCTGCTGTCGATGTCCGGCCGCTACGGGCACGCCCTGTACGCCGACCGGCCGGCCTTCAAGCTCGGGGACGCGCCCCGGACGGTCGGCGTCGACGCCACCGCCTGGGAGGTGCTGGACGTCGTCGCGGTCGGCGGCCGGGACCGCACCTCCGACGATGTCGCGGTGGTCGACCGGCACGGCCGGTGCGTGGGCGTCGTACGGCTCGCGGACCTGGTGCGGGCGCTGGCCGAGAGCCGGGTCGAGGAGGCGGCCGGGCTCAACCCGCTGACCCGGCTGCCCGGTTCGGACGCGATCACCAGCGAGGTGGACCGGCGGATCGCGGACGGCCGCGCCTTCGCGCTCAGCTGGCTGGACATCGACCACTTCAAGCAGGTCAACGACGGCGCCGGGTTCGCCGCGGGCGACGAGCTGATCCGGTCGGTCGGGCGGGCGCTGCAACAGGCGGTTCCGGGGCACGCGCGCGTGGGGCACATCGGCGGCGACGACTTCCTGGTGCTGGCCGAGGAGGAGGCGCTCGGTCCGCTGGTCGCCGCCGTGCTCGACGCGCCCTGGTCGGCCGGGGGCCGGCCGGTCACGCTGTCGCTGGCGACCGTGGTGTGCGCACCGGGCAGCGTGGGCGACCACCGGCAGGCCGCCGCCCAGCTGGCGCCGCTGAAGCAGGCGGCCAAGGCGCTGCGCGGCGGGAGCTGGGTGCTGGGGCGGGCCGGGCTGCCCGGTCACGAGGTCCGGCGCGGCTCGGGGGCGGCGCCGGCGCCGGCCGGGTGCGCGGTCGTGGAGCCGGGGCGGTGAAGATCCTTGCCGCACCCGCCCGTTGAGGCACATCCCGGGTGTGCGATGCGCCGGCCGGGCCACATGTCCGTCGCGGCCCGGCGCCGGTGACCCCGGGCGGGGACGCGTCGATGTCACCGTCGCCGTCGGCAACCTTGACGCCCCCCGGGCGCCGGTGAACACTTCCCGGTGTCAGCCGACATCGCCGTACATTCTCGGCGTTATCAGGCGCTGCGCCACGGGTCTGTCCTGCTCCACGACCCGTCCTTCCCCGGCGATGCGGCTGCGACGGCACGCTCGTCACGGACGCCGGGCGGGACTTAGGACTCCCTGCCTCCGGCTGCAGACGCCAACGGAGCTTTCCCGCACGGAAGTCCGGGGCCGCCCGCCCCGAAAGGCGCCAAGGGAGCCGCCATGAGCAATGGAGACATATTCGTCGGCGAAGTCATCGGCACCGCGATCCTGATCCTCTTCGGTGCCGGTGTCTGCGCCGCCGTCACCCTCAGATACTCCAAGGCGCGGGCCTCCGGCTGGGTCGTCATCGCGTTCGGCTGGGGCTTCGGCGTCCTCGCGGGCGCGTACACCGCCGCTCCGCTCTCCGGCGGCCAGCTCAACCCCGCGGTCACCCTCGGCATCGCCATCGACACCGGCAAGTGGGGCAAGGTGTGGGTGTATCTGCTGGGCCAGCTCGTCGGCGCGATGCTCGGGGCCGTGCTGGCCTATCTGGTGTACCTCGCCCAGTTCCAGGCCAACGTCCGCAAGGAGGGCACCACGCAGGGCACGGCCGACGAACCGGTGCCGACGCTGGGCGTCTTCTCGACCATCCCCGAGATCCGGAACCCGCTCGCCAACCTGATCACCGAGATCATCGCGACCGTCGCGCTGGTGCTGCCGATCCTCGCCTTCGGACTGACGAAGGGGCTCGGCGAGTCCGGTACCACCGTGCTGATCGTCTCCCTGCTCGTCGTGGGCATCGGGCTCTCCCTGGGCGGCCCCACCGGTTACGCCATCAACCCCGCCCGCGACCTCGGCCCGCGCATCGTGCACACCTTCCTGCCGATCCCCAACAAGGGCAGCTCCGACTGGGGTTACGCCTGGATACCGGTCGTCGGTCCCCTGATCGGCGGGGCCATCGCCGGCGGCCTCTACAACGCGGCCTTCTGAGCCGCCGTATCCCGCCTCCTCGGCCCCGAACGCCGACTTCCTCCCTCTCCCCGCAACGAGCCCCGCAGACCAGCGACCCGACCCAGCGACCCAGGGGACCGCCATGACGGACACCGCCGACACCTACGTCGCCGCCATCGACCAGGGCACCACGTCCAGCCGTTGCATCGTCTTCGACCACAGCGGCGCCATCGTCGCCGTCGACCAGCGCGAACACCGCCAGATCTTCCCCAAGCCGGGCTGGGTGGAGCACGACGCGACCGAGATCTGGTCCAAGGTGCAGGCCGTGGTGGCCGGAGCACTGGCCAAGGCCGGGCTGCGCGCCGAACAGCTGAGCGCGCTCGGCATCACCAACCAGCGGGAGACCACCGTCCTGTGGGACCGCGCCACGGGCAAACCCGTGCACAACGCGATCGTCTGGCAGGACACCCGCACCGCGGCCCTGTGCGGCGAACTGGGCGGCGCGGACGGGCAGGACCGCTTCCGCGAGCAGACCGGACTGCCGCTCGCCAGCTACTTCTCCGGGCCCAAGGCGGCCTGGCTGCTGGACAACGTGCCCGGCCTGAGGGAACGCGCCGAGCGCGGCGAGATCGCCTTCGGGACCATCGACTCCTGGCTGATCTGGAACCTCACCGGCGGCACCGAGGGCGGCCGGCACGTCACCGACGTCACGAACGCCGGCCGCACCATGCTGATGAACCTCCAGACCCTCCAGTGGGATCCGGCCATCCTGTCCGCCATGGACATCCCCGAGGCGGTACTGCCGGAGATCCGGTCCTCCGCCGAGGTGTACGGCACCGCCGTCGGACAGCTCTCCGGGGTGCCCGTGGCCTCTGCGCTGGGCGACCAGCAGGCCGCCGTCTTCGGGCAGGCCTGCTACGACGTGGGCACCGCGAAGAACACCTACGGCACCGGCAGTTTCCTGCTGCTGAACACCGGCGACCGGCCCGTGCCGTCCAAGAGCGGGCTGCTGACGACGATGGGCTACAAGATCGGCGGGGAGGCGCCGGTCTACTGCCTGGAGGGCTCCATCGCGATAACGGGCGCGCTCGTCCAGTGGTTCCGCGACCAGCTCGGGATCATCCGCACCGCCGACGAGATCGAGACGCTCGCGGCGAGCGTCGAGGACAACGGCGGCGCCTACATCGTGCCCGCGTTCTCGGGTCTGTTCGCGCCCTACTGGCGCTCCGACGCGCGCGGTGTCGTCACCGGCCTCACCCGGTACGTCACGAAGGCGCACCTGGCGCGTGCGGTGCTGGAGGCGACGAGCTGGCAGACCCGGGAGGTCGTGGACGCCATGTACCAGGACTCCGGGGTGCGGATCAACACCCTGAAGGTCGACGGCGGCATGACCAAGAACAACCTGCTCATGCAGCACCAGGCGGACGTCCTCGGCGTACCGGTCATCCGGCCCCGGGTGTCGGAGACGACCTGTCTGGGCGCCGCGTACGCGGCCGGTCTGGCGACGGGCGTGTGGAACGACCTGGACGAGCTGAAGTCGCACTGGCAGCGGGACGCGGAGTGGACACCGGCGATGGAGCCGTCGGCACGCGACCGCGAGTACCGCAACTGGCGCAAGGCGGTGGAGAAGAGCTTCGGCTGGCTGGAGGAGGGCGACGCGTAGCGGGATCGCGCACGCGCGCGTGAGGGTTCCTTGCGGAGAGTCCCGGCACCGGCGTGAGGGCTCCTCACCGGACCACGGCTCGTACCCCAGTCGGCGGGGGTACGGGCCGTGCCCCTGAGGCCGGTCAGCGGAGGGCGGCCTGGCGGCGGTCCGCGGCGTGGTCCATCGCGTGCTGGACGACTCCGACGAGCACCTCCTTGACCGATTCCCGCTCCCGCGCGTCGCACAGCAGCACCGGCACGCCGTCGTCCAGGTCGAGGGCCTGCCGGATCGCCTCGGCCGGGTAACGGGCCGCTCCCTCGAAGCAGTTGACACCGACGAGGAAGGGGATGCCGCGCCGCTCGAAGTAGTCGACGGCGGCGAAGCAGTCCTCAAGACGGCGGGTGTCGGCGAGGACTACGGCGCCGAGCGCGCCCTCGGACAGCTCGTCCCACATGAACCAGAACCGTTCCTGTCCGGGCGTGCCGAACAGGTACAGCACCAGATCCTCGCGCAGGGTGATCCGGCCGAAGTCCATGGCCACGGTGGTGGTGTGCTTGCCCTCCACCCCGCTGGTGTCGTCGACCGGGCGGCCCGCCTCGGTGAGCAGTTCCTCGGTGCGCAGCGGCCTGATCTCGCTGACGGCGCCGACGAGGGTCGTCTTGCCCACGCCGAAGCCGCCGGCCACCAGGATCTTGAGCGTGACGGGCTCGACCGGGGACGTGCCGCGCTCAGAACGCCCGAAGATCATCGGTCTCTTCTCCTGCTTGAGGGGTCTTGATAGTCCTGGTCGAGGGCTCCCGGTCGAGGGCTCCTGCCCGGTGTCACAGGGCCCGGAGGCCGTTGATCACGTCGCGCAGGATCCGCTCGTCCGGCAGCTCTGCCGGTGGCACCGGACGCGTGACATGGACGAGTTCCGCGTGCACGAGGTCGCCGACGAGGACACGCACCACGCCGACCGGCAGGTCGAGTTCGGCGGCGAGTTCGGCGACCGACTGCGGTTCGCGGCGGCAGAGCCCGACGATCTCCACGTGCTCCGGCGCCAGCGTCGGGTCCGTTTCCGGGTCGTCCACGCCGGGTTCCGTGACGACCACCGCGATCAGGTCGAGCCGGTGCTGGCCGGGACTCGTGGTCCGGCCGCGCGTCATGGCGTAGGGACGGACGACCGGTCCGGCCTCGTCGTCGAACCAGTGGTTGCTTCCCTGACCGTCTGTGCTCATGACATCTCACTACCCGCCCGCGGGCAGATCGGTGCGCGGTGCGCTGCCCAGATGTGCGCCGACCCGCTTGACCAGCAGGGTCATCTCGTAGGCGACCTGTCCGACGTCGGAGTCGGCGTCGGACAGCACGGCGAGGCAGCTGCCGTCCCCGGCGGCCGTGACGAACAGGAAGGCGTCGTCCAGCTCGACCACCGTCTGCCGGACGCCGCCCGCGTCGAAGTGCCGGCCCACGCCCTTGGCCAGGCTGTGGAAGCCGGATGCGACGGCGGCCAGATGCTCGCTGTCCTCGCGGGTCAGGTCCTTGGACACACCCGTCGGGAGCCCGTCGCCGGACAGGATGACGGCCTTGCGGATGCTGGCCACCCGGTCGACCAGGTCGTCCAGGAGCCAGTTGAGCCCTCCCTTGTCGGTCGCCGTGTGGCCGGTCGCCTTCGGTGCGGTCATCGACCGTCCCCCTTTGTCGTTCCTTGTGCTGTGCCGTCGTGGGCGTCGTCGCCCGCGGCGTTCTCCCGCCGGCCGCGCTGCCAGCCGCGCTGGAGCGAGGCCATCCGGCTGCGGACCTCCTCGGCGTCGCGGTCGGCGGGCTGCGCCGCGCGCTCGGCACGCGGCGCGGTGTCCTGCTTGAGCTGGGGGGCCAGACTGGCCTGGCGGATGCGCCGGGGCAGGGCGCCGGTGGCCGGTTCGGCAGCGCCCGGGGCGCCGGACTTGGCCGGTTCGGCAGCGCCCGGGCCGCCGGCCGTGTGACCACCGTGCCCAGCGGCGCCGTCGGCCGAGGTCGTGGGCCTGGTACGCCGGGGCAGGGCAGCGGCATCCGACACCCCCTCGGGGCCGTCGGCAGGAGTCGTGGGCCTGGTACGCCGGGGCAGGCCGGGGGCGTCGGACACCGCGTCGGTGTCCTGCGCGGCAGGCGGGTCGGTGACCTGCGCGGCGGGCGCCTCGCGGTCCCCGGCGGTCCGGCCGGGCGGTTCCGCGGAGGGCGTGGTGCGGGTGCGGCGCGGCAGCGCGGGCACGTCGGTGCTCTCCGGGGCGGTCGCGTCGCGCTCCCCCGCCTGGTCCGTGGGCTCGGCGGGGTGTCCCGGGGTGGTGGTGCGTCGGCGGGTCGGGAGAGGGGCCGGTCCTTCGGTGCCGGGGCTGCGGGGCCCGGCGGAGGGCTGCTGGTCCGGTTCCTCACGGCGGGAGCGCCGGCCGGTGACGGGCCTGCCGTGCGAGCTGACCAGTTTCGGGGTCTGCCGGCGCGGCAGCGGTATGGGCCCGGTGTCACCGGCCTCGGCGGACGGGGCGGGCGCCGCGTCGTCCGCGCCGGAGCGGCGCGGACGGAACAGTCCGCCGCGCGCGCTGTCCTCGTCGGCCAGGACGCCGGGGAAGTCGTCGATGGCGTCGAGATCCACCGGCGCCTCCAGCTCGACCGGGCCGTCCAGCAGCGAGGTGGGCAGGCCGGGAAGCTGCGCCGGCGCCATGGACCGTACGCCCGCCAGGCCCGCCTGCGCGCTGCCCTTCGCCGGTCGGTCCCGGTCGAGACGGAAGCCGAGGCCGTTGGTGTCCGGTACGTCGTCGGACAGCAGCGCGTCCGGGATGAAGACGACGGCGGTGGTGCCGCCGTACGGCGACGGCTGGAGGGAGACCCGGACGTTCTGCCGCTGGGCGAGCCGGCTGACCACGAACAGGCCGAGCCGGTCGGTGTCGGACAGTTCGAACTCGGGTGTCTCGGCGAGGCGCAGGTTGGCCTCGAGGAGCGCCTCGGCCGTCATGCCGAGCCCGCGGTCGTGGATCTCCAGCGTGAAGCCGTTGGCGACCCGCTCGCCGAGCACCTGCACGGCGGTGTGCGGGGGCGAGAAGACCGTGGCGTTCTCGAGGAGTTCGGCCACGAGATGGGTGAGGTCGGCGACGGCAGGACCGGTGACGGCGACCCGGGGCAGGCGCCGTACCTCGACGCGTTCGTAGTCCTCGACCTCGGCGACCGCGGCCCGTACGACGTCCATCAGCTGCACCGGGCGGCGCCACTGCCGGGAGGGCGCGGCGCCGGAGAGGATGACCAGGCCCTCGGCGTGCCGGCGCATGCGGGTGGTGAGGTGGTCCAGGCGGAAGAGGTCGGCGAGTTCGTCGGTGTCCTCGGTGCGGCGCTCCATGGTGTCGAGGAGGGTGAGCTGCTTGTGCAGCAGCACCTGGCTGCGGCGCGCGAGGTTGACGAAGACCTCGGAGACGCCGGCGCGCAGTTCGGCCTGTTTGACGGCGGCCTCGACGGCGGCGCGCTGGAGCGTGTTGAGGGCCTGCCCGACCTCGCCGATCTCGTTCTTGTCGTACTCCAGGCGCGGCACCTCGGTCTCGACGTCGACCTGTTCGCCCGCGGACAGCCGGCGCATCACGCTGGGCAGCCGGACGCCGGACGCCTCGTGGGCTTCCATGCGCAGCCGGCGCAGGTCGCGGACGAGGCGGCGGCCGATCCGGACCGACACGACGAGGGAGGCCACGAGCGCGACCAGGCCGAGCAGCCCGGCGACGGCGGCCTGCAGGATGACGCCGACGGCCACCGGGCGCGTGCGGTCCTGGAAGCGGTCGCCGACCTGGTCGTCGAGGGTGCCGAGGTCGTCCAGGGCGCTCGCGGCGGCGGAGTCCCAGCTCTGCGCGGTGACGCCGCGCGGGGTGCCGGACTCCGCGTCGATGACGGTCCGTTCGGCCGTGCGCAGCGGGGCGGTGGCGGCGTTCTTCCAGAAGCCTTCGTAGCGGTCGCGCTCGGCGGCGGGCAGCAGCGGCAGGCTGACGTCGTACAGGACGGTGCGCTGGGCGGCGAGGTCGGCGATGTCGCGCCGCTCGGCGCCGGTCAGCCGGCCGACGACGAGCGAGGAGCCGAGCAGGGCGTCCTCGCGGGAGAGCAGTTCGCGGGCACGGGCGATGTTGACCATCGCGCGTGCCTGCACGTCCAGGGCGACGTCGTCGATGCCTTCGAGGGAGGCGAGGAGCGTGAAACAGGGGTCGACGAGGCGGTTGTACAGATCGTAGGCCTGGGACCGGGTGACCGTGCCCTGCTCGACGCCGTGGCGCAGGGAGTCGAGGCCGTCGAAGGCGTCCAGGACGGCGGTCAGGCGCTCGTTGTCGGCCACGTCCAGGCCGTCGAAAATGTGCCGGCCGCCGGCGTTCCCGCGGATCTTGGCGATGGCGCGGTCGGTCGCCGCGCGGGTGCGCCGCAGCGCGGCGAGGGCGTCGGCGGCTCTGGGGTCGGCGAGGTAGACGAGGGTCTGACGGCGCTCCTGCTGCAGGACGCGGATGGCGTCCTCGGCGGGGTAGCCGATGTCCTGCTGGACGTCCGTCACCTGGAACAGCCGGGCCGCTTCGCGCCCTGTGAGTACCGTGGCGAAGCCCCAGATGGCGGTCAGGGACACCAGCGGCACGAGAAGCAGCGCCACGATCTTCCGGCGGATGGACTTCCCGCGAAAGCGCATGGCCTCCCCCAGCTCGACCCCCGTCGGCCGGGGGTGCACATGTCCGTCAACAAACGGCGCGAGCCTACTACCGCCTCACAGTTAACTCGAAGACATGTCCGGAGGGCGAACTTCCGCTGCGGCGGTGAGACATGGCGAGTTGTCCGGGCATTGCGGGAGATTGCCACCGCGATCCGGCGCCCCAGCATGGACGGACCGACGCGCCGTTACCGGGTGGTTGGCTGGAATTTTTCGCCGACCGGGAATCATCGGGTGATCTCGTTCGTCCTCCTTACGGGAAATGGGGGCGGAATGGGCCACAGGAGCCGCATCCCGCACCCCGGCGGCGTAAAACAGCGCAAGCCGGGCAGCCACTGGGGAGTCGGAGTCTTGTGACGCCGGGGCGAGCGGTCTGGCGGTGGGGAGTGACACGGTGATGGACACTGCGGAGCGGCGCGAAGCGCCCGAGGAGAGCGTGGCGGGGCGCTCGGCGGCGGGACGGGGCCTGGAGGCGCGGGATCGCGACATTCCGGCGCCCAGGCGCGCCGGGGAGGCCACCGCCGAGCAGCGGTACTACCGGCCCTTGTGGGTGGAGGAGCCGGCCAAACGGCATCCGCTGCCGGATCCGGTGCGTACGGCGGCGGTGCGGGCGCTGCTGATCACCGCGGTGACGCTGATCCAGGCGATGGTGGCGTTCCTGTCCACGATGGCCGGATCCTGGCTGGCGTTCCCCATGGTGATCAGCAGCGTGGTGAGCACGGTGGTGGCCACCTGGGCCGCGGTCGACGTGTGGGTGACCCGCCAGGTGTGGAGCCAGCGGTACGGCGTGGTCTCCGAGCCGAGCAGCACGGCCCGGGCGCTGCGCCGCGAGCGGCGCGCCCGGCGACGCGAGGAGCGCGCGGCCCTGCGCGAGCAGGACCGGATACGCCGCCGGGGCGGCGCCGGGCAGCTGTCCCACCCCTGAGTCGCCCGGGCCGCGACGCTACGGCGTGGCCGGCGCCGGCTTCTTGAACATCCGGGTCGCCGTGATCTCGCTGTGCACCGCTTCCCCGGCCTGGGGCTGCCGGGGCAGTCCGGGCCTGAGGTGTTCCTCCACGCTGATGTACTTCAGGCCGGCCCTGAGGTCGGCGTCGTTGCGGAGGCGGATGACGAGCGGGAACTCGGCCAGGGCGGTCGTGTCGAACAGGCCGGTGGTGTAGAGCAGCTGCACCCCGAGCGCGTCCGCCACGGCGCGCTGCAGCTCCAGCAGGTAGGTGGCGTTGGCGCGGCCGATCGGGTTGTCCAGGAACAGCGTGCCGGCGTGGCGGTGCTTGTCCCGGCCCCGGTCGTTGCTGCGCAGCGCGGCCATCGTGCAGTACAGGGCGATCGCCGCGGTGAGCAGCTGGCCGCCGGAGAAGACGTCGCCCATCTGCCCGACGGGGACGCGCTCGGCGCGCAGTACGGCGTCGGGCTTGAGGATCTCGACGGCCACGCCCTTGGGCTGGAGCGCCGCCGCGACGCCGCGCAGCAGCAGCGACATGCCGTCCCGGCGCAGGTCGGAGTTCTTCTTCACGGCCGCGCGGGTGGCGTCGTCGATGACCTCGCCGAGGCGTTCGGTGAGCGTGGCCTGGTCGGGTTCCTCGAAGCGGATGCGCAGGAACTCCTGGCCGGACCACTCGCCGAGGCCCTCGGGCAGCCGGGAGAGCCGCTGCGCGGACCTCAGGGTGGCGAGGGCGGACTCCACCAGGCCCCGGAGGCGGTCCACGATGGAGTCGCGGTTGCGTTCGAGCTGGGCCAGCTCGTCGGTCAGGACGCGCAGCCGGGGCGCGAAGGCGTCGGCCCACTTCTGCGCGTGCTCGGGCAGCGCGGATGCGGGCAGTTCGCGGATCTGCTGCCGGGCGGGGGTGCGGACCTGTTCGTAGCGCGTGGCGTTGGCGTGCCGGACGAGGACGTCGCTCGCCTCGCGCACGGCCGCCTCGGCGGCGGACAGGTCGGCGGCGCAGCCGCGCAGCGAGCGGCGGGCCTCGGCGGCGGAGTGCCGGGCCTCCTCCAGGCTGCCGGGGTACGGCTCCGGCTCCTCGTGCTCCTCGTCCGGGGTGTGCTCGCGCAGCAGGTCGCGGAGCATCGCGGCGATCTCGTCGAAACCGCCGGCCGCGTCCTCGGCGGCCCGGTGGGCCTCCAGCAGCTCGGCGTGGGCCTCGCGGGCCTCGGCCAGCGCCTCGGTCCGGGCGGCGAGTTCGGCCGTCGCGGTGCGCAGCAGGGCCTGGGCGTGCTCGGCGTCGCGCGGGACGAGCTCCTCGGGCAGCTCGGTGTGCGCCTCGCCGTCCTCCGGGGCGTGCCGTTCGGCCTCGCCGCGCAGCCGGCCGAGCTGTTCGCTCGCGCTGGACATGCGGGTCTCGAGCAACTGCACCAGCTCCTCCGCGCGGGCGGCGGCGGCCTGCCGGGAGGGCCCGTCGGAGCCGTCGGGCGACTGCAGCAGCTGCTCGGCGCGGGTGCGGACCTTGTTGCTGAGCCGGTCGAGTTCGGCGCGGGCGGCGCTCTCGTCGCTCTCCGCGCGGGCCTGCTCGGCGCGCAGGTCGGCGCCGACGCCGACCTTCTCGTACACCTGGGAGGCGGCCCGGTAGGCCTCGCGCAGGGCGGGCAGGGAGGCCTGGGGGGCGTCGGTGTCCTCGGCCGGTACGTCGTCGGGGGCGCCGGCGATCTCGGAGCGCTCGGCGCGCAGGGCACGCGCGGTGCGGCGGGCGTCGTCGGCGGCGCGCTGGGCGGCGCGGCGGTCCTCGTCGGCGGTGCGGGCGCGCTCCAGGCAGGCCTGGGCGCGGGCCTCGGACTCGGCGGCCTCGTCGGCGAGTTCGCGCAGCCGTGCCTGCCAGCCGGCGCGCTCGCGGAGCCGGTGGGCGAGTCCGGCGAGGGCGTCGGCGGCGCGGCGGGCCTTCTGCGCGGCCTCCTGCCGCTCGTCGCGGACCTGCACGGCCTCGGCGGCGGCCTCGTCGGACTCCGCGCGGAGCGTACGGGCCTCGGCCAGCTCGGCCTCGGCCTCCTCGGCGAACGCGCGGGTCTCCTCGGCCGCCCGGGCCAGTTCGGTGAGGCGTCCGGCGGGGCAGCCGGTGCGCCAGGAGGCGAGTCGGGCGGCCAGTTCCCGGTCCTTGCCGAGCCGGGCGGCGAGGGCGCGGATCTCCTCGTCGCGCTCGGTGGCCCGGGCGCGCAGCGCCTGGCGTTCCTCGTCGGCGGCGTGCTCGTCGTGCATGGCCGGGTTCGGCGGCACGAGGAAGACGTCGCCCGGGGCGGCGTCGGCGGCGGGGGCCGGGGCGAGCAGGGCGGCGGCCGTACCGACGGCGACGGCGGAGCGGGGCAGCAGGGCGGCGTCTTCGAGGGCCTCGCGGGCACGCGCGTGCGTGTCCGGGTCGGTGATGATCACGCCGTCGACCAGCTCCGGGCGGGCGGCGAGGACGCGCGCGTGGTCGGCGGGGTCGACGGCCTGGGCGAGGTAGCGCCAGCCGGGCAGTGCCGGGATGCCATGTTCGCCGAGGAACTCCACCGTGGCCAGGACGTCGGGGCCGGGCGGCAGCAGTCCGCCGTCACCGAGCGCGCCGAGGATCCGGGAGTCGTCGGCGGCGGCCGTGCGCAGTTCGAACAGGTGGCGTTCGGCGGTCGAGACGGCGTCGTCGAGGAGTTCGCGCAACTCGTCGGCGAAGCGGTCCAGTTCCTCGGGGGTGAGGGGGCCTTCGGCGAGCGGGCGGGCGGTGCCGTGCGCGTCCGGTCCCGTCGGCTGTGCGGCGCCGTCACGCGCGCTCTCACGCGCTTCTGCGTCAGCGCCCTGCCCGGCCCGCGCGCCGCCCCGGGTGTCCATCGCGTCGTCGGCCCCGGACCGGGGCCCGGGCACTCCGGGCCGGCCGGCGGCGGGCGCACCCGGCAGGCTGAGCAGTTCCGCGAGCCGCTCTTCGGCGGCCAGGGACTCGGCGAGGCGCCGCTCGGCGTCGTAGGCGCGCTGGGCGGCCGTGGCGGCGTCCGCTGCGCGGGCCGCGGTCAGTTCGGCGCGGGACTCGGCGGCGGCGGCCTCGCGCGCGTGCTCGGTGGCCCTGCGGGCGGCCTCGCGGGCCGCGTCCCAGGCGGCGACAGCGCTCTTCTCGGCGTCGCTCGCGGCGAGGGCGGCGCGCGCCGGGTCGGCGTCGGGGGCGCTGTCGTCGAGCCAGCCCGCGCGGACGGCCTCGGCGGTCTCCTGCTCGACCTCGGCGAGCCGCTGGCGCAGATGCCCGGCCTCGCTGCGCGCGCGCTGTGCCTCGGTCGCGGCGGTGGTGGAGTCGCGGTAGGCGGAGTCGGAGGCCTCCTGGAGGGCGGTGGAGCGCTCCTCCTCCTCGTTGGCGAGGGCCTCGGCGCGCCCGGCGGCCGCGTGCAGGGCCCGTACGAGGTCCACGGCGGCCTTGGCGCGGGCGGCGAGCGCGGGCGCGGCGTCGCGCTCGGCCTCCTGGATGGCGGCGGACACGCGCGCGACGCGGTCGGCGGCGGCACGGTGCCGCAGCACGGCCTCGGCGGCCTGCCAGGCGGAGTGCAGGGTGCGGGCGTCGGCCAGCTCGCGCTTCTGCGCGGCGGCGGACTTCTCGGCGGCCGCGAGCGCCAGGGAGGCGTGCCGGTAGGCGAGTTCGGCGGCGATCAGGGCGCTGCGCTCGCGGGCGCCCTCGGAGTGGGTGACGGCGTAGGCGGCGGCGGTGACCCGCTGGGCGAGGTCGGCGGCGCGCACCCGCTCCTGCACCGCGCGCGCGGACAGCCGCCGGGCGAGGGTGCGGGTACGGCGCTCGGCGCCGGCGTGGACGTCACGCGCGCGTGCGCGTGCCTCGGCGGCCTCGACGATCCGCCCGAGCAGGTCGACGGAGCCGGCGGTGAAGTCCCGCTCGGCGATCAGCTCGGCGCGCCGGCCGAGCTTGTTGCCGAAGCCGCTGACGAGGTCGGCGAGGCCGTCGGTGTCGCGGGTGTCGGTGACGGCGCGCAGCAGCAGGTCGGTGAAGTCGGAGTCCTTCTTGACCGCGAAGAGGCCGGCCGCCTCGCCCTCGTCGGCGTTCATCTCCCGCTGGTAGCGGAAGAGTTCGGGGTCGAGGCCGAGGTCGCCGAGGTGCTCGATCCAGCGGTCGTGGATCTCCTCCCAGTGCACCTCCAGGTGCGGGTAGGCCTTGCCGGCCTCCGTCAGGGCGTCGCGGAAGCCCTTCATGGTGCGGCGGCGGCCCTGCGCGCCCGAGGTGCCCTCGGCGGGCGGGCGTACGGCGGTGGACTCGGCGACCGGCAGGTTGTCCAGGCTCAGCCCCGGTCCGGGCCGGAAGGAGTACCAGGCCTCGGCGAACTTGCGCGGGTCGCTGGACACCTGCCGTCCGCGCCACTCGCTGACCTTGCCGACGACCACGCACTCGCCGGTCTGCACGTGCTGCCACTCCAGCGCCACGTGGCCGCAGTCGTCGGCGAGCAGGAACTTGCGCAGCACACCGGAGCTGGCGCCGCCGAGGGTGTTGCGGTGGCCCGGCAGCATCACCGAGAAGATCAGCTTGAGCAGCACGGACTTGCCGCCGCCGTTCTCCAGGAAGAGCACGCCCGCGGGCGCGGGCCGGCGCGGCGGGCCGGAGGGCTCCTCCTCGAAGAACTCCGCCTGCGTGGGCGCCGGGTCGGGCACGGGCTCGCCGACGCCCCGCAGGTCAAGCACGGTGTCGGCGTAGCGCGCACCGGCGGGACCGATGGAGTAGAGGCGGACCCGGGACAGCTCGTACATGGCGGACTCTCGTCGTAAGTCTTCGGAAAACGTGCGGGGGGTGCGGGACTTCAGGAGTGGAACGGCAGCCCGGCGTCGGCCACCAGCTCCAGGGCGTCGGTGTCCTCGGCGGGCAGCAGGCTGGCCGTGCCGTCGGTCACCGGGACGACGCCCAGCTCCAGCAGTTCGGCCAGGGCGGCGCTGCCGGCCATGTCGCGGACCTGGAGCTGGTAGCGGGCCGTGGTGCGGTACGTGCCGCCGTTGTCGTCGCCGGTGCGCTGCAGGAAGCCCGAGTCGGTGAGGAAGGCGAGGGCCTTGGCGACGATGCCGGTGGTGGAGGCGGCCGGGCGGCGGGCGTCCTTGGTGGCTCCGGTGGAGCTGCGTCTGGCCCAGATCCGCCAGGCGGCCTCGAGGCCGGGCGCGTCGGTCGCCGGGTCGGTGTTCTCGCCGCGTTCGTCGGCCCGCTCCTCCAGGCGCCGGCAGGCCTGCCGTACGAAGGCGTCGACGCCGTTGACGGTGACGCGGCCGATGTAGGTGTCGTCGGCGAGGTCCTCCGGGCGCGGGAACGCCAGCGCGGCCACCGCGAGATGGGCGAGCCCGTGCAGGAAGCGGTCGCCGGAGTCGGCGGCGGTGCGACGCGCGTAGTCGCCCATGCGGACGGCGAAGACCGAGTCCTCGGCGGCGGTCACGGCCATCCCCGCGCGCGGGGACACCTCGAGGACGACGAGCCCCAGCCCGGCGGCGACGGCGTCGGCGAGCCGCGCGAACGCCGGGTCCTCGCGGTAGCGCCGCAGCAGCTCCGTGTACTCCTGGTCCCGGGCGGGCTGCAGCTTGGGCTGGAGCCCGAAGGCGACGAGCCGGGCCGCGTCGGCGGCGTCGGCCGGGGTGACGGCGGCGGGCGCCGACGGGGCGGACGGCTCCGCCTCACTCCACTCGACGTGCTCGCTCACGGCTGTGACTCCTTGTCGCGTTGGTGCTCACTCATGCTGCTTCGGTCCGGTCCGCGGCCATCCCCGCCGCGTCCAGCAGCGCGGTCCCCACGATCAGATCGGCCCCGCCGAACTCGGGATCGTCCAGCTCGGTCCCGTCGTCCACGGCGAACAGCAGCTTCTCCTCGCCCTGCCGGTAGGCCGTGCCGACCGCCGGGCTGGCCGCGTGGACGGCCAGCAGGGCCACCAGGTAGGCCAGGTCCGGGTCGCCGGTGCGCCGGGCCTCGGCCAGGAGTCCCGACAGTCTGCGCGGAGCGTCGGCCGGGAGGTCCAGCAGCTCCATGGCGGCGGCCAGTTGTTCCTCGCTGAACCGGCTGTCGTCCGGTGTGGCGATCAGGTCGGGCTCGGGCATCTCCGCGCCCAGGTGCTCCCGCTCGACGGGCGGGGTCAGCAGTATGTCGACGAGGTCCGTCACCCGGACGGACACCGGCGTGCGCAACCCCGTGCCGTGTGCGAAGAACGCGTCCGTGACCCGGATGGCCTGCTGCAGGGGCAACGGCAGGAGGGGGGCGAGGAGATGGCCGTACAGGTCCGTCCCGGACGTGGTGGCGGGCGTGGCGAAGGCCTGCCGGTCCTGCTCGGCGCGGAACAGGGGGCCCGCCTCCAGCAGGCGGGACTGCAGCTGGGTGTGGCGCCGGATGCAGTCCTTGACGATGTCGACCAGTTCGGCGGCGCGCCGCTTGTGCTCGGGGTCCTCGGTCTCGTCGCGGGCCTTGCGGATGTTGGTGAGGATCGCGTTCTCGTGGCGGTAGCGGTCGGCGACGTGGTCCAGGGCCTCGGCGATCATGTCGGGCACGGCGTTGAGCCAGTCCACCGCGCGGACGTTGCGCCGGGTGGCCTCCAGGGCGCGGCGCAGGGTCTCCGAGTACTGCACGGTGCGGTAGCGGGCCTGCTCGGCGGCGAGCTGGGCGTCGGCCAGCCGGCCGCGGCTGATCAGCACCTCGAGCTTGACCTCGGCGGCGATCTGGGCGCTGGTGACGTCGGTGTCGAGGGCGCCGACCAGGACGTTGACCGCCTCGTCCGTCGTGCGCAGATAGACCGTGCCGCCGGGGCCCGGGACCTCCTCGATCAGCTTGAAGTCGTAGTCCCGCCGGACGTAGGTGCCGTCCGGGGCGAAGGTGCCGTAGACGGCGCGGAAGCCGCGGTCCACGCTGCCGACGTTGATCAGGTTCTCCAGGACCCAGCGGGCCACGCGCTCGTGCTCGGCGGCCGGCCGGTGCGGGGCCTGGGCGGCGATGCGCGGGACGAGCCGGGCCACGATCTGCTCGTGGTCGGCGCCGGTGTCGAAGTCCATGTTGAGCGTGACCAGGTCGATCGCGGCGAGGGCCACCTCGGCCATGCCGTACACCGAGTACTCACCGGCGAGGTTGGCCTTGCGCGCGTCGAGGTCGTGCAGCGGCGCGGTGCAGGCGAGCGCGCGCAGCCGCCGCGCCAGCCCCTCGTCGGCGGCCGGGCCCAAAGCCGGGCGCGGCCCCGCGCTGAGCTGGGGCGGAACGCTGTCCGTCGATGCAGGCGAAGTCACGGTGCACAGACTAGGTCCTGGGTCTGACATCGACCCAAACGAGCGGCTCCGCCGGATTGGCCGGGGCGCCGCGGGTCGCCTCGTGGGGGCCTGCCGGGAGCGGCCGGCCGCGCCCCGCCACGGAGCCGCAGGTCAACCCTTACGGGGCGACCCGGCGGCGGTACACCTCCACCACCCGCTCCAGCGAGTCCGCCAGGTAGGTCTCCAGCAGGCGCTCGGCCTCGCGGTTGTCCCCTGCCTCAAGCGCCCGCAGGATCTCGCGGTTGCGGACGAGGTAGGGCTCGTGCAGCCGGCGCGGGTCGTCGACGACGTGGAAGGCGAGCCGCAGTTCGGCGAAGACACTGCGCATCAGTTCGTCGGTGCGTTCGCTGCCCGCGAGGGCGACGAGTTCCCGGTGGAAGTGGATGTTCGCGGTGCCCAGCGCCTTCCAGTCCCGCTCCGCGGTCGCCGCCTCCCCCTCGGCGACCGCCGCGGCCACCCCGTCCAGCGGGTACGGCGGCCGGCCGAGCCCGCGTACGACGGCGCACTCGACCAGCGAGCGCGTGCGGTAGATGTCCTCGACGTCCTCGACGGTCAGGACGCGCACGAAGACGCCGCGGTTGAGCTCGTGGACCAGCAGGCGCTCGTGTGTGAGCAGCCGGAACGCCTCGCGCAGGGTGTTGCGGGAGACCCCGAGCGCCCCGCCGATGCCGTCCTCGGACAGCCGGGTGCCGGGCGGGAAGTACCCGTCGGCGATACGGGTCCGGAGGATGTCCGAGACGCGCTCCGCCGTGCTGGTACGCCCCAGGAGCGCACGGTCGTCGGCCAGTGCCGTCAGCTGCTCTGCCATGCCGGGAATTCAATCGCACGTACCGGAACGAAACAACATGGGTATTGAGGGATCGTTGAACAATCCTCTACCGTGCTGGGAACGGCACCGCTCACCTCCTTGAGGAGCCGGCATGACGCAGACCCCGCGTATCCAGGACCTCCCCGTGATCGCAGTCGACGAGCACGCGCACGCGTGGAGCCCGAAAACCGCCCGGGCCCGCTTCCGGGAGGGCCTGTCGGGGCCCACGGCCGGGGTCGCGGCGGGCCACACGCAGGCCAATCTGATCTCCGTGCCGGCCGACTGGGCCTACGACATGCTGGTGTTCTGCCAGCGCAACCCCAGGCCGTGCCCGGTGCTGGACGTCACGGACGCCGGCGCCACGTCGACCGTCCTCGCCGAAGGCGCCGACCTGCGTACGGATCTGCCGCGCTACCGGGTCTGGCGGAACGGCGATCTGGTCGAGGAGCCCACCGACGTGCGGGCGTACTGGCGGGACGACCTGGTGTCGTTCCTGCTCGGGTGCAGCTTCACCTTCGAGTGGGCGCTGGCCCGGGCGGGCGTGCCGATCCGGCATGTCGAGCAGGGCCGCAACGTGCCGATGTACGTGACCACGCGCGCGTGCCGGCCGGCGGGACGGCTGCGCGGGCCGATGGTGGTGTCGATGCGGCCGGTGCCGCCGGAGCACCTCCGCGCCGCGATCCGGGAGAGCACCCTGCTGCCCGCAGTGCACGGCGGTCCGGTGCACTGCGGGGACCCGGCGGGGCTCGGCATCGCGGACCTCGCCCGGCCCGACTTCGGCGATCCGGTGACCTTCGAACCCGGTGACATCCCGGTGTTCTGGGCCTGCGGAGTGACTCCCCAGGCGGCGGTGACGGCCTCCCGGCCGCCCTTCGCCATCACCCACGCCCCGGGGCAGATGTTCCTGACCGACGCCCGCGACGAGCAGTACCGGCTGGTCGGCGTCGACTGAAACCGGGTCCGGCCCCGGTGCGGCGGAGACACGGCCGCGAGTTTCGCGGCCCACGCACGCGTGCGGGGTGCGCGCTGCCGTACACCCCGGACTTGCCGAGCCCATACGGCCGCTGAGCGCTAGGCCGCACCAGCCCGGCAAGCACCGAAACCGTCAGAGTTTGGGTGACCCCACCCCCACCAACGGCCCGCGCCGCTGAGCCTCGGCGTCCACGGCCGTGCCCTCCGCCAGGGCCGCCAGGGCCGCGGAGACCGCGGCCGTGGCGTGCAGGTCGAGGTGGGCGCTGGTGCCGCGGGCCCGGTGGTGGACCTCGTCGGCGGCCAGGCGCAGCAGGTGCGGCAGCAGGTCCTGGGAGCGCCGGACCAACCAGGCGGTGCCGGCCGTGGCCAGCCACAGCAGGCTCGCCGCCCGGGTCGGCGCGGGGAACTCCGGTTCGGGGGACGGCGGTTGTCCCGTCGCGTGGCCCGCCTCGGCGAGCAGGGCGTGGAAGCGGACGGCGAGTTGGCGGTGCCCGCGCTCGCCCGGATGCAGCCGGTCGGCGCTCCACAGGGCCCGGTCGCTGATCCAGGCGCCGTCCGCGGCGTGCAGGTGGACGGCACCGTAGCGCTCGGACAGCGCGTGGACGACCGTGTTGACGGCCCGTTGCCGGCGGGCCAGCGGGCGGGCCAGGGCGCCCGGCAGGCCGAGCATGGCGCCGGGGTCGGGCAGGCAGGCGGTGAGCAGGGTGGCTCCCTGGCGGGTGACGGCCGCGTACACCCCGTCGAGGTGGGCGGCCACCGCCCGGATGTCGAAGGTGCCGCGCAGTGTGTCGTTGACGCCGATCACCACCGACACCAGGTCGGGACGGAGTTCCAGGGCGGCCGGCGTCTGCCGCGTCAGCACGTCGCGGGTCTGGGCGCCGCTGACCGCGAGGTTGGTGAACCGCGCGGCGTCGGGGTTCTCGGCGAGCGAGGGGGCCAGGAGCGCCGCCCAGCCCCGCCAGTCCTCCCCGACCGGGTCGCCCACGCCCTCGGTCAGGGAGTCCCCGAGGGCGACGAAGCGGACGGCTCTCATGCCACGCCCTCCGGAACGGTGCGGCGGACACCGGCCGGGCGGAGCACCTCCGCGTCGTGGGCCGCGAGGAACGCCTCTACGGCCGTACCCCAGCCGAAGCACTCCGCACGCGCGCGTGCCGCGTCCCGGCGTGCGGGCTCGGCACGGTCCAGGAGCAGTTCCACGGCGTCCGCGAACGCCTCACCACGGTCGGCGGCGGTGGCCCCGGCCGAGCCGATGACCTCGGGCAGCGCCGACGACCGGCTGGCCACGACGGGCGTGCCGCAGGCCATGGCCTCCAGCGCGGCGAGCCCGAAGGTCTCGGCGGGGCCGGGCTGCAGGGCGATGTCCGCGGTCGCCTGGAGGGCGCCGAGGGCGGCCCGGTCGGAGACGTGCCCGAGGAACGTCACCGGCAGCCCGTGCTCCCGCGCGCGCTGCTCCAGCCGGGCCCTGAGCGGCCCGTCCCCGGCCACCACGAGCACCGCCCGCCGCCCGCGCCGTATCAGCGCCTGAAGGGCGTCCAGGGCAGTGCCGGGGCGTTTCTCGACGGACAGCCGGGAGCACATCACGAGCAGCGCCTCGTCCCCGCGCGCGTGCAGCGTGCGCAGGCCCGGGTCGCGCAGGGCGGGGTGGCGTTCCATCAGGTCGACGCCCAGGGGGGCGCGTACGACGTTGCGGGCGCCGATGCGCACGAACTCGCGCTCGGCGAACTCGGTGGTGCACACCACCCGTGAGTAGACGTGCGCGGTGCGGGTGTTGAGGGCGTCCGCGGCCCGGCGCGCGAGGTTCTCGGGCAGGCCCCAGGTGCGCAGCACGCCGTCGGCGGTCTCGTGGGAGACCATCACGGCGGGCACGCGCGCGCGGCGTGCCCAGCGGCCGGTCCAGCGCAGGGTGGTCCGGTCGGAGACCTCCAGGCGGTCCGGGGCCAGCTCCTCCAGCAGGGCGGCCACGCGCCGCTTGTCGGTGAGGACGCGGTAGCCGCCGGTGCCGGGCAGCAGCGGACCGGGCAGAGTGATGACCCGGCCCTGCTCGGTGTCGCGGTCGGTGTGCCGTTCGCCGGGCACGATCAGGACGGGTTCGTGGCCGGCCGCCTTGAAGCCCTTGCCGAGTTCGCGCAGGGCGGTGCGCAGGCCGCCGGAGGCCGGGGCGACGAAGTTGGCGATCCGGACGATGCGCAGGGACTGCCCGCTCATGCCGCCACCGCCGTCCTGCGTGCCGCGAGCACGTCGTCGTAGTGGGCGATCAGCTGGTCGCCCACGGCGGCCCAGGTGCGGCCCTCGACCATGGTGCGCGCGGCGGCGCCGAACGCGGTGCGCCGCGCCGGGTGTGCGGCCAGTTCGCGGACGGCTTCCCGTACGGCGTCGGCGTCGCGCGGCGGGACCAGGTATCCGGTGCGGGCGTGGGCGACCAGGTCGAGGGGGCCGCCGGCGGCGGGTGCGACGACCGGCACCCCGCTGGCCATGGCTTCCTGGACGGTCTGGCAGAACGTCTCGAAGGGGCCGGTGTGCGCGAACACGTCCAGCGAGGCGAAGATCCGCGCGAGGTCGCCGCCGGTGCGGCGGCCGAGGAAGACGGCGCCGGGCAGCGCCTCGGCGAGGTGGGCGTGGCTGGGGCCGTCGCCGACGACCACCACCTTGACGCCCTCCAAGGCGCAGGCGCCGGCGAGGAGTTCGACGTGTTTCTCGGGGGCGAGCCGGCCGACGTAGCCGACGATCAACTCGCCGTTCGGAGCGAGTTCGCGGCGCAGCGCCTCGTCCCGCAGATCTGGCCGGAAACGTTCGGTGTCCACGCCGCGGGGCCAGAGCCGCACCCGGGGCACGCCGTGCGCCTCGAGGTCGCCGAGGGAGGCGCTGGAGGGGGCGAGTGTGCGGTCGGCGGCGGCGTGCACGGAGCGGATGCGCCGCCATGCGGCGGCCTCGCCGGCGCCCATGTAGGTGCGGGCGTATCCGGCGAGGTCGGTCTGGTAGACGGCGACGGCGGGGATGCCGAGCCGGGCGGCGGCGGCCATGCCGCGCACGCCGAGGACGAAGGGGCTGGCGAGATGGACCAGGTCGGCGCGGTGCTGGACGAGCGCGGCGGCGAGCCGCCTGCTGGGCAGGGCGACGCGGACCTGGGGGTAGCCGGGGAGCGGGAGGGAGGGGACCCGGACGACCGGGCACGGGGCGTCCGTGTCCGGTCCGCTGCCCGGAGCGGGGGCGGGGGCGACGACGAGCGGATGGTGACCGCGATCTACGAGGTGCCGGGCGGTCTGGAGCGCGCAGTGGGCCACGCCGTTCACATCGGGGGGAAAGGATTCGGTCACGATGACGACACGCATACGGGTGTTGTCGCCGTGCCGGACGTGGCCGCGTCAACGTCGATCTTTCCGCGCGGGGAACGTCCCATGAGCGTTGAGCGTGCACCCGGGCAGGTCAGACGGCCGTCATGACCGCCTGACCTGCGCGACATCCGGTGTTCATCCGGCGGGCGGTCGTCCGCCCCGGTCGTTGGCGCGCGGGTCAGCCGAGGGCGGCGTCGGGTCCGAAGCGGCTGCGCACCGCCGTCTGGACCTCCGCCTCCTCGGCGGGATCGGCGGCCAGGCGGCGCAGGCGCTCCACGACCCGGGCGTCACCGGTCTCGGCGTGCCGGGCGGCGAGTTCGCGAGTGGTCTCCTCGCAGTCCCACAGGCATTCGACGGCGAAGCCCGCGGCGAAGGAGGGGTCGGTGGCGGCCAGGGCGCGGGCGGCGCGGCCGCGCAGGTGCGAGGAGGCCGTCTCGCGGTAGATGTGGCGCAGCACGGGGGCCGCGCAGGCGATGCCGAGGCGTCCGGCGCCGTCCACGAGGGTCCACAGCGTGGGCGCGTCGGGGCCCTCGCCGCGTACGGCCTCGCGCAGGGCGCCGAGGACGAGGTCGCGGTCCCGGACGCCGCCGCGGCAGGCGAGCATGCGTCCGGCGGCGGCGCCGAGCGGATCGGGGCGCTGGGCCCAGCGGCGGGCGCGGTCGACGGCGGCGACACTGCGCATCCGTTCGAAGGCGTCGACGGCGGCCTCGACGACGACGCTCGTGCCGTCGGCGACGGCGGCCTCGATCAGGTCGAGGGCGTCGGGGTCGTTGCCGTCGGCGAGATAGCGCAACGCCGTGCAGCGGGCCCCGTCGATGCCGGTGCGGGCGGCCTGGACGATCTCCGGCCGGTCCTCGGGGCCGGCCACGGCGACCAGGCAGCGGGCGGCGGGCACATGGAGGGCGGCACCGCGGTCCAGTCCTTGCTGGGCCCATTCGAAGACGGCGCGCACGCTCCAGTCCGGGCGCGGACCGGTGGGCCGCATCTGGCGCTGCCAGCGGTCGAAACAGCCGGTCTCCTGCGCGGCACGCACGCGTGCGGCGATCGACGGGCGGGGATCCTCGGCCCACAGCCGCCAGGGCCGCGGCTCGAAGGCGTCGCGTACGGCGGCCGCCAGCTCGGCCTCGCCCTCGGGATCGGCCGGGAAGCGGGCCAGGACGGGCGCGGCGAGGGCCCGCAGGCCGGCGTCGTCGTCGCGCAGGGCCAGCTCGTCCAGGGCCCAGGCCCAGTTGGCGCCGTGGGCGGCGTACCTGCGCAGCAGTGCGAGCGCGTCCCGCCTGCCGTAGGAGGCGAGGTGGCCGAGCACGGCCAAGGCGAGGCCGGTGCGGGACTCGTCGGTGTCGAGGACGTCCTCGGGGTCGAAGAGGTGGGCCTCGATCGCGTCCAGCTCGCCGTTCAGGTCGAGGTAGAGGCGGGCGTAGTACAGGGAGCGGTTCTCCACCTGCCAGTCGTGGCGGGGATCGCGCAGCACGCAGTGGTTCAGGGCCGCCAGCGCTTCGGCGCGGGGGGCGGTGAGCGCGTGCAGTGTGCCGTCGCCGCGGCCCCGCTGGAGCAGGCCGAGCAGCGTACCGCTGGGCGCTATGACCGGATCGAACATGGGAAACAGCCTCACATCAAGCGTCGACGCAACCGGGGAACACGCGTTACCTGGCCGCGTGACACAACGTCGGAGCGCCCGCCGTCTCTTGCTTGCTGAAGACCATCTCTCTCTGCCTCTCGTCGGTGGCCCATGCGGACCGCATCACGGCCCGCGCGGTGCGGCAACACCTGCCCGGCCATCGCGTCCGTGAATCACGTCGTCATGATGACCCGGCGCTTTGCGCTGCCGCGACCGTATTTCCGGCGGCCCCGTACCGCCTCCCCCGTTTTCCGTGTCGTACCTGGTCAGGACGGGCGCGTCAGTGCGCGCCGAACAACTCCAGGAGTTCCGTCTTGCCGAACATGCGGGCGGTGTCCACGGCCGACGGCGTGCCCGCGGCAGGGTCGGCGCCGCCCTCCAGGAGGGCCTTGATCACGTCCGTCTCACCCTTGAAGACGGCGCCCGCGAGCGGGGTCTGGCCCCGGTCGTTGACCTGGTCGGCCGCCGCGCCCCGGGCGAGCAGGGCGCGCACCGCGTCGGCGTGCCCGTGGTAGGCGGCGAGCATCACCAGGGAGTCGCCGCGGTCGTTGGTGAGGTCGGCCGGAACGCCGGCGTCGACGTACGCCACGAGCGCCTCGGTCTGGCCCCGCCGGGCCAGGTCGAAGATCTTGGTCGCCAGCTCCACGACCTCGGGGTCGGGGGCTTCACTCATCGGCGGACCGCCTCTCGTGCAGACTTCGGGACTTCGACGGAGCGTACGGCAAGCGAGCGGAGCACGGCCGTACGGGTGAATCGCCAGGGTACTGGCTCGTGCGGCACATGACCCGATGCGCCCGAGGTAAAGATCACCGATGGCCCCCGCCGAGACGACCGGCCTGCCCTGCCAAGCAGGAAGCCTCCGCCACCTGGGCGAAATTACCCGAATTTCACCCGTTTGCACCTTTAATCGTATAGATACATACTGTGATCCTGGAAGAACTCAGGGTGACTGTCCCCTCTCCCCACCAGGAGGCCACAAATGATCCTCTCCATGTCAGGCGTCGTCCTGCTCGGCACCATCGTGTTCCTGTTCTTCCGCAAGGACGGCCTCAAGGGCTCGCATGCGTGCGTCTCGGCCCTGTTCGGCTTCTACCTGTCGAGCACGGGCATCGCCCCGAGCATCAAGGCAGGCGGGGACAGCCTCGCGAGCCTCCTCGGCGGAATCAAGTTCTGAGTCCGCCCATCCCGCCCACCCGCACGCACTCACGCAGCGACAGGAGACAGCAGTGGCCCGGCGCCCTCTCCCCCGCATTCTGAGCAAGGACAGCGCCCAGATCGCCCGGACGCAGCTCGCCAGGAGCCGGGAGCTGGCCCGGACGGCGGCCGACGGCGCCACCGACGTGCTCCATCCGCTGATCACGGTGACGCGCGGGCTGCGCCGGCTGGCCTCGGCCGGGCGGCGCAGATGGGCCGACACGCCCAAGGACAAGCGAGGGCCGCTGCTGTTCCTGGTGGCCTGCGTGGTCCTGGCCGTGTCCCTGGTGCCGTACGGGCCGCTGCTCGCCGTCGTCACCGTGATGGCGGCAGCGGCCTGGCATGGTCGCGAGCGCACCCCGTCGGCCTCCGAGGAGCCCGACGAGTCCCGGACCGAGCGGCTCCAGTCGCTCTACGACGCTCTGGTGCCCTACTTCTCCAGCCCCGCCGACCCGGCGCCGCTGTACGCGCACGGCGGCGCGTGGGAGAAGGCGTTCGCCTCGCACGAGTTCGACGACGCCGGGCGCGTCGGCCATCTCGTGATCCGCTACCCCGCTTACTTCCCGGACGGCGAGCCCGAGGCGCGGGCGCGGATCGAGCACCTGCTCACCGCGAAGGCCGGCCGGGGACGCGAGTACCGCTTCGCGTGGGACGAGGAGGGCAACCAGCTCACCGTCACCGCCCTGCCCCCGCTGCCCGCCGACATCCCGGCCCAGCACTTCGTGACCGCGCCCGGCGAGATCGTGCTCGGCTTCACCGACGCGAGCGAGGTCCACCGCACGCTCCCCCTCTCCTACGGAGAGGAACGGATCGACGTGCCGCCGGTCGTCTGGCGCACCGGCATCCGCTCCACCGAGCCGCACCTGCTGGCCCTGGGACACCCCGGCAGCGGCGCCTCGACCCTGCTGCGCTCGATCGCCCTGCAGATCCTGCGGTTCGGCGACGTCCTGATCGTCGACGGCGGCGGCACCGGCGAGTACGCGTGCCTGACCGGCCGGGACGGAGTGCTGGCCGTGGAGTGCGCGCTGCCCGGGGCGCTGGCCAGCCTGGAGTGGGCGGCGCAGGAGACAGAGCGCCGGCTCATCGCCATCAACCTGGCCCGGCAGGCCGGCGACCCGCCGCCCGCCGACGCCCGCCGCCCCCTGTGGATCCTGCTGGACCGCCCCTCCGTCTTCGCCCACCTCGCCATGGCGGACGGCCGCAAGGACCCGCAGTCGCTGCTGCGGGTGCCGCTGCGGCACGGCCGGGCGGCGAACGTGACGGTGGTGGTGGCCGAGCAGTTCGACGGCGAGGACGCCCTGAGCGAGCCGGTACGGCAGCACACACGCGCGCGTGTCGTGCTCGGGCCCGTGGCGGCCGGGCAGGTGGAGGAGGCGCTGGGCGCCCCGCCGCCCACCACGCCGCTCGGGCACGTGCCGCCGGGGCGGGGATACGCACGGCTCGGGTCCGGTCCGGTCCACCGGCTTCAGGTGCCGCGTACGCCGGATCCGTACGACGACGCGACCAGCGATGCCGACCGGCAGGCGGTGCTCGAGCTGCTGCCGCCGAGGACCACCGCGGTGGCGGCTCAGCCGGCGGATCTCACGAAGCCGGAGGTTGACGTGGCACCGGTGAGCACGGAGGTCATGGCGGCGGAGCCCTCGTAGATTTCCCCGCGCTGTCGGGGCGGGGACCGCTCGCCGACGCGCTGCCTGCGCTCATCCGGGCCGCCCCGAGCGGCACGTTGGCTACGAGGGGAGCCGTACCCGTAAGGGGCGGGCGCGGAGAACGGCATGAGCGACCATGCCGGTGGGCGCGGGGAACGCCATGAGCGACCCCGCCCGACCCGAGGCCGCCACCCCGGCACACCGCGCCCCGGGCCATCAGACGCTCCCGTCCCGCGCCCGCCCGAGCCATCAGACGCTCCCGTCCCGCCCCCCGAGCCATCAAGCGCCCCCGGCCCTCACGCCACGAACGTGCGCGGTGCCTCCGTACCCCCCGTGCCGCCCGTCTCCACCAGGCGGGCCGCTGCCGCCAGTCGGACCGCTGCCTCCTCCGCCACCGCCGGGCGCGGGGAACCGCACGAGCGACCATGGCCGACCCGAGGCCGCCACCCCGGCACACCGCGCCCCGGGCCATCAGACGCTCCCGTCCCGCGCCCGCCCGAGCCATCAGACGCTCCCGTCCCGCCCCCCGAGCCATCAAGCGCCCCCGGCCCTCACGCCACGAACGTGCGCGGTGCCTCCGTACCCCCCGTGCCGCCCGTCTCCACCAGGCGGGCCGCTGCCGCCAGTCGGACCGCTGCCTCCTCCGCCACCGCTCCCCCGACGGTGAACGGCAGCCGGAGATAGCCCTCGAAGGCGCCGTCCACGCCGAACCGGGGGCCGGACGGGACGCGGACGCCGGTCCGCTCGCCCGCCTCGGCGAGCCGGGAGCCGGACAGGCCGCCGGCGCGGACCCACAGGGTCAGACCGCCCTGCGGCACGGTGAACTCCCACGCCGGCAGCTCCCGCCGGATCGCCGCCACCAGCGCGTCCCGGTTCTCCCGGGCCTGGGCCCGGCGCAGTTCCACCGCCTGCTCCCAACCGCCCGTGCTGAACAGCCAGTTGACGGCGAGCTGTTCCAGCACCGGCGTACCGAGATCGGCATACGCCCGCGCGGCGACCAGGCTGCGGATGACGTCCGGAGCCGCCCGCACCCAGCCGATCCGCATGCCCGCCCAGAACGCCTTGCTGGCCGAGCCGACCGTGATGACGGTCGAGCCGGCCGGGTCGAAGGCGCAGACCCGGCGCGGCATTCCACCGTCCGCGAACTCCTCGTCCAGCCACAGCTCGGTCATCGTCTCGTCGGCGACGAGCACCGTGCCGGCCGAGCGCGCCGCGTCCACCAGGCGCCGCCGCTGGTCCTCGTCGGCGAGCGCGCCGGTCGGGTTGTGGAAGTCGGCGACGACGTACGCGAGCCGGGGCGCGGCCTCGCGCAGGACCTGGCGCCAGCGGTCCAGGTCCCAGCCGGACAGGCCCTCGGCCATCGCGACGGGCACCAGGCGGGCGCCCGCCTCCCGCATCAGCTGCAGGATGTTGGCGTAGGAGGGGGACTCCACGGCGATCCGCTCGCCACGGCCCGCGAAGAGATGGCAGATCGCGTCGATGGCGCCCATCGCACCGGTCGTCACCATGATCTGCTCGGGCATGGTGGGGATCCCGCACGCCGTGTACCGCTCGGCGATCATCGCGCGCAGCGCGGGCAGCCCGGCCGGGTAGTCGCCGTGCGTGTGGGCGTACGGCGGCAGTTCCTCCAGGGCGCCCTGCACGGCGCGGGTGAGCCAGGGCTCCGGGGCCGGGAGCGAGGCGCAGCCGAGGTCGATCATCGAGCCGAGGGCCTCGGGCGGCAGGGGTTCGAGCCCCCGGGCGGGCAGCGGATTGCCGGCCGGCACGGCGGTCCAGCTGCCGGCTCCGCGCCGGGACTCCAGGAAGCCCTCGGTGCGCAGTGCCTCGTACGCGGCGGCGACGGTGGTGCGGCTCACGGACAGGGCGACGGCCAGTTCCCGTTCGGCGGGCAGCCGGGCGGCCACCGGGACGCGCCCTTCGAGCACCAGCAGCCGGATGCCGTCGGCGAGGGCCCGGTAGGCGGGTGGACGGCGGGTGCCGGGGCCGGCCGGGCGGTCCTGCTGGGACTTGAGCAGCCGGGCGAGCTGTGCGGCGCCCATCGCAGAGGTCCACTGCGCCATGACGATCAGTCCACCTTCCCCGGATTGGCCATGGATGGCGATTACTTCCAAGCCACAGAGTGACATGCACCAGGCCAACGCCACCACTCAGGGGGGTACGTCGTGTCCACTCCGCGCCGTCTCGGACGACGGTTGATCCAGCTGTACGCCGGGCTCGCGCTCTACGGCGCGAGTTCCGCCCTGCTCGTCGAGGCGGGCCTCGGCCTCGAACCCTGGAACGTGCTGCATCAGGGCCTCGCCGAGCTGACCGGGCTGACCATCGGCGTGGTGTCGATCGTCGTGGGGGCGGCGGTGCTGCTGCTGTGGATCCCGCTGCGCCAGCGCCCTGGGCTCGGCACGGTCTCGAACGTCTTCGTCGTCGGGCTCGCCATGGACGGCACGCTCGCGCTCGTCCCGGACCCGCACACGCTGACCGTGCGCGTCCCGCTGCTGCTCGCGGGGATCGTGCTGAACGGCGCGGCGACCGGCCTGTACATCGCGGCGAGCTTCGGTCCTGGCCCGCGCGACGGCCTGATGACGGGGCTGCACCGGCGTACCGGCCGCTCGATCCGCCTGCTGCGGACGGGTATCGAGGTGGCGGTGGTGCTCACCGGGTTCCTGCTGGGCGGGACCGTCGGCGTCGGCACCGTGTTGTACGCGGTGTCCATCGGCCCGCTGGCGCAGCTGTTCCTGCGGAGGTTCGCCGTCCACCCGGCACCGGGTCGCAGCACGGTCGTTGCCGGTACGACACCGCAAGGGGCGATACTGCGTTCGTGACCCTCACCAGCCCGCACCTGCGCCACCCCTACCTCGACCATCCCGGACCGATCGCCTTCGCCCACCGGGGCGGGGCGGCCGACGGGCTGGAGAACACCGTGGCGCAGTTCCGGCGGGCGGCCGAGATGGGCTACCGCTACATGGAGACCGACGTGCACGTCACGGCCGACGGCCGGCTCGTCGCCTTCCACGACGCGACGCTGGACCGCGTCACCGACGGCGCGGGCCGGATCGCGGACCTGCCGTGGGAGGAGGTGCGGCACGCGCGCGTGGCCGGCCGTGAACCGGTGCCGCTGTTCGAGGAGTTGCTGGAGACCTTCCCCGAGGTGCGCTGGAACGTCGACGTCAAGGCGGAGCCCGCCCTGCGCCCCACCCTCGACCTCGTCGAGCGCATGGGCGCCTGGGACCGGATCTGCGTCGGCTCGTTCTCGGAGGCGCGCGTGCTGCGGGCCCAGCGGCTGGCCGGGCCGCGGCTGGCCACCTCGTTCGGCACGCGCGGGGTGCTGAACCTGCGGCTGTGCTCCTGGGGGCTGCCGGCCGCCGTGCGCCGGTCCGCCGTCGCCGCGCAGGTGCCCGAGACCCAGTCGGGCGTCCCGGTGGTCGACCACCGCTTCGTCCGCGCCGCCCACGCGCGCGGGCTGCAGGTACACGTGTGGACGGTCAACGAACCTCAGCGCATGCACCGGCTCCTGGACCTGGGAGTCGATGGCATCATGACCGATCACATCGACACGTTGCGCAAGGTCATGGAGGACCGGGGCGTCTGGGTCTGACCGGCCGGCGCCCGGCCCGAGCCTTCGCGCCTGAGCAGGTGAGCGGGGAAGCGAGGGCAGGGGTGGGCACGGACACCGTGCGTGCGGAGGCGGCGGCCGACACCGCCGGCCTCCGGCGCGAGCAGCGCGGCTGGTACTTCTACGACTGGGCCTGCTCGGTCTATTCGACGAGCGTGGTGACGGTGTTCCTCGGGCCGTACCTGACGGCGGTCGCCGAGCGGGCCGCGGACGCCGACGGCTATGTGCATCCCCTGGGCGTCCCGGTGCGGGCGGGCTCCTTCTTCGCCTACTCGGTGTCGCTGTCGGTGATCCTCGCGGTCGTGGTGATGCCGCTCGTGGGCAGCCTGGCCGACCGTACGGGCCGCAAGAAACCGCTGCTCGCGGCGGCGGCGTACACCGGCGCGGCCGCGACCACGGGCATGTTCTTCCTCGACGGCGACCGGTATCTGCTCGGCGGGCTGCTCCTGGTGGTGGCGAACGCGGCGCAGTCCGTCGGGATGATGCTCTACAACTCCTATCTGCCGCAGATCGCCCCGCCCGAGGAGCGCGACGCGGTCTCCTCACGGGGCTGGGCCTTCGGCTACGCCGCGGGCTCCACGGTCCTGGTCGCCAACCTGGTCCTGTACTCGGCGCACGACTCCTTCGGCCTGACCGAGACGGCCGCGGTCCGGATCTGCCTGGCCTCGGCGGGCCTGTGGTGGGGCGCCTTCACGCTCGTACCGCTGCGCAGGCTGCGCGACCGGCACGCGCGCGTGGAGCGCTCGGCGGCGCCCGGATTCCGGCAGCTGGCGGCGACGGTCCGGGAGATGCGCCGGTATCCGCTGACGCTGTCCTTCCTGCTGGCGTACCTCGTCTACAACGACGGCATCCAGACGGTGATCACCCAGGCCTCCGTCTACGGCTCGCAGGAACTGGGGCTCGGCCAGTCGACGTTGATCACGGCCGTGCTGCTGGTGCAGGTGCTGGCGGTGGCCGGAGCGCTGGCGATGGGACGGCTGGCGAGGACGTACGGCGCGCAGCGGACGATCCTCGGCTCGCTGGTGGCGTGGACGGCCACCCTGGCCGCCGGCTACTTCCTGCCCGCGAAGGCCCCGGTGTTCTTCTTCGTCCTGGCCGCAGGGATCGGGCTGGTCCTCGGCGGCAGCCAGGCGCTGTCCCGGTCGCTGTTCTCCCATCTCGTGCCGCCCGGCAAGGAGGCGGAGTACTTCTCGGCGTACGAGCTGAGCGACCGCGGGATGAGCTGGCTGGGACCGCTGCTGTTCGGCATGACCTACCAGCTGACCGGAAGCTATCGGTCCGCGATCATCTCGCTGGTGGCGTTCTTCGTCATCGGTTTCGCGCTGCTGGCGCGGGTCCCGGTGCGGCGGGCGATCGGCGCCGCGGGCAATCCGGTTCCGGAGAAGATCTAGCGCCGATTTAGCGTTCAACACGAAAGGGCGGTAGTGTACGCCTTTGGCCTGCCAGGCGTACCGTTACTGCGCGTCAAAGGTGCCGAAACGCTGGGTGACATCTGCTAGCAGATGTGACAAACCGGGCGCCGGTGGGTACAACAAGGGGCGGCTACGACGGCGACGCATGACCCGGAACGGGACACGGAACGGGAATCTTTACCGCCGACCGGACGTTGACCGGATGACGACGACAGCGACACCTGTCCTGTGGGCGACAAGCCCGGGAGGCACGATTCATGAGTGAGCGAGCTCTTCGCGGTACGCGCCTCGTAGTGACCAGCTACGAGACGGACCGCGGTATCGACCTGGCTCCGCGCCAGGCCGTGGAGTACGCATGCGAGAAGGGGCACCGTTTCGAGATGCCCTTCTCGGTCGAGGCGGAGATCCCGCCGGAGTGGGAGTGCAAGGTCTGCGGAGCCCAGGCACTCCTCGTCGACGGCGACGGCCCTGAGGAGAAGAAGGCCAAGCCCGCGCGTACCCACTGGGACATGCTGATGGAGCGGCGCACCCGTGAGGAGCTCGAAGAGGTCCTCGAGGAGCGCCTGGCGGTTCTGCGCTCGGGAGCGATGAACATCGCGGTTCACCCCCGGGACAGCCGGAAGTCGGCGTAGTCCCTGCGGGGCTGGGCCGGGATACAGCGCATACGAAGACCGCGGGCGCCGTACGTGAATCGCGTACGGCGCCCGCGGTCTTCGTCTGTCCGGGGACCTGCTCAGCGGGACCTCCGGGACCTGCTCATCGGGACAGCGGCGGCCACTGCTGCTCGCCCGGCCCCGGCCGGTCCTCGCGGATGACCTCGCCCGGCACCACCTTGCCGTCGGGGCGGTGGATGCGGACCTGCTGGAAGGCGTCGCCGAGGCTGCCCGGGGCCGCCGTGCGCAGTCGCTTGTCCAGGGCGCTCTCGGTGTACCGGCTCACGGCCCGCTGCACCGGCGGCAGCAGCAGGAGCAGACCCGCAGCGTCCGACAGGACACCGGGGATCATCAGCAGCAGGCCGCCGAGCATCATCAGGCCGTTGCCGCCGCCGCGCTCCGGTGAACCGCCGCGCCGCAGCGCCTCGTTCAGGCTCTGGAAGGCGCGCCGGCCCGCCCGCCTGATGACCGCGGAGCCCGCCACCAGGCCCGCGACGAGCAGCAGGAACACGGCGAGCCCGCCGGCCACGCCCGCGATGAGGGTCAGCAGCCAGATCTCCAGCACCAGCCAGGCGGCGACCCCCAGCGGCAGATACCTGCGCAACCGGGAACGCCGGGGCCGGGCGGTGTACGGAGAGGTGGGAGCGCCAGTCGTCATGCTCCCCAGTGTGCCTGGCGGCGGCTCAGCGCGGGATAAGGGGTGAGCGGCCAGGCAGGCGCGACGCTACTGGGCGCTCTTGTTCTTGCCGGTCAGCCGGGCGAACCGGTCGCCCGCGCCCCAGGCGGTGACCCGCCACAGCGCCTCGACGAGGATGTCCTTGCTCATCTTGGAGTCGCCCAGCTCGCGCTCGACGAAGGTGATCGGGACCTCGACCACGTGGTAGCCGGCCTTGACCGCGCGGCGCGCCAGGTCGACCTGGAAGCAGTAGCCCTGCGAGGCGACCTGGTCCAGGCCGAGGCCCTCGAGGGTCTCGCGGCGGAAGGCGCGGTAGCCGCCGGTGATGTCGCGCAGCGGGAGATCGAGGGCGAGCCGGGAGTAGAGGCTGCCGCCCCGGGAGATGAACTCGCGGGACTTGGGCCAGTTCACCACGCGGCCGCCGGGCACCCAGCGCGAGCCGAGCACCAGGTCGGCGTTCTTCAGGGCGGTGAGCAGCCGGGGCAGCTCCTCGGGCTGGTGGGAGCCGTCGGCGTCCATCTCGACCAGTACGCCGTAGTCGCGCTCCATGCCCCAGCGGAAGCCCGCGAGGTAGGCGGCGCCGAGGCCCTCCTTGCCCTTGCGGTGCATCACCTGGACGTGGGCGTCGTCGGCGGCCAGTTCGTCGGCGAGCTTGCCGGTGCCGTCGGGGCTGTTGTCGTCCGCGATCAGCACGTGCGCCTCTGGGACGGCCTTGCGCACCCGGCCGACGATGGTCTTGATGTTCTCCGCCTCGTTGTAGGTCGGAATGATCACCAAGGCCGTGCCGAGCGGACCGAACTGCCTCCCCTGGGCCTTGGCCGCGAGGGTCCCGTCGCCGTCGTTCACTGCTGCCCCTTCTGGTCGTACGCAGGGGTCCACCATAGTGGCCGCCGTGTGGGAAGACGGCACACGTCGTTCGTATGGGGGTGTCGATTCCACAAGAGTGGGGTAAGAATGCGCTTTTCGGTACCCTCGCGGCCCCTGCGGATGGGGGCCCGGCGCCCTTCGGGCCGACCTGGGACCCGCTGGCTGCGGATCGACCGAAAGCCGTTGTCTACTGAGCGCACGGGCCCCACCCGGGTCACACCTTGCCGACCGGCCGAAGCGTTCCCTCGGCGGCGCGGGCGCTGAGCCTGGCTCCCAGTGGCGGTGCCCCGGTGCGGCACACCGTCCCTGACCCAGCGGCGCTGCGCCGAGTTGCGCGAACGCTCCCCGGTCGGGCGTCCGGTGGTGGACTCGGACGAACCTACCGGCCCCTGGCCGCCGACTGTCAACAGCCGTCTGACCTGGCAGAACGCGCGGGAGGCCGGGCTGGGCGGGGAGGATGCGCAGGTGGGGCGGCGGGGCGGCGCCGGCCGCTCGCCGCCGCGCCACCCCCGTAGATCACTCGCCCGGCCGTACGAAGACCGTCCGCCCGCCGACCACCGTGCGCAGACAGACCGGCAGGGCGCGGCCCGGGGTGAGATCGGGCAGGCCGGGCGTGCCGGAGCGCGGGTCGGTCGACCAGCGGGCCACCCGGTCGTCGGGGGCCTGGACGACCAGCTCGTCGGTGCGCCAGACCGCGTAGTCGGCGGGCGCGCCCGGCACCAGCACGCCCGCGTCGTCCCGGCCCACGGCGCGCCAGCCGCCGCGCGTGTGGGCGGTGAACGCGGCGCGGACGGAGACCCGGTGCTCGGGCGTGCGGTGGAAGGCGGCGGCGCGGACGGTGCCCCACGGGTCGAGCGGGGTGACCGGGCTGTCGGAGCCGAAGGCGAGCGGCACCCCGGCGCGCAGCAGGGCCGCGAAGGGGTTGAGGGTGCGGGCCCGTTCGGCGCCGAGACGGCGGGCGTACATGCCGTCGTCACCGCCCCACAGCGCGTCGAAGGCGGGCTGCACGGAGGCGATCAGGCCCAGCTCGGCGAAGCCGGCGATCGTCTCGGGGGTGAGCATCTCGGCGTGCTCGACGCGATGGCGGGCGGCCCGGATCCGGGCCAGGCCGAGCTTCTCGGCGGCGGCGCGCACGCCCGCCACGACGGCGGTCACGGCCGCGTCGCCGATGGCGTGGAACCCGGCCTGCAGTCCCGCCTCGGTGCAGGCGACGACGTGGTCCGCGACGGCGTCCGCGTCCAGGTAGGCGGTGCCGGTGTGGGCGGCGTCGGCGTACGGCTCGTGCAGACAGGCGGTGTGCGAGCCGAGGGCCCCGTCGGCGAAGAGGTCGCCGGCGGCGCCGGCCGCGCCCAGTTCCCGTGCCTTGTCGGCGTTCTGCTCGGCCCAGTAGCCGACGACCCGGGGGGCGGGTGTCTCGGCGGCGAGCTTGAGCAGGCCGGTGAAGTCGTCCTCGGAGGAGATCTGCGGTCCGCCGCACTCGTGCACCGAGCCGATGCCGAGCGAGGCCGCGTGGGCGAGCGCGGCGCGCTGGGCCTCGGCGCGCTGGGCGGGGGTGACGGCGGCGAGCGCGGCCTCCCGCACGGCGTGGTGGGCGTCGGCGGTCAACGGGCCGTCCGCCGGCGCGATGTTGGGCACCAGGTCGAGCAGTGCCGTGGTGACGACCGCCGAGTGCACGTCGATGCGGGAGAGGTACAGCGGCCGGCCGCCCGTGGCCTCGTCGAGTTCGGCGCGGGTCGGCGGGCGGCCGCCGGGCCAGCGGGCGGCGTCCCAGCCGTGGCCCAGCAGGACGCGGTCGTCCGGGCGGGCGGCGGCGAAGTCGCGCACCAGGGCGAGGGCCGTCTCCAGGGAGGGGGCGCCGGACAGGTCCAGGCCGGTCAGGGCGAGACCGGTGGCGGTGATGTGCACATGGGCGTCGGTGAAGGCGGGCGTGACGAGGGCGCCGTCGAGGTCGATCACCTCGTCCACGCCGTCGGCGAAGGCGTCGGCGGCGCCCTCGGAGCCGACCCAGGCGACATGGCCGCGTTCCACCACCATCGCCGTGGCGAAGGGGTCCGCGGGGCTGTGCACCTCGCCGCGGCGCAGCAGGACGGTCTTGGGGGGCTCGGCGGTGCTGTCACTCATGGCGACAGTTTCCCGCCCCGGCCGGCGCCCGCTGCACCCGGGGCACGCGCACGGCACGCCGTGCGGTGCTCAGATCCTGGGCGGCCGGGCCTCGTACGGCGTCGACAGGACCACCGTCGTGCGGGTCGACACCCCCGCCAGGCTGCGCAGCCGCGCCAGCAGCTCCTCCAGTTCGTGCGGGGTGGCCACCCGCACCTTGAGGATGTAGTTCTCGTCGCCCGCGACGCTGTGGCAGGCCTCGATCTCGGGGACGCCCGCGAGGCGGTCCGCGATGTCGTCGGGGGCGCTGGGGTCGAACGGTTTCACCGAGATGAACGCGGTGAGCGGCAGCCCGACGGCCTCGGGGTCGACCACCGCGGCGTAGCCGCGGATGACGCCACGCTGTTCCAGCCGGCGCACCCGCTGGTGCACGGCCGACGTGGACAGGCCCGTGGCCTTGCCCAGGTCTGTGTAGCTCATCCGCCCGTCCTTGACGAGCAGCTGCACGATCTGTCGGTCGAGCTCCTCCATGGCGCCAAAACCTACAGTGCGCCTGATCTCCTGGGATAGCCGAGAGCGCAGGTCATGGCCGCTTCGATACAAAAACCGGCGCGAACCGCCCACAGTACGCACCTGCACGCGGCATGTGACGAACGCCACACGCCACGGACGGCCTCCGAGATGTTCCCGTGATTACCGCCGAGGGCGGACGGGAAGTGCTTGCTGTGGTCGAGGCCGCAGCGCCGTTAACGGCCCAGCCTTAGGGGGAGAATCCCATGCAGAGTGTCCATCGCCCTGGTCGATCCGCGTCCAAGCGGCAGCAGCCGGTCGTCGAGCCCGAGCCGGAGGGCGTCGAACCCGACGCCTACGACGACGAACTGGACGCCTACGACACCTTCGAGATGTACCGGGTGATCTGCCCGGACTGCGCCCAGCCGATCGCGCTGCTGGCGGACGAGCAGGTCCTGCCGGAGCACGCGCTGTGCGCCTCGCCGTGGAACCCGTTCGGGCTCACGGTCTGCGCCGGTACGGGCCGGGCCGCGGCCGACGCCCGCCCCGCGGACGAGTCCGTCGAGCCGCAGGAGCAGGACACCGCCCTGCTGCTGACGCTCCCCCAGGGTCTGAACTGGCGGACGCAGCCCTTCTCGCACGTCGGCGGCCCGGGCTCGCGCCCGATGCGCGTGCCGGCGATGCGCCGCCAGGCCGCCTGAGCCGCCTTGCGCACCTGCCCCGCACCATGGCGCGCAGGCCGCCGTGGTGCGGGATCGGCGTGTCCGGGCCGCCGGGACAGTCGCCCCTCCCGATGTACGCCGGCCACGGAACCGGGCCTGCCCGCGGACGGCACGTCGGTGGGCCAGGCCGGAACCGGGAGTGGGCGCCGCTGAACTGACGCGCGATTCCGCCGGACGGTGACCTGCCCGGGGGCTCGGGCGTTGCCCAGGCATGACCCCCATGCACTCGGTCACCGGGCGTCAGCGCCGCATCTTCGTTCCGCGCCCGGCAGAATCGGTTCCGCCGCCCGTGCCGCAGGACCCGCCCATCTACCGCGATCTCATGCGCACGTGGGCCGACCGGGGCCGGACGCTGCCGGGCCGCCACGACCCGGAGTGGACCAGGCTGGCGGCCCCGACGGTCCTCGAGGGACAGTTCAGCGACCTTCGGGTCCCGCCACGTGACGGGCGATGACCATCCGCTGGATCTGGTTGGTGCCCTCGACGATCTGCAGCACCTTGGCCTCGCGCATGTAGCGCTCGGCCGGGAAGTCCGCGGTGTAGCCGTAGCCGCCGAGTATCTGCACGGCGTCCGTGGTGACCTTCATGGCCGTGTCGGTGCAGTGCAGCTTGGCCATGGCGGCCTGCTTGGCGAACGGCTTGCCGGCGTCGCGCAGCCGGGCCGCCGCGAGGTACAGGGCGCGGCCCGCCTCGATCTGGGTGGCCATGTCGGCGAGCATGAAGCGCAGGCCCTGGAAGTCGGCGATGGGGTGGCCGAACTGCCGGCGCTGGGTGGCGTAGGCGACCGCCTCGTCCAGTGCGGCCTGGGCGAGCCCGATCGCGCAGGCGGCGATGCCGAGCCGGCCGGAGTCGAGGGCGGACAGGGCGATGAAGAACCCCTGGCCCTCCTCGCCGATCCGGCGGTCGTCGCCGATCCGGACGCCGTCGAAGTGCACCTGCGCGGTGGGCGAGCCCTTCAGGCCCATCTTCTTCTCCGGCGCCGCACCGCTCACCCCGGGCGCGTCCCCCGGGACCAGGAAGGCGGTGATCCCGCGCGGGCCCTCCTCGCCGGTGCGGGCCATCACGGTGTAGAAGTCGGCGATGCCGCCGTGCGTGATCCAGGCCTTGGTGCCGTTGATCACCCAGTCGTCGCCGTCGCGCACGGCCTTCGTACGGAGCGAGGCCGCGTCGGAGCCGGAGGACGGCTCGGAGAGGCAGTAGGCGCCGAGCAGACCGCCGCCGAGCATGGCGGGCAGGTGCTCGACCTGCTGCTGCTTGGTGCCGTAGGTGGCGAGCGCGTAGGAGGCGAGCGTGTGCACGCTGACGCCCAGACCCACGGTGAGCCGGGCCATCGCCAGCTCCTCCAGGACCTGGAGGTAGACCTCGTACGGCTGGTCGCCGCCGCCGTGCTCGGAGTCGTACGGCAGGCCGAGCAGGCCCGACTCGGACAGCAGGGTGAAGACCTCGCGCGGGAAGCGTCCCGCGTCCTCCTCCTCGGCGGCCTTCGGCCTGATCTCGCGCTGGGCGATGTCCCGGACGAGGGCGAGCAGATCCCGCGCCTCCTCCGTCGGCAGCTGACGTTCCACCGGCTGCGGGTCGCGGTCGGACATGGCGACGGTCTCCTCCCTCTTTCGGGCACCGGCGGTGTGGCCCGTGGGGTGGGGGCGGCTCCGCCTGGTCGTTCCGGATCGCCGAAGGCGCCCTCTTCCGGGTCACGGAAGCGGCTGACCAGTGGCGTGCGCAGTGAGTATGCCCGATCAGCGACTTCACGTCACCAGTTAACGACCGCTTACTTCAAGAATCCAGCCGAGGGCTCCGAACAGGGCCGGAACCGACCGCGGAGTGGTCTGGACGTCTCCCCGCGCACGGCCCTCAGGCGTCGCGGCGGGCCGGCTCCGGCGCGCGGAGGGAGGGGGCCAGTTCCTCGACGGCGCGCAGGGCTCCGCCGAGCGTCTTCACCAGCAGTGCGCGCATGGTGTCGCGGGACAGCTCGGGGCGGTCGATCCAGTCCAGGGTCGCGCCCTCCACGCCGCACACCCAGGACAGCAGGCTCATCCGGGCCAGCGGCGGGATGTCGCCGCGGCCGTAGGCGCCCTCGGCGATGGTGGCGATGATCGCCTCGCGCACCCCGTCCCGGATGGCGTGCACCTCGGCGTCGAAGCCGACGCCGCCGCTGACGATGGTGCGGTAGGCCGCCTTGTGGTGCTCGGCGTAGCGCAGATAGCCGTCAACGGTGCGGTGGACGCGCTCCACGGCGGGCAGCTCCAGCCCGCTCGCGGCGAAGGCGACCAGGTCGGCGACGGAGTCCTGGACGATGGCCAGGTAGTAGCCGCGCTTGGACTGGAAGTAGTAGTAGATCAGCCCCTTGGCGACCTGGGCCTGGCGGGCGATGTCGTCCATGGACAGCGCGTCGTAGGACGTGTCGGCGAACAACTTCCGCCCGATGGCGATGAGTTCGGCGCGGCGCGCTGCCGAGCGCTCGGTGCCGCGCGTCCGGGGACGGACGAGGGCACGCTGATCCGGCGTATTCAAGGTCGGCCCTGCTCCAGGCGGTCGGCGGGACCTGAGCAGTATGTCAGAACATGCCGCACACGTGAGCGGGTCGCGTCAGAGCAGGCCGAGCCGGGTCACGAGCATCGCGACGACCGCCACGAGGATCCAGCCCATGACGTGCTCGAGGATCTGCGGGCCGTCGTCCTGGGGTCCGCCGGTGCGGGCGCGGGTGGCGGTGGCCGGGAGTGCGGTCGTGTCCATGTGGCCACCTTGCCACCCGCGACGGCGTTCGCGGCGATGAGCTTGCTCACACGGTCAGCGCACACCCACCGCGGCGAGCGCCTTGCGCTGGAGCGGGGTCGGGTGGGCCGGGAAGTAGAGGTAGCAGACTCCCCCGGTGCCCGAGGCGACGTTGCCGGAGGCGTTGTACCGCTTGGTGCGCAGCCAGATGTTCTCGAACTCCCGGCGCAGGTACACCCGTCGGACCGCGTCGTCGCTCGGCGAGGCGGGGTCGTTGGCGATCACGTCGCCGTCCGCGGTGAAGCCGATCACCGTCATCAGATGGCCGGAGGTGCCGTAACCCGCGCCGGTCAGCTCGGTCTTGAGGAACGACTGGGACGTTATGGCCGGGATGCCGGCGGCGATCAACGTCTCCAGGTCGGTGAGCGAGGCGAGCCGGGTGACCACGCCCTGGAGGCCCTCGAACGTGGCCGCGTAGGCGGCGTTGAACGGCCAGTTGCCGCAGCCCTCGTACTGGTAGTCGTAGGTGAAGCGGGCGGCGTTGTCCACCTGCGGGTCGGCGTACGCCGGGTCGACCCAGGACAGCTGCTCGGGAGTGAGCCGGCCGCCCCAGTACTCGATGATCATCGAGGAGGAGGTGGGGCTGCACCAGGCCTCGCCGCCGCCGTCGTACTGCGGGTACTGGCCCTTGTGGATCTCCTGCGAGTAGCGCGGGACGGCCAGTTCCTGGGCGAGGCCCGGGGTGGAGGCGGGCACGGTGAAGCGGTCGGGGATGTCGGAGCCCATGGCCCCGAGCCGCCACACGGTGGGGGTCAGGTGGGTGCCGGGCCTGCGGTAGAGGGTCAGGCGCAGCCGGTACGACGTCAGGCGCAGACCGGTGCTCGCGTCGTCGATGGCGAAGGTGTCGGTCCAGATGCTGCTCTTGCCGTCGCTCTGGCCGTCCACCGAGGTCCGCTTGATGTCCTGGTCGCCGGCCGCCCAGCGGCCCATCACGTACCAGGGGGTCTCGGCGCCGTCGGAGTAGGTGCCCTGCAGCTCCACCTGGAGCCAGGTGCCGTCGGGCGTCTGCGCGTTCCAGGAGGAGACGACCTCGGTGGCGGGCGCGGTGAGCCGGTGCACGGGAGACGTCCAGGTGGCGTAGTCCCAGGTGGCGGTGGTGCCGGTGTGCGGGTCGGTGTAGTCGGTGCGGCCGGCGGGGGCCCCGATCACGACGCCGGGGCGGGCGCCGGCGACGGCCCGGACGCCCTGGGCGGCGCCGAGGCGCCACTCGCGGTAGGTGGTCCAGGCGTGGTAGTCGATCGGGCGGGCCGGCGCGCCGCCCGTACCGGCGGCGGGTCGCCGCGCTGCGGCGGCAGCGGGGGCCGTGCCGCCGGCCACCGCCGCGGCGACGGCGGCGGTGAGGACGGTTCTGCGGGACGGCTGTTGGGCTCTGCTCATGGGCGCGATTACCCCCGGGTGTCCGGTGATCCGGTGCGGTTGTGCGCCAACTATGGAGCAGGCGGCAGGGGCCTGCCAGCACTTCGGCGCATGCCGCGCCACCAATATTGGTCTGGGCCGGTGAAAGCGCCTTCCGCAGCCGAGCCGTGCCGGTGCGGGCCGGGGTGGAGCGCGGCGGATCGGGCGGTCAGCCCCCGCGCCCGCACACCCGGACCCGAGCGGGTCGGTCAGACGAGGTCCATCGCCGCCACCTCGTCGGGGCGGCCGTAGCTGATCGGCCCCTGGAAGCGGCGGCGGGCCGTGGCGAACCACCACACCGTCGCCACGAGCAGGACGACGGCGAGCGCGATCGGCGCGTAGTTGAAGGAGTCGACGGTGATCGGCGACGCCTGCGGCAGCATGAACAGGACGCTGCTGAGCACGATCCAGACCACCGCCAGCCAGCCGACGGGCCGCCCCCAGCGCCCCAGGTGCCACGGCCCCGGCTGGAACGCGTCACCGAGCCGCAGCCGCAGGAAGATCGGCACCGCGTAGGCGAGGAAGAGACCGACCACGTTGACGCTGACGATGGCGGTGAACGCGGTGTGGGACCACCAGCCGGGCACGACCAGCGCCAGCGAACAGGCGACCGCGAGCCACACCGCCTTCACGGGGGTGCGGGTGCGCGGCGAGACCGAGTGCCACCAGCGGGAGCCCGGCATGGCGCCGTCGCGGGAGAAGGCGAAGATCTGCCGGGTGTTGCTGGTGAGGTTGGCGAGCCCGCAGAAGAGCATCGCGCCGATGACGATGAGGAGCATGACCTTGGCGGCGCCGAGCCCGAGTCCGTCGATGAGGATCTGGACGGGAGGCGCGTCGGCGCTCGACTGTTTGGCGTAGTCACCAATGCTGTAGACCAGTGCGAGCATCAGGATCAGGCCGGTGATCGCGGAATAGCCGATGGCGCGGGTGATCCCCTTCGGCGCGTTCACCGTGGCGTGCACGGTTTCCTCGGACATGTGGAAGCTGCCGTCGAACCCGGTGAACGTCCAGCTGGTGACCAGCAGGCCGAGCATGCCGCCGTAAAGGCCGCTCGTGAAGCCGGTGTTGTTCTCGAAATGCGTCACGAAGGACACCGGCTGATGATGATCGGGCATCACTATCAGTGCCCCCACGATCACCACGAGTCCGATCAGCAGCCACCACACGGAAATACGGTTCAGTACGGCGACGAGCTGCACCGTGTAGGTGTTGGCGAGCCCCTGCACGACGATGATCAGGGCCGTGATCAGCACCGTCTGGTGCGCGGTCGGCTGGTAGGAGGGCCACTGCAGGTGCAGGAACGCCTGGATGAAGGTGGCGGCCGCATAGCCGGTGGCGGCGGTGCCGCCGATCTGGCCCACGAAGTTCAGCCAGCCGGTGAACCAGGACCAGGCGCCCTTGTGCCGCTTCGCGAGTTTGCCGGCGGAGAAATACAGGGCGCCGCTCGTCGGATAGGCCGAGGCGACTTCCGCCATGGACGCGCCGATGAGCAGGACCATGACGCAGACGCCGATCCAGCCGAACACGAGAATGCGGGGGCCGCCCGCGTTCATACCGAATCCGAAGGACGAGAAAATACCCGAGAGGATATTGATGATGGTGAAGGAGATCGCGAAATTGTCGAATGCCTGGAAACGCCGGGTGAGTTTTCGCGGATAACCCATCGCATGCAGGGTCGCGTCGTCGTCGAGTACGACCGGGTCCGCGCCCGCGCGAGCCTGCGCCCGCGGCTTCGATGTCCGTTCCGACACAGATAGGCCTTTCTCTGAGTGAATCCGGGGGAAGGGGCGGAGCAGATGCGGCTCAGTCGGGCCGCGGCACGGGCAGGCCGCAGGCACGCCGGGCCCGGGAGAGCTGCTCGGCGGGGTCGCCGAAGGCGCTCCAGGGCATGCGGGAGGCGTACGGGCCCATCGCCGTGAGCACCGCCCGGGCCTCGAACACGCACTGGGCCATGACCAGGGCGTGTGCGAGGTAGGCCAGGTCGAGCACCGGGGTGAAGCGGTAACCGGCCACCGCGGGCAGCCAGTTCTGGTAGATCGCCAGCGCGGTGGAGCGCCACTGCGGCTGTTCCCAGACGCGGTCGGCGAGCAGCTGGGTGGGGTTGTAGCTCTCCACCAGGGCCACCAGGGGCAGCACCCGCAGGGCGGAGTCGGCGGGCGCCCGCTGGCTGAGGAAGGCGGCCACGTCCCAGGCCGCGTTGACCGAGCCGCCGTGTCGCGTGAAGAAGAAGGACAGGAAGCGGTGGTGGCCCTCGCGGTGCCAGGGGTCCAGCGACAGGACGTGCGCGAACAGCCGCCAGGGGCCGGACGGCGAGGTGAGCAGGCCGTGCGGGGCCGGATCGCGCGGCCGGTGCAGCCGGGCCATGGCGAGCCTGGCGACCCAGGGTGTGGGGTCCTTGGGAGCCATGGCGGCGGCCCGGTCGCAGGCGGTCAGCGCGATCCGCTCCAGCGCCTCGGCGCGCTCGTCGTGCGCGTCGGCGGCCCGCAGCGCGCGCTGCACCGCGACCCTGGCCCACATCAGCGCGGACTCGGGCGTCGGCTCCTCGGCGAGCCAGCGCTCGACGAGATCGGTGCCGGCCGCCTCGGAGGCGAGGACCAGCGAGCGGTGGGCGCGCAGGGCGAAGTCGGAACGCGTCTCGGCGAGCGCTTCGTAGGCGCAGCGATAACGCCCGGCGCGCACATCGACGCACGCGCTCGCGAGGACGCGGTCGTCGGCCGCCGGGTGCCACACATAGTGCCCTTCGAATAACTCCGCGGCCATCTCCCCCTGCCAGTCCCCGTGGTCGGTCGTGCTGGAGGCACCTTACTCAGTGGCGGGCACACCCGGAACGGGTGATTCGACATATCGGTCAGGGGTTTCGTGAATGTTTATCCGAGCCCAATGACCGGCCGGCCGCCGATGATTCAAAACGTGACTTTTTCGGTTCCGCGCGGTTGCGGCCGTACGGCGGCAAAGGGTCACACCGGGCCTCTATACGGCACTACTACACTGTTTCCGGACAACCGCCCGCATCGACCCGCACCGGGGGAACCGTCATTCGCGAACTCGCCGCCCGGCTGCGCGGGCTGCCTCCCTCCGTCGGGCCGGTCCGGCTGGTCGGCGTCGACGGGCACGCCGGTTCGGGGAAGTCCACCTTCGCCGGGCAGGTGGCCGCCGCGCTCGGCGGGGCTCCGGTGCTGCACCTCGACGACATCGCCAGTCACGAGCAGCTCTTCGAGTGGACCGGCCGGCTGATGACCCAGGTGATCGAGCCGCTCGCCCGCGGCGAGAGCGCCTCCTACACGCCCTACGACTGGCGGGCCCGCAGCTTCGGCGCGCCGCGCCCGCTGCCGGCCGCGCCCGTGGTCCTCGTCGAGGGCGTCGGCGCGGGCCGCCGGGCGCTGCGGCCGTATCTGGCCCTGCTGCTGTGGATGGAGGTGCCCCGGGAGGAGTCCTGGATGCGCGGCCGGCTGCGGGACGGGCCGGAGCAGCGCGAGTTCTGGAAGGGCTGGGTCGCGGCGGAGCGCGCGCACTTCGCCCGGGACCCCTCACGCCCCCATGCCGATCTTCTGGTGCTGCAGACACAGAAGGGATATGAGGTGCTTCCGGGGCCTGGGTCAACGACTGGACCGGACCAAGATGTGACCCACAGTGATGGACCGTCCGCGTTGTGGTGAACCCGTGAAGACCCTTGCGGGGGAACTTCCGCCAGTGTCCCAACTCGGCTTGACCCGGGGGCCGTACAGGTCTTACGTTCTCAATGAGCGGTGATGCGAAGCCGCCACAGACGCGAAGCCCCCGGTTGTTCCCCCGTGATCGGGGGCTTCGTTCTGTCCGCTTCACCCCTTCCCCGGCCCCGCGCGCTCCGATCCGCTCACCGACGGTCACCGAGCCCTGTGCGCCCCGTCTGCTCCCACCTCGTCGAACGGCCTGTGCGGCACCCTTCGGCACGCGGTCTCCGCGCGGGTACGATGCCCTCGGTGCGACCTTCGAGGCTGCCTCGCGCACTGGTAACTCCGGTCCGCGGCACAGCGCTTCGACCGCGGCGGCCGTCGGGCGACTGCCCGGTGGTGATCCACGGGGACACGGTCTGTGGGGGGACGGGATGGACTTCGGCACGCAGGGCCCCGAGGCCCCGGCCGACCTGGCCTGGCTGCGGGGGGTGGACGCCTACACGATGGGCGCCTATCCGCAGGCGGAGGAGGAGTTCCGCGCCGCGGTGCGGATGGACCCCGGGATGGCCGACGGCTGGCTCGGGCTGCACGCGCTCCGGGTCGACACGACGACCTCGCTGCTGAGGATGTTCCGGCACCGCGACCGCTTCGGCGAACAGCGCGCCCGGCACCGCCGGTCGCTCAACTCCTGGTACTGGCTGGGCTGGTGGGTGCAGCCGGTGCTGGAGAGCCCGCGCGATCTGCTGCTCGCGCACGCCTCGCACTGGCTGGACGGCCGGCACGTGCCCGAACTGGACCGGGCCCTCGCCGGGCTGCCCCCGGTCGACACCGACCCGCAGGTGCGCTTTCTGCACGCCTGCCGCTCCTACCTGGTCAAGGACTGGGAGCAGCTGGTACGGCACACCGACCCGCTGCTGGACGATCCCATGCTCGGCATCGAGGCGGGCCTGTTCGGCGGCATGGCCCGGGTCCGGCTGGAGATGTACGGCCAGGCCGAACCCCTGCTGTCGGCGGCGCTGATGCGCTGCCGCAGCGAGCAGCCGCAGCGCAAGGAGCTGCGCTACTGGCTGGCGCGGGCGCACGAGGGCACGGGACGCTCGGCGGCCGCCCTCCCCCTGTACCGGGCCGTGCACCGCGTCGACCCCGCCTTCATGGACACCTCGGCGCGGCTGGCGGCGATCGCCGAGGGCGACGGGTACGACGACACCGCCGACCTCGCCGCGATCACGCTGACCGGCGCGGGGCAGGACAGCGTGGACGGCCCCGACGGTTTCGATCCGATCTTCGGCACCGAGGGGCGTGATCTGCGGCTGCCGGAGCCGGATCTGCCGACGGGTCCCCTGCCGTCGGTGTCCGATCCGGCGGTGCGCATGAAGACCGGCCTGTCCTCCTCCTCGCCGATCCCGGCCGGTCCGACCGACCCCGCCCTCCTGGAGGAGGCGCTCGCCGAACTCGAGCGGATGGTGGGCCTGGAACCGGTGAAACGCCAGGTCAAGGCATTGTCCGCGCAGCTGAACATGGCGCGGCTGCGGGCCGGTCAGGGGCTGCCGGTGCAGCCGCCGAAACGGCACTTCGTCTTCTCCGGCCCCTCGGGCACCGGCAAGACGACGGTGGCCCGGATCCTGGGCCGGGTGTTCTACGCGCTCGGGCTGCTCGGCGGCGACCATCTGGTGGAGGCCCAGCGGGCGGATCTGGTCGGCGAGTACCTCGGGCAGACGGCCGTGAAGGCCAACGAGCTGATCGACTCCGCGATCGGCGGCGTGCTGTTCGTGGACGAGGCGTACTCGCTGTCCAACTCCGGGTACGGCAAGGGGGACGCGTACGGCGACGAGGCCCTGCAGGTGCTGCTGAAGCGGGCCGAGGACAACCGGGACCATCTGGTGGTGATCCTCGCCGGCTACCCGGAGGGCATGGACCGGCTGCTGGCCGCGAACCCCGGGCTGTCCTCCCGTTTCACCACCCGCGTCGACTTTCCCTCCTACCGTCCGCAGGAACTCACCGAGATCGGCAAGGTGCTGGCCGGGGAGAACGGGGACGTGTGGGACGAGGAGGCACTGGAGGAGCTGCGCTCGATCGCCGGGCACGTGGTCGAACAGGGCTGGATCGACGAGCTGGGCAACGGGCGGTTCCTCAGGACCCTGTACGAGAAGAGCTGCGCGTACCGGGATCTGAGGCTGTCGACGTACCCGGGTTCCCTGTCCCGGGAGGACCTGGCCACGCTGCGGTTGCCGGATCTCATGCAGGCGTACGGCGAGGTGCTCTCGGGGCGGGGGCCGCACGATCCGTCGGGTATGTGATGCACCCGAAGGGGCGCGGGGCCGCGTTCGCCGTGCGGCTCCGCCGCGCGGGTACGACCCGCCCACCGCCGGGCTGCACCCGCGCAGCTCCCGCACCACCCGGGCTAGGAAGCGAGCACCTGCTCCGGTTCCCCGCTCACCCGCGGCTCCGGCATCTCCCGGTGGGCCGGGTCGCGGACCTCGCCCACCAGCAGCTCCAGGACGTCCTCCAGGGCCACCAGCCCCAGCACCTTGCCGGAGGCGTCGGCGACCTGCGCCAGGTGCGTGGCCGCTCGCCGCATGACCGTCAGCGCGTCGTCGAGCGGCAGCTCCGCCCGCAAGGTGGTCATGGGGCGCCAGACGTCCTGCGGGACGGCGCGGTCGGAGTGCTCCAGGTCCAGCACGTCCTTGACATGGAGATACCCCATGAAGGGGCCCTTGTCCGACGCGGCGACCGGGAAGCGGGAGTACCCGGTGCGGGCCGTCAGCTCGATGATCTCGCCGGGGGTGACCGCCGGCGTCACCGTGACCAGGGACTCCCGGCGCAGCAGGACGTCCGTCACCGGGCGGGAGCCCAGTTCCAGGGCGTCCTCCAGGCGCTCCCGCTCCTCGGGGTCGAGCAGGCCGGCCTGGCCGGAGTCCTCCAGCAGGCGGTTGAGCTGCTCGGTGGTGACGACGGCCTCGACCTCGTCCCTGGGCTCGACCCGGAAGAGCCGCAGGATGGCCTGGGCGCAGGCGCCGAGGGCCACGGTGATCGGCCTGCAGACGCGGGCGAACCAGACCAGGCCGGGGCTGAGCCAGAGCGCCACCTTCTCGGGGGCCGCCATCGCGAGGTTCTTCGGCACCATCTCGCCGATGACCAGGTGGAAGAAGACCACCGCGGCCAGCGCGATGACGTAGCCCAGCGGGTGGACCATGCCGTCGGGGAGGTGGACCGCGGCGAACACCGGCTCCAGCAGATGCGCCACCGTCGGCTCGGCCACCGCGCCGAGGGTCAGCGAGCAGACGGTGATGCCGAACTGGGCCGCGGCCATCATCTGCGGCAGCCGCTCCAGGCCGTGGATCACCTGGCGGGCGCGGGCGGTGCCGAGCGGTTCGATCTGGCTGCGGCGCACCGAGACGAGCGCGAACTCGGCGCCGACGAAGAAGCCGTTGGCGAGCACGAGCAGCGCCGCGAAGACCAGTTGGAGGACGCTCATCGGGCGGCCTCCATCACGTTGGCCGCCGGGGCCGTACGGACCAGGCGGACCCGCTCGGCGCGGTAGTGGCCGACCTGGCGGACCGAGAGGCGCCAGCCGGGCAGCTCCGCCCGGTCGCCGGGGGCGGGGATGCGGCCCAGCAGGTCGGCGACGAGTCCGGCGACCGTCTCGTACGGCCCCTCGGGCACGTCGAGGCCTATGCGCTGGAGAATGTCGACGCGGCAGCTGCCGTCGGCGTCCCAGGCGGGCCGGCCGTCCTCCGGCGGGGCGGGGGCCAGCTCGGGCATGTCCTTGGCGTCGTGCTCGTCGCGCACCTCGCCGACGAGCTCCTCGACGATGTCCTCCAGGGTGACCACGCCGGCCGTGCCGCCGTACTCGTCGACGACGACCGCGATGGGCTGCTCGGAGCGGAGCCGGGTCAGCAGGGGCTGGACCGGCAGGGTCTCCGGGACCAGCAGCGCCTTGCGGGCGATACGGCCGACGGGGGTGCGCAGGCGGTCGTGCACGGGGACGGCGAGGGCGTCCTTCAGATGGGCCATGCCCACGATCTCGTCGATCTTCTCCCGGTAGACCGGGAAGCGGGACAGGCCGGTGGCCCGGGTGAGGTTGACGACGTCTTCGGCGGTGGCCGTGTCCTGGAGGGCGCTGACCTTCACCCGCGGGGTCATGACGTGCTGTGCGGTCAGCTCGCCCAGGGACAGGGTGCGTACGAACAGGTCGGCCGTGTCCTGCTCCAGGGCTCCGGCCTGCGCGGAGTGGCGGGCCAGGGAGACGAGTTCGCCCGGGGTGCGGGCGGAGGCCAGTTCCACGGCGGGTTCGACGCCGAGGGCCCGCACCAGACGGTTGGCGACCGTGTTGAGCGCGGCGATCACCGGGCGGAACAGGCGGGAGAAGCCGGCTTGCGGGCCGGCCACGAACCGGGCGACCGGCAGCGGCTTGGACACCGCCCAGTTCTTGGGCACGAGCTCGCCGATCACCATCTGGACCGCGGAGGCCAGCAGCATGCCGACGACCACGGCGACACCGGAGACGGCACCGCCCGGGATGCCGAGCGCGGCGAACGGGCCCCGCAGCAGGCGGGCCAGGGCGGGCTCGGCGAGCATGCCGACGACCAGGGAGGTGATGGTGATGCCGAGCTGGGTGCCGGACAGCTGGAAGGACAGCTCCTTGAGCGACTCGGCGACCCTGCGGGCCCGTCGGTCGCCCTCGGCGGCAGCCTTCTCGGCCTCCGTCGCCTCGACGGTCACCAGGCCGAACTCGGCGGCCACGAAGAAGCCGTTGGCGAGGATCAGCAGGAAAGCCGCTCCCAGGAGCAGCAAAGAGATGGTCACGCTGCCACCGCCTTCCCGGTATGTCGGGTCGGGGCGGCGCAGGTACTACAGGACGATCCGTCCATCGCTGGAGGGAGTCACTCCTCGGGTAGCAGGAACCCCTGTGCGCCGGCTGGCGTCCAGGGGCGAAGGCCCGGCGAAAGGGCCTCCGTCACCAGATTAATCAAGACGGCGCCCAGGGGGCAGGGTGGGCGACCCGGAGTGAGCCCGGAATCACCCCTGACGCTGCCCCGAGTCAGCCCCGGCCGTCCGCCGGGTGGGCCGTCGCACGGGCTTCGGCAAGGGCCCGCAGGGCCCGCGCGTCGGCGATGGCGCGCTGCTTGGCGAGCCCCGGCTGGATGCCGAGCGCGGGCAGGCTGGTGCCGTCGCTGAGGTTGAGGAAGACCCAGGGATCCCCCGGACGGAGGTTCACCTGAAGGATCTCCGGCCATTCCAGGCGCCGCCGGCTTGCGATGTTCACCACGGTCACGCCGGACTCGTCGGCGACGACCTTCACCCGGGAGATCCGGGCCAGCACCCAGAAGATCAGCGCCCCGGTGACAATGAAGCTGGCCCGCTCCCCCGGGCCGAGCTGCTCCAGCAGCAGCGCGATCCCGGAGATGGTCAGGAAGATCAGCACCCCGGCGGTGAGCAGGATGGCCCGGGTGTGGCCCGGCCGGAAGGTGACGGGGAGGGCGGGAAGGGTGGGCGTGTCGGACATCTCGGTGCGCACCCCTTACAGGCGGCAGGCGTGGATGGCCGTGGTCAGGATCGCGCGGGCGCCGATGGCGTACAGGTCGTCCATGATCCGCTGCGCCTCCTTGGCGGGGACCATGGCGCGGACCGCGACCCAGCCCTCGTTGTGCAGCGGGGAGACGGTCGGGGACTCCAGGCCCGGGGTGAGCGCGACGGCCTTCTCGAGCTGCTCCACCCGGCAGTCGTAGTCCATCATCACGTACGTCCGGGCGACCAGGACGCCCTGGAGGCGGCGCAGGAACCGCTGGACCTTCGGCTCCTCGGCGCCGGCGCCGGTGCGGCGGATGACGATCGCCTCGGACTTCATGATCGGCTCGCCGAAGACCTCCAGGCCGGCGTTGCGCAGGCTGGTGCCGGTCTCGACGACGTCGGCGATGACCTCGGCGACGCCCAGCTCGATCGCGGTCTCCACGGCGCCGTCCAGGTGGACGACGGAGGCGTCGACGCCGCGCTCCTCGAGGTGCCCGGCGACGATGCCCTCGTAGGAGGTGGCGACCGTCTTGCCCTTGAGGTCCTCGATGCCGTTCGCGGTGCCCGGCTTGGCGGCGAAGCGGAAGGTGGAGCGGGCGAAGCCGAGCGGCAGGATCTCCTCGGCGCCGGCGCCGGAGTCGATCAGCAGGTCGCGGCCCGTGATGCCCAGGTCGAGGCGGCCGGAGGCGACGTAGATCGCGATGTCGCGGGGGCGGAGGTAGAAGAACTCCACCTCGTTGCCCGGGTCGACGATCCGCAGCTCCTTGGACTCCCGGCGCTGCTGGTAGCCGGCCTCATGCAGCATCTCCGCCGCAGGGCCGGACAGTGAACCCTTGTTGGGGACGGCGATGCGCAGCATGAGGTCGGCTTCCTTTGCGTGAAGGGGTTTTCTACGGCTTGTGCGGCGGGCGGGTTACAGGTGGGCGTAGACGTCGTCCAGGGAGATCCCGCGGGCGACCATCATCACCTGGACGTGGTACAGCAGCTGGGAGATCTCCTCGGCGGCCGCCTCCTTGCCCTCGTACTCGGCGGCCATCCAGACCTCGGCGGCCTCTTCGACGACCTTCTTGCCGATGGCATGGACGCCCTTGCCTACCAGCTCTGCGGTGCGGGAGGTGGCGGGGTCGCCGTGGGCGGCCTTCTGCTGGAGCTCGGTGAAGAGCTCCTCGAACGTCTTCTTGGACATGGTGGTCCTTACCCTACGCGCTCCGGCCGGTGCCTCAGTGCCAGGGTTCGGATACCGAGCGCAGCGTGGCGGCGGTCGACACCGCCGCGGTCACCGCCTCGTGGCCCTTGTCCTCGTTCGAGCCCTCCAGGCCGGCCCGGTCCAGAGCCTGCTCCTCGGTGTCGCAGGTGAGCACGCCGAAGCCGACGGGCACGCCGGTCTCGACGCTGACCTGGGTGAGGCCGGCGGTGACCCCCTGGCACACGTAGTCGAAGTGCGGGGTGCCGCCGCGGATGACGACGCCGAGGGCGACCACGGCGTCGTAGCCGCGCCCGGCCAGCACCTTGGCCGCGACCGGGAGTTCGAAGCTGCCCGGGACCCGGATCAGGGTCGGCTCGTCGATCCCCAGCTCGCGCAGGGCGCGCAGGGCGCCGTCCACCAGACCGTCCATCACCTTCTCGTGCCACTGCGCCGCGATGACGGCGACCCTCAGGTCGCTCGCGTTGCGTACGGACAACTCCGGTGCACCCTTGCCGCTCACGTGTCTCCTCAAGTGCCTTGCTGTCGTGCTTACTGGTTGGCCGCCACGGCCGGCGTGTCCAGCCAGGGCAGGTCATGTCCCATACGGTCGCGCTTGGTGCGCAGGTAGTGCAGGTTGTGCTCGCCGGCCTGGACCGGCATCGACTCGCGGCCGGTGACCTTCAGGCCGTGCCGCAGCAGCGCGTCGGTCTTGTCGGGGTTGTTGGTCATCAGCCGGACGCTGCGCACGCCGAGGTCGGCGAGGATCTGCGCGCCCGCGCCGTAGTCGCGGGCGTCGGCGGGCAGGCCGAGTTCGAGATTGGCGTCGAGGGTGTCGCGGCCCCGCTCCTGGAGTTCGTACGCGCGGAGCTTGGACAGCAGGCCGATGCCGCGTCCCTCGTGGCCGCGCAGGTAGACCACCACGCCCCGGCCCTCCTCCTGGATGCGCCGCAGGGCGGTGTCCAGCTGGGGGCCGCAGTCGCAGCGCAGGGAGCCGAAGACGTCCCCGGTGAGGCATTCGGAGTGGACGCGGACCAGGACGTCCTCGCCGGCGCCGATCTGGCCGTGGACGAGGGCGACGTGCTCGACGCCGTCGACGGTGGAGCGGTAGCCGTAGGCGGTGAAGGTGCCGTGCCGGGTGGGCAGGCGGGTCTCGGCCTCGCGGCGGACGGTGGGCTCGCTGCCGCGGCGGTAGGCGATCAGGTCCTCGATGGAGATGATCGTCAGGCCGTGCTTGCGGGCGAACGGGATCAGCTCGGGCAGGCGGAGCATCCGGCCGTCCTCGCCGGCGATCTCCACGATGGCGCCGGCCGGGCGCAGGCCCGCGAGCCGGGCGAGGTCGACGGCGGCCTCGGTGTGGCCGTTGCGGACGAGTACCCCGCCGGGCTTGGCGCGCAGCGGGAAGATGTGGCCGGGCCGGACGAAGTCGGCGGGCTCGGCCGTGCCGCTCGCGAGCAGCTGGAGCGTGGTCGCGCGGTCGGAGGCCGAGATGCCGGTGCTCACACCGTGCGCGGCCGAGGCGTCCACCGAGACGGTGAACGCGGTCTTCATCGACTCGGTGTTGTCCTGGACCATCTGCGGGAGCTGGAGCCGGTCCAGTTCCCCGCCCTCCATGGGCGCGCAGATCAGTCCCCGGCACTCGCTCATCATGAACGCGACGATCTCAGGGGTCGCCTTCTCGGCGGCGATGACGAGGTCGCCCTCGTTCTCCCGGTCCTCGTCGTCCACGACGACGACCGGGCGGCCGGCCGCGATGTCGGCGATGGCCTGCTCGACGGGGTCGAGGCCGAAGTTCTCGATGGCGTCGGTGTCGTACAGGGGCGGTGCCGAGGTCATGCCGGGGCTCCTTCCAGGACGGGCTGCGTGCTCTTGCGGGAGCGCAGCCACCAGTCGCGCATGCCCCACAGGACGAGTGCGCCGTAGATGACGTAGACGAAACCGGAGAAGGCGTAGCCGTTGGCGAAGTTGAGGGGCACGCCGACGAGGTCGACCAGCAGCCAGGCGATCCAGAACTCGACCATGCCCTTGGCCTGGGCGTACATGGCCACGATGGTGCCGACGAAGATGTAGGCGTCGGGCCAGGGGTCCCAGGACAGCGACGGGTAGGCCGTGAAGAGCAGGGCCACGGCGACGGTGCCGGCGGCGGCCGCGCCGAGCATGGCCGCGCGCTCGCGCCAGGTGGCGAAGCGGGGGGCGATGTGACCGTCGTCCGAGCGGTTCTTGTTGCGCCGCCACTGCCACCAGCCGTAGAGGGCGACGGCCATGACGACGGCCTGCTTGCCGGCGCTGCCGGTCAGATGGCCGTAGAAGGCGGCGAACAGGACGAGCCCGGAGAGGAACTGCACGGGCCAGGTCCACAGGGAGCGGCGCCAGCCGAGGGCGAGGGTGATCAGGCCGAGGATGTTGCCGGTCATGTCCGACCAGATGATGCGCTGGCCGAAGAGGGTGAAGGCCTCGGAGTTCAGCCAGTTCACTGGGCGGCCCCCTGGGCGCGGTCGCCGAGCAGCCGCTCGACGTACTTGGCGACGACGTCGACCTCGAGGTTGACCGGGTCGCCGGGCTGCTTGTGGCCGAGCGTGGTCAGGGCGAGGGTGGTCGGGATGAGGCTGACGGTGAAGTAGTCGGGACCGGCGTCCACGACCGTGAGGCTGATGCCGTCGACGGTGATGGAGCCCTTCTCGACGACGTAGCGGGAGAGGTCGGCCGGGAGGGAGATCTTCACGATCTCCCAGTTCTCCGAGGGCTTGCGCTCCAGCACCTCTCCGGTGCCGTCGACATGGCCCTGCACGATGTGCCCGCCGAGGCGCGCGCCCACGGCCATGGGGCGTTCGAGGTTCACGCGGGAGCCTACGGTGAGCGCGCCGAGGCTGGAACGCTGCAGGGTCTCCGCCATCACATCGGCGGTGAACTCCTCGCCCTCGTGCTCCACGACGGTGAGACAGACCCCGTTCACGGCGATGGAGTCGCCGTGCCGCGCGCCCTCGGTCACCACGGGGCCGCGGAGCCGGAAGCGGGAGGCGTCGCCGAGGTTCTCGACGGCGGTGACCTCACCCAGCTCTTCGACGATTCCGGTGAACACTTCCCGGGTCCTCCTGCCTCTTGGGGCACGGACTCCGGGGCCTGTCGATGACGACAGAACGTACGGGTGAGCACGCCGGGCGACGCCGAAAAAGGGCCGTCCGCGTACGGACCAGCCCCAGATACGGCGACGCGCACAGGTGTGTGCCCGCCCGCCGCGCACTGCCTCCCATCCGGACTTTAACCGTCGGTCCAGGAATTTCACCTGGTCAACCGGCCGCTGGAAGCGACCGGGTCGCGGACTGTAACCGCCGGTTCGGACTTTCACCGACCCCGGAGTGCGCTGCTTCTGGTACAGGCCCAGTCTGCCACGCCGGGCGGCCCTCCAGACAGGCGGAGGGTGTGGGCTCCCTCACAGTGCGTGTCACCGGCCTTGCGCGCCGCAGCCGGAGCGCATAACTCACGGGTCCGCAGAGCCAGTTGACCTTGACTCACACCCATTGACCCAACTGGTCTAGTCCTTTTATCGTGCGGGCGGGTCCGGCGGCGGTGACGACGGCCCTTGCCCGCCGCCGGACCGCCAGAACGGCCGGACGCGCCGGGGCGCGGGGCCTCCGTACGCCAGGACAGGCTGATCGCCCGGTGCGGACCTGACTCGCCGAGAGCGGGCCGGGTAGGGCGTCAGGTGCGGTCCGGGGGTGCGAAGAGGTCGTCCTGGGCTCGGTCCCGGGCCGTCAGCAGCGCCCCGCGCAGGACCGCGGCGCCGCCGAGGGTGCTCGCGCGCACCTCTGTGACCAGGGGCGACATACGGCTCAGGCGGTCCTCGACGAGCCCGGCCAGCACCGGGCCGCCGGCCTGCCCGACCTCTCCGCCGAGCACCACGCAGCCCGGGTCGAGTACGGCGACGACGGACGCGGCGCCGACGGCGATCCGGTCGGCGAGGGCATGGAGGAAGGCTCCGGCGCGCCGCTGCCCGTCCGCCCGGGCCGCACCCGGCGTCCCCGCCCGCGCCGCACCCGGCGTCCCCGCCCGCGCCACACCCGGAGCCACCGCCTCCGACCCCGGCGTCGCCACAGCCGGAGCCACCCCCTCCGAACGCAACGCACCCGGCGTCTCCGCTCGGTCCGCACCCGAAGCCGCCTCCCCCGCCCACGCCGGCCCCGTGCCCAGGTCCACCGCCCCCGCACGCGCCACACCCGGCGTCCCCGCCCGCGCCGCATCCGAAGCCGCCTCCCCCGCGCGCGCCACACCCGGCGTCACCCCACGCCAAGCCACCCCCTCCACATGCTTCCCACCCGGCGTCGCCGCGCCCAAGTCCAGCGCCTCGGCACGCGCCACACCCGGAGCAACCGCCTCCGCACGCGCCACACCCGGAGCCACCGCTTCCGCACCCGGCGCCCCCGCGCCCGCGGCCACCGCCTCTGCCCCCGGAGCCACCGCCCCCGCCCGCGCCGCACCCGAAGCCACCGCACCCGAAGGCACCGCTCCCGCGTTCTCCGTCTCCCCCACCGCTCTCTCGACCACCGCCGCCGCCCCCGGGCCGTCCATCGCGGGCGGGATCGGCAAACCGTGCTCCGCGGCCAGGGCGCCGATCGCCGACGCGCCCGCCAGGGAGTGGAAGCCGCCGTCGCAGTCGCGGGCCGAGGGGAGTGAGGCGGTGCCCGGGACGGGCAGGAAGCCGATCTCGCCGGTGCCGCCCGAGGCGCCGCGGCGGAGGGTGCCGTCGAGGACGACCGCCGCGCCGACGCCGTGGCCGAGCCATAGCAGAACGAAGGTGTCCCGGTCGCGGGCGGCGCCCTCGCGCTGCTCGGCCAGGGCGGCGAGGTTGGTCTCGTTCTCCACGGTGACCCGGGCGCCCGGCAGCCGGTCCTGCAGGGCCGTGGCCAGGCTGCGGTGCCAGGCGGGCAGGCCCCCGGAGTCCCTAAGGTCGCCGGTGGCCGGGTCGATCAGGCCGGGCGCACCGATGCCGACGGTGTGCAGCCGGTCGGCACCGGCCTCCTTCGCGGTCCGCTCCACCGCGGCCACCGCCTGCTCGACGGCGGGCCCGGTGCCGGTGTCCCCGCCGATCGGTACCGACGCCTCGGCCAGCACCCGGCCGACCAGGTCGGACACCAGGACGACGACACCGCCGGTACGGACGTCGAGCGCGGCCAGATGGGCCCGGTCGGCGACGATGCCGTAGAGGCGGGCGTTGGGGCCGCGGCGCTGCTCGCCGGACTCGCCGACGACGGTGATCAGTCCGGCGGCGGTGAGCCGTTCCACGAGGTCGGCGACCGTCGGCCGGGACAGACCCGTCAGCTGCTTCAGTTGGCCCGCGGTGAGCGGGCCTTCCTGCTGCAGCAGGCGCAGGGCCAGGCGGTCGTTGATGGCCCGGGCGGTGCTGGGTGATGCGGGCATGACGGGATCCTCCCAGATCGACGCGCGCCGACGGCGGCCCTGAAATCCGCTATCTATCAGGCAGGGTCCCTGATAGTTTACGGCGCGTGGAGTCGAGGCGGGCTGGGAACTCCCGGGGAGGGACACAGCATGAGTGATCTGAGTGACGCGCGCGGTGAGGTCAGGCGCGCCCGGTACGCCGTGGCGGCCGTGTTCGCCGTGCACGGCGCCGTGACCGGCTCGTTCGCCACCCGGGTGCCGTGGATCCAGGACCACGCCTCGCTCGGCGCGGGCCAGTTGGGCTTCGCGCTGGCCTTCACCGCGTTCGGCGCCTCGTGCTCGATGCCGCTGGCGGGCCGGATCAGCCACCGCTTCGGCAGCCGTACGGCCCTGCGCGGGCTGATCGCGCTGTGGACCCTCGCCCTGGTCCTGCCGTCCCTCGCGCCGAACCTGTACACCCTGTGCCTGGCGATGTTCACCTACGGCGCGAGCGCGGGCATGGCCGACGTGGCGATGAACGCGCTGGGCGTCGAGATCGAGCGGCTGCTCGGCCGGTCGATCATGTCGGGGCTGCACGGCATGTGGAGCGCGGGCGCCCTCGTCGGCTCCGCGGCCGGCACCCTGGCGGCCCATCTCGGCTCGGACGCCCGGCTGCACTTCGCGCTCGCCGCGGCCGTGCTCACCGCGCTCGGCCTGACGGCCTGCACGTGGGTGCTGGACCTGCAGCCCGCCGAGGACGAGGAGCCGCCGCCGAGGTTCGCGCTGCCGCCCCGCTCGGCGCTGCTGATCGGCACGGTCGGCTTCTGTGCGGTGTTCGCGGAGGGCGCGAGCCTGGACTGGTCGGCGGTGTTCCTGCGGGACCGGCTGGGCAGCTCGGCCGGGCTGGCGGCGGCCTGCACGACCGGGTTCATGCTGACGATGGCCGTGGCCCGGATCGCCGGAGACGCGATGGTGAACCGGTTCGGCGCGGTCCGTACCGTCCGGGCCGGCGGCGTGCTGGCGGTGCTGGGCGGGCTGCTCATCGTGAGCGCCGGGCACGAGGCGGTGGCGATGGGCGGGTTCGCGCTGATGGGGCTCGGCATCGCGGTGGTCGTACCGCTGTGCTTCGCGGCGGCCGGGCACGCGGGACCCAACCCCAGCCAGGCCATCGCCGGTGTGGCGACGATCACCTACACCTCGGGGCTGATCGCGCCGAGCCTGATCGGCGGGGTGGCGCAGGCGACCAGCCTGGTGGTGTCGTTCTGCGTGGTGACGGCGCTGGCCTGCGGACTCACCGTGTTCGCGGGCGTGCTGCGCAGCGCCGAGCGCGGCGGCCGGAGCGAGGTCAGCCGGCCGGCCGCAGCAGTTCCCGACCCACGGCCCTGAAGGCGTCGGACCAGGGCGCCGGGCGCAGCGTGGTGGCGTCCAGCCGGACGAGCACCCGGGCGCCCTGGGCGTAGGTCAGCGTCCCGTCGGCCGAGCAGAAGCGGAAGCCGTAGGTCAGGCCCGTGGTGCCGAGCCGGTCCAGCCAGAGGTGGACAGCATAGGTGCCGGGGCTGGTCACCGGCGCCTCGTAACTGATGCGCAGTTCGCGGACGGCGTTGCAGGCGTCGCCGGCCGCGTGCCAGTCGCCGTCGAAGCGGACGCCGTACGCGCTCCACAGCTCGGTCCAGGCCCGCTCGACCAGCAGCGGGTAGCGGGCGTTGTGCAGGAGGCCGAGCGCGTCGAGGTCGTCGAAGTGCACGGTGACGGGGATCAGCCGGCCGTAGGAGACGACGGGGGCGGTCGGGGCTTCGGCGGTCACGGGTGGGGTTCCTGAGCATCGCTGGTGCTGACGATCCATACTAAGCGACCGCTCAGAAGCCCTGGCCGATGACCTGTTCAGCCCGCGATGGAGTCCAGCTGCTCGGCGGCCGGCCGCAGCGCCCACAGGTCTCCCCCGGGCGGCGCCTCCAGCTTCGCCACGGCCGCCCGGGCCGCCGGGTCCCCGGCGTCGGCCGCCGCGTGCACGACGTCGGCGGCCGCGTACCGGTGGAACTCCAGCTCCGGGTGCGGCCACGCGGCGGCGCCGGTCGCGGCCGGCAGCAGATAGTCGACCGCCTTGAACAGGCTCTGCCCGTCCGGGCCTTCGTACGCCCACAGGTTCACGCCCACGTGCCGGCCGATGGCCGCGAGCCGGGTGTAGGCGACCAGGTCGAAGGTGGAGTAGTGCCAGCTGCGCGTGCGGGCGAGTTCCTGCGGCTGGCTGCCGTCTCCCGCGATCTGCGGGTCGATCCGCCTGGCGCGTGCGTCGAGCACGGTCCGCCGGGCCAGGGCGGTGTCGCCGGTGGCGTAGGCGAGCGCGGCGAGCTGCATGTCGTAGAAGGTGCCGTGGTTGTTGGCGGCGGCGCCCTCCTCCTTTCCGAAGGCGCTGTTCTTCAGCCAGTCCAGGAAGTCGGCGTTCCACTTCTCCATCGCCGTGCGGTCCCCGGCGCTCCAGCCGGGGGCGCCGGCGGCGAGGAGTGCCTGGGCGTGAGGACGCTGGTGTACGACTGGGAGAAGTCGATGATGCCGATGGCCCGGCCGTCGTACTTGCAGGGGATGAACTGGGCGTGGTTCAGGTCGGGGTTCATCCGGGTGGCCGGGTCTAGGAACCAGGTGCGCAGGATCTGCCCGGCCTTCTCGGCGTAGGCCCGCTTGCCGGTGTAGTACCAGGCGAGCGCGAGGTCGTACGTGGAGTCGAAGACCTTCTCGGCGTCCTGCCGGTCCGTGCCGCTGTCCACCTCGGGGTTGCGCTGCCCGTCGCGCTGGACGTAGGGGCAGCCCCAGGGGTTGTCGGCGGTGGGGGTGGTCGTGGGCCACCAGTAGGGGGCCTGGCTCAGGTACTCGTGGACGTCGCCGCCGGGTGCGGGCCGCGGTTTGTCGACGACCGTCCAGGGGCCCTGGTCCAGCCAGGTGTCGGCGCGGGCTGTCAGATCCCGCAGCGCGCGCTGGAGCAGCGGGTCCCGGCCCAGGCGGGCGCGGGTTCGCTGGAGGCGGGCACCGTCAAGGACGGCGGTCCGCGGCACCTTGGGCACGGCCTGCGCGGACCGGGCGTACGCGGCCTGCGCGGACGGGACCAGCACGGCGGTGAAGGTCACCACCGCGGCCAGCAGCACGGCCACGCGGGGTCTTCCGCTCATCGAGCACTCCGATCATCCAGTGGATCAGATATGTGAACACAGTTCATGAGTGGGACCGTGTGAGCGTAGAACCGCTCGTTACCCCTGACAATGGTTCGGACCGTCTTCACGTACGTAAGAAAGCGAAACCCCACCATGGACCTCGGCGTGCGCTGGAAACTGCACGGTGACGGGCGCACGCCCGCGCCCGGAGCGGTGGTACGCCCCGACGAACGGCTCTCCTGGCCCCGCACGGTGGGCCTGGGCGCCCAGCACGTGGTCGCGATGTTCGGCGCGTCCTTCGTCGCGCCCGTACTGATGGGCCTGGACCCGAACCTGGCCATCATGATGTCGGGCGTCGCGACCGTGATCTTCCTGCTCGCCACCCGCGGACGGGTGCCGAGCTACCTGGGCTGTTCCCTGTCGTTCGTGGGTGTGGCCGCCGTCATCCGCGCCCAGGGCGGCACGAGTGCCACGGTGACCGGCGCGGTGTTCGTCGTCGGCGTGGTGCTGTTCCTCGTGGGGCTCGCGGTGCAGCGCTTCGGGGCGCGGATCATCCACGCGGCCATGCCGCCGATCGTCACCGGCGCGGTCGTCATGCTGATCGGCTTCAACCTCGCCCCGGTCACCGCCTCCACCTACTGGCCCCAGGACCAGTGGACCGCCCTGCTGGTCATGCTGTTCACCGGGCTGGCCGTGGTCTGTCTGCGCGGCTTCTGGTCCCGTATCGCGATCTTCCTCGGGCTGGTCTTCGGCTACGGCATCTCCTGGGCCTTCGACCGGATCTTCGGCAGGATCCACTCCATGAGCCCCGGCGGCAAGGTCACCGACCACTGGCGGCTCGACCTCTCCGGTGTCTCCAAGGCCGACTGGATCGGGCTGCCGCATTTCCACGGGCCGTCCTTCCAGTGGTCGGCGATCCTCGTCGCGCTGCCGGTCGTCATCGCCCTGGTCGCGGAGAACGCGGGCCATGTCAAGGCGGTCGGCGAGATGACCGGCGACCCACTGGACGACAAGCTCGGTACGGCGATCTCGGCGGACGGCATCGGATCCATGCTGTCCACCGCGGTGGGCGGCCCGCCGAACACCACCTACTCCGAGAACATCGGCGTGATGGCCGCGACCCGCGTCTACTCCACCGCCGCCTACTGGGCCGCCGCCGGCTTCGCCCTGCTCTTCGGCGTGTGCCCCAAGTTCGGGGCGGTCGTGGCCGCGATCCCGGGTGGTGTCCTCGGCGGCATCACCGTGATCCTCTACGGCATGATCGGCCTGCTCGGCGCGCAGATCTGGCTGCGCGCCAAGGTGGACCTGCGCAACCCGCTGAACCTGGTGCCGGCCGCCGCGGGCATCATCATCGGCGTCGGCAACGTGAGCATGAAGTTCACCAGCACCTTCTCGCTCAGCGGCATCGCCCTCGGCACCCTGGTCGTCATCACCGGCTACCACGCGCTGCGCGCCTTCGCACCGGCCCACCTGAAGACGCAGGAACCGCTGCTGGACGAGGGCACGTCCGCCTACGACACACAGGCCGCCGACCCGCAGGCACCGCGCGCCAAGCCGTAGGACCCACGACGGCAGGAAGGGTGCGGGCCGCGCCCGACGGTGCGGCTCCCCCTCGCGCGTCCGACCGCCCTCGCATCCGCGCCGCGGCGGTCCGTTCCCCCGTTCCGGCGAAGCACCGGGACGGCGGGCGCGCCCGCCGTCCCGGGCCTGCGACCCTTCCCCCATGGCGCAGTTGGAACACCTCACCACTCCCGTCGACGCGGTCGTCTCCCGGATGCGCGCCCTCGACGCGACGCTGCCCGAGCGGGACGGCGTCGCCGTGTTCAACCGCGTCTACCTCACCGTCACCGAGGAGATCGACCGGCGCGTGGACACCGGGGCGTTCCCGGACCCGCGCGCCGCGATCGCGCTGGACGTGCGGTTCGCCGAGCGCTATCTCGCGGCGGTGGACGCGGCCGCCGCCGACCGCCGACCGCCCGCCTGCTGGCGCCCGCTGTTCCAACTGCGCCGCCACCCCGGGGTACGGCCGCTGCAGTTCGCCCTCGCCGGCATCAACGCGCACATCGGGCACGACCTGGCGCTCGCGGTGGTGGACGCCTGCCGCGCCCTCGGCTGCGAACCGCCCGATCTGGAGGACGAGTTCGACCGCGTGGGCGATCTCCTCGTCGCGCTGGAGGAGCGCGTCCGCGAGGATCTGATGCCGGGCCCCGACCAGCTCCAGCTCGCCGATCCGCTCACCCACCTGCTGGGCTGCTGGAGCCTGGAGCGGGCCCGGGACGCCGCCTGGGTCGCGGCCCGGACCCTGTGGACGCTGCGCCACTGCGGCGACATGGCCGAGGAGTTCACCGAACGGCTGGACGCCGTCGTCGGGTTCGCCGGGCGGATGCTGCTGACACCGCTCACCGACTGACCCGCCCGGATGCCGTCCCCGTCTCCGGCGGCGCACGGAATCGGGCAGCGGGAAAAGGCGCGGGCGGCCGGAGTCCGACTCCGGCCGCCCGCGCCTTGGTCCTTGCTCGTTGTTCCGGTCAGTCCTCGGGCAGCTCCACAGGGGCGATCTCGTCGTACACGTCACCCGGGCCGGGGTTGGCCGGGTCGCTCTCGCCGCCGAGGTGGTGCATGACGCCCCAGACCGCGTTCAGCGCGGTCTGGACGGCGCCCTCGGCCCAGCCGGCGGTCCAGGAGATGTCGTCGCCGGCGAGGAAGATGCCCCGCTTGTCCTCGGGCAGCCGGTCCTGCATGAAGTGCGTGAACAGGCGGCGCTGGTAGCGGTAGTGGCCGGGCAGGTTGGCCTTGAACGCGCCCATGAAGTAGGGCTCGTTCTCCCAGGAGACCGTCACCGGGCTGCCGATGATGTGCTTCCTGATGTCGACCTTCGGGTAGATCTCGCCGAGCGACTTCAGCATGACCTCCATCCGCTCGTTCGCGGACAGCGGCAGCCACTTCAGGCTGTCGTCGCACCAGGTGTACGACAGGCAGATCACGGCGGGCTCGTCCGGGCCGTTGTCGAGCAGGTAGGTGCCGCGGGTCATGCGGTCGGTGAGCGTCATCGACATGACGTCCCGGCCGGTCTCCTCGTCCTTGTCCAGCCAGAACGGCCGGTCGACGGGCACGAAGAGCTTGCTGGACTCCATGTAGTGGGTGCGCTCGATCGCGGTCCAGTGGTCGATCGGGAACAGCGAGTCGTCGCACTCGATCTTGGACAGCAGCATCCAGGACTGGGCGGTGAAGATCGCCGCCTTGTAGGTGCGGATGTCGCCGTTCGCGTCCGTCACCGTGATCCGGTTGCCGGCGGTGCGGTGCAGCCGGGTCACGGCCGGGCGCGGCTCGCCGTCCACGTGCAGGGACTTCAGCGAGGTGCCGTACGGCCAGTGGACGATCTTCTCCGGCTCGCGCTCCCACAGGCGCAGCGGCAGCTGCTGCGAGCCGCCGACGATGCCGCGGTGGTGGTCGTCCGCCTCGGTGTAGACGACGCGCAGGATCTCCAGGATGGAGTTCGGGAAGTCGGTGTCCCAGCCGCCCGTGCCGAAGCCGACCTGGCCGAAGATCTCGCGGTGCCGGAAGGACTTGAAGGCCTCCGAGTCGCAGAGGAAGCCGTAGAAGGTCTGGTTGTCGAGCTTCTCGACCAGCTTCGACCAGATCTCGCGGATGCGCGGGACGTCCCGCTCGCGCATGGCGCGGTTCATGTCGGAGAAGTCGGCGCCTTCCTCCAGGCACTTGTTCCAGGCCTCGGCGACGTCCCGGTACACCTGGGGCAGGTCGTCGATGGTCTCGGCGTAGTGCGACTCGCCCTTGAGGTCCACGACGGTCGAGGGGGTGGCCTCGGCCAGCGGGTTCGGGAAGGGCCTGGTCTCCAGGCCGACCATGTCGATGTAGTGCTGGAGGGCGGTGGAGGACGGCGGGAAGCGCATCGCGCCCAGCTCGCAGTTCAGCGACTCGTCGCAGCCGTCGAAGCCGACGGTGCGCAGCCGGCCGCCGATCTGGTCGGCCTCGTAGACGACGGGCTTGAGGCCCATCTTCATCAGCTCGTACGCGGCCACGATGCCGGACAGGCCGCCGCCGATGATCGCGATCTCGGTGCCGTGCTCGGTCGCGGGTATCTGGCCGAGGCCCGCCGGGTGGGCGAGGAAGTCGTCGTAGGCGTACGGGAAGTCCGGGCCGAACATGGTGATCGGCGGCTGCTGCTCGTCGGTGTGCTCGACGGCGTTGGGCACCGTGGACGTCATGGGGTACGGACTCCTTGCGCGGGGGGTGACTCGGGGAGGGCTGTGGGGTTCAGACGAGGGACCCGTACAGACCGGGGCGGCGGTCCATCAGGTACGGGTTCGCCTCGCGGGAGGCGGCCAGGAAGGCGGGGTCGACGTCGGCGACCACCAGTTCCTCGCCGCGGCCGGCGCGGGCGCGGGCGATGCCGTCGGGGCCGGCGAGGGCGGAGAGGCCGAAGAACTCGAACTCGCCCTCGTGCCCGACCCGGTTGACGTACGCGACGTACATCTGGTTCTCCCAGGCGCGCACCGGCACCATGGCCTCGGCCACGAACTGGAACGGGTGCATGTTCGCCGTGGGCACGACGAGCAGGTCGGTGCCGGCCAGGGCGTGGGCGCGCGCGTTCTCGGGGAACTCGACGTCGTAGCAGATCATGAGGCCGACGGTCAGGCCGCCCAGCCGGGCCTGGACGAGGGACTGCTCGCCCGGCGTGAAGTGGTCGCGCTCGGCGCAGCCGAAGAGGTGGGTCTTGCGGTAGTTCGCGAGGCGGGTGCCGTCGGCGGCGATCAGCTGGGCCGAGTTGTACACCGTCTCGCCGTCGCGCTCCGGGTAGCCGTAGGCGATCGCGATGCCGTGCCGGGTGGCGGTCTCGGCGATCGCGTCGGCCGAGTCGCCGTCGGCGGGCTCGGCGAGGCGCGCGATGGCGTCGCCGATCGCGTACCCGGTCAGGAACATCTCCGGTGCGGCGAGCAGCGCGGCGCCCGCGGCCGCGGCACGGCCCGCGGCATCGTCGAGGACCTTCAGGTTCTCGGCGACGGAGCCGGGGCGGCCGGAGCTCTGGAGCAGGGCGGTGCGCATGCGGGGTCCTCACCGGAAAGAGGCTTGTCGGGGGGCGGCCGCGACGTTTTTCGGGGCCATGAAGAAGGTACGGTCGGCGCGCTCGGCCGGACAAGAAGGAGCCGTTGCGCGTCCGTGCGCGGTTTGTTGCGTACGGCGGGCCTGGGACGGCGATTCGTTGCGCACACCGGCGGCGTGCCCCGGGCCTGGGCGCCGCTGACCGGGCCCCGGCCGGCTACAGCTCCTTCAGGCGCTCCATGATCTCCCGCAGCAGCCCGGGATCGGTCGCCGGGTCGTCGCCGGCCGGGTGGCGACGGGGGGCGTCGATGCGGATCAGGCCCGCCTCGGCCAGGTCGCCGAGCAGGACCCTGAGGACGGTCAGGGGCAGATCGGCGTCGGCCGCCAGCTCCACGACGGGCCGCGGGCCGCGCCGGACCAGCTCGAGCAGGGCGGCACCGGCGTGGTCGACGGCCGGTGCGGGCGCGCCGGTGTCCAGCGCGGTGACGCGGGACATCAGGTCGACGGCGAGGGCTGCCGAGGGCCGCGTACGGCCCCTGGTCACCGTGTAGGGGCGCACCATCGGCCCGGTCTCGTCCTCGTACCAGTGCTCGTCGCTCACCGCGGGATCATCTGGCGGTGCGGGCGGCCGCGTCCAGGTGACGGCCGAGGCGGCGCACGAGCAGGGCCATCTCGTGGGCGAGCTGGCCGACATCGGTGCCGGCCTCGCTGAGGACGGCGAGCCGGCTGCCGTGCCCGGCCGGGGTGATGAAGAGGTAGGCGTCGTCGAGCATCACCATGGTCTGCCGCACCTCGCCCGCGGCGAACCGCTCCCCCGCCGAGCGGGCCAGGCCGTGGAAACCGGAGCAGACGGCGGCCAGGTGCTCGACGTCCCGCCGGCGCATCCCCTCCGAGGTGCTGAGCGGCAGGCCGTCGGCGGTCAGCAGCACGGCCTGGCGCACATGGTCCGTGCGCGCCACCAGGTCGTCCAGCAGCCAGCCGAGGTCCGTGCCGAGCCCTGCGGCCGACGGCTCCTGCGGCTCCGGGGTGCGGTCGTCACCGTTCATGATCGGCGTCGGTCCCTTCGTCGGGGTGGCTGGTCAGGGGTTCGGGGTCGGGGTCGGCGAGCGCGTTGTGGGCGGGGGCGGGTTCATTGGCGGATCCGGGGCCCTGGCCGGGTGCGGAGGGGCGGGCGCGGGTTGCACCGTCGCCCGCGCCCGCCGGCGGGAGCCGCCGTTCCGTCGGCCTGCGGGTGCCGGGATCTCGGGCCGTCGCGTCCGCCGGCCCGCTGATGCCGGGCCCTTGGGCAGCCGCGTCCGCCGGCGCCTCCCCGCTCACCGGCAGGCCCTTGCGGCCGCGGTCCAGGCCCCGCTGGAAGGCGCCGAAGACCGCCCGCATCTCCTCGGCGTCGAGCCGCGTCCCGGCGCCGTTCTCCGGAGCCGCCGGCTGATCCCGCAGCTCCCGCGCGAGAGAGGCCTGCCGGGTCCGGGTGGGGAGGGCCGGCGGGCGCACCGGCGACTCGGACACGGCCTGACGGCCGGGGGCGGGCGGGGTCGCCGGCCGCTGTCCGGGCGCGGGCACGGACGTCGGCCGCTCCCCGGGCGCCGATGAGGACGCTGACCCTTCACCTGGCGCAGGCAAGGACACCGGCCGCTCTCCGCGCGCGGGCAACGACGCCGAGCGCTCCCCAGACCCGGACATGGACGCCGGCCTCTTCCCGACCGACGGTGCCGAACCGGCACGCGAAGCGCCGCCGGCTCCGGTCGCCTGCCCGTCCTGCCCACCTCCCCGCTCACAGCCACCCGGAGACGACGGGCTCCGGGTCACGCCTCCGGCACCCGGTGCCGGCACGGACGCGAGCCGTTGCCGTGAGGAAAGGGCCTCCGCGGGCGCGACGGTCGCACGCCTCCTCGGCGGCAGCTCCCGTACCGCCGCCCCGGGTGTGCGCGGCTCGACCGGTGCCAGTACCGCATCCGGCAGGAGCACCACCGCCGTCGTACCGCCGTAGGGGGAATCGCGCAGGCTCACCTCGATGGCGTGGCGGGCGGCGAGGCGGCCGACGACGTACAGGCCGAGGCGGTCGTGGCGGGTGGGGTCGAAGGTGTCGGGGTCGGTGAGGGTGGCCTGGGCCCGGGCGCGGGCTTCGGTGTCGAGGCCGAGGCCGCGGTCGTCGATCTCCAGGACGAAGCCGCCCCCGGCCCGCCCGGTGCGCAGGGTGACCTGGGTGTGCGGGGGCGAGAACACCGTGGCGTTCTCCAGGAGTTCGGCGAGGAGGTGGACGACGTCGGCGACGGCGTCCGCCGCCACGCCGGTCTCCGGCATCGGCGGCACCACCACGCGCGCGTAGTCCTCGATCTCGCCGACGGCCGAGGCGACGACGTCCGCGACCGGCACGGGCCGGCGCCAGCGGCGGCCGGGTGCGGCCCCGGAGAGGATGATCAGGCTCTCCGCGTGCCGGCGCATGCGCGTGGTCAGGTGGTCGATGCGGAACAGCTCGCGCAGGACGTCGGGGTCGTCGGTGCGCCGCTCCAGGGTGTCGACGAGCTTCAGCTGCCGGTGCACCAGCGCCTGGTTGCGGCGGGCGATGTTGAGCAGCACCGCGAACAGGCCCCGGCGCAGGGTCGCCTGTCTGACGGCGGCCTCGACGGCGGCGAGCCGCGCGGCGTTGAAGGACCGGCCGACTTGCCCGATCTCGTCGTCGCGCACCTCGTCGGCGGCCAGCGGCGGTGCCTGAGCCGCCGCGTCCACCTCCTCCCCGGCGCTCAACCGGCGCATGACGTCCGGAAGCTGACGCTGCGTCAGTAGATCGGCCGCGTCCCGCAGGGTCTCCAGGCGCCGTGAGACGCGCCGCGCGCCGCGCACGGCGAACCACAGCGACAGTCCTGCGGCGGCGAGGCCGGCCACCCCGACGACGGCGGCCTTGGTCAGCTCCCGGTAGGCGAAGGCCCGGCCGCGCGCGGCGGAGTTCTCGGCGGAGCGCGTGCACAGCCGCATGTACCGCTGCACGGCCCGGTCGGTGGTGGACCGCCAGGTCCCCGCCGCGACGGCCTTCCCGGCACCGGCGGCCCCGGCCCGCAGCAGCGCGTCCTCGCCGCGCACCAGCGAGCCGTACAGGTCCCCCCGCTGGAAGTCCTCGAACAGCGCGCGCGAGTCGGCGGGCAGGTCCGGTACGTAGGTCCTCTGGAAGACCCGCCGGTCCTCGATGGTCGCGGTCAGCGTGCCGTACTGCCGGCCGGTCAGCGTGCCCGCCGCCCGCGCCCCGGCGACCAGCGCGTCCTCGCGGGAGACGAACTCGCGTACCCGCACCAGCTCGATGACGACCTGTGCCTCGCGGGCGAGCTGTCCGGCCTGCAGTGCGGTGAGCGTGGACTGTACGTCGAAGCCGGGCTCCACCAGCGCGCTGTAGTCGTCCACGGCGCGGTCCCAGGTGATACGCCGGGACAGCACCCGTGCGCGCAGCCCGTCCAGCTTCCCGGTGGCCGCGTCCATGGCGTCCAGCGCCTGCCGCTGCCGTGCGGTGAGCCGGCCGCGGCCACCGCCCCGGATCGCCTGCCGCATGGCGTCCACGGCCCGGTCGGTACGGCGCTGCTGTTCCAGCAGCCGGCCGGCCGTCGCCGTGTCGAGGCGGGCGCCGAGGTAGGCCGCGGACATCCGGCGCTCGATCTGGATCTGCCCGACCGCGGTGTCCACGGGGGTGCCGAAGTCCTCGTACACCCCCTGGAGCCGGATCAGCGCGCGGGTCTCACCGGTGACGGACCACATGGCGAAGCTCCACAGCGCCATCAGCGCGACGGCCGGCGCGAGCGCGAGCGCCACGATCCGCGTGCGGACGGTGGTGGGACGGCCGAGGGGCCAGCGCATGGGGCACCTACCGGTGTTACCAGTGAGTAGAAAGTGCGGCACAACCTACGGGACGCCACCGCGTACCGCAATGGTGACCTTCGGTAACTCCCGGTCAGGCGCGCCTCGGCGGCAGCGCGAAGGTGGTGAGGACCGCCGCGTGGTCGGAGGGCCAGTCGTTGTCCGCGACGTCCGGCCAGGGCCGCGGGCTGCCGGTGACGAGGGTGCGCGCGTCCCGCACGGTCAGGCCCCGGTGCAGCACGTAGTCGATCCGGTCCTGCGGTTCGGGCCGGCCGCTGCCGTCCTCGTGCACCGGGTGGACCGGCGACCAGGTGTGGCCGGGCTCGGCGGCGGGGTCGGGGTGGGCCTGGCGGTAGGAGTCGGCGAAGCCCGCCTCCTCGGCGGCCCGCGTCACCGGCCAGGCCACGTCCGGCCAGTCCAGGTGGGAAGGGCAGTTGAAGTCGCCGACGAGGACGACCGGGACGCCGTCGCGCGAGGTCTCGGCGATGCGGTCCAGCGCCTCCCGCATCTGGCTCAGCCGCAGCTCCTCGTGGGCGATCAGCTCGGCTGCCGGCAGCCCGTCGAAGACGGATTCGTAGGGGCCGTACGGCGTGTAGTGCAGGTGGGCGGTCCACACGTCGACCTCGCGGCCGGGCGCCACGGCGATCCGGACACCCGCGGCGCCGTAGAAGCCGACACCCGGGTCGCCGAGGCGGGCGGTGATGGGGTGGCGGCTGATGACGCCGAGGTTCTCGCCGGCCCGGTGGTGGTGCCAGCCGAGCGCCTCGGCGAGTTCCTGGGCGGCGGTGCCGCCGGTCTCCTGGAGTCCGACGACGTCGGCGCCGCTGTCCAGGATGACCTTGAGCTGCTTGGCGCGGTGGTCGTCGACCTCGCTGCCGCCGAGCCACAGGTTCCAGCTCATCACCCGCAGCTCGGGCTCGATCATCCGCCGCAGTTCCTCGATCGTCACCCCGGCGAGGCTGTCCCGCACGGTCCGGCCGGGCGCGGCGCCGATCGGTGCGAGGGACGGCACGGCGAGGACGGCGCAGCCGGCGGCCTCCGCCGACGCCACACCGGTCTCGGTGTCCTCGACGGCCACGCAGGCGGCCGGGTCGACGCCGAGGGCGCGGCAGGCGGCCCGGTAGGGGTCGGGGGCGGGCTTGGTGCGGGCGGTGTCGTCGGCGGTGACGGAGGCCGCGAAGCGCTCCGCGCCCAGGGCGTCGAGGACGATGCCGGCGACCGCGCGCGGGGACGCGGTGACCAGGGCGACGGGGACGCCGTGGGCGGCCAGCGCGTCCAGCAGGTCAAGGGCGCCGGGGCGGGGCACGATCCCGGTGCGGACCCGCTCGGCGAACTCCCGGTGCAGGCCGGCCGCGAGTCCGGCGGCCGGCCGGCCGGTGGCCGCCGCGAGCCAGGCGGCGGTGTGCTCCACCGGGCGGCCGAGCACGTCCGGCTGGTCGGCCTCGGTCAGCGGGCGTCCGGCGACCTGCTGGACCGCCTCCCACCACAGTCGCTCGGTGTCGACGAGCGTGCCGTCCATGTCGAACAGAACCGCCTGGAGGGCGGTGTGGGGGGTCATGTTCGGGTTGTTCCTCACTTCTGGGTGCGTTCGGCCACGAGCACCGGCCGCTCCGGCAGGGACAGGCCGACCGGGGTTCCGGCGCCGAGCGCCGCGGCCTCGTGGGCGGGCAGGTCGGCCTTGGCCTCGGTGCCGTCGGCGAGCCGTACGGTGACGCGGACGACCGCGCCGAGGAAGGCCGTCGCGACGACCCGGGCGCCGCCCTGCTCGTCCGGGCGCACATGGACGGCCTCGGGCCGCACCAGCACGTCCACCGGGCCGTCGGGCGCCTCGCCGTCGGCCGGCAGCCGCTGCCCGAGCACCTCGGCCGTGCCGTCCTTCAGCTCGCCCGGGATCCGGCTCATGGTGCCGACGAACTCGGCGACGAACGCGGTGGCGGGGCGGCCGTACAACTCGGCGGGCTCGGCGCACTGTTCGAGGCGTCCGGCGCGCATCACGGCGACCCGGTCGGCGACGGACAGCGCCTCTTCCTGGTCGTGCGTCACGAACAGCGTCGTGATGCCCAGCTCCTGCTGGAGCCGGCGGATCTCCTCGCGCAGGGTGAGCCGCACCTTGGCGTCCAGCGCGGACAGCGGCTCGTCGAGCAGGAGCACGCGCGGGCGCAGGGCCAGGGCGCGGGCCAGCGCGATGCGCTGCTGCTGGCCGCCGGAGAGCTGGTGCGGATAGCGCTCGCCCTTGTCGGCGAGCCCGACCAGGTCCAGCAACTCGGCGGCGCGGGCGCGCCGTTCGGCCGTACGGACGCCGCGCATGCGCAGCCCGAAGGCGACGTTGTCGACGGCGTTCAGGTGCGGGAAGAGGCTGTACGACTGGAAGACCATGCCGGCGTCGCGGCGGTGGGCCGGGACGTGGGTGACGTCCTCGCCGTCGACCAGGACGGCTCCGGAGTCGGGGTGTTCGAACCCGGCGAGCATGCGCAGGGCGGTGGTCTTGCCGCAGCCGGAGGGGCCGAGCAGGGCCAGGAGCTCCCCCGGGCGGACGGTCAGGTCGAGCCCGTCGAGGGCGACGGTGGGGCCGAACTCCCTTCGCAGAGAGCGGAATTCGACGGTAGTGGCCTGGGTGCGGGTCTCGGGCAGGGTGGCGGTCATTCAGGTCATCCCCGGGGAGGAGCGGTTCGGGTGCGTCCGCCGCCGGCACCGGCGAGCGCGAGGAGCAGGGCCCAGGTGACGAGCAGGCTGAGCACGGACACGGCGACGGACATCTGGGCCTGCTCGCCGCCGACGTCGTAGATCCACACGGCGAAGGGCGCGTAGCCCAGCAGGTGGGAGACCGTGAACTCGCCGAGGACCAGGGCCAGGGTGAGGAAGGAGGCGTTCAGCAGGGCGCCGCGCAGGTTGGGCAGCACGGCACGCACCAGGGCCTTGGGCCAGGAGGCGCCGCAGCTGCGGGCCGCCTCGGCCAGGGTCCGTACGTCGATGGCGCGCAGGCCGGCGTCCAGGGCCCGGTAGACGAACGGGAGGGCCATCACGACGTAGGCGAGGACGAGCACGAGGGGGAAGCGGTCGTTCTGGACCACCACGAACGTCTCGAACAGCGGCGTGCGGGACAGATGCTCCGGGCCCCACTTCAGGACGGTGGCGATCCCGGCGACGAACGCGATGGGCGGTACCACGAGCGGCAGCGAGCACACCACCTCCACCACGGGACGCAGCCGGGGCGCGCCGAGCCGGAGGGCTACCACGGCGGGCACCGTCAGCAGCAGCACGACCGCGACGGTGGCCACGGCCAGCTCCAGCGAGAGCAGCAGGCTGGAGACGAAGCCGTCGGCGGAGAGGATCTTCGTGTAGGCGTCGAAGGTGAGGCCCTGGCCGGGCACGTCCACCGTGAAGACGACGGAGGCGGCGAGCGGCACCAGGAAGTACAGGGCGGCGAGGCCGAGGACGGCCCAGCGCCACGGGGTCAGGCGTCGAGCCATCGGGCGCTCCTTCGCTGAAGGGGCAGGTACACGGCCATCACCAGGCCCGCCACCAGCACCATGTCGAGGCTGAGGGCGAGGGCGACGTTCTCCTGGCCGACCAGCACGTTGCCGGACAGGGCGTCGGCGATCTGCAGGGTGACCAGCGGGACCGCGCTGCCGACCATGGCGGCGGCGGTGGCGTAGGCGGAGAAGGCGCTGCCGAACAGCAGCACCAGGCCGCCGAGCAGCGAGGGCGCGAGCACGGGCAGCGCCACGTGCCGCCAGTACTGCACGCCGGTGGCGCCGTTGTTCAGCGCGGCCTCGCGCCACTGCGCGCGCAGGCCGTCCAGCGCGGGGGTGATGGTCAGGACCATGAGCGGGATGAGGAAGTACAGGTAGACGAGGACCAGGCCCCAGAAGCTGTAGAGGTCCCAGCCGCTGTCCTTCAGGCCGAGGTGCACGGTGAGGACGCCCGCGTTGCCGAGGGTGGCGACGAAGGCGAAGGCCAGCGGCACGCCGCCGAAGTTGGCGAGCACGCCGGAGGCGGTGAGCACGGCCTCGCGCAGCCGTCGGGAGCGGGAGGAGACCACGGCCTGGGCGAGCGGCAGGCCGATCAGGGCGCCGAGCGCGGCGGAGATCGCGGACAGTTTGACGCTGCCGAGCAGGGCGGTGAGGTACGGGCCCTGCAGGGAGGCCGTCATGTTGGCGCCGGTGTAGGTGGTGGCGCCCGTGGTGGCGTCGTCGACGGAGAAGGCGCCGCCCACGATGGCCAGCGCGGGCAGGCCGAAGGCGACGGCGGTGAACGCCAGCAGCGGTGCCACGGCGAGCCAGCCGGGGGCGCGGCGCCGCCGCTTGTGTGAAGCGACGGGCGCCACGTCCGCGCGGGGGAGGGTGGCGGTCATCCGGAGACGGCCTTCCCCCAGCCCTGCGCGATGACCGTCTTGGCCTTGCTCTGCTGGGCCTCGGTCGGGAAGGACGGCGTGCCGGTGACCTCGGGCAGCTTGGCGGCGGCGGTCTTGTCCAGCGTCCCGGCCTTCTCCATGGCGGCCATCAGGGCCGGGCGGGCGTACCCCTTGAGCCACAGGTTCTGGCCCTCGGTGCTGTACAGGTACTCCTGCCACAGCCGGGCGGCCGCCGGGTGCGGGGCGTCCTTGCTGATGGCCTGGGAGTAGTACTGGGCGTACTGGCCGTCGCTCGGGATGGCGACCTTCCAGTCGAGGCCCTTGGACTTGAACTCGTCGGCGTAACCGGCGTTCAGGTAGTCCCAGTCGATCGAGATCGGCGTCTCGCCCTTCTCGACGGTGGCCGGGGTGGACTCGACGGGCGTGTAGTTGCCGTTCTTCTTCAGCTTGGCGAAGAAGTCCAGGCCGGGCTGGATGTCGTCGAAGGAGCCGCCGTTCGCGAGCGCCGCCGCGTAGACGCCGCCGAAGGCCGAACCGGACTTGGTGGGGTTGCCGTTGAGCGCGACCTGGCCCTTGTACTCGGGCTTGAGCAGGTCCTTGAAGCTGGTCGGGCACTCCTTGACCCGCTTGGCGTCGCAGCCGATGGAGACATAGCCGCCGTAGTCGTTGTACCAGCGGGCCTGCGGGTCCTTCTGAGCCGCGGGGATGCCGGCGAAGGAGGCCACCTTGTACGGCGCGAGCAGGCCCTGCTGGGCGGCGCTCAGCGCGAACGAGGAGCCCAGGTCGAGGACGTCGGGGGCGCGGTCCTGGCCCTTGCGGGTGGTGACGGCGTTGATCTCGTCCTGGCTGCTGCCGTCGGGGCTCTCGTCCTGGATCTTGATGCCGTACTTCTTCTGGAAGCCGTCGATGATCGCGCCGTAGTTCGCCCAGTCGCGGGGCACGGCGATGATGTGCAGCGTGCCTTCCTTCTTGGCCGCCTTGACCAGGGCGTCCATGCCGCCGAAGTCGGCCGCGGAGGTGGCGGTGGCGGCGTTCTTGCCGTCCTTGGTGGTGGTCGACGCGTTGTCGGGGGCGGCGCCGCAGGCGCTGAGCGCGAGCGCGGCGACGACGGCGATGCAGCCGCCGAGTGCGGCGTTTCTCGGCAGGGACACGATCACGGTCTCTCCAGGGGGCGCACGAGGGTTGCGGAGAACTTGTCTGAACAAGTTGCGTCACAGTACGCCCGCTCACAGTGTCCTGTCTGTAAACGGGAGCGAAACTCTGGGCCCTGGTTGGCTGCACAATCCAGACCCTGGCAGATCACGCTCAGGTCTCGATTAGGCTGGTCACGCTGTGCACAGTGACCTGAGCAGAGGGGAAGCATGACGGCGCGACACGAGGAGATCGCCGACGAGCTGCGGCGGGCGATCGACCGCGAGGAGTACGCGGTCGGCAGCCGGCTGCCCTCGGAGTCGGAGCTGGCCGCGCACTACGGCGTCTCGCGCGGCACGGTCCGCCAGGCCGTCGCGGCCCTGACCGCCGAGGGGCTGATCGGCTCCCGTCAGGGCGCCCGGCGCGTGGTCCTCGCCAGCCGCCGCAGCCAGAGCTTCGAGGAACTGCGCAGCTTCGCCCAGTGGGCCCGCGCGATGGGCCGCGAGGCCACGGGCCGCGTGGTGGCCCAGGAGTACCGCCCGGCGACCCACGAGGACGCCGTACGGCTCCAACTGCCCGTCGGTGCCCAGGTGTTGCACGTCCTGCGGGTGCGCGGCCTGGACGGCGAACCGGTGCTGCTGGAACGCACGGTGTACGCCGACTGGATCGCCCCGGCGGTCGCGTCCATCGAGCCCGACTGCCCCTCGGTCACCCAACGCCTCTACGACGACACGGGGTTGGTCTTCGCCTACGGCGAGCACATCATCGACGCGGTCGCCGCGGGCGCCCAGGACGCCGAGCTGCTGGGGGTCCGCCGCACGAGCCCGCTGCTGCGGGTACGGCGCGTGACGACGACACGCGAAGGACGCCCGGTGGAATGGTCGGACGACCGCTACCGCTCGGACGCGGTGAGCTTCAGCGTGCACAACTCCATTGATAACAACGCGCTGGCCAGAAAGACGGCGGAATAGAAGCGCCCCGAAGGGGCCCGGGGAACCGCGCGACAAGCCACGGACGACCCGCACCCGGCATACGGCGATCCGCCCCCAGCCGGAATCCGCCCCTACCCCGGCGCCCCGGAGGAAAAACGCCGCAGCAACGGCGACAGCACCAGCACCGACTTGGTCCGCTCCACGAACGGTTCCCCGGCGATCCGCTCGAGCACCCGCTCGAAATGGCGCATGTCGGAGGCGAAGACCTGGGCGATCGCGTCCGCGTCCCCGGTGACGGTGGACGCGGCCACGACCTCCTGGTACCGCTCCAGCCCCCGCTGAATGGTCTCCGGCGAGGTGTTGCGCCGGCAGTAGATCTCGATGTACCCCTCGGTCTCCCAGCCGAGCGCCGCCGGATCCACCCGGACGGTGAACCCGGTGATCGCTCCGGTGGCCCGCAGCCGGTCCACGCGCCGCTTCACCGCGGGCGCGGACAGGCCGACCATCTGCCCGATGTCCGCGTAGGACCGGCGGGCGTCCTCGGCGAGGGCGTGCACGATGCGTTCGTCGAGATCGTTCAGCACTGGGGGTGTTTCACTTCTTCGGTCAGGTCACTTCGCTGCCGTCGCCGCGACGTCCTCACCGGCCGCGAGACGGGAACGGCGATAGCCGTACAGGAAGTAGAACACGAGCCCGACGGCCATCCAGACACCGAACACGATCCAGGTGACGGTCGACAGGCTGCCCATCATCCACACGCAGAAGGCGAAGCCCAGCGCGGGCAGCACCGGCGACAGCGGGACGCGGAAGGTGCGGTTCATGTGCGGGCGGGTCCGGCGCAGCACCACGACCGCGATGTTGACCAGCGCGAAGGCGAACAGCGTGCCGATGCTGGTGGCGTCGGCCAGCTGGCCCAGCGGGATCGCGGCGGCGAGCACCCCGCAGAACACCGAGACGATGACGGTGTTGGCGCGCGGAGCGCCGGTCTTCGGGTTGACCTTGGCGAAGATCTTGGGCACGAGTCCGTCGCGGGACATGGCGAACAGGATGCGGGTCTGGCCGTAGAGCACGGTCAGCACGACGCTCGCGATGGCGATGACCGCGCAGAAGGCCAGCAGGGTGCCCCAGAAGCTCTGCCCGGTGACGTCCTTCATGATCTGGGCGAGCGCGGCCTCGGAGTCGTTGAAGGTCCGCCACGGCTTGGCGCCGACGGCGACGGCCGCGACCAGCACGTACAGCGCGGTCACGATGACCAGCGACAGCATGATCGCGCGCGGCAGGTCGCGCTGGGCGTCCTTCGCCTCCTCACCGGCGGTGGAGGCGGCGTCGAAGCCGATGTACGAGAAGAACAGCGTGGCGCCGGCCGCGCTGACGCCCGCCATGCCGAGCGGCATGAAGTGGGAGTAGTTGCCGGACTTCAAGCCCATGAAGCCGATGGCGCAGAACAGGATGAGCGCGGCGATCTTCACGCACACCATGACGGTGTTGGCCCGCGCGGACTCCTTGGCGCCACCGAGCAGGAACAGCATGGCGAGGAGCACGACGATCAGCGCGGGCAGGTTGAAGACGCCGCCGTCGCCGGGCGGGGCCGACAGGGCCTGCGGGATGGTGACGCCGATGGTGCCGCTGAGCAGCTCGTTGAGGTACTCGCCCCAGCCGACGGCCACGGCGGCGACCGAGACGCCGTACTCCAGCAGCAGGCACCAGCCGCAGACCCAGGCGATCAGTTCGCCCATCGTTGCGTACGCGTACGAGTACGAGGAACCGGAGACCGGGATGGTGCCCGCCAGCTCGGCGTAGGACAGGGCCGAGAACAGCGCGGTGAGACCGGCGATCACGAAGGAGAGGGTGACGGCCGGGCCCGCTTTCGGGACGGCCTCGCCGAGGACGACGAAGATGCCGGTGCCGAGCGTGGCACCGATGCTGATCATGGTCAGCTGCCACAGCCCGAGGGAACGCCGCAGCGTTCCTCCCTCGCCGTGGCCGCCCTCCGCGACCAGGCGTTCCACGGGCTTGCGCCGCATGAGGCGCGCGGCGACGCCCGGGGACGCGGGGGCGGTCGCTGTGCGGTCGTGCGGGGGTGCGCCTTGATCGAGCACGCGCTGGCTCCTTCTCGCTGCCGTCGGTCACATGGGACGGGCCGGCGCCTTTGCCGGGCCTCGTGGAGGGGACCGAGGGAGCCTGCGGACGGCAGGAACCATCGAGCGGGGTCCCCGCCACGCCACGTACAGCGCAGCACCTTACGGGGGTGGCCTTCACGGACGTAATGCAGCAACCTTGCGCGTCCCCGCATGATCATTGCGTTCCTCGGGCCGGAATGACAAATCGTTGTGCGCCCGCTGACGACCCTTGCACGGCAACGGCCCCCGTCCTCCCGGCGGGCGGGGGGAACGGGGGCCGTGCGGAGGCGGGTGCGATCAGTTCCAGCTGGCGTGCAGCGGCTTGCCCTCCGCGTAGCCGGCCGCGCTCTGGATGCCGACGATGGCCTTCTCGGCGAACTCCTCCAGGGTGGCGGCGCCGGCGTAGGTGCACGAGGAGCGGACGCCCGCGATGATCGAGTCGATCAGGTCCTCGACGCCCGGGCGGGCCGGGTCGAGGAACATGCGGGAGGTGGAGATGCCCTCCTCGAACAGCGCCTTGCGGGCACGGTCGTACGCCGACTCCTCCGAGGTGCGGTTGGCCACGGCACGCGCGGAGGCCATGCCGAACGACTCCTTGTACGCACGGCCGTTGGCGTCGTGCTGCAGGTCGCCGGGCGACTCGTACGTCCCCGCGAACCAGGAGCCGACCATCACGTTGGACGCGCCGGCCGCGAGCGCCATGGCCACGTCGCGCGGGTGGCGGACACCGCCGTCGGCCCACACGTGCTTGCCGTACTTCTTCGCCTCGGCGGCGCACTCCAGCACCGCGGAGAACTGCGGCCGGCCCACGCCGGTCATCATGCGGGTGGTGCACATGGCGCCGGGGCCCACACCGACCTTGATGATGTCCGCCCCCGCGTCGACGAGGTCCTTGACGCCCTCGGCGGAGACGATGTTGCCCGCGACGACCGGCACCTGCGGGTCGAGCGCGCGCACCAGCCTGACCGCGCTGATCATCGACTCCTGGTGGCCGTGCGCGGTGTCGATGACGAGCGTGTCCACGCCCGCGTCCAGCAGCTGCTTGGCCTTGCCGGCCACATCGCCGTTGATGCCGACGGCGGCGGCGATCCGCAGCTTGCCGTCGGCGTCGACGGCCGGGGTGTACAGGGTGGCGCGCAGCGCGCCCGTGCGGGTCAGGATGCCCGCCAGCTTGCCGTCCTTGTCGACGGCCGGGGCGTAGCGCCGGTTGTGGTGGTCGAGGGTGTTGAAGGCCTCGCGGGGGTCTATGTCCGCGTCGAGGAGCAGCAGGTCCTTGGACATGACCACTTCGAGCTGGGTGAAGCGGTCGACGCCGGTGAGGTCCGCGTCGGTGACGACGCCGACGGGCCGCTGCTCCTCGTCGACGACCACACCGGCGTTGTGGGCGCGCTTGGGCAGCAGCGCCAGGGCGTCGGCGACGGTCTGGTGCGGGGCCAGCACGATCGGGGTGTCCAGCACCAGGTGGCGGCTCTTCACCCAGGAGATGACATCGGTGACGACGTCGATCGGGATGTCCTGCGGGATGACCACCAGGCCGCCGCGCCGGGCCACCGTCTCGGCCATGCGGCGGCCGGCGATGGCGGTCATGTTGGCCACGACGAGCGGGATGGTGGTGCCCGTGCCGTCCGGCGAGCTGAGGTCCACGCCCTGACGGGAGCCCACCGCGGAGCGGCTCGGCACCATGAACACGTCGTCGTACGTCAGGTCGTACGCGGGCTGGATGTCATTGAGGAAACGCACGTGCTGCACATCCCAGTCGATCAGAGGTGACCCCCCGACGGGTGCGCCGGGGGGAAAAGAGCACGTACTTCATTGTCCCATGTCGGGGTGGCCGGCACGCCCCGACGGAACGTCCAGGGTGCGCGCCGATCACCTAGGCGGATCCTCCAAGGGCCAGCACGACGGCGAGAGCGGGCGTGCGGTCCACGGCCTCGGTGAACACGTCCTGGGCGGTCCGCCACTCGCCCGGATTCGCCTCGGCGTACGGCTGCCAGCCGCGCACGACGATCAGCAGCCCCTGTTCGACGGCGCCCTCCGGCCAGACCGTGTGGTCGGCGAGGGAGTCGGCGAGCGCGTCCCAGTTGCGGCCGAACCAGTCCGGCAGCGTCAGGGCGCGGGCGGCGCGGTCCATCAGACCGGCCTTGCCGGTGACTCCGCCGAGGTCCAGGTCGACCACGAGCCGCCCGGTCAGATCCGTCAGGTCCCCGCTCATCTCAGCACCGCCCGGAAGGAGTTGTAGTGATCATCGGTGTAGTAGATCTCCCCGCCCTGGCCGGTGACGATGCGCCGGGCACCGCGGTCGCCGGAGCCGGGCGTCGGGACGGTGTACTCGTGGTAGTAGCCGCGCGGATGCTTGGGCAGATGCCCCTCGAAGTTCCCGAAGACGACCCCGTCCCTGGCGTACGGGAAGGGTCCGCCCTTGTCGATCAGCACGAGCGTCCTGCGAGCCTCGGCCGGCAACTGGGACGCGTTGACGGTGCCCATCCCCCGCGCCCACACCGGCGCGGACGCGCTCGCCCCGGACGCGTGCGTCCCCGCGCTCGTCCCCGCCCCGGAACCGGACGAGCACCCCGCGAGCACCAGCACGAACAGGCCGGCCAGCAGCGCCACGAGCAGGCGCGACAGGGCCGATGTCAGTCCGGGGGCGGGGGGCGAGGCCGGGGATGGTCCGGGCGTACGGGGCGGCGTCGGCGACGGTCCGGGCGGGCAGGCCGGCCCCGGAGACCCTGCGGACCCGGGGAGCGACGTCAGGGCTGGTCCGGCCGTTTGGTGCGGTACGAGGGACCGTCTGGGCCTGTGGGTGACGAACCGCGGCAACATGCCGACGATGCTGCCACGGCCGTCCCGCGCCCACGGCGCCACGACCCGCCGGGGCCGGCCGCGACGCGCTCGCCGTTCCCGGCCCGGCCACGCGATCACCACCGGGGTTCACCATGGCCGCCGGCCGCGCCGTCCCGCGGACGCGCGACGAGTACTGCCCCCGCTCGGGAACGCCGCCCCGCCTCGCGACGTACGGGCACCGCCCCGCCAACACCTCCCGTGCTCCCCCACCGGTCGCCGTGGTCCCGTCAGTGGCCGTCGGGGTCCGCTCGGCTGAGGGCCGGCTTGGGGGTGGGGCCCGCCGTCATCAGGTAGTCCGCCGCCGACGTGTCCGTGACCAGGCTGGTGACCAGCCCGGAGCGCAGGACCGCGTCGATCGCGGCCGCCTTCCGCTGCCCGCCGGCGATCGCGACGACCTCCGGGATACGGCGCAGCTGATCGGCCTTGACCGTGATGCACCGCTCCCCCAGGTCCCGCCCGATCCGGCGTCCCTCGGCGTCGAAGAGGTGCGCGGCCATCTCGGCGGCGACACCGAGCGAGGCGTAGTGCGCCCGCTCCTCGTCGCTGAGCATGTCGTGGACGGTCGAGATACCCGGCTCCCAGGAGCCGATGGAGACGCAGGCGACCGTGACCTTGTCGAAGTACTCGTAGGCCCGCGCGATCCCGGTCTGGTTGCGCAGCGCCGCGGCGGTGGCCGCGTCCGGCAGCAGCATCGGCGCGTAGATCGGGTGGGCGTCGCCGCCCGACACCTGGGCCGCACGCCGTACGGCCTCGACCGAGCCGCGCTCCGAGGTACCGGCGTCGTACACACCCGTCAGCTGCACCACCGTGCACGGCGGCAGCCGGTCCAGCGCCGCCGCCATGTGGATCGTGGACCGGCCCCAGGCCAGCCCGAGCACGTCCCCCTCGTTGACGAGCTCGCCGAGCAGGTCGGCGGCGACCTCGCCGAGGTTCTCGGGGTCGGGGGTCTCCTCGGCGTCGGCCGGGGACTCGACCACGACGGCGTGCCGCAGGCCGTAGCGGGCGCGCAGCGCGTCGGAGCGATCGGCGTCCAGCTCGGCCGGGACACGGATCTCGATGCGCACGAGATCCCGTTCGAGGGCCGTCTCCAGGACCCGGGCCACCTTGAAGCGGCTGACGCCGAACTCCTCCGCGATCTGGATCTTGGACTTGCCCTCGAGGTAGAAGCGGCGGGCCATGGCCGCCGCCTGCACCAGCTCAGCGGGTCCCATCCGCATGGCTGACCGGCCCGCCGACATACCCGACACGGCGATCTCCTCACTGCTGTTCACACTCTGGATTCGCCGTTCATCCTTGCAGATTCGGCGCTGGTGATCCGCCCTGTAGGGCGGCCTTCACTTAACCGTTCACGTAGCTGTGGCTCAGTGGTCGCATGCCCAGGACGCCTGCGCGGTGGCCGCCTCCGCCTGCGCGCGCAGTGCCCGGACCGCTTCCGCCGGGTCCTTGGCGCCGTAGACGGCCGAGCCTGCCACGAAGACGTCCGCTCCCGCGTCCGCGCACCGCTCGATCGTCGAGGCCGAGACGCCGCCGTCGACCTGGAGCCACAACTGCAGGCCGTGCTTGTCGATCAGCTCCCTGGTCCGGCGGATCTTGGGCAGCATGATGTCGAGGAACGCCTGGCCGCCGAAGCCGGGCTCGACCGTCATGATCAGCAGCATGTCGAGTTCCGGCAGCAGGTCCTCGAACGGCTCGATCGGCGTCGCCGGCTTGAGCGCCATGGACGCGCGGGCGCCCTTGGCGCGGATCTCCCGGGCCAGCCGCACGGGAGCGGCGGCCGCCTCCACGTGGAAGGTGACGGAGGAGGCGCCCGCCTCGACGTACTGGGGCGCCCAGCGGTCGGGGTCCTCGATCATCAGATGGCAGTCCAGCGGGGTGTCCGTCGCTCGCGCCAGGGACTCCACGACCGGCACGCCGAGCGTGAGGTTCGGGACGAAGTGGTTGTCCATGACATCGACATGGAGCCAGTCGGCGCCTTGGACCGCCTTGGCCTCCTCCGCGAGGCGGGCGAAGTCGGCGGACAGGATGCTGGGGTTGATCTGGGCCATGCCCCAAGCCTGCCATGCCGCTGCGCTGGGCTGTAACGGCGGTTGGTATCGGTTGTGGTTCGGCTGCGGGTGAGGGGCGCTGCCCCCACCGGCGTCAAGCAGTTCTGCGGATCAAGGCCAGGTACATCGCGTCCGTGCCGTGGAGGTGGGGCCAGAGCTGGATGTCGGGGCCGTCGCCCAGGTCCGGTACGCCGGGCAGCAGGGGACGGGCGTCGATCAGCTCGGTGTCCGGGTGCTGTTTGAGGACGTCGGAGACGACCGCTCGGGTCTCGGCCAGATGTGGGGAGCAGGTGGCGTAGCCGACGATCCCGCCGACGCGCACCGAGTCGAGGGCGGTGCGCAGGAGGGCGCGCTGGAGGGGGGCGAAGTTGTCCAGGTCCTCGGGGCGCCGCCGCCAGCGGGCCTCGGGGCGCCGGCGCAGTGCGCCGAGTCCGGTGCACGGGACGTCCATGAGCACGCGGTCGAAGGCGCCGGGCCGCCATGGGGGCCGGGTCCCGTCGGCGGCGATGACCTGGTACGGCCCCGGGTTGCCGGCCAGCGCCTTGGCGACCAGCCCCGCCCGGTGCGGCTGCTTCTCGGAGGCGAGCAGGGTGGCGCCGCGTTCGGCGGCGAGGGCGGCCAGCAGCGCGGCCTTGCCGCCGGGCCCCGCGCACCCGTCGAGCCAGGTGCTGTCGGGCCCTTCGAGGGGCGCGTTGGCGAGTGCCAGGGCGACCAGCTGGCTGCCCTCGTCCTGCACTCCGGCCCGTCCCTCGCGCACGGCCTCGACCGCACCGGGCTCGCCGCCCTCGGCGAGCCGCACGGCGTACGGCGACCAGCGCCCCGCTACGGCGGCGTCCTCGCGCAGCAGTTCCTCGGCGGTGGCCCGCCCCGGCCGCGCCACCAGGGTCACCTCGGGCCGTTCGTTGTCGGCCTCCAGCAGGTCCTCGATGCCGGCGCGCCCGCCGCCGAGGGAGTCCCAGAGCGCGGAGACGACCCAGCGGGGATGCGAGTGCACGACGGCGAGATGGTCCTCGGGGTCCTCGTCGTAGGGCGGGGCGACCTTCTCCAGCCATCCGTCCAGGTCCTCCCGGGCGACTTTGCGCAGGACGGCGTTGACGAACTTGGCGCGCCCGTCGCCGAGCACCACCCGCGCCAGCTCGACCGTGGCCGACACGGCGGCGTGGGCCGGGATCCGCGTGCCCAGCAGCTGGTGCACGCCGAGGCTGATCACGTCGAGCACCGGCGGGTCGACCTCGCCGAGCGGCCGGTCGACGCAGGCGGCGATCACCGCGTCGTACGTCCCCTGCCGCCGCAGCGTGCCGTACACCAGCTCGGTGGCGAGGGCGGCGTCCCGCGCGTCGAAGTCGCCCTTCTCGCGGGCCTTGCGCAGCAGCGGAGGCAGCACGAGGTTGGCGTAGGCGTCCCGCTCGTCGACCGCGCGCAGCGCCTCGAAGGCGAGGATGCGGACGGGGTCCTTCTGCGGACGGCGGTAGGGCTTGGCGGGCCTGCGGGGGCGCCGGGACTGCTCGCTCACGAAAAAGGTGCTCCGGATGTGAAGAAGGGGATGCGCCTTTCCAGCGTACGTCGGCGCGTCCCCGCCTCCTGCTGCCGGGGCTCAGCCGCCGAGCGTCTCGCTCTCGCCGATGCGCACGCCGCGCGCCCAGTCGGCGGCGCGCATCGGCTTCTTGCCCTGGGCCTGCACCCACAGCAGCTCGACGGCGTACGAACCGGTGCCGACGTGCACGCTGTTCTTCCCGACGGCCGGCTGTCCGGGCGCGAGGTCGGTGCGCTCGGGCACGGGCGTGACCTGGATGAGCTTGAGCCGCTCGCCGCGGAAGGTGGTCCAGGCACCGGGCGCCGGGGTGCAGCCGCGCACGACCCGGTCCACGCGCAGCGCGGGCGCGGCCCAGTCGACCTGGGCGTCCTCGACGGTGATCTTCGGTGCGACGGTGATGCCCTCGGCCGGCTGCGGCACGGCCTTCAGGGTGCCGTCCTCGATGCCGTCCATGGTCGCGGCGAGCAGTCCCGCGCCCGCGAAGGCGAGCCGGGTGAGCAGGTCGCCACTGGTGTCGGTGGGCCGGATTGCCTCGGTCACGGTGCCGTAGACGGGCCCGGAGTCCAGGCCCTCCTCGATGAGGAACGTCGACGCCCCGGTGATCTCGTCGCCGGCCATGATGGCGTGCTGCACCGGCGCCGCCCCGCGCCACGCGGGCAGCAGCGAGAAGTGCAGGTTGACCCAGCCGTGGGCGGGGATGTCGAGGGCGACGCGGGGCAGCAGGGCGCCGTAGGCGACGACCGGGCAGCAGTCCGGGGCGATCTCGCTGAGCCGCTCGAGGAACTCGGGATCCCTCGGCTTGACCGGCTTCAGCACCTCGATCCCGGCCTCCTCCGCCCGCTCGGCCACGGGCGACGCGACCAGCCTGCGCCCGCGCCCGGCCGGCGCGTCGGGCCGCGTGACGACGGCGGCGACCTCGTGCCGCCCGGAGGCGATCAGAGCGTCCAGGGCGGGAACGGCGACCTCGGGGGTACCGGCGAAGACAAGCTTCATGGGCGGGATCGGGCCTCTCGGGCGGGGGTTGACCGGGCAGCGCACCAGTCTATGACCCCGGAAGAGGAACCGCGGGCGGGAGCACAAACCGCACACCACGGGCGGCGCACACCAGCCCGCACCGGCGTATGCATATGCCCGTACGCCCCCAGCCCGTGACCAGCGGAGCGCCCACGCGTTGGTCAAGAAAGAGTTGACCACATAGGGCCGCTTTCTCGGCCCGATTCCTTTCAACGCCGGTTCGAGAGGCTTGTTCATGGCCGACCACGCAACCCACGACGCCCAGGCCCGGGCCAGCCTGCACTTGCTGGTGCGGGACATCGAGCGGGTCCGCCGGCAGGTGGACGCACTGCGCACGCTCACCGCCCAGCTGGGCAACGTCTACCGCCCGCGCCGCTCCGGCCCGTCCACGGGCTTCGTCGTCTACGGACGCGCCCCCGCCCCGACGGTGCGCCTCGCCCAGGAACTCCGGGACAGCGTCGAGACCCTCGTCACGGCGGCCGTGGACTTCGACCGCTCCCTCGGCTTCTCGTGGGACGCGGTGGGCTCGGCGCTCGGCGTCACCAAGCAGGCGGTGCACCGCCGTTACGGCGCACGCCGCGCCGCGGCCCAGGCGGCGGCCGAGGCCGAGCGGGCCACGGAGCCGTCCGGCACCCGCACGGTCAACGTGAACACCGGTCTGCCCACGGTCCCGACGGTCCCCGCGGCCCGTTCCATGCCGACGCAGCCGACCGCGGGCAGCCAGTGCCTGCGCGACGACGCCCGCCCGACGGCCTTCCCCGGCCCGCGCAACCCCTGATCCACGGCGGACCGTCCGCCGTCTCCTCCCTGCCCTCCCGGACATCCGGGAGGGCAGACGTGCGCAGCAGGGCAGGCGTGCGGAAGAGGAACTTGTCACCCGCGCCCACCGGCCAGCCAGCCACCGGCGGGCGCCGCGACCGGCAGCAGGTCTGCCGGCCGCTCAGCCGATGTCCGGCGGATCGATCCGCACCCGCACCGCCTCCCCGCTCCCCCGCGCCATACGCGCGGCCTGCGCGGTCTTCAGCGCGGAGGCCAGCGCGGACCCGCTGCCCGGTGGGACCCGGACCAGCGCCCGGTCCCAGTGCTCACCCGGCGGCGGCGCTCCCGGCCTGCGGGGCCCGCCGGGCGGCGCCGGCGGTATCGGCACTGGCCCCAACACCTCCGCGTCCGGCGGCAGTTCGACCGACGCGAGGAACTCGGCGACGGCCGCGGACGTCCCGGACACCGCCGCCATCCGCGACACGGGCGGGAAGCCCAGTTCGGCGCGTTCGGCCAGTTCGCGCACCGCGTGCCCGACGGGGTCCCAGCGCACCAGCGCCTGCACCGGCCGCAGGGTCGGCTCGGCCACCACGACCACCGTGCCGCCCTCGCTCTGCGGCCGTACCAGCGCTGCCGCCGCGATCCACCGGCGCAGCGCGTCCTCGCCGGCCCGCAGGTCCGGTCGTACGAGCATGGCCCAGCCGTCCAGCAGGAGGGCCGCCGCGTATCCGCCCTCGGCGACCGGTTCGGCCCCCGGTGTGCTCACCACCAGCGCGGGCGTGCCCGGCACCGTGTCCAGCACGTGCTCCCGCCCCGAGGTGCGCACCGGGACGGCGGGGAAGGCCCGCCCCAGCTCCTCGGCCGTACGCCGGGCCCCGACGACCTGGGCGCGCAGCCGGAACCCGCCGCACTCGGGGCAGTGCCAGGCGCTCTCCTCGCGCCCGCACCAGCCGCACCGCAGCACGCCCGCGTCCTGCCCCTGCAACGGGCCTGAGCAGTGCCGGCAGCGGGCGGGGGCCCGGCACTGCGCGCAGGCCATGCGGGGTGCGTAACCGCGCCGGGGCACCTGGACCAGCACGGGTCCGTGCCGCAGCCCCTCGCGGGCCGTCTGCCAGGCGAGGGTGGGCAGCCGGGCGGCGCGGGCGGCCTCGTCGCGCGCGAGGTCGCCGTCCCCGACGGTGCGGACGAGCGGCGCGGTCCGGCGCACCTGGTCGCGGCCGGCGACCAGCGGCCGGGCCCAGCCGCTCTCGACGAGCTGGGCGGCCTCGACGGTGCAGTCGAAGCCGCCGAGCAGGAAGGCGCACTTGTCCAGCGCGGCGCGCAGCAGCAGCACGTCGCGCGCGTGCGGCTGCGGGGCGTGCTGCTCGCTGTGGCTGTCGTCGCCGTCGTCCCAGATGGCGACGAGCCCCAGGTCCTGCACGGGCGCGAACATGGCGGCCCGGGTCCCGACCACGGCCCGTACGGACCCCCGCCGTACGGCGAGCCACTGTGCGTACCGCTTCTCGGGCCCGGCGTCGGCGGTGAGCAGCGCGTGCCGGCCGGCGCCGAGCAGCGCGGTGAGCGCGGCGTCGACGCGCGCGGCGGCCCGCCCGTCCGGTACGACGACCAGGGCGCCGCGTCCGGAGGCGAGCGTGGCGGCGACGGCGCGGGCCAGTTCCTCGCTCCACAGCGGGCCCGGCAGCGCGTTCCAGACGGCCCTGGGCGCTCCGCCGGTGGCGAGGGCGTGGAGGAAGGCGCTGCCGTGCTCGTAGCGCCCCCAGGAGCCCGTCTCGGGCGCTTCGGGCGGGGCCAGCGGCGCGGGGGACGGCCGCTGCTCCGCTCGTGCGTTGCGGGGCGGCACGGCCAGCTGGAGGACGTCGGCGAGGCTTCCGGCGTACCGGTCGGCGACGGCTCGCGCGAGATTGAGCAGCTCCTCGCTCAGCACGCGCTCCGGGGAGACGACCTGGGCCAGTGCGGCCAGCGGCCCGCTGTAGTCGGACTCGGCGCGGCGCTCGACGAGGAAGCCGTCGATGAGCCCGCCGCCCTCACGGCGCCCCTCGCGCACCCGGTGCCGCCCGGCCCCGAACCGCACCCGCACCCGCACGCCCGGCTGTGCGTCGGCGTCCAGCTCGGCGGGGACCGCGTAGTCGAAGTACCGGTCGAGGTGCAGCACGCCCTTGTCGACGAGCACCCGGGCGACGGGCAGCTCCTCGGCGAGCGCGGCCCCCCGCCAGGTGCGCGGCTTGGCCCGCGGCGCCCGCGCCTTGCGCACGCTCTCCCGGATCAGCGCGAGCTGCTCCGGCGGCGCCCCTTCGGCCCCGCCGCCCCCCGGCTCGTTCTCGCTGCTCACCCTTGCATTCTTACCAAACCCCACCGACAACCGGCCTCCGCCGACGAACAGGCCCCGCGGACAGCGCCCCCACCTGGCAGGGGAGCTGACGACGGGCACGGCCGCCGGATCCGGCTGACCCCGGCCGACTGAGACCCGAAAGGCCAAGGCCCGGGCCCCAAGACGCGCCGAGGCCCGGCCCCCAAGACGGGAGCCGGGCCTCGTTGTGAGCGGGCGGTTTACAGGCCCACGGCTGCGCGCAGGGCGTCCACGCGGTCCGTGCGCTCCCAGGTGAAGTCGGGCAGCTCGCGGCCGAAGTGGCCGTAGGCGGCCGTCTGGGCGTAGATCGGGCGGAGCAGGTCGAGGTCGCGGATGATGGCGGCCGGACGGAGGTCGAAGACCTCGTCGATCGCCTTCTCGATCTTCTCGGAGTCGACCTTGGCGGTGCCGAAGGTCTCCACGAACAGGCCGACCGGCTCGGCCTTGCCGATCGCGTAGGCGACCTGGACCTCGCAGCGGGAGGCCAGGCCCGCCGCCACCACGTTCTTGGCGACCCAGCGCATCGCGTACGCCGCCGAGCGGTCCACCTTGGACGGGTCCTTGCCGGAGAAGGCGCCGCCGCCGTGGCGGGCCATGCCGCCGTAGGTGTCGATGATGATCTTGCGGCCGGTCAGGCCGGCGTCGCCCATCGGGCCGCCGATCTCGAAACGGCCGGTCGGGTTGACCAGCAGGCGGTAGCCCTCGGTGTCGAGCTTGATGCCCTCGTCCAGCAGCGCCTTCAGCTCCGGCTCCACGACGAACTCGCGGATGTCGGGGGCGAGCAGCGACTCCAGGTCGATGTCGGAGGCGTGCTGCGAGGAGACGACCACCGTGTCGAGACGGACGGCCTTGTCGCCGTCGTACTCGATGGTGACCTGCGTCTTGCCGTCCGGGCGCAGGTAGGGGATGGTGCCGTTCTTGCGCACGTCGGACAGCCGCTTGGACAGGCGGTGGGCCAGGAAGATCGGCAGCGGCATGAGGGTCGGCGTCTCGTCCGAGGCGTAGCCGAACATCAGGCCCTGGTCGCCGGCGCCCTGCCGGTCCAGCTCGTCGTCGTCGCCCTCGACCCGGGCCTCGTACGCCGCGTCGACGCCCTGCGCGATGTCCGGGGACTGCGCGCCGATGGAGACCGACACACCGCAGGAGGCGCCGTCGAAGCCCTTCTTGGAGGAGTCGTAGCCGATCTCGAGGATCTTGCTGCGGACCAGGGTCGCGATGTCCGCGTAGGCCTTGGTCGTCACCTCGCCGGCCACGTGCACCAGGCCGGTGGTGATCAGCGTCTCGACGGCGACCCGGGAGGTCGGGTCCTCGCGCAGAAGCGCGTCGAGAATGGTGTCGCTGATCTGGTCAGCGATCTTGTCGGGGTGACCCTCGGTCACGGACTCCGAGGTGAACAGGCGACGGGACACAACGCTCCCTGGGGTTGCAGCGGCTGCTGGCTGATCATTTGCGGTCGACGCACGGAGGCTGCGCCCGGCGTCGGCCGTGAACAGTTTATCGGTCGCACTCGGCCGATGGGCCACCTGTCTCGCCTCTCGGGAGCGCTGTGACCTGCGGCACGGGCATTCTGCCCAATGCCGGGCGGCATTGGCCAGGGCCGCCACACCCGAATTGAGCCTGACGTGCACCTGCCGCCGACGCCGGGCGGACCTCAGCCCAGGCGCTGGGCGACGAGGTCCCAGACGACGTCGGCGAGGGCTTCCTTGGGTCCGTGCGGCACGGGGGTCTCGCTGCCGTCGGCGCCCAGCACCACGGCCTCGTTCTCCTCGGAGCCGAACGTCTTGCGCTCCCCGACCTCGTTGACCACGAGCAGGTCGCAGCCCTTGCGGGCGAGCTTGGCGCGTCCGTTGGCGAGGACGTCGTCGGTCTCGGCGGCGAAGCCGACGACCACCTGGCCGGGGCGGGCGCGCTCGGCGGAGATCTCCGCGAGGACGTCGGGGTTGCGCACCAGGACGACCGGGTCGGGGTCCTGGCCGTCCTTCTTCTTGATCTTGCCGGTCGCGTAGGCCGCGGGGCGGAAGTCGGCGACGGCGGCGGCCATGACGACCGCGTCGGCGTCCGCCGCCGCCTTCAGGACGGCCTCGCGCAGCTGGACGGCCGTGCCGACCGGTACGACGTCCACGCCCGCCGGGTCGGGCAGACCTGCGTTGGCGGCGATCAGGGTGACCCGGGCGCCGCGGGCGGCGGCGGTGCGGGCGAGGGCGTAGCCCTGCTTGCCGGAGGAGCGGTTGCCGAGGAAGCGCACCGGGTCCAGGGGCTCGCGGGTGCCGCCGGCGGAGACGACGACATGCCGCCCCTTCAGGTCGGGCTCGGTGACGCCCCGGGCCAGCACCCGGCGGCAGACCTCGAAGATCTCCACCGGATCGGGCAGCCGGCCCTTGCCGGTGTCGACGCCGGTGAGCCGGCCGACGGCGGGCTCGATGACGACGGCGCCGCGGCGGCGCAGCGTGGCCACGTTCTCCTGGGTGGCCGGGTGCTCCCACATCTCGGTGTGCATCGCGGGCGCGAAGACGACCGGGCAGCGGGCGGTGAGGAGGGTGTTGGTCAGCAGGTCGTCGGCGAGGCCGTGGGCGGCCTTGGCGAGCATGTCGGCGGTGGCGGGCGCGACCACGACCAGGTCGGCGTGCTGGCCGATGCGGACGTGCGGGACCTCGTGGACGTCGTCCCAGACGTCCGTCGCCACCGGGTTGCCGGACAGGGCGGACCAGGTGGCGGCGCCGACGAAGTGCAGCGCGGAGGCGGTGGGCACCACGCGCACGTCATGGCCCGACTCCGTGAATCTGCGCAGCAGCTCACAGGCCTTGTAGGCGGCGATGCCGCCGCTGACGCCCAGAACGACCTTCGGCTTGTCCACGCTCACTCCCCGGACTCGGAACCCTGCACACCCCATGACACACCACAGGCCCGGCAGAGTGACTGCCGGGCCTGTGGACAAGTCGATCGCAGTCTGACCATACGACCGCGAAGTGCTACTGCGCCGGGCCCTCGACGGCCTCGGAGGTCAGCAGGCCGGCGTTGATCTCACGCAGGGCGATCGACAGCGGCTTCTCGTGGACGTGGGTGTCGACGAGGGGACCGACGTACTCGAGCAGGCCCTCGCCGAGCTGCGAGTAGTACGCGTTGATCTGGCGGGCCCGCTTGGCCGCGTAGATCACGAGGCTGTACTTCGAGTCGGTGGCCTCAAGCAACTCGTCGATCGGCGGGTTGATGATGCCCTCGGGCGCGGTGATGGAAGAGGACACGCTCTACCTTCCGATGGGTGGGAAAAGACCATTCATGACCACGCAACGTGATCACACAACATCCATCAAGGCTAGCAGCTCGCGCGCCACGTCCTCGACGGAGGTGTTGACCAAGGTCGTATCGAACTCCGGCTCGGCCGCCAGCTCGGTCCTGGCCGCCTCCAGGCGGCGCTCGATGACCTCGGGCGGCTCGGTGCCCCGGCCGGTCAGCCTGCGCACCAGCTCCTCCCAGGAGGGCGGAGCCAGGAACACCAGCTGGGCGTCCGCCATGGACTCCCGCACCTGCCGGGCGCCCTGGAGGTCGATCTCCAGCAGGACCGGCTCCCCCTTCTCCAGCCGCTCCTGCACGGCCGCGCGGGGCGTGCCGTAGCGGTTGCCGGCGAACTCGGCCCACTCCAGCAGCTCGCCGTTGGCGATCAGCTTGTCCATCTCGTCGTCGGTGACGAAGAAGTAGTGGACTCCGTGCTTCTCGCCGGGGCGCGGCTTGCGGGTGGTGGCCGACACCGAGAGCCAGACCTCGGGGTGTTCCTTGCGCATATGGGCGACGACCGTGCTCTTGCCGACCCCCGAGGGGCCGGAGAGCACGGTCAGCCGCGGACGTTCACTCATGCAGCGATTATTCCAGCAATCCCGGTGTGCCCGGGACTCCCGGTCCGACTCCCCCTGCGCGGGGAGACGAGCTCAGGAGCCGGTGCTGCCGAACTCACGCTCCAGGGAAGCGATCTGGTTGGAACCGAGACCGCGCACGCGGCGGCTCTCGGAGATGCCCAGACGCTCCATGATCTGCTTGGCGCGGACCTTGCCCACGCCCGGCAGCGACTCGAGCAGTGCGGAGACCTTCATCTTGCCGATGACGTCGTTCTCCTGGCCCTGCTTGATGACCTCGTGCAGGGAGGCGCCGGAGTGCTTGAGTCGATTCTTGACCTCGGCCCGCTCCCGGCGAGCCGCGGCGGCCTTTTCGAGCGCGGCTGCGCGCTGTTCGGGGGTAAGGGGCGGAAGAGCCACGCCTACGTCACCTCGGATGTCGAACTGTCGGATACGGACCGGTGAGGAACCTAGTCGCCCCACACCTGGGGAGCTACGAGCAACACGCTTCGCCCGTTCTCCCCCACTACCTCATGGGTGTGGGGGTGTCCCCACAGCTCGGAGACTAGCGGTCAAGGCCGCCAGAGTCAGCGAGAACAGCGGAAAAGTCCTGGTCAGCCTCCGCCAGGCCGGACATTTCCGACATTCTGCCCCCGATTTGAGGATGTATTCACACTCAAGTCGCCGCCAGGCCGCTCAGCCGAGCGCTCCTCGGTGGTCTCAGGCGCCGGAAACGGCCGCCCGGACCTCCTCCGCGAAGCGCTCCGCGGCCGCGCGCAGCGCCCCGACGTCGGGACCGTGCCGCAGCACACCCCGGCTGACGTTCGGCACGACGTTGCGCACCGCCGCCCCGAAGACCTTCGGAAGATCGGCCGCCGTGGCGCCCTGCGCGCCGACGCCGGGCGCGAGGAGCGGACCGTTGATCGCGAGGTCGTACGACGACAGGTCGCCGACCGTGGCGCCGACGACGGCGCCGAAGGAGCCCAGCGGCTCCTCCCCTGCGTTCTCGGCGGCCAGGTGGGCCAGCATGATCGCGCCCACACTCCGGCCGTCCGCGCGGACCGCGTGCTGGACCTCGGGCCCTTCCGGGTTGGAGGTCAGCGCCAGCACGAACAGACCGGCGCCGCTCTCCCGGGCCAGCGCCACGGCCGGGCCGAGCGAGCCGTAGCCGAGGTACGGCGAGACGGTCAGGGCGTCGGAGAACAGCGGGGCGTCCTTGTGCAGGTAGGCCTCGGCGTACCCGGCCATGGTCGAGCCGATGTCGCCGCGCTTGGCGTCCATCACGACGAGGGCGCCGGCCGCGCGCGCCTCCTGGACGACCTTCTCCAGCACGGCGACCCCGCGTGAGCCGAAGCGCTCGAAGAAGGCGCTCTGCGGCTTCATCACGGCGACCCGGCCGGCGACGGCCTCGACGACCGTGCGGCTGAACCGCTCCAGACCGGCCACGTCGTCGTTCAGGCCCCACTCGGCGAGCAGGGAGGCGTGCGGGTCGATGCCGACGCACAGCGGGCCGCGCTCGTCCATGGCGCGGCGCAGGCGGGCGCCGAAGGGCTCCATCGGGCTCATGCGGGCTTCCTCACGTCGGCGCCGACCGCGTCGGCGAGGGTGGCGTAGGGGCTGGTGCGCAGGCGGGCGGCGAGGCCCTTGTGGATCGCGCGGGACCAGAAGGGGCCCTCGTAGATGAAGGCGCTGTAGCCCTGGACCAGCGTGGCGCCGGCCAGGATGCGCTGCCAGGCGTCCTCGGCGGTCTCGACGCCGCCGACGCCCACCAGGGTGATCCGGTCGCCCACGCGCGCGTACAGGCGGCGCAGGACCTCCAGGGAGCGCGCCTTGAGCGGGGCGCCGGACAGACCGCCGGTCTCCTTCACCAGCGAGGGTGCGGACGTCAGGCCGAGCCCGTCGCGGGCGATGGTGGTGTTGGTGGCGATGATGCCGTCCAGGCCCAGCTCCACGGCCAGGTCGGCGACGGCGTCGATGTCCTCGTCGGCGAGGTCGGGGGCGATCTTCACCAGAAGCGGGACGCGCCGGTTGGCGACCACGCGGTCGGCGGCTTCGCGGACGGCGGTCAGCAGCGGGCGCAGCGCCTCGGTGGCCTGCAGGTTCCGCAGGCCGGGGGTGTTCGGCGAGGAGACGTTGACGACCAGGTAGTCCGCGTAGGGCGCGAGGCGCTCGGCCGACTTCACGTAGTCGCCGACGGCCTCCGCCTCCGGGACGACCTTGGTCTTGCCGATGTTGACGCCGACGACGGTCTTGAACACCGGCTCGCGGGTGGCCAGACGGGCGGCGACGGCAAGGGAGCCGTCGTTGTTGAAGCCCATGCGGTTGATCAGCGCGCGGTCGGCGACCAGGCGGAACAGCCGCTTCTTCGGGTTGCCCGGCTGCGGCTCGCCGGTGACCGTGCCGATCTCCACATGGTCGAAGCCCAGCATCGACATGCCGTCGATGGCGACCGCGTTCTTGTCGAAGCCGGCGGCCAGCCCGAACGGGCCGTGCATGCGCAGCCCGAAGGCCTCGGTGCGCAGCTCCTTGTAGCGGGGCGCGAGGGCGGCGGCGAGGAAGGTGCGCAGCACGGGGATGCGGACGGCGAGGCGGATCCAGCGGAAGGCGAGGTGGTGGGCCTTCTCGGGGTCCATGCGCTGGAAGACCAGGTTGAAAAAAATCTTGTACATGGTGTCCTCACGAAGAGGGGGACACCGTTTCCGGTGTCCCCCTCAAGGGCTGCTAGTCGCGGGCTGCGGTCAGGTGCTCCGCGTGTTCCTGGAGCGAGCGCACGCCCACGTCGCCGTGGTTGAGGGCGTCGATGCCCTGGACGGCCGCTGCGAGGGCCTGGACGGTCGTCAGGCACGGCACCGAGCGGGCCACGGCCGCCGTACGGATGTCGTAGCCGTCGAGGCGGCCGCCGGTGCCGTACGGGGTGTTGACGATGAGGTCGACCTCGCCGTCGTGGATGAGCTGGACGATGGTCCGCTCGCCGTTCGGGCCGGTGCCCTCGGACTGCTTGCGCACGACCGTGGCGTTGATGCCGTTGCGCTTGAGGACCTCGGCGGTGCCGGAGGTGGCCAGCAGCTCGAAGCCGTGCGCGACCAGCTCGCGCGCCGGGAAGATCATCGAGCGCTTGTCGCGGTTGGCGACCGAGATGAACGCCCGTCCCTTGGTGGGCAGCGGGCCGTACGCGCCCGCCTGCGACTTGGCGTACGCCGTGCCGAAGACGGAGTCGATGCCCATGACCTCGCCGGTGGAGCGCATCTCCGGGCCGAGGACGGTGTCGACGCCGCGGCCGTGGATGTCGCGGAAGCGCGACCACGGCATGACGGCCTCCTTGACGGAGATCGGCGCGTCCAGCGGCAGCTCGCCGCCGTCGCCGTTCTTCGGCAGCAGCCCCTCGGCGCGCAGCTCGGCGATGGTCGCGCCCAGCGAGATCCGGGCGGCGGCCTTCGCCAGCGGCACCGCGGTCGCCTTCGAGGTGAAGGGGACCGTACGGGAGGCGCGCGGGTTGGCCTCCAGGACGTAGAGGATGTCGCCGGCCATCGCGAACTGGATGTTGATCAGGCCGCGCACCCCGACACCGCGCGCGATGGCCTCGGTGGAGGCGCGCAGCCGCTTGATGTCGAAGCCGCCGAGGGTGATGGGGGGCAGGGCGCACGCCGAGTCGCCGGAGTGGATGCCGGCCTCCTCGATGTGCTCCATGACGCCGCCGAGGTACAGCTCCTCGCCGTCGTAGAGGGCGTCGACGTCGATCTCGATGGCGTCGTCCAGGAACCGGTCGACGAGGACCGGCCGGGAGGGGCTGATCTCGGTGGACTCGGCGATGTAGGCGGCGAGGCGGGTCTCGTCGTAGACGATCTCCATGCCGCGGCCGCCGAGGACGTACGACGGCCGGACCAGGACCGGGTAGCCGATCTCGTCGGCGATGGCCTTGGCCTCGGCGAACGTGGTGGCCGTGCCGTGCTTCGGGGCGGGCAGGCCCGCCTCGGCGAGGACCCGCCCGAAGGCGCCGCGGTCCTCGGCGGCGTGGATGGCCTCCGGGGAGGTGCCGACGATCGGCACGCCGTTGTCCTTCAGGGCCTGCGACAGGCCGAGCGGGGTCTGGCCGCCCAGCTGCACGATCACACCGGCGACCGGTCCGGCCTGCTGCTCGGCGTGGACGATCTCCAGCACGTCCTCCAGCGTGAGCGGCTCGAAGTACAGCCGGTCGGAGGTGTCGTAGTCGGTGGAGACGGTCTCCGGGTTGCAGTTGACCATCACGGTCTCGTACCCGGCGTCGGACAGCGCGAAGGAGGCGTGGACGCAGGAGTAGTCGAACTCGATGCCCTGGCCGATGCGGTTCGGGCCGGAGCCCAGGATGATGACGGCCGGCTTCTCGCGGGGCGCGACCTCGGACTCCTCGTCGTAGGCCGAGTAGAAGTACGGCGTCTTCGCGGCGAACTCGGCGGCGCAGGTGTCGACCGTCTTGTAGACCGGGCGGATGCCGAGCGCGTGCCGGACCTCGCGGACGACGTCCTCGCGCAGGCCGCGGATGTCGGCGACCTGCTGGTCGGAGAAGCCGTGCCGCTTGGCCTCGGCGAGCAGGTCGCGGGTCAGCTCGGGGGCCTCGGCCAGCTCGTCCGCGATCTCCTTGATCAGGAAGAGCTGGTCCACGAACCACGGGTCGATCTTCGTGTACTCGAAGACCTCCTCGGCCGTGGCGCCCGCGCGGATGGCCTGCATGACGGTGTTGATGCGGCCGTCGGTGGGCCGTACCGCCTCGCGGAGCAGCGCCTCCTTGTCGCCGGGGTCGCCCACGAAGGTGAACTGGCTGCCCTTCTTCTCCAGCGAGCGCAGCGCCTTCTGGAAGGCCTCGGGGAAGTTGCGGCCGATGGCCATGGCCTCGCCGACCGACTTCATGGTGGTGGTCAGCGTGGAGTCGGCCTGCGGGAACTTCTCGAAGGCGAACCGCGGCGCCTTGACGACGACGTAGTCGAGCGTGGGCTCGAAGGAGGCCGGGGTCTCCTGCGTGATGTCGTTCGGGATCTCGTCCAGGGTGTAGCCGACGGCCAGCTTGGCGGCGATCTTGGCGATCGGGAAGCCGGTGGCCTTGGAGGCCAGGGCCGACGAGCGCGACACGCGCGGGTTCATCTCGATGACGATCACGCGACCGTCCTCGGGGTTGACCGCGAACTGGATGTTGCAGCCGCCGGTGTCGACGCCGACCTCGCGGATGACGGCGATGCCGATGTCCCGCAGGATCTGGTACTCGCGGTCGGTCAGGGTCATCGCGGGCGCGACGGTGATCGAGTCACCGGTGTGCACGCCCATCGGGTCGAAGTTCTCGATGGAGCAGACGACCACGACGTTGTCGTTCTTGTCGCGCATGAGCTCCAGCTCGTACTCCTTCCAGCCGAGGATGGACTCCTCCAGGAGCACCTCGGTGGTCGGGGAGAGCGTGAGGCCCTGCCCGGCGATGCGGCGCAGCTCCTCCTCGTCGTGCGCGAAGCCGGAGCCGGCGCCGCCCATGGTGAAGGACGGGCGGACCACGACGGGGTAGCCGCCGAGGGTCTCGACGCCCTTGAGGACGTCGTCCATGGAGTGGCAGATGACCGAGCGGGCGGACTCGCCGTGCCCGATCTTCCTGCGGACCTCCTCCACGACCTCCTTGAACTGGTCGCGGTCCTCGCCCTTGTGGATCGCCTCGGGCCGGGCGCCGATCAGCTCCACGCCGTACTTGGCGAGGACGCCGTTCTCGTGCAGGGCGATGGCGGTGTTCAGGGCCGTCTGGCCGCCCAGGGTGGGCAGCAGGGCGTCGGGGCGCTCCTTGGCGATGATCTTCTCGACGAAGTCCGGGGTGATCGGCTCGACGTAGGTGGCGTCGGCGATCTCCGGGTCGGTCATGATCGTCGCCGGGTTGGAGTTGACGAGGACGACGCGCAGGCCTTCGGCCTTGAGCACGCGGCACGCCTGGGTGCCGGAGTAGTCGAACTCGGCGGCCTGGCCGATGACGATCGGGCCGGAGCCGATGACCAGGACGGACTGGATATCGGTGCGCTTAGGCACGCTGGCCCTCCATCAGGGAGACGAAGCGGTCGAACAGGTAGGCGGCGTCGTGCGGTCCCGCTGCCGCTTCGGGGTGGTACTGGACGGAGAAGGCCGGCTGGTCGAGCAGCTGCAGCCCCTCCACGACGTTGTCGTTCAGGCAGACGTGCGAGACCTCGGCGCGGCCGAACTTGGTCTCGCTGACCTTGTCGAGCGGCGCGTCCACGGCGAAGCCGTGGTTGTGCGCGGTGACCTCGACCTTGCCGGTCGTACGGTCCTGGACCGGCTGGTTGATGCCCCGGTGGCCGTACTTCAGCTTGTAGGTGCCGAAGCCGAGGGCGCGGCCGAGGATCTGGTTGCCGAAGCAGATGCCGAACAGGGGCGTCCTGCGTTCCAGGACGGCCGTCATGAGGGCCACCGGGCCGTCGGCGGTCGCCGGGTCGCCGGGGCCGTTGGAGAAGAACACGCCGTCCGGGCCGATCGCGAAGACCTCGTCGGCCGTGGCGGTGGCGGGCAGGACGTGCACCTCGATGCCGCGCTCGGCCATGCGCTGCGGGGTCATGCCCTTGATGCCGAGGTCGATCGCGGCGACCGTGAACTTCTTCTCGCCGATCGCGGGGACGACGTACGCCTCCTTGGTCGCGACCTCCTCGTACAGGCTCGCGCCCTTCATGTGCGGCTGGGCCTGCACGCGCGCGACAAGCTCGGACTCGGCGGCGATCGCCTCGCCGGAGAAGATGCCGGCGCGCATGGAACCGCGCTCGCGCAGGTGGCGGGTGAGCGCCCGGGTGTCGATGCCGGAGATGCCGACCACGCCCTGGCGCTCCAGCTCGTCGTCCAGGGAGCGCTTGGCGCGCCAGTTGGACGGCACGCGCGCGGGGTCGCGCACGACGTAGCCGGAGACCCAGATGCGGCCGGACTCGTCGTCCTCGTCGTTCCAGCCGGTGTTGCCGATCTGGGGGGCGGTCGCGACGACGATCTGGCGGTCGTACGACGGGTCGGTGAGGGTCTCCTGGTAGCCGGTCATGCCGGTGGAGAACACGGCCTCGCCGAAGGTCTCCCCCACGGCCCCGTAGGCACGGCCGCGGAAGAGGCGGCCGTCCTCCAGGACGAGTACGGCGGGAACCCTGTCAGCTCCCCTTGTGGAGGTCGTCATCGTGCGCCTTCCGTGTCGTTGGTCATCTGGTTCAGGGTGTCGACCCACTCGGTGTGCTCGGCCGCGTGGTCGGAGCGGAAGCCGGAGTCGATCAGCTTGTCGCCCAGCGCCCAGGTCACCACCAGCAGTCCGCCCTCGGTGAGGACCTTGCCGGCGATGCCCTTGTCCAGCCGGGCGCCGCGCAGTGCGGCGGCGGGGACGAAGAAGTCGCTCGCGCCGGGGCGCTCGACCTCCAGGCCCGCGTCGGTCAGGGTCAGCTCGGCCCGGCTGCGGGTGCCGAGGCCATGGGCCACGATGCGGTCCAGCCACTGGCCGGCCGTGGTGGAGCCGTGGTAGCGGCCGCTCATGCTCAGTTTCACCGGGCCGGTCTCCTCCGGCGCGCTGGGCGGCGCGGGCAGGTCGCTCTGGAGCGTGCCGCGCCACTTCCAGCCCTCGCGCATCAGCCAGTAGACGAGCGCGAGGAAGAGGGCGAGCCCGACGAGCCAGCCGATGCGGGCCGGCCAGTCGGTGACCGGGGCCGACTTCTCCGCCGCGGCCAGCAGGATTACAGGTGTCACGTGAGCTTCCCGTCGACGAGCGTGGCCTTGCCCCGCAGCCACGTGTGCGTCACACGGCCCGGCAGCTCACGTCCCGCGTACGGGGTGTTGCGGCTGCGCGAGGCGAAGCCCGCGGGGTCCACCTGGCCACGGTATGCCGCATCGACGAGGGTGAGGTTGGCGGGCTCACCAGCCGAGACGGGACGGCCGTGTCCGGTGGCCTGTCCGATCTGCGCGGGCTTGAAGGACATCCGGTCGGCGACGCCGGCCCAGTCCAGCAGGCCCGTGTCGACCATGGTCTCCTGCACCACTGACAACGCGGTCTCCAGGCCGACCATGCCCATGGCGGCGGCGGCCCACTCGCAGTCCTTGTCCTCGTGCGGGTGCGGGGCGTGGTCGGTGGCGACGATGTCGATCGTGCCGTCCGCCAGGGCCTCGCGCAGGGCGTGCACATCGCGCTCGGTGCGCAGCGGCGGGTTGACCTTGTAGACGGGGTTGTAGGTGCGCACCAGCTCGTCGGTGAGCAGCAGGTGGTGCGGGGTGACCTCGGCGGTGACGTCGATGCCGCGGGACTTGGCCCAGCGGACGATCTCGACGCTGCCGGCGGTCGACAGGTGGCAGATGTGGACGCGGGAGCCGACGTGCTCGGCGAGCAGCACGTCCCGGGCGATGATCGACTCCTCGGCGACGGCCGGCCAGCCGCCCAGGCCCAGCTCGGCGGAGACGACGCCCTCGTTCATCTGGGCGCCCTCGGTCAGCCGCGGCTCCTGCGCGTGCTGGGCGACGACCCCGCCGAAGGCCTTCACGTACTCCAGCGCGCGGCGCATGATCACCGCGTCGTCCACGCACTTGCCGTCGTCGGAGAAGACGGTGACGCCGGCAGCCGAGTCGTGCATGGCGCCCAGCTCGGCGAGCTTCCTGCCCTCCAGGCCGACGGTGACGGCGCCGATGGGCTGCACGTCGCAGTAGCCGTGCTCCTGGCCGAGCCGCCACACCTGCTCGACCACGCCGGCGGTGTCGGCGACGGGGAAGGTGTTGGCCATGGCGAACACGGCGGTGTAGCCGCCGGACGCGGCCGCGCGGGTGCCGGTCAGGACGGTCTCGGAGTCCTCGCGGCCGGGCTCGCGCAGGTGGGTGTGCAGGTCGACCAGGCCCGGCAGCAGCACCTTGCCGCCGGCCTCCACGACCTCGGCGCCCTCAACGGAGAGCCCGGTGCCCACCTCGGCGATGGTCTCGCCGTCGATCAGCACGTCCTGCGGTTCGCCGCCGAGCACCTTCGCACCACGGATCAGGGTCTTGCTCATGCGGGTTACTTCTCCTCGGAACCGGTGGGGCGGGCGTGGGTGACGGCGGGCTCGTTGCCGCCGAGCAGCAGGTACAGGACGGCCATCCGGATGGAGACGCCGTTGGCGACCTGCTCGACGGCGGTGCAGCGGTCGGAGTCGGCGACCTCGGCGGTGATCTCCATGCCGCGGACCATCGGGCCGGGGTGCATCACGACGGCGTGTTCGGGCAGCTTGGCCATGCGGTCGCCGTCGAGGCCGTAGCGGCGGGAGTACTCGCGCTCGGTCGGGAAGAAGGCGGCGTTCATCCGCTCGCGCTGGACGCGGAGCATCATCACCGCGTCGCACTTGGGCAGCGTGCTGTCGAGGTCGTACGACACCTCGCACGGCCAGGTCTCGACGCCGACCGGCACCAGGGTGGGCGGGGCGACGAGGGTGACCTCGGCGCCGAGGGTGTGCAGCAGGTCGACGTTGGAGCGGGCGACCCGGCTGTGCAGGACGTCGCCGACGATGGTGATCCGGCGGCCGGACAGGTCCTGGCCGAGCCCGGCGTCCCGGCCGATGAGCCGGCGGCGCATGGTGAAGGCGTCCAGCAGGGCCTGGGTGGGGTGCTGGTGGGTGCCGTCGCCGGCGTTGATGACCACGGCGTCGATCCAGCCGGAGTTCGCCAGGCGGTACGGCGCTCCGGAGGCGCCGTGCCGGATGACGACGGCGTCGACGCCCATGGCCTCCAGCGTCTGGGCGGTGTCCTTCAGGGACTCGCCCTTGGAGACGCTGGAGCCCTTGGCGGAGAAGTTGATGACGTCGGCGGACAGGCGCTTCTCGGCGGCCTCGAAGGAGATCCGCGTGCGCGTGGAGTCCTCGAAGAAGAGGTTGACGATGGTGCGGCCGCGCAGGGTCGGCAGCTTCTTGATCGGCCGGTCGGCCACCCGGGCCATCTCCTCGGCGGTGTCGAGGATCAGGACGGCGTCGTCGCGGGTGAGGTCGGCGGCCGAGATGAGATGACGCTGCATCTGTCAGGCTCCGTAAGGCAGTTCATTCGGGAGATTCGGGGCAGACGGGCGCGCGCGTGGGTACGCCGAAGCGCACCCCGCGCCTGCCGTGCTACTGGTCGGCCTTCACACCGAGCAGCACGGTGTCGCGACCGTCCTCCTCGGCGAGCTGGACCTTGACCGTCTCCCGCAGCGACGTGGGGAGGTTCTTGCCGACGTAGTCGGCGCGGATGGGCAGTTCGCGATGGCCGCGGTCGACCAGGACCGCGAGCTGGACCGCACGGGGGCGCCCGATGTCGTTCAGGGCGTCGAGGGCGGCGCGGATGGTGCGGCCGGAGAACAGCACGTCGTCGACGAGGACGACCAGCTTGCCGTCGATGCCGTCACCGGGGATCTCGGTGCGGGCCAGCGCACGCGGCGGGTGCATGCGCAGGTCGTCGCGGTACATGGTGATGTCGAGGGAGCCGACCGGGATCTTGCGGTCGGTGATCTGCACCAGCTTGGCGGCGAGCCGCTGGGCGAGGAAGACACCCCGGGTGGGGATGCCGAGGAGCACCACGTCGTCGGCGCCCTTGGCGCGCTCGACGATCTCGTGGGCGATGCGGGTCAGCACCCGCGCGATGTCGGGGCCCTCGAGAACGGGCCGCGCATCGGACGCAGGCGGAGTCGCGTGCGAGTCGTGCTTGTCCATAGGAAAAGGACCTCCTTCTCCGCCTCACGGGACGGACCTTAAAGGACGCCTGATTTGCGCCATCCACCGTAGCAGGTCGTTCGGAGGGCCTCGGTCACCCCCCTGGCCCAACCGGTTGCCACTACCACGGAAGAGTCGGTGTGGACCATTCGGCTTGACGCAGAAGAATCACGCTGCGTAACCTCACAGTGAGTTACCAGCCGCGCGGCGGGAACCCATCCCAGTCGCGTCGACACAGTGTCCGGGGAGCTATATGTCCAGCGAATACGCCAAACAGCTCGGGGCCAAGCTCCGGGCCATCCGCACCCAGCAGGGCCTTTCCCTCCACGGTGTCGAGGAGAAGTCCCAGGGGCGCTGGAAGGCCGTGGTGGTCGGGTCCTACGAGCGTGGCGACCGTGCGGTGACCGTCCAGCGGCTCGCCGAGCTGGCCGATTTCTATGGCGTTCCGGTGCAGGAGCTGCTGCCGGGCACCACGCCGGGCGGCGCCGCCGAGCCGCCGCCGAAGCTGGTCCTGGACCTGGAGCGGCTGGCCACCGTGCCGGCCGAGAAGGCGGGACCCCTGCAGCGTTACGCGGCGACGATCCAGTCCCAGCGCGGCGACTACAACGGCAAGGTGCTCTCCATCCGCCAGGACGACCTGCGCACACTCGCCGTCATCTACGACCAGTCCCCCTCGGTCCTCACGGAGCAGCTGATCAGCTGGGGCGTGCTGGACGCGGACGCCCGCCGCGCGGTGGCCGCGCACGAGGAGAGCTGAGCCGCTCGACACCCGAGCAGAAACGTGCCGCCGGGGTGGCCGGAACTTTGCGGTTCCGGCCACCCCGGCGCCGTTCTCGCGGCCGGCGGCAGTACGCCTGAGGGCCCGCAGCACCGGCGTGCTGCGGGCCCTCAGACGATGTCGTACCGGCTTCTACGCCTGGTCCCGGCGCAGGGACGGCTTGAGTTCCTTCAGGCGGCCCAGCAGGCCGTTGACGAACGACGGCGACTCGTCGGTGGAGAACTCCTTCGCCAGCTGCACCATCTCGTCCAGCACGACGGCGTCCGGGGTCTCGTCCACCCAGATCAGCTCGTACGCGCCGAGCCGCAGGATGTTGCGGTCCACGACCGGCATCCGGTCCAGCGTCCAGCCGACCGCGTACTGGGCGATCAGCTCGTCGATGCGCTTCGCGTGCTCCGCGTAGCCCTCGACGAGCTGCATCGTGTACTCGCTGACCGGCGGCTGCCGGGTGTCGGACCTGGACAGCCGGATCCAGTCCGCGAGGACGGTCAGGACGTCGGCGTCGCGCTGGTCGCCCTCGAAGAGGATCTGGAAGGCGCGCTTGCGGGCCGTGTTGCGGGCAGCCACGGTTAGCTGTTCACCCGGCCGAGGTAGTCGCTGGTGCGGGTGTCGACCTTGATCTTCTCACCGGTGGTGATGAAGAGCGGGACCTGGATCTGGTGGCCGGTCTCCAGGGTGGCGGGCTTGGTGCCGCCGGTGGAGCGGTCGCCCTGGACGCCCGGCTCGGTCTCCTGGACGGTCAGCTCGACGGCGGCCGGCAGCTCGACGAAGAGCACCTCGCCCTCGTGCTGGGCGACGGTGGCCGTGAAGCCCTCGATGAGGAAGTTGGCGGCGTCGCCGACGGCCTTGCGGTCGACCATCAGCTGGTCGTAGGTCTCCATGTCCATGAAGACGAAGTAGTCGCCGTCCATGTACGAGAACTGCATGTCGCGCTTGTCGACAGTGGCCGTCTCGACCTTGACGCCGGCGTTGAAGGTCTTGTCGACCACCTTGCCGGACAGCACGTTCTTGAGCTTGGTGCGCACGAAGGCCGGGCCCTTGCCGGGCTTGACGTGCTGGAACTCGACGACGGACCAGAGCTGGCCGCCTTCGAGCTTGAGCACCATGCCGTTCTTGAGGTCGTTCGTGGAAGCCACGGTTGCGGAATCTCCTGGACTGACGTACGACCCCGGGGCAGGCGCCGCGGTGGGTTGCCGCTACAGCGCGAGCAGCTCCTTGGTCGTGATGGTGAGTAGCTCGGGTCCGCCGTCCGCCTCGGGGCGTACGACGAGCGTGTCATCGATCCGGACACCGCCCCGGCCCGGGAGGTGGACCCCCGGTTCGACGGTGACCGGCACGCAAGCGTCCAGTTTACCCATGGCCGCGGGGGCCAACTGCGGGTCCTCGTCGATTTCGAGTCCGACACCGTGTCCGGTCAGCGGTGGCAGGGCTTCCGCATAGCCCGCGGAGTCCAGCACCTGGCGGGCGGCGCGGTCCACGTCGCGGTAGGCGGCGCCGGGCGCCAGGGACTCGCGTCCGGCGCGCTGGGCGGAGAACACCAGGTCGTACAGCTCGACCTGCCAGTCCGCGGGCGAGGTGCCGATCACGAAGGTACGGCCGATCTCGCAGCGGTAGCCGCGGTAGGTCGCGCCCAGGCACACGGAGAGGAAGTCGCCCTCCTCCACCCGCCGGTCGGTGGGGCGGTGCCCGCGCCGGCCGGAGTTGGGCCCGGTGGCGACGGAGGTGGGGAAGGCCGGGCCGTCGGCGCCGTGGTCGACCAGGCGCCGCTCCAGCTCCAGCGCGAGGTGCCGTTCGGTGCGGCCGACCAGGATCGACTCCAGCAGCTCGCCGAGGGCCTGGTCGGCGATCTCGGCGCCGATCCGCAGGCAGGAGATCTCCTCCTCGTCCTTGACCACCCTGAGCTGCTCCACGGCCGCGCCGAGATCGGTGAGGCGGAGCGCCGGGACCGCCTCGGCGAGGGCTCTGTGGCGGGCCACGGTGAGGTGGTGTTCCTCGACGGCGAGGGAGTCGGCGTCCTGGCTCGCGGCATGGGCGGCGGCCTCGATGGCGGGGTCGCCGTTGTTCGCCGGCAGGACGTGCAGGCGCAGGTTCTCGTCGGGCCGGCCTTCGTACGGCCGGTCCTCGGGCGGACCGGTGCAGACCAGCAGGTCGTCGCGCTTGCCCACCAGCAGGGCGGCGCCGTGCGGGGCCGCGCCCGCGAGGTAGCGCACGTTGGCGGGGCGGGTGACGAGCGCTGCCGCGGTGCCGGCCGCGGTGAAGTGGTCTCTCAGCCGGGATCGGCGGGTCGCGTACACCTCTGACATGAGATGAGCGTAGGAGTTTTGTGCCGGTTATGCCGATTCGTGGGGGCCGAGTGGGGTTGCGGAGCAGGTGGGGGGCGGTGCCCGTGGATCACCGGACGCGGCGCGGAGGCGGTGCTCGGGCGTGCTGCGGCAGAGCGGCTCGCCCCGCTCACCAGCTCGGGGGGCTCGCTATGGCCCTCGCCAGGACCTCGTCCAGGACTCTCGCCGTGCCCGGGATGTCCAGCTGGGAGTTGTCGATGATCGGCAGGCCCGAGCCGTACCAGCCGGCCATGCGGCCGTGGATGCGGGCGACCTCCTCGTCGGTGAGGCGGCGGTTGCCGGTGCGTTCGGCGTTGCGCTCCAGGACGATGTCCAGGCCGGGCAGGAGGACGACGGGCAGCAGGCCGGGGCCCACATGGCGTTTCCAGCCGCCCAGGCCGACGACCGGGCGGTCGGGGAAGACGGCGTCGTCCAGGATGCAGGAGATCCCGTTGGCGAGGAAGTTGCGGGCGGCGAAGCCGCAGGTGCGGCGGGCCAGACGGTACTGGGCCTCGGAGTTGTCGTTCCAGCCGGACTGGGGGTCGGCGAAGCCGGAGCGGACCCATTCGCGGACGTCGTCCAGGCTGATGTGCGCGGTGGGCACCCGGCGGTGGTCCGCCCAGTACTTGGCGACGCTGGTCTTGCCGGCGCCGGCGGGGCCGATCAGCAGGACGGCCAGGGTGGTGGTCGTCGGGTCGGCGGCCGCGGCGGGCGCCGGGGGCGCCATGGGCACGCCGACCGGGCCGCCGGGCGGCAGCGGGACATGACCGGTGGTATCGGGAGCCGGCTGTCCGGCGGCGGGTTGCGGGGCCGGGGGCTGGGGCAGCGGCGGCTGCGGGGGCGTCGGCGGGACGGCGCCTGCCGGGGCCGGGAAGCCCGGCGGCGGGGGCACGGGGGCGGGCCCCTGGGGGGCTCCCGGGTGCGGGCCCGGGTGGTGTGCGGCCGGGGCCCAGCGGGCGTGCGGCCCCTGCCCCGGCTGGTGGGGCGGCGGCAGCGGAGACCCCACTGCGTGCTGCATCCGTGGCCACTCCGTCTCGTCGTCTACGGCTCGTTCGTGCTGGCAGCAGGGCCGGGCCCTGCTGCCTACCGAACGGTACCGTCCCCCGCCGTCGTCTGGTGAAACGGCCGGGGGCGGCCCGAAGTGCCCGTTCCGCAAAGGAAATCGGGGCCGCGAACCGGGCCGACGCAGCAGCCGGGGACTTACTGGCCCACTTCGCCGTACGCGGCGAGCAGCACGGCCGGGTCCGGCCCCTCCAGGACCGTCGGCTTGGCCAGGCCGTCGAGGACGATGAAGCGCAGCAGGTCGCCGCGGGACTTCTTGTCGATCTTCATCGCCTCCAGCAGCTTGGGCCACTGGTCGTAGCGGTAGTGCAGCGGCAGGCCGACGGCCTCCAGGACCGTGCGGTGGCGGTCCGCCGTCGCGTCGTCCAACCGGCCCGCCAGACGGCCCAGTTCGGCCGCGAAGTGCATGCCGACCGCGACGGCCGCGCCGTGCCGCCACTTGTAGCGCTCGTTCTTCTCGATGGCGTGGCCCAGCGTGTGGCCGTAGTTGAGGATCTCGCGCAGACCCGACTCCTTCAGGTCCGAGGAGACCACGTCCGCCTTCACCCGGATCGAGCGCTCGATCAGCTCGGCCGTGTGCGGGCCCGCCGGGATCCGCGCGGCCTCGGGGTCGGACTCGATCAGGTCGAGGATCACCGGGTCGGCGATGAAGCCGGCCTTGATGACCTCGGCGAGCCCGGAGACGTAGTCGTTGACCGGGAGGGAGTCCAGCGCGGCGAGGTCGCACAGGACGCCGGCCGGCGGGTGGAAGGCGCCGACGAGGTTCTTGCCCTCGGCGGTGTTGATGCCGGTCTTGCCGCCGACGGCCGCGTCCACCATGGCGAGGACGGTGGTGGGGATCGCGATCCAGCGCACCCCGCGCAGCCAGGTCGCGGCGACGAAACCGGCGAGGTCGGTGGTGGCCCCGCCGCCCACGCCGACGACGACGTCGGAGCGGGTGAAGCCCGACTGGCCCAGCGCCTTCCAGCAGTAGGCGGCGACCTCGGCGGTCTTGGCCTCCTCGGCGTTGGGCACCTGGATGGCGATCGCCTCGAAACCCTGCTCGGCCAGGTCCGCGCGGAGCGCGTCACCGGTCTCGGCCAGCGCCTCCGGGTGGAGCACCGCGACCCGCTTGGCCTTGCTGCCGATCAACCCGGCCAGCTCGCCGAGGAGTTGGCGTCCGACCAGCACCTCGTAGGGGTCGGTGCCCGCGGTGCCGGCGACCTGGATGCGGGTGACTGCCTCGCTCATGCTTCTTTCAACTCCAGTGCGTCCAGCGCTGCTTGGGTGACCTCTTCGGGGGTGCGGCCGTCCGTCGCGACGACGGCGGTGGCGACCTCCTCGTACAGGTGCCGCCGGGCCTCCATCAGCTCGCGCCACTGCTTGCGCGGGTTGACCGCGAGCAGCGGCCGGGCCACGTTGAGGCCGGTGCGCTTGACGGCCTCCTCCACGTCCATCGACAGGTAGACCACCCGGTGCCCGGCGAGCAGGGCTCGCGTGTCGGCGTCGAGGATCGCCCCGCCGCCGAGCGCGAGGACGCCCTCGTGCTCGGCGAGCGCGGTGTGCACGGCCCGCTTCTCGATGGCGCGGAAGGCGGGCTCCCCCTCGTCGACGAAGATCTCGGCGATGGTGCGGCCCTCGGCGGCGACGATGTCCTCGTCGGTGTCCCGGTAGCCGAGCCCGAGGCGCTCGGCGAGCAGCCGGCCGACGGTGGACTTGCCGACGCCCATCGGGCCGACGAGTACGACGGCGGGCACGGCGCTCACCGGATCCGCAGGTTGTCGAGGTACGACCGCACGTTGCGGCGGGTCTCGGCCACCGAGTCGCCGCCGAACTTCTCGGCGACCGCGTCCGCGAGGACCAGCGCGACCATCGCCTCGGCGACGATGCCGGCGGCCGGCACGGCGGAGACGTCGGAGCGCTGATGGTGGGCCTGGGTGGCCTCGCCGGTGGTGACGTCCACGGTGCGCAGCGCCCGGGGCACGGTGGCGATCGGCTTCATCGCGGCCCGCACCCGCAGCAGCTCACCGGTGCTCAGGCCGCCCTCGGTGCCGCCGGCGCGGCCGGAGACGCGCCTGATGCCCTCGGGGGTGTTCACGATCTCGTCGTGCGCCTTCGAGCCCGGCACCCGGGCCAGCTCGAAGCCGTCGCCGATCTCGACGCCCTTGATCGCCTGGATGCCCATGAGGGCGCCGGCCAGCCGGGCGTCCAGCTTGCGGTCCCAGTGCACGTGCGAGCCGAGGCCGACCGGGACGCCGTACGCCAGCACCTCGACCACGCCGCCGAGGGTGTCGCCGTCCTTGTGGGCCTGGTCGACCTCCGCGACCATCGCCTTCGAGGTGTCGGCGTCCAGGCAGCGCAGCGGGTCGGCGTCCAGCTTCTCGACGTCGGCCGGGGTGGGGTACACGCCCTGCGGGGCCTTCACCGAGCACAGCTCGACGACGTGGGAGACGATCTCGATGCCCGTGGTCTCCTTCAGGTAGGAGCGGGCGACCGCGCCGAGGGCCACCCGGGCCGCGGTCTCCCGGGCGGAGGCGCGCTCCAGGACCGGGCGGGCCTCGTCGAAGCCGTACTTCTGCATGCCGGCGAGGTCGGCGTGGCCGGGGCGCGGGCGGGTCAGCGGGGCGTTGCGGGCGAGCCCGGCGAGGATCTCCGGATCCACCGGGTCGGCCGCCATGACCTGCTCCCACTTGGGCCACTCGGTGTTGCCCACCATGATCGCGACCGGGGAGCCGAGGGTGAGGCCGTGCCGGACGCCGCCCAGGAAGGTGATCTCGTCCTGCTCGAACTTCATCCGCGCACCGCGGCCGTAGCCGAGCCGCCGCCGCGCCAGGTGGTCCGCCACCATCTCCGTGGTGATCGGCACGCCGGCGGGCAGCCCCTCCAGCGTCGCGACAAGTGCCGGACCGTGGGACTCCCCCGCGGTCAGCCAACGCAGCCTGCTCAACGGTGCTCCTCCGTGTTCGCGCCCGGTACTGCCCGGCGTACGCGCGTCCTCGCGTACGGCGACGGCGCGACCGGGTGCGCGACCCCGGCCCGCCACCTTCCGATCCTCCCACGTCCGGGGCCGGAAACCGGCCACAGGTCCACAAGGCGGACGCGCGGGCGGCGGTCAGCGGGCGGCGAGCGCCTTCTCGCCGGCGCGGCGCATGGCGTCCAGGGGGGCCGGACAGCGGCCGGTCATCCGCTCGACCTGGAGCACGGCCTGGTGGACCAGCAGGTCGAGGCCGCTGACCACGGCTCCGCCGAACATGGACCAGCGGGCCGCCAGCTCGGTGGGCCAGGGTTCGTAGAGCACGTCGAAGAGGGCGGCGGGCCGCTCGGGCACGGCGGCGGCGAGGGCGTCGGTGGTGCCGGCGGGCGTGGTGGCGATCACCAGCGGGGCGCGCAGCGCCTGCTCGGCGTCGGCCCAGTCGGCCGTACGGACGTCCACGTCGAGGCGTTCGCCCCAGCGGCGCATCTCGGCGGCGCGGGCCTCGCTGCGGACGTAGGCGACGACCTCGCCGGTGCAGATCCTCGAGAGGGCGGCGAGCGCGGAGGAGGCGGTGGCGCCGGCGCCGAGGATCGCGGCGGAGTCGATCTGCTCGATGCCGTGCTCGCGCAACGCGGCCACCATGCCCGGGATGTCGGTGTTGTCGCCGAGCCGGCGGCCGTCCTCGGTGAAGACGACGGTGTTGACCGCGTCGACGGAGGCGGCCGTCTCGCTGATCTCGTCCAGCAGCGGGATGACCGCCCGCTTCAGCGGCATGGTCAGCGACAGCCCCGCCCACTCGGGCCCCAGCTCCTCCAGGAAGCCGGGCAGCCCGGCCTCGTCCACCTCGAAGCGGTCGTACGACCAGCCGGTGAGCCCCAGTTCGTCGTACGCGGCCCGGTGCAGCACCGGGGAGAGGGAGTGGGCGATGGGCTTGCCGAGTACGGCGGCCCGGCGGGCGTCAGTTGCCCGAGCTGGCATCGAACTTTTCCTTGAGTTGCTTGAATTCGGCGTAGGTCTTGGCGAATTCGGTGTTGTTCACGCCGTCGGTCGCCACGAAATAGATCCAGCCGTCGTGGGTCGGATTCAGTGCCGCCTTGAGCGCGTCCTCGCCGGGGTTGCCGATCGGACCGGGCGGGAGTCCCTTGTACTTGTAGGTGTTGTACGGGCTGGTGTTGCTCTGGATCTCCTTGAGGGAGATCCGGATATTGCTGGTGCCCTGTATGTAGTTGTAGGTCGAGTCGAACTGCAGCAGCTGGTTCGTCTCGGTGTTGGTGGGCTTGAGGCGGTTGTAGACGACCTCGGCCATCTTGCGGAAGTCGTCATGCGTCTTGCCCTCCGCCTGCACCAGGCTCGCGACCGTGACCAGCTGGAACGCGTTCTTCAGGCCCAGGGACCGGGCCTTCGCCGTAAGGCCGTAGGCGTCGTACTTGGACGTGGCCTGGGCGACCATCTGCTTGAGGAGGGTGTCCGGCTTCATGCCCTTGGCGGCCGGGTAGCTGCCCGGGAAGAGGAAGCCTTCGAGCGGGTCCTTCATCTCGCCGCTCTTCTGCGCCCAGGCGGGCATGCCGAGGTTGTCGTATTCCTCCTCGGCGACCTTCCGGGTGGTACCCGCGGAGAGTGCGAGTTTCTTGTCGATGTCCTCGTAGACATGCGCGTTGCGTTCGCCCGGTTTCACGATGACATAGCGCTGGCTCTTCGGATCGAGCATCATCCTGACGGCGCTGGCGGCGGACATCTGCTTCTTCAGCAGATAGGCGCCGGCCTGGATTCCGTTGCCGCCCGGGATGTCGCTCTGCGCGTGCACGAAGGCCTCGGCGCTCTTGACGACCCCGGCCTGCTTCAGGCGGTTGCCGATGTCCCAGCCGCCCGCGCCCTTGGGGATCTCGACGCTCACGGTCTGGTCGATGCCGTCGCCCGTGTAGTCGGGAGCCGGGGCGAAACGGTTCTGGTAGAACTTGTAGCCGAAGTAGCCGACCGTGCCGATGCCGCCGCCGAGGACCAGGACGACGACCAGGCAGGCGACGCCGTTGCGGCCTTTCCGGCCCTTCTTGCCTGGTTTGTTTCCCTTGAGGCGCCGCTCGCGGCGGCTCTGGACCTCGTGTCCCTCGTCGTCCTCGTCGTCGCCGCCTCCCGCGAAGAAGGCGTGGTCCTCCTCCTCGGGCGGAGCCTCGTGCTCCGGTTCCGCCTCGGGATGCCCGTGGCCGGGCGGCTGCGGCGGAGGGTAGGAGTCCTCGGCGCCGTAGTAGTCGGGCTGCCGGCCGTAGGGGTCACCGGGGTCGGCGCCGTACGGCATCTGGCCGTGGCCGCCGGACGCGTCCCAGCCGCCCTGCTCCGGGTACGGCTGCTGGGCGTGGCCGGGGTACTGCTGCTGATGGCCCTGTTCGTCGTAGTACGGGTACTGCTCGTGCCCGTAGCCGGGCTGGGGCTGCTGGTTCCAGTCGTCGTACTGCGGGTGCTGCGGCTGCTGCGGGTAGTACTGCTGCGGCTGGCCGCCGTAGGCAGGCTGATGGCCGTCGGGGGCCTGCTGCCCTTCCCATCCGCCGTCCCCGTACAACGGGTCCTGCGGATGCCACGGTTGGGGGCCTGGGCCCCGGCCATACTCAGTCATCGATCCCCTAGAGCCGCGAGGCCGACCGGTCACGTGGCCGGCCGGCCCGCTTCCGTTCCGCCTCTTGCTGTGCGCCCGCTGTTCGAACACCGGCACATCGCGCGGAACGTTACCGTATCGCGATCAGGTGACCACTTCGACGCCCTCGCCGGGTGCTTTACCTGACGCGCGTTCGGATTCCAGGGCCTGTTGGAGGATGATGACCGCCGCCGCCTGGTCGATGACCGCGCGGCCCTTCTTCGATTTCACGCCCGAGGCGCGCAGTCCCTGACTGGCGGTGACCGTCGTCATCCGCTCGTCGACCAGCCGCACCGGCACCGGCTTGACGCCCTTGGCCAGTTCCTGGGCGAAGGCGCGGACCTTGACGGCGGCCGGGCCCTCGCCCCCCTTGAGGGAGCGAGGGAGTCCGACGACGACCTCGATCGGCTCGTACTCCTCCACCAGTTGCCGCAGCCGGCGGTGGGCGGCTGGGATGTCCCGGCCCGGGACCGTCTCCACCGGGGTGGCGAGGATCCCGTCGGGGTCGCACGAGGCGACCCCGATCCGGGCGTCCCCGACGTCGATCGCGAGCCGACGCCCTCTGCGCATGTCCGACCGTTTCCTTACGTGCCCGTTTACTTGGCGGTGTCGGCGACCAGGCGCTCGACGGCGTCCACGGCCTCGCCGACGGCGGACGGGTTCTGGCCGCCGCCCTGGGCCACGTCCGGCTTGCCGCCACCGCCGCCGCCGAGGGTCTTGGCGGCGGCGCGGACCAGGTCACCGGCCTTGAGACCGCGCTCGCGGGCGGCCTCGTTGGTGGCGATGACGGTCAGCGGCTTGCCGTTGTTGACCGTGAAGAGAGCGACCACGGCGGCCCGTCCGCCCTGGATCCGGCCGCGCACGTCGAGGACCAGCTTGCGCAGGTCGTCCGGCGTGGTGCCGTCCGGCACCTGGCCGGTGACCACGGCCACGCCTCGCACGTCCTTGGCGGACTCGGCGAGACCGGCGGCGGCCTGGAGCACCTTCTCGGCGCGGAACTTCTCGATCTCCTTCTCGGCGTCCTTCAGCTTGCCGAGCATCGAGGAGACCTTCTCCGGCAGCTCCTCCGGGCGGCCCTTGAGCAGCTCGGTCAGCTGGTTGACCACCGTGTGCTCGCGGGCGAGGAAGTGGTAGGCGTCGACGCCGACCAGGGCCTCGATACGGCGCACACCCGAGCCGATGGAGGACTCGCCGAGCAGCTTCACCAGGCCCAGCTGGGCGGTGTTGTGCACGTGCGTGCCGCCGCACAGCTCCTTGGAGAAGTCGCCGATGGTGACCACGCGGACGCGCTCGCCGTACTTCTCGCCGAACTCGGCGATGGCGCCCTGCTTCTTGGCCTCGTCGATGCCCATGATGTCGGCGCGGACGTCGAGGTCGCGGGCGAGCACCTCGTTGATCTTCTGCTCGACGTCGGTCATCACGGCCGTCGGCACGGCGGACGGGGAGCCGAAGTCGAAGCGGAAGCGGCCGGGCTGGTTCTCGGAACCGGCCTGGGCGGCCGTCGGGCCGAGGGCGTCGCGCAGGGCCTGGTGGGTCAGGTGGGTGGCCGAGTGGGCGCGGGCGATGGCCTTGCGGCGGCGCGAGTCGATCGAGGCGTGGGCCTTGGCGCCGACGGTCACCTCGCCGACCTGGACGACGCCCTTGTGGACGTACACGCCCGGCACCGGCTTCTGGCAGTCGCGGACCTCGATCACGGCGCCGGAGTCGACCTTGATCCGGCCGGTGTCGCCGATCTGGCCGCCGCCCTCGGCGTAGAACGGGGTGCGGTCGAGGACGACCTCGACCTCGTCGCCCTCGGTGGCGGCCGGCGAGGAGACGCCGTCCACCAGGAGGCCGACGATCGTGGACTCGCCCTCGGTGTCGGTGTAGCCGATGAAGTCGGTCGCGCCGGCGGTGTCGGCGATCTCGCGGTAGGCGCCCATGTCGGCGTGGCCGGTCTTCTTGGCCTGGGCGTCGGCCTTGGCGCGCTCCCGCTGCTCCTTCATCAGGCGGCGGAAGCCCTCCTCGTCCACGGACAGGCCCTGCTCGGCGGCCATCTCGAGGGTGAGGTCGATCGGGAAGCCCCAGGTGTCGTGGAGCAGGAAGGCCTTGTCGCCGGACAGGACCGTGCCGCCGGACTGCTTGGTCTCGGTGACGGCGGTGTCGAGGATGTTGGTGCCGGCCTTCAGCGTCTTGAGGAAGGCGTTCTCCTCGGCGAGGGCGACCTTCTCGATGCGCTCGCGGTCGGTGATCAGCTCGGGGTACTGCTGGCCCATCATGCCGATCACGGTGTGGATGAGGTCCTTGACGACCGGACCGGTGGCGCCGAGCAGCCGCATGTTGCGGATGGCGCGGCGCATGATGCGGCGCAGGACGTAGCCGCGGCCCTCGTTGCCGGGGGTGACGCCGTCGCCGATGAGCATCGTGGCGGTGCGCATGTGGTCGGTGACCACGCGCAGGGACACGTCCGAGTCGTGGGCGTCGCCGTAGCGGACGCCGGTCAGCTCGGTGGCCTTGTCGATGACGGCCATGGAGGTGTCGATCTCGTACATGTTCTGCACGCCCTGCAGAATCATGGCGAGCCGCTCGAGGCCGAGACCGGTGTCGATGTTCTTGCTCGGCAGGTCCCCGAGGATCTCGAAGTTGTCCTTGCCGGTGCCCTCGCCGCGCTCGTACTGCATGAAGACGAGGTTCCAGATCTCCACGTACCGCTCGTCGTTGACGGCGGGGCCGCCCTCGGCGCCGAACTCGGGGCCGCGGTCGTAGTTGATCTCGGAGCAGGGGCCGCACGGGCCGGGGACGCCCATGGACCAGAAGTTGTCCTTCATGCCCAGGCGCTGGATGCGCTCCATGGGCACGCCGACGACCTCGTGCCAGATGCGCTCGGCCTCGTCGTCGTCCTTGTAGACGGTGATCCACAGGCGCTCGGGGTCGAGGCCGTAACCGCCCTTGTCCTGGGGGCTGGTGAGCAGCTCCCAGGCGAGCTTGATGGCGCCTTCCTTGAAGTAGTCGCCGAAGGAGAAGTTGCCGCACATCTGGAAGAACGTGCCGTGCCGCGTGGTCTTGCCGACCTCTTCGATGTCGGGCGTGCGCACGCACTTCTGCACGCTGGTGGCGCGCGGGAACGGCGGCTTGACCTCACCCAGGAAGTAAGGCTTGAAGGGCACCATGCCGGCGGGGACGAGGAGCAGAGTCGGGTCGTCCGCGATGAGCGACGCCGAAGGGACGACGGTGTGCCCGCGCTCCTCGAAGAAGCTCAGCCAGCGGCGGCGAATCTCGGCCGACTCCATCAGTGGTCCTCATTCCGGTTGTACGAGTGCATCGGGGCTTCGATGTACTTCGGTGTGCTGCGGTTGTCGCTGTCGTTCTCGATGGCGGTGTAGCGGCGGGGCGAGGGCAGCTCGGGGTTCGCGTGGATCCCCAGGGCCTCCTCCAGCTCGGCCTCCCGCTGGGCCATGTTGTCGCGGACGTCGAGCGCGAAGCCCACCGCGCGGTCCTTGAGCCGCTGACCGGTCTCCAGGGCCTTGTTCGCCGCGGTCGCGGCGAGGCTCTCCGGGGTCAGCTGCCTCAGCTTGCGGTTGACCTTGGTGGTGGCCCACACACCGGCGGCGACACCGGTGCTGAACCAGAACGTACGGCGGAACATCGCTCGGTCTCAGTCCTTACTTCCGCTTGCGTCGCGCGGCAGGGACCGTCCGGCCCACGATCACGGTACGCCGGGGCGCCTTCGCGGGCACGTCCTCCTTGCGGCCGCCGAGCGCCCGGCGGACGCCGTAGCCGAAGGCCGCGACCTTGACCAGCGGGCCGCCGAAGGTGGAGGCGACCGTGGTCGACAGCGCGGAGGCGTTGGACGTGACCTCCTGGACGTCCGAGGCGATCGCGTCGACGCGGTCGATCTGGGTCTGCGCGGATCGCACCGCCTGGGAGGCGTCGGCGAGCAGCGGGACGGCCTGGTCGGTCACGTCCGCCACCAGCTTGGTGGTCGCCCTGAGCGTCTGGGCCAGCCTCGCGAGAGCCACCGCGAGGAAGGAGACCAGGATCGCCCAGAAGACGGCCACCAGGATCCCGGCCACCTCTCCACCGGACACTGTGCGCACCCGCTCCCTGAAACGTGCCTCACCATCGAAAAAGTCGAGTCCGAGCCTATCGCGCCGGGGCCTGGGCTCCGTACCGGATTACCGGGTGGCGGGGACGGAGTTGCAGGAAGCGATTGTACGCGGTGCACACGGTTCAGTACGCTCCGTGTCCCATGCAAGGACCTCAGCGCCCACACCCCCTCTCCGACGGCGATCCGCCCCTGGAACTGACCACCTTCGTCGGGCGCTCGGCCGAGCTGGCCGGACTGACGGACGCGCTCGCCGGAGCGCGGCTGGTCACGGTGACCGGGGTCGGCGGGATCGGCAAGTCCCGGCTGGCCGCGCAGGTCACCGCCGGGTGGAAGTCCGTCTCCGGGCGGGTGGTGCTGGCCCCGGTGCGCGACCCGCAGTTCGTGGAGTACGCGGTGGTGGAGGCGCTGGGGCTGACCGACCACACCTCCCGGTCGCCCCGGCAGACGCTGCTGGAGCATCTGGCCGGCCGGCCGGTCCTGCTGGTGCTGGACGGGTTCGAGCATCTGGCGGACGCCTGCGCCGAGTTGGCGGCGGAGCTGCTGCGGAAGCTGCCGGACCTGCGCGTGCTGGGCGTGGGCCGGCGTCCGCTGGGGCTGGCGGGCGAGCGGCTGTTCCCGCTGGCGCCGCTCGGCGAGGACGACGCGGTGCGGCTGTTCACGGACCGGGCCCGGGAGCAGGGCCTGGAGGTGGCCGACGGCCCGGCGGTGCGGAAGCTGTGCCGGCGTCTGGAGGGGATCCCGCTGGCGCTGGAGCTTGCGGCCGGGCGGCTGCGGGCCCTGTCCCCGGCGCAGCTGCTGCAGCGGCTGGACGACCGGTTCCGGTTGCTGACGGCGGGCTCCGGACCGCAGTCCGTGCCCGGCGGGCCTCCGGCGCGCCATCAGACGCTGCGCACGGCGATCGGCTGGAGCCATGAGCTGTGCACGCCGGCCGAGCGGCTGCTGTGGGCGCGTCTTTCAGTGTTCGCGCAGACCTTCGACCTGGAGGCGGCCGAGTACGTGTGCAGCGGGGACGGGCTGCCCGCCGAGGACGTCCTGGACGTGCTGTCGGAGCTGGTGTGCCAGTCCGTGGTGACCCGGGAGGAGAGCCCGGCCGGGCCCCGCTACCGGATGCTGGACACGGTCCGGGCCTACGGCGCCGAGTGGCTGGAGGCGATCGGGGACGCGGGCCGGCTGCGCAGACGGCACCGGGACTGGTACCTGGGCCTGGCGACCTGGTGCGAGCTGGACTGGTTCTCGCCCCGGCAGGGCGAGGTCGCCGCGCGGATCGAGGCGGAGCTGCCCAATCTGCGGGACGCGCTCGAGTTCTGTCTGACCGAGCCGGAGGAGGCCCATCTCGGGCAGTACCTGGCGGGGTCGCTGTGGTTCTGCTGGGCCGGCTGCGGACGGCTCGCGGAGGGCCGCCGCTGGCTGACGCGCAGCGTGGAGCTGGAGTCGGGGTACGAGCAGTCACGGCTGAAGGCGCTGTGGGTGCTCGGGTACGTGGCGATCCTCCAGGGCGACACCGTGCTCGCGCTGACGGCACTGCGGGAGTGCCGGGAGCAGGCCGAGCGGGTCGCGGACGCCACGGCGGTGGCGTACGCCGAGCACCGCACCGGCTGTCTGGCTCTGGTCACCGACGACATGGCCCGCGCGGAGACGCTGCTGCGGTCGGCGCTCGCGCGCTATCACGAGATCGGCGAGCTCAACAGCAATGTGCTGATGGGCCAGGTGGAGCTGGCGATGGCACGGGCCTTCCAGGGCGACCTCGCGGACGCGGTCCGGTTGTGCGAGGACGTGCGCCGGGTGTGCGAGGACCACGGGGAGCGCTGGGCCCGCTCGTACGCGCTGTACGTGCTGGCGTACGCGGCCTGGCAGGACGGCGCGCAGGACAGGGCGCGGGAACTGCTCGCGGAGTGCCTGCGCAACGCCCACGCCTTCCACGACCTGCTCGGCTCGGTGCTGGCGCTGGAGCTGCTGGCGCTGGTGACGGCGGCTCAGGGCGAGCCGGCCGAGGCGGCGCGGCTCCAGGGCGCGGCGGGCCGGATGTGGCCGTCGGTGGGGCTGCCGCTGTTCGGCTCGGCGTACTACAACGCCCCGCACGAACGCTGCGAGGCGCTCTCACGGCAAGCGCTGGGGGACGCGCGGTACGAGGAGTGCGTACGGGAAGGGGCCCTGCTGGAGCGCGCGGAGGCCGTGGCCCGTGCGCTGCAGCGGGGTGCGGTACGGCCGTTGGGGGCGCTGCCGTCCCCGCGGGGAGCGGCGCCGTCGGACAGGGCGCCCCGAAGGGACGCGGGGCCGCGGCGCGATACGGCTCCGCCGCGCGGCGCGCCCAGTCCCCACCGGCCCGCACCCTGAGAACGACCGTCCTGCCCACGGCGGACGCCGGGGTCCGCCCTATGCGAACCCGCCGCCTCCCACGCCCGGAGGGCGGGGAGACGGCGGGCGGAAGTATTACGCGGTCGCCTGGGTCAGCGGGCGTAGTACTCGACGACGAGCTGCTCGTCGCAGATCACCGGGATCTCCTTGCGGTTCGGCTCGCGGTCCAGGCGGAACGCCAGGGCCTTGAGGTTCACCTGCAGGTAGCGCGGGGTCTCACCCTCGGGGGCGAAGCCACCCTCGCGGGCGATCTGGAAGAGCGTCTTGTCCTTGGAGCGGTCGCGGACCTGAACGACGTCGTCCGGACGGACACGGAAGGACGGCTTGTCGACCTTCTGGCCGTTGACCTGGATGTGGCCGTGGACGACCATCTGCCGGGCCTGGTAGATGGTGCGGGCGATGCCCGAACGCAGCACCAGGGCGTCGAGACGGCGCTCGAGCTCCACGATCAGGGCCTCACCGGTCTTGCCCTGCACCTTGGAGGCACGCTCGTAGGCGCGGACGAGCTGGCGCTCGGAGAGGTCGTACTGCGCGCGCAGACGCTGCTTCTCCAGCAGACGGACCTTGTAGTCCGAGTTCTGCTTGCGGCCGCGGCCGTGCTCACCCGGCGGGTAGGGGCGGGCCTCGAAGTACTTGACGGCCTTCGGGGTCAGCGCGATGCCGAGGGCACGCGACTTCTTGACCTTCGGGCGGGACTGGTTCGCCACTGTCTCAATCTCTTTCGTAGTGTTCGGCTCGTCAGTGTTGAGGGAGGTCGCATCCGCAGCCGGGGAAACCCGCCGGGTCCGCTCGGACCTGCCGGGCAGCCGCTCCCCTGGTCTGGGCACATACGTGCAGCACGCGAGTGGCCCACCGACCGTCCCGGGACTCCGAGTGGTGGTGGGCTGCCCGCGACACCGTTCGACGGTGCGCGACGCTCCTGGAACCGCGCGTCCTCACGGCCGCGGTTCCGGCTGGGTGTCCCGCTCTGACTGCACGGGACTCAGCACTTCGGGCAAGTCTACAGGGCGCTCAGGACCGCCTGCGACCGAGGTGCTTGCGGGTCCATTCCACCGCGTCCGCGTACCGCGCCTCGGTGCCGTGCCGGCGCGGGGTGTAGTACTCGCGGTCCTTCAGGGCGTCCGGAGCGTACTGCTGCTCGGCGATTCCCTCGGGCAGGTCGTGCGGGTAGACGTAGCCCTGCGCGTGGCCGAGTTTGGCCGCGCCCTTGTAGTGCCCGTCGCGCAGATGGGGCGGCACCGGGCCGGCCAGGCCCTTGCGTACGTCCTCCATGGCGGCGCCGATCGCCATCGTCGCCGAGTTCGACTTCGGGGCGAGCGCGAGGGCGATGGTCACGTGGCTGAGGGTGAGGGCCGCCTCGGGGAAGCCGATCATGGCGACGGCCTGGGCGGCGGCGACCGCGAGGGGCAGCGCGTGCGGGTCGGCCAGGCCGATGTCCTCGCTGGCGGAGATCATCAGGCGCCGGGCGATGAAGCGGGGGTCCTCGCCGGCCTCGATCATGCGGGCCAGATAGTGCAGGGCCGCGTCCACGTCGGAGCCCCGGATGGACTTGATCAGGGCGTTGGCGACGTCGTAGTGCTGGTCGCCGTCGCGGTCGTACTTCACCGCCGCCCGGTCGACCGTCTGCTCCAGCGTCTCCAGGCTGATCTCGCTCTCGCCCTGGTCCAGGGCGGCTCCCGCGGCGGCCTCCAGGGCGGTCAGGGCCCGGCGGGCGTCGCCGCCGGCGATGCGCAGGAGGTGCTCCTCGGTGTCCGCGGGCAGTCCGACGGCGCTCTTCAGGCCGCGCTCGTCGGTCAGGGCGCGCCTGAGCAGGCCGCGGATGTCGTCGTCGGTGAGGGGTTCGAGGGTGAGCAGGAGCGAGCGGGACAGCAGCGGGGAGATCACCGAGAAGTACGGGTTCTCGGTGGTGGCCGCGATCAGGGTGACCCAGCGGTTCTCCACCGCGGGGAGCAGGGAGTCCTGCTGGGCCTTGCTGAAACGGTGGATCTCGTCCAGGAAGAGGACGGTCTCCTTGCCGAAGCCGCCGGTGGCGCGGCGGGCGCCGTCGATGACCGCGCGGACCTCCTTGACGCCGGCGGTGATCGCGGACAGCTCCACGAACCGCTTGTTCGTCGCCTTGGAGACCACGTACGCCAGCGTGGTCTTGCCGGTGCCGGGCGGGCCCCAGAGGATCACCGAGGAGGGGCCGGCCGGGCCGCCGGAGCCCTCGCCGACCAGCCGGCGCAGCGGGGAGCCGGGTCCCAGGAGATGCCGCTGGCCCACCACCTCGTCCAGCGTGCGCGGGCGCATCCGCACCGCCAGGGGGCTCGCGGCCGGGTCCTTCTCCTGGCGTTCTTCTGCTGCGGCGGTGAACAGGTCGGGTTCCACGCTGAAACCCTAAATCACGGCACTGACAACGCCGCGCGGCCCGGTCAGGCCCAGAGCTGGCTGCCCCACCGGGTCAGGATCAGCATGGCGATGATGCCGCAGTGCGTGACCGGCACCACCCAGGTGAACTCGCCGAAGAACGACTTCAGCCAGCGCGGTGCGGGCAGGAAGTCGTTGCGGACGTTGAACGAGGTGACGTACCAGAACATGGTGATCGTGGCGACCCAGGCCAGCGAGCACCACAGGCACAGCGCGTTGATCCGGTACAGGGACTGGAACTGCAGCCAGGTGCAGAACGCGACGCCGAACAGCGTGCCGAAGTTGAAGGTCAGCCAGTACCAGCGCGGAAAGCGGACGCGGGCGAGCAGGCTCATGCCGACGCAGATCACGATGCCGTAGCAGACCAGGCCGAGCCAGGGGTTCGGGAAGCCGAACGCCGCCGCCTGCTTGCTCTCCATGACGCTGCCGCAGGACACGATCGGGTTGACGCTGCACCCCGGCGTGAACGTCTTCCCGGCGAGCTTCGCCTCGAGGATCTTGTTCTTGTCGAGCGTGATGACCCAGGCGGCCAGCAGCCCGGCCGCTCCGGTGATCACGAGCAGCAGGGCGAGGGCACGGCTGCCGCCCACCGTGCGCGGGCCGTCGGCGGCACGCTCGGGACCCGACTCCGTGGAGACGTCGTTGACTGTCGTCTTGCTCATCACGCCGATTCCGTCACTTGAGAGCTGGACCATCTTCGGGCACGGCTCATTGTGCCGCACGCATGTGTATGTGCACCGTTCGGAGCACATAAGGAGGTACGCACGGCGGCCACGGAGCGTTCGGTTCCGGCCGCTGATCGACGGGGATACCGGCACGCATGAACGAACACGCGGCGGATGTGCGGGGCCGCGCGAGCCGTACGGGGACGTCACCGGCGTCCGTCCTCGGCACGGACTCGGCGACGGCCACGCGCGCGTGGAGATCCCGTGGGGGAAACGTCCGGCAGGAGGAACCGACGCCCGCGCAGTTGACGGGCGCCGAGGGCGCCGGGTCCCCGGCGCCCTCTCGTAGCGCTCGACTAGCCGAGCCGGGACTCCAGTTCCGCCACGATCTCGTTCACGCCGATCGCCGTCTGCTCGCCGGAGTCCATGTCCTTGAGCTGGACGACGCCCTCGGCGAGGTCGCGCTCGCCGGCCACGATCGTGTACCGGGCGCCGCTGCGGTTGGCGTTCTTCATGGCGCCCTTCAGGCCCTTGCCGCCGTAGCTGAAGTCCGCCGCGATGCCGACCTTGCGCAGCTCGGTGACCTTGGCGAACAGCACGCGGCGGGCCTCCTCGCCGAGCGGGACCGCGTAGACCGACGTGGTGGACGGCAGGTCCAGTTCCACGCCCTCCGCCTCCAGGGCGAGGACCGTGCGGTCGACGCCGAGGGCCCAGCCGACCGACGGCAGCGCGGGGCCGCCGATCATCTCGGACAGGCCGTCGTAGCGGCCGCCGCCGCCGACCGCGGACTGCGAGCCCAGTCCGTCGTGCACGAACTCGAAGGTGGTGCGGGTGTAGTAGTCCAGGCCGCGCACCAGCTTCGGGTCGTCCTCGAAGGCCACGCCCGCCGCGGTGATCAGCTCGCGGACCTCCTCGTGGTACGCCTTGCAGGCGTCGCACAGGTAGTCGCGCAGCAGCGGGGCGCCGGTGAGCTGCTTCTGCACCGACTCGCGCTTGTCGTCCAGTACCCGCAGGGGGTTGATGTCGACGCGGCGCCGGGTGTCCTCGTCCAGGTCCAGGCCGCGCAGGAAGTCCTGCAGCGCGCTCCGGTACACCGGGCGGCACTCCTTGTCGCCCAGGCTGTTCAGCAGGATCCGGAACCGGCTCAGTCCCAGCGAGCGGTACGCCTGGTCGGCCAGGATGATCAGCTCGGCGTCCAGCGCCGGGTCCTCCGCGCCGATCGCCTCGGCGCCGACCTGGGAGAAGTGCCGGTAGCGGCCCTTCTGCGGCTTCTCGTAGCGGTAGTACGAGCCCGAATACCACAGCTTGACCGGGAGGTTGCCCGCCTTGTGCAGGTTGGCCTCCAGGGCCGCGCGCAGGACGGAGGCGGTGCCCTCGGGGCGCAGGGCGAGCTTGTCGCCGCCCTTGGTCTCGAAGGCGTACATCTCCTTGGTCACGATGTCGGTGGACTCGCCGACCCCGCGCGCGAACAGCTCGACGTTCTCGAAGCCGGGCGTCTCGATGTAGCCGTAGCCGGAGTTGCGCAGCGGAGCGGCGATCGCCTCGCGGACCGCCAGGTACGTGGCCGAGTCCGGCGGGATCAGGTCATAGGTGCCCTTGGGGGCCTGGAAGGTACTCACGAAAGCTCTCTCGTCACATTCCTCGTCGGGGAGCGGTGCTCGCGTCCGCTCCCTGGCCGGCCGCCACCTGCCGCAGATAGGGGTTGGTGGCGCGCTCCTGGCCGATGGTCGTCTGGGGGCCGTGACCGGACAGCACCACGGTGGAGTCGTCGAGCGGCAGGCACACGCGCGCCAGCGACTCGAGCATGTCCGCCATGGATCCGCCCGGCAGATCGGTGCGTCCGATGGAGCCGGCGAACAGCAGATCCCCGGAGAAGAACACCGACGGGATGTCGGCGGTCTCGGGCATCCGGAAGGTCACCGACCCCTTGGTATGGCCCGGGGCGTGCGCGACGGAGAACTCCAGGCCGGCCAGGTCGAGGGTGGTGCCGTTCGCCAGCTCGCGGACGTCGTCCGGCTCCCCCACGGTCAGCTCGCCCATCAGCGGCATGCCGATGGACCGGCCGAGCGCCTTCTCGGGGTCGCTCATCATGTACCGGTCCTCGGGGTGGATCCAGGCCGGCACGTCGTGCGCGCCGCACACCGGGACGACCGAGGCCACGTGATCGATGTGCCCGTGGGTGAGGACGACGGCGACGGGCTTGAGCCGATGCTTCTTCAGTGCTTCCTCGACGCCTTCGGCGGCCTGGTGGCCGGGGTCGATGATCACGCACTCCTCACCGGCGGCGGGGGCGACGAGATAACAGTTCGTCCCCCAGGCCCCGGCGGGGAACCCGGCAATGAGCACGATCGTCCTTCGTTGTGTCGATACGGGTGACCACAAGCTGTGGTCCAGAGCCTACCGGCGCTGCCGTTTCCTCAGCGAACCCATATACGGTACGGGGCTACACACAGCGGTCGGCTCACGAGCACGCAGGCGTACCGGTCGGCACACGACACGCATCGACAAGCACGAGGAGAGAACCCGGTGGTCAGCCAGGAGCAGCGGCGGCGTCAGCTCGCCCGGGAGAAGTTCTTGCGGCAGCAGCAGCGGCGCACTCAGGCGCGCCGCAAGGCCCGCGTGCGCAACTCCGTGATCGCGTCGGTACTGGGCATCGTCGTCATCGGAAGTGTCGTGCTGTACACGACCGATGTGCTCAAGGGCGGCGACGACAAAAAGACCGACACCGCCGCGGACGTCAAACCCAGCGCCTCCCCGACCAGCAAGGCCCCGGACCCGTGCGCGAAGCCGGCGGCCGGCTCGGCGAAGAAGCTGAGCTGGAAGAAGGAGCCGGCGATGACGATCGACACGTCGGCGAAGTACACGATGAAGCTCGCCACGACGTGCGGTGACATCGACATCGCGCTGAAGACGGCGGCGGCCCCGCACACGGTGAACTCGTTCAACTTCCTGGCGGGCCAGGGCTTCTTCGACCACACCAAGTGCCACCGCCTGACCACGGACGGGATCTTCGTGCTGCAGTGCGGGGACCCGCAGGGCACCGGCATGGGCGGGCCGGGCTACACGCTCCCGGACGAGAACCTGAAGGACAAGAGCCTGAAGGGCAACACCTACCCGGCGGGCACGGTGGCGATGGCCAACACCGGCCAGAAGCACACCGGCGGCAGCCAGTTCTTCCTGGTCTACAAGAACAGCCCGCTGCCGCCCAGCTACACGCCGTTCGGCACGGTGTCGCCGGCCGGCATGAAGGTGCTCCAGAAGATCGCCGCCGCCGGCGCCCAGCCGGCCGATCCGACCTCCGGCAACACCGCTCCCAACGCGACCGTGGTGATCAACAAGGCGACGGTGACGAAGTCCTGACGGCAATGTCGGTCAAGGACGGCCAACTGCGGAATTTCGGTCGCGCTGGATGCGGACAGGCAACCCGCTGGTCGCCTATGTTGGCCGTGACGAAACTGTGGACGATGCCCCGGGGCGCTGAGGCCCTGCGCAGGCATCATGTGGAGGAGGCGCTGTGAGCAGCGACCCGTGGGGCCGCGTCGACGAGACGGGGACCGTGTACGTGCGTACGGCCGACGGCGAGAAGGTCGTCGGCTCCTGGGCGGCCGGCTCCCCCGAGGAGGCGCTGGCCTACTTCGAGCGCAAGTACGAGGGCCTGGTTGTCGAGATCGGCCTCCTCGAGAAGCGAGTGCGGACCACCGACCTGTCGTCGAAGGACGCCATGGCCGCGATCGGCCACCTGCGCGAGCAGGTGGACGCGCACCACGCGGTCGGCGACCTGGACGCGCTGCGGGCGCGGCTGGACAAGCTGGTGGAGACCGTCGAGAAGCGCCGCGAGGAGCGCAAGGCGCAGCGGGCCAGGCAGTCCGACGAGGCCCGCAAGGCCAAGGAGGACCTGGTCGCCGAGGCCGAGCAGCTGGCGCAGTCCGACCAGTGGCGGGCCGCCGGTGAGCGGCTGCGGGCGCTGGTGGACACCTGGAAGGGTCTGCCGCGTCTGGACCGCAAGTCCGACGACGAGCTCTGGCACCGTTTCTCGCACGCCCGGTCGGCGTTCTCCAAGCGGCGCAAGGCGCACTTCGCGCAGCTGGACGCGCAGCGCGAGGAGGCCCGCCGGACGAAGGAGCGGCTGGTCGCGGAGGCCGAGGCGCTGTCCGGTTCGACGGACTGGGGTCCGACGGCGGCCCGCTACCGCGAGCTGATGGCGCAGTGGAAGGCCGCCGGCCGCGCCCAGCGCGAGCACGAGGACGATCTGTGGAACCGCTTCCGCGGCGCTCAGGACGTGTTCTTCGCGGCCCGCAGCTCGGTGTTCGCCGAGCGGGACGCGGAGCAGTCGGAGAACCTGAAGCTGAAGGAGGAGCTGGCCGAGGAGGCCGAGAAACTTCTGCCGATCGGCGACCTGAAGGCCGCTCGGGCCGCCTTCCGCTCGATCAACGAGCGCTGGGAGGCCATCGGCCATGTGCCGCGCGACGCGCGTCCCAAGGTCGAGGGCCGGATGCACGCGGTCGAGCGGGCGCTCCAGGAGGCCGAGGAGGCCGAGTGGCGCCGCACGAACCCGGAGGCACGCGCGCGTGCCGAGGGGCTGACCGGTCAGCTGCAGGCCGCCGTCGACAAGCTGACGGCGCAGATCGAGCAGGCTCGCGGCCAGGGCAACAACGCCAGGGCCGAGAAGCTGGAGCGTGAGCTGGAGGGCCGCCAGGCGCTGCTGGACCAGGCTCTGAAGGGCCTGCAGGAGTTCGGCGGCTGATCCCCCGCCCCACAGGCGAAAGGCCCCGTAGGCGCGTACGGGGCCTTTTCCGTGGCTGTCGACGGACGCGTCGACGGACGCGTTGACGGCGTTACGACCGGCTGCGTCCCGAGGTCACGCGGTAGACGTCGTACACGCCCTCCACGCCCCGTACGGCCTTCAGGACGTGCCCGAGGTGCTTGGGGTCGCCCATCTCGAAGGTGAAGCGGGAGGTGGCCACCCGGTCGCGGGAGGTCTGGACGGCCGCGGAGAGGATGTTGACGTGCTGGTCGGACAGCACGCGGGTGACGTCCGAGAGCAGCCGGGAGCGGTCCAGCGCCTCGACCTGGATGGCGACCAGGAAGACCGAGGACTGGGTGGGCGCCCACTCGACGTCGAGGATGCGCTCCGGCTCGCGGGAGAGCGAGTCGACGTTCACGCAGTCGCTGCGGTGCACCGAGACGCCGCTGCCGCGCGTGACGAACCCGATGATCGGGTCGCCCGGCACGGGCGTGCAGCAGCGGGCCAGCTTGACCCACACGTCCTCGACGCCCTTGACCACGACGCCCGGGTCGGCGGTGGAGCGGCGCTTGCGGCCCCGGCTGCGGGACGGCGGGACGGTCTCGTCGATCTCCTCGGTGGCCGCTTCCTCGCCGCCGAGGGCCTGGACGAGCTTCTGCACGATGTTCTGCGCGGAGACATGGCCCTCGCCGATCGCCGCGTACAGGGCGGAGATGTCCGAGTAGCGCATCTCGTGCGCGAGCGTGACGAGGGAGTCGCCGGTGAGGATGCGCTGAATCGGCAGGTTCTGCTTGCGCATCGCCCGGACGATGGCGTCCTTGCCCTGCTCGATCGCCTCGTCCCGGCGCTCCTTGGAGAACCAGGCGCGGATCTTGTTGCGCGCCCGGGGCGACTTGACGAATCCGAGCCAGTCGCGGGACGGTCCGGCGCCGGGCGCCTTGGAGGTGAAGACCTCCACCAAGTCGCCGTTGTCCAGGGTGGATTCGAGCGGTACGAGGCGGCCGTTGACCCGCGCTCCTATGGTGCGGTGGCCGACCTCGGTGTGGACGGCGTACGCGAAGTCGACGGGGGTGGCGCCCGCGGGCAGCGCGATGACGTCGCCCTTGGGGGTGAAGACGAAGACCTCGTTGCGGGACAGGTCGAAGCGCAGGGACTCCAGGAACTCGCCCGGGTCCTCGGTCTCCTTCTGCCAGTCCAGCAGCTGCCGCAGCCACGCCATGTCGTTGATGGCGTCCTTGTCCTTCGCGGACGTCCTGGGCGCGTCCGTGCGGACCTTGGAGGCGCCGGCGACGGCCTCCTGCTTGTACTTCCAGTGCGCGGCGATGCCGTACTCGGCGCGGCGGTGCATGTCGAAGGTGCGGATCTGCAGCTCGACCGGCTTGCCGTTGGGCCCGATGACCGTCGTGTGCAGCGACTGGTACATGTTGAACTTGGGCATCGCGATGTAGTCCTTGAACCGGCCGGGGACCGGGTTCCATCGCGCGTGCACGGTGCCGAGGGCGGCGTAGCAGTCGCGGACCGTGTCGACGAGGACACGGATGCCCACCAGGTCGTAGATCTCCGCGAAGTCACGGCCGCGGACGATCATCTTCTGGTAGACGCTGTAGTAGTGCTTCGGGCGGCCGGTGACGGTCGCCTTGATGCGGGCGGCGCGCAGGTCGGCCTGGACCTCGTCGGTCACTATGGCCAGGTACTCGTCGCGCTTCGGCGCCCGTTCGGCCACCAGCCGTACGATCTCGTCGTACATCTTGGGGTAGAGGATCGCGAAGGCGAGGTCCTCCAGCTCCCACTTGATGGTGTTCATGCCGAGGCGGTGGGCGAGCGGCGCGTAGATCTCGAGCGTCTCGCGCGCCTTCTTCTCCTGCTTCTCGCGCTTCAGGTAGCGCATGGTGCGCATGTTGTGCAGGCGGTCGGCGAGCTTGATGACCAGCACGCGCGGGTCCTTGGCCATCGCCACGACCATCTTGCGCACGGTCTCGGCCTGCGCGGCCTCGCCGAACTTGACCTTGTCCAGCTTGGTGACGCCGTCGACGAGCAGGGCGACGGTGTCGCCGAAGTCGCGGCGCAGCTGGTCGAGGCCGTACTCGGTGTCCTCGACGGTGTCGTGCAGCAGGCCCGCCATCAGGGTGGCCGGATCCATGCCCAGCTCGGCGAGGATGGTCGTCACGGCGAGCGGGTGCGTGATGTACGGGTCGCCGCTCTTGCGCTTCTGGCCGCGGTGCCAGCGCTCGGCGACCTGGTAGGCGCGCTCGATCTGGCGCAGGGTGGAGTTCTCGATCTTCGGGTCGTTGCTGCGCACTATCCGCAGCAGCGGCTCGAGCACCGGGTTGTAGGGGTTCGCGCGCTGCACGCCGAGACGGGCCAGACGGGCGCGGACGCGGTTGGAGGAACCGGTGCGGGGCTGCGCGGCGGGCTGGCGGACCACGGGGGGCTGTGCCGGGCGCTCGGGCGGGGCCGGCTTGGGACGCGAGGCCTCGGCTGCCTTCTCGACGGGCGCGGACTGGGCGTGCTCGATCGGCCCGCGGGTGTCGTTCTTCGCGTTGGACACGTTCGGCGCGGGCTTCGCCGCGGCGGCCGAGGCGGACTCGGGCTTTGCGGCGGTCAGGTGCTGGGCCTCGTCTGGCAAGAGGACTCCTCGTGCGCGATCCGGGTCCCCCGGTCAGGCTCCGGAGATCCCATGGTAGCGATCCTGCGGCTGGTCATCGCCCTCAGCCGGAAGTGAGAACCGCCTACCTGTGAAACACGAGAGACTCCCACCGGATTCCGGGAGACGGATTCCGGGGTGATTCGGGGGCGGCCGGAGGATGTCGTGCGGGTGTCCCACGAGGGGCGTCTTCGCCGTCGGCGGGCGCGGGTGGCCTCTGGGGGCCCTGGCCGTGGATTGGGTGCGGGCGGCCTTTGGGGGCTCTGGCCGTCGGCGGGGTGCGGGCGGTCTCTGGGGGCCCGGCCGTCAGCGGGGTGCGGGCGGCCTCTGCGAACCCTGGCCGTCAGGGGGTGCGGGCGCACACCGCGGACCCTCGCCGCCGGGTGCGGGCGGCCCCCCTGCGGGCTCTCGCTGTCGCCGGGAGCGGGCGCCCTCGTGCGGGCCCTGGCCGTCAGCCGGGTGCGGGCGGTCTCTGCTAACCCTGGCCGTCAGCCGGGTGCGGCCGGGTGCACACTGCGGCCCCGCCGTCGTCGGGTGCGGCCGGGCGCACACTGCGGACCCGCCGTCGTCGGGTGCGGGCGGCCCCCCCGTGGGTCCTCGCCGTCGCCGGGTGCGGGCGGTCTCTGCTGGCTCTCTCCGGCGGCGCGGGCGGTGGGGCACGTGAAGCGGCCCGGGCCGTGGCCCGGGCCGCTTGGTGCGCATCCGTTCAGACCTGGAGCAGCGCTTCCAGCGGGGCGCCGGCCAGGGTCGGCTCCAGGCGGGGCCGGCCGCCCAGGAAGCCCAGTTCCATCAGGACGGCCAGGCCGCAGACCTCGGCGCCGGCGCGCTGGATCAGATGGATCGCGGCCTCGGCCGTACCGCCCGTGGCGAGGACGTCGTCCACGATGAGGACGCGGTCGCCGGAGGCGAGGTCCTCGGCGTGCACCTCGATCTCCGCCGAGCCGTACTCCAGGTCGTACGCCTGGCGCAGCGTCGCTCCGGGGAGCTTGCCCGCCTTGCGGACCGGGATGAAGCCCAGGCCCGCCCGGACGGCGACCGGGGCGCCCAGGATGAAGCCCCGGGCCTCCAGGCCGACGACCTTCGTCGCGCCGGTGTTCGCGGCGATCTCGGCCAGCGCGTCGGTGAGCACCGTGAACGCGGCCGGGTCCGCGAGGAGCGGGGTGATGTCCTTGAACATCACGCCCGGCTCGGGGTAGTCGGCGACGTCCCGGATACGGCTGAGCAGCAGGTCCCTGATCTCCGTCATCGGCGCTTCCCCGAGGGTCGGCCGCGGCCCCGGGTGCGGGAGGCGGGCTGGTTGCGGGGGCCCACGACGGCGGGGGCCGCGTCCTCGGAGTCGTCGGCGCTGTCGGCGGCGAGGTCCTCCTCCGCGGCGGCCTGGGCGCGCTTGGCCATGACCCGCTTGGTGAGGGCCTTCATCGCAGGCTCGCGCTCCTTGAGGTCGGCGACGAGCGGGGTGGCGATGAAGATCGACGAGTAGGCACCGGCGGCGAGGCCGACGAACAGCGACAGCGAGATGTCGTTCAGCGTGCCGGCGCCGAGGAAGCCACCGCCGATGAACAGCAGGCCGGCCACCGGCAGCAGGGCGACGACCGTGGTGTTGATGGAGCGGACCAGGGTGCCGTTGATCGACCGGTTGGCGATGTCGCTGTACGTCCAGCGGGTCTGCTTGGTGATGTCCCTCGTCTGCTCCTTGAGGCTGTCGAAGACGACGACCGTGTCGTAGAGCGAGTAACCGAGGATGGTCAGCAGACCGATCACCGTGCCCGGCGTGACCTCGAAGCCGACGAGGGCGTAGATACCGGTGGTGATGGTGATGTCGTGGATCAGCGCGACCAGGGCCGCGATGGCCATCCGCCACTCGAAGGCGATGGCCAGGTAGATCACCACGAGCACCATGAAGATGCCCAGGCCCTCCCAGGCCTTGTTGGCGATCTGCTGGCCCCAGCTCGGGCCGACCAGGTCGGCGGCGAGCTTCTCGGGGTTGAGCTTCAGGTCCTGGGCCAGTTCCTGCTTGATCCTGTCGGACTGGCCGGTGTCGATGCCGGCGATCTGGATGCGCAGGCTGCCGTTGCCGAGCTTCTGCACGATCGCCTCATGGCCGGAGGCGTCCTTGGCGTAGTTCTCCGCCTGGGTCACCGAGGTGCTCATGTGGGTCGGCGTGGTGAAGACCGCGCCGCCCTTGAACTCGATGCCCATGTTCAGGCCGCGCACCGCCAGGCCGACGATGGCCGTGATGGTGATCAGGATGGAGACGCCGTACCAGATCTTGCGCTTTCCGACGAAGTCGTACGAGATCTCGCCGCGGTGCAGTCGAGCGCCGAGGTTGCCGAGTTTCGACATCGCTCAGACCTCCTTCGGGTCGACAGGGCCGGTGACGGGACCGGCGGGGCGGCGGGTGCGGCGCAGCGGCGGCTTGGCACCCAGGCTCTTCGGGTCCAGGCCGGACCACTTGTGGCCGCTCGCGAAGAACCTGCGGCGGGCGAGGAGCGTCATCAGCGGCTTGGTGAACAGGAAGACGACGACGACGTCGAGCAGGGTGGTCAGGCCGAGCGTGAACGCGAAGCCCTGGACCTTGCCGACGGTCACGATGAACAGGACGGCGGCGGCGAGGAACGACACGAAGTCGGAGACGAGGACGGTGCGCCGGGCGCGCGGCCAGGCCCGCTCGACGGCGGGGCGCAGCGAGCGGCCCTCGCGGATCTCGTCCCGGATGCGTTCGAAGTACACGATGAACGAGTCCGCGGTGATACCGATGGCGACGATGGCGCCGCAGACGGCGGGCAGGTTCAGCGCGAAGCCGATGGCCGGGCCGAGCAGCGACATGATCACGTAGGTGAGGATCGCGGAAACCACCAGCGAGGCCATGGCGACGAGCGACAGGCCCCGGTAGTAGACGACCAGGTAGATCACGACCAGGGCGAGGCCGATCGCACCGGCGAGCAGACCGGCGTGCAGCTGCTCACCGCCGAGCGCGGCGGTGACGGTGGTGACGGACTGCTCCTGGAAGGACAGCGGCAGGGCGCCGTACGACAGCATGTTGGCGAGGCTCTGGGCGTCCTGCTGGGTGAAGCTGCCGGTGATCTCCGCCTGGCCGCCGGTGATGGCCTGGCTGACGTACGGGCTGGAGACGACCTCGCCGTCGAGGACGATGCCGAACTCGTTCTGCGGGGACTGGTTCTTCGCCAGCTGGCCGGTGATGTCCGCGAACTTCTTGGCGCCGCTGGAGCTGAAGTTCATCTGGACCTGCCAGCCGGAGGCGCCCTGGGTGTCGAAGACGGCCTGCGCCTTCTTCACCTCGGTGCCGTCGACGGCGGCCGGGCCGAGGACGTACTTGTACCAGGCGCCCCGGATCTGGCCGCAGGCGACCGTGGGGTCGCCGGGCTTGGCGGCGCCGCCGACCTTGGCCCGCTCGGCGGGCTTGGAGCAGTCCAGGGCGGCGTACTGGGCCTGGAGCTTGGCGGCGGCGGAACCGGCGCTGGAGGAGGCCGAGGGAGTGGCCGACGGCTTGGCGCTGCCCGAGGCCGACGTGCTCGGCGACGGGGAGGAGCCGCCCGAGGCGGAGGTGCTCGGCGACGGGGTGGAGCCGGCCTTCAGCGCGTCGGTGACGGCGCGGCCCTGGGAGGTCGCCGATGCCGTGGGGGACGCGGTGGAGGACGAGGACGCCTTCTCCTTGGAGGCGCTGGGGCTCGGGCTCGGCTTGGAGCTGCCGCTCGGGGAGGCGCTCGGCGAGGGGCTCTGCGCGGCGCCGCCGCTGGGCTCGCTGGCGAGGACCGGGCGGAAGTACAGCTTGGCGGTGGTGCCGACCTGCTGCTGGGCCTCCTTGGAGTTGGTGCCCTTGGGGATGTTGACGATGATGTTGTCGGTCCCCTGGGTCTGCACCTCCGCCTCGGAGACGCCGAGGCCGTTGACACGGCGGTTCATGATGTCGACCGCGGTGTCCATGTTGGCCTTGTTGATCGCGGACCCCTGGTCGGCCTTCGCCTTGAGCGTGATGCTCGTACCACCGGCGAGGTCGATGCCGAGACGCGGAGTGGTGTTTCCGGAGAGGAACATGCCTCCGGTGAGCGCCACGATGGCGATCAGGATGAGGGCCAGCGAGCGCCCTGGCTTGCTCTGGGCGCTCGCGCTCCGGCCCCTCTTAGGTGCTGCCACCTTCTCGTACTCCCTCTCGGGCCGCTCGCGCCGGTGGGCGCGGACGGCCATCACATGGTGTCGGGCTGCTCCGTGCGGGAAACATACGCCCGGTGGTGCGCGGGGCGGATTATGCCGCGCAGCGCACCACCGGGGCGTGACTACTTCGCGTCGGAGTCGCCGTCGGTCTTCTTCGGAGCGTCCTCCGCCTTGGCCTCGGCGGCCTCGGCCGCGTCGGTGTCGCCCTCGTCGGCGTCCTTCTTACCGAGGTCGACGGCCTTGTCGTCGGAGGCGGCGGCAGCGGGCGAGTCGGAGTCGTCGGTCTCGGTGAGGGAGGAGGCGTCGTCCGGGACGATGTCGGTGTCGGACTTCAGGTCGTGCTCGATGCCGTGGACGATGCGGTTGTACTCGTCGTCGCTGAGGACGGCGCCGATCGCGTTCTTGGCGAAGAGGAGCTCGACGCCCGGCCCGGCGTCGAGGAGGACTGTCTCCTCGTTGACCTCCTTGACCGTCGCGTAGATACCCCCGATCGTGCGGACACCGGAGCCGGGCTGCAGCTCGTTGCGCATCTGGGCGGCCTGCTGCTGCTTCTTCTTGGCCGAGCGCGTCATCAGGAACATGGCCGCGATGAGCACGATGAAGGGGAGAAGGGTAAAGGCATTCACGGGACGGGGTTTCCTTCGCGCGACCGCGACGGAGAGCGGCCTGTTGATGGGGGTGTGGGTCGGCGCCGCCCGCAAGGGCGGCATCGGCGGAGTCTAAGCGAGTCCGCGCGCATGGAACAACGCTCAGCATGGCACCTGAGTTCCTGCTCGGGCCAATGTCTGCGCCGTCCCGTATCCATCATCGCGCGGTCAGCTCCCGAACAGGTCCTGTTGTCCGTTTCCGCCGGTCGCCGAGCGGGGCGGGGTGAGGCCGAGATGCGCCCAGGCGGCGGGCGTGCCGACCCGGCCCCGGGGGGTGCGGGCGAGCAGCCCCTCGCGGACGAGGAACGGCTCGGCGACCTCCTCGACGGTCTCCCGCTCCTCCCCCACCGCCACGGCGAGCGTGGACAGGCCGACCGGGCCGCCGCCGAACAGCTTCAGCAGGGCTTCGAGGACGGCGCGGTCGAGCCGGTCGAGGCCGCGCGCGTCGACCTCGTACACGGCGAGGGCCGCCGCGGCGATGTCACGGGTGATCAGCCCGTCCGCCTTGACCTGCGCGTAGTCGCGGACGCGGCGCAGCAGGCGGTTGGCGATGCGGGGCGTGCCCCGGGAGCGGCCGGCGATCTCGGCGGCGCCGTCCGGCTCGATCTCGACGTCCAGCAGTCTCGCCGAGCGGTGCACGACCCGCTCCAGCTCGTGCGGCTCGTAGAACTCCATGTGCGCGGTGAAGCCGAAGCGGTCGCGCAGCGGGGGCGGCAGCAGGCCCGCGCGCGTGGTGGCGCCGACCAGGGTGAAGGGGGGCAGCTCCAGCGGGATGGCGGTGGCGCCGGGGCCCTTGCCGACGATGACGTCGACGCGGAAGTCCTCCATCGCCATGTACAGCATCTCCTCGGCGGGCCGGGACATGCGGTGGATCTCGTCGAGGAAGAGGACCTCGCCCTCCTGGAGGGAGGACAGGATCGCGGCGAGGTCGCCGGCGTGCTGGATGGCGGGGCCGGAGGTGATGCGGATGGGGGCGCCCATCTCGGCCGCGATGATCATCGACAGGGTGGTCTTGCCCAGGCCGGGCGCGCCGGAGAGGAGCACGTGGTCGGCGGTGGCACCCCGCGCGCGTGCGGCCCGCAGCACGAGGTCGAGCTGTTCGCGGACCTTCTCCTGGCCGATGAACTCGCCGAGGTCCTTGGGCCGCAGCGCGGCCTCGACGGCCTGGTCCTCCCGGTCGGCGACAGAGCCCACCAGCCGCTCCGCGGCGGGGCCGACGAGCGGCTCGGGGGCGGGCGTGCCGGTCGTGTCGTCCCAGTTCATGTGCGTGTGCCTTCGGCTCGGGGTCAGCGGGCGCGGTTCAGGGTCTGCAGCGCGGCTCTGAGCAGCCGGCCGACCTGCGGGGCGCCGTCGGCCTCGGCCTGGGGGGCGACCGCGGCGACGGCCTCGTCGGCCTCGCGGGTGGCGTAGCCGAGGCCGATGAGGGCCGCGTGCAGCTGGTCGCGCCAGCCCTGGGCGACCGGGGCGCCGACCGCGGGGGCGCCGACGGGTTCGCCGAGCCGGTCCTTCAGCTCCAGCAGCAGCTTCTGCGCGCCCTTCTTGCCGATGCCGGGGACGGCCGTGAGGGCCTTCTCGTCACCGGTGGCCACGGCGCGGCGCAGCGCGTCGGGGGTGTGCACGGCGAGCATGGCCTGGGCGAGGCGCGGGCCGACGCCGCTCGCGGTCTGCAGCAGTTCGAAGACCTGGCGCTCGTCGTCGTCCGCGAAGCCGTACAGGGTCAGCGAGTCCTCGCGGACGACGAGCGAGGTGTGCAGCTTGGCGCTCTGGCCGACGCGGAGCGTGGACAGCGTGTTCGGCGTGCACTGGACGGCCATGCCGACGCCGCCGACCTCGACGACCGCGGCGTCGGGGGCGAGCGCGGCGACCGTGCCGCTGACGAAGGCGATCATGCCGTACGGCCTTTCGTTGCGTGGAGTGTGTGGCGGGCGACCGCCTGCTGGAGCCGGTTCTGGGCGGGCGCACGCCAGATGTGGCAGATGGCGAGCGCGAGGGCGTCGGCGGCGTCGGCGGGCTTCGGCGGGGCGGAGAGCCGGAGCAGCCGGGTGACCATGGCGCCGACCTGTGCCTTCTCGGCCCGTCCGGAGCCGGTGACGGCGGCCTTGACCTCGCTGGGGGTGTGCAGCGCCACGGGGATGCCGCGCCGGGCGGCGCACAGCATGGCGACGGCGCTGGCCTGGGCGGTTCCCATCACCGTGCGCACGTTGTGCTGGCTGAAGACGCGCTCGACGGCGACGAACTCGGGCCGGTGCTCCTCGAGCCACTGCTCGATGCCCTGCTCGACGGCGAGGAGGCGGTGGCTGAGGTCGGCGTCCGCGGGTGTGCGGACCACGCCGACGCCGAGCATGGTGAGCGGGCGGCCGGCGACGCCTTCGACGACGCCGACACCGCACCGGGTCAGTCCCGGGTCCACCCCCAGAACGCGCACGCGCCCCTCCCTCCGACGGCCTGCCGATCCCCTGCCGATCGCCTGTTCGTGCAGGCTATCGGGTGGCACTGACAAAGCGGCGGGCCGACGGGGTGTGTCCCGTCGGCCCGCCGGCAAGCCGTGCGTGCTACGCCTCGACCTTCTCCATGATGTCGTCGCTGACGTCGAAGTTCGCGAAGACGTTCTGCACGTCGTCGCTGTCCTCGAGCGCGTCGATCAGCTTGAAGATCTTCTTGGCGCCCTCCTCGTCCAGCTCGACCTGCATGGTCGGGACGAAGTTGGCCTCGGCGGACTCGTAGTCGATGCCGGCTTCCTGGAGCGCGGTGCGGACCGCGACGAGGTCGGTCGGCTCGCTGATGACCTCGAAGTTCTCGCCGAGGTCGTTGACCTCCTCCGCGCCGGCGTCCAGGACGGCGCCCAGCACGTCGTCCTCGGTCAGCTCGCCCTTGGGGACGATGACCACGCCCTTGCGGTTGAACAGGTACGACACCGAGCCCGGGTCGGCCATGGAGCCGCCGTTGCGGGTCATGGCGACGCGGACCTCGGAGGCGGCGCGGTTGCGGTTGTCGGTGAGGCACTCGATGAGCACCGCGACGCCGTTCGGGCCGTAGCCCTCGTACATGATCGTCTCGTAGTCGGCGCCGCCGGCCTCCAGGCCCGCGCCGCGCTTGACCGCGGAGTCGATGTTCTTGTTCGGGACCGACGACTTCTTCGCCTTCTGGATGGCGTCGTACAGCGTCGGGTTGCCCTCCGGGTCGGCACCGCCCATCCGGGCCGCGACCTCGATGTTCTTGATGAGCTTCGCGAAGAGCTTGCCGCGCTTGGCGTCGATCACGGCCTTCTTGTGCTTCGTCGTGGCCCATTTAGAGTGGCCGGACATCTGCCTGTCTCCTTCGCGTAACCCATCTCTGAACGAACTCCCCCAGGCCTGAACGGCTGGGGGGACCCCCGGAGATCCTACAAGGACTCCGCGGTCCGGTTGGCGCGCACCATGTCCACGAAAAGTGAGTGCACGCGGTGATCACCGGTCAGCTCCGGATGGAACGAGGTGGCGAGCGCGTTGCCCTGGCGGACGGCGACGATGTGGCCGTCGTGCTCGGCGAGCACCTCGGCCCCGGCGCCCACGGACTCCACCCAGGGGGCGCGGATGAAGACGCCCTCCACGGGGTTGCCCGAGATGCCCGTGACGTCGACCGCGGCCTCGAAGGACTCGTTCTGCCGTCCGAAGGCGTTGCGGCGCACGATCATGTCGATGCCGCCGATGGTCTCCTGGCCCGAGCGCGGGTCGAGGATCTTGTCGGCGAGCATGATCATGCCGGCGCAGGTGCCGTAGACGGGCATGCCGTCACGCACGCGCGCGCGGAGGGGCTCCATCACGCCGAACAGGACGGCCAGCTTGGAGATGGTGGTGGACTCGCCGCCGGGCAGCACGAGGCCGTCGACCTCGGCGAGTTCCTCGGGGCGCCGCACCGGCCTGGCCACGGCGTCGGCCGCGGCCAGGGCGATGAGGTGCTCCCGTACGTCGCCCTGGAGGGCCAGGACGCCTATGACGGGTGCGTCAGTCATGTGTTTCGTGCAGTCCTCTGAGGGTGGGGATTACCAGCCGCGGTTCGCGTAGCGCTCGGACTCGGGGAGGACGTCGCAGTTGATGCCGACCATGGCCTCGCCGAGGTTGCGGGACGCGTCCGCGATGATCTTCGGGTCGTCGTAGAAGGTGGTGGCCTTCACGATGGCGGCGGCGCGCTTGGCCGGGTCGCCGGACTTGAAGATGCCGGAGCCGACGAACACGCCCTCGGCGCCGAGCTGGCGCATCAGGGCCGCGTCGGCCGGGGTGGCCACGCCGCCGGCGGAGAAGAGGACCACCGGGAGCTTGCCCAGCTCGGCGACCTCCTTGACCAGCTCGTACGGAGCGCGCAGCTCCTTGGCGGCGGCATACAGCTCGTGGTTGTCCAGGCCGCGCAGGCGGGCGATGTCGCCCTTGATCTGGCGCAGGTGGCGGACGGCCTCCACGACGTTGCCGGTGCCGGCCTCGCCCTTGGAGCGGATCATCGCGGCGCCTTCGGAGATGCGGCGCAGGGCCTCGCCCAGGTTGGTGGCGCCGCACACGAACGGGGTGGTGAAGGCCCACTTGTCGGAGTGGTTGACCTCGTCGGCCGGGGTGAGGACCTCGGACTCGTCGATGTAGTCGACGCCGAGGGACTGCAGGACCTGGGCCTCGACGAAGTGGCCGATGCGGGACTTGGCCATGACGGGGATCGAGACGGCGTCGATGATGCCCTCGATCATGTCCGGGTCGGACATACGGGCCACGCCGCCGTCCTTGCGGATGTCGGCCGGGACCCGCTCCAGGGCCATGACGGCGACGGCGCCCGCGTCCTCGGCGATCTTCGCCTGCTCCGGCGTGACGACGTCCATGATCACGCCGCCCTTGAGCTGCTCGGCCATGCCGCGCTTCACGCGCGCGGTGCCGGTCTCGGGAGCCTGGTTCTCGATGGTGGACACGGGTGACCTCACTGATGGGAAAGAGGGTTTTGTGCACTGACGAGGAAACGCGAGTGGACCAGGCCACAGCAAGGGCCAATGGCAAGCCGGTGGATCCTTTTCGGACCGGGCGGGTTCGCCCGGCGTTCAGGAGACCCGTGCAGGACGTCCGCTCAGGAGACCCGCTCCACCAGGGCCGCGGGGGGCTCGTCGTCCATCTCGAAGGCCAGCGGGAACGGCGCGTGGCCGGCCAGCCGGAACCAGCGCACCTTCCGGTGTTCGCGGAGCCTGCGAGCGGCTCCCACGGCGTCGTTGTGGAAGCGGCGGGCCATCGGGACCCTGCGGACCGCCTCCGCCAGCTCACGGGCCGCCTCCTCGCCTCCTGGGGCCTCCCGTACGGCCTCCACCTGGGCCGGCTCCCCGAAGACCGCGCGCAGCGCCTGGCTCAGCTCGCTCTCGGCGACTTCGCGCTGCTCCTCCTCGGCCTGCCGGGCCGCGTGCGCGGCCTCGTACAGCACGATCGAGGCGGCCGGGTCCAGCACGCCCGAGGTGGCCAGTTCCTGCGCGACGGAGGCCCGGCGCAGCAGCTGGGCGTCGAGCGCGGCCCTGGCGGCGTCCATCCGCACGTGCAGCCGGTCCAGCCGCCCGGCGGTCCAGCTCAGGTACACGCCGATCGCGACGAGCACGACGAGGATCCAGATCAGGGTTGCGGTCACGGCCGAAGGCTATCGGCTGCCGCCAGCCGCCCTTCAGGGCGATCCCGCACCGCCTCCGGCCCCTTCGGAGGCGTCTCGTCCGGGCCGGGCTCCGGGTGGGGCCGTACCGTCCCCGCGGCCTCAGTCGCGGGCCAGGCCGAACCGGGCCCGCAGCCCCGTCGTGCGGTCGTCCGCCGCGACCGCAGCCGCGCCGGCCGTGACCGTCTCGTAGACGGAGAGGATGTCGGCGCCGACCGTGGACCAGTCGAAGCGGCGCACGTGGGCGCTCCCGCGCCGGCGGAGCTCCGCGCGCCGGGCCGGGTCCTCCAGGAGCCGTAGGGCGGCCTCGGCGAGCGCGTCGGCGTTCTCGTTGGCGAACAGCTCGCCCGCCTCGCCCTGGTCGAGGACCTGCACGAAGGCGTCCAGGTCGGAGGCGAGCACCGGGGCGCCCGCCGACATCGCCTCGACCAGGATGATGCCGAAGCTCTCACCGCCGGTGTTGGGGGCGACGTACAGGTCGACGCTGCGCAGCAGGCGGGCCTTGTCCTCGTCGCTGATCATGCCGAGGAACTCCACCCGCGCGCGCAGTTCGGCGGGCAGGTCCGCCACGGCCGCCTCCTCGTCTCCCCGGCCGGCGACCAGCAGCCGGGTCCGCGGGCGGGCCGCCAGGATCTTCGGCAGGGCCTTCATCAGCACCGGCAGGCCCTTGCGGGGCTCGTCGATGCGGCCGATGAAGCCGATGGTGTCGCCCTGCCACTCCGGCTTCGGCTCGCCCTTGGCGAAGAAGTCCACGTCGACGCCGTTGGGGATGACCACCGCGTCCCCGCCCAGGTGCTCCACCAGCGTCCGGCGGGCGTACTCGCTGACCGCTATCCGCGCGCTGATCTTCTCCAGGGCGGCCTGCAGGATCGCGTACGCGGCGATCATCGCGCGCGAGCGGGGGTTGGAGGTGTGGAAGGTGGCCACGATCGGGCCGGAGGCCGCCCAGCAGGTCAGCAGGCCCAGGGAGGGCGAGGTCGGCTCGTGGATGTGGACCACGTCGAAGGCGCCGTCGTGCAGCCAGCGCCGTACCCGCGCGGCCGACAGGAAGCCGAAGTTCAGGCGGGCCACGGAGCCGTTGTACGGCACCGGCACCGCGCGGCCGGCCGAGACGACGTACGGCGGCAGCGGGGTGTCGTCGTCGGCCGGGGCCAGGACGGAGACGTCGTGGCCGAGCCGCAGGAAGTACTCGGCGAGGTCGCGGATGTGGAACTGGACGCCACCGGGCACGTCCCAGGAGTACGGGCAGACGATCCCGATTCTCACGAGGGTCCCTTCGCGGGGTCGAGGTCGGCGAGCCACAGCCGCTGGAGCATGTGCCAGTCCTCCGGGTGCTCGGCGATGCCGCCGGCGAAGGCGTCGGCCAGCGCCTGTGTCATGACAGACGTCTTCTCGGCGCGCGTACCTGACTCGGGTACCTCGACCGGGGGGTGCACACGGCCCTGCATGACGGGCGAGCCGTCGTACCAGAGGGTGACCGGCAGCAGCAGCGCGCCGGTCTGCTGGGCGAGCAGGGCCGGTCCCGCGGGCATCCGGGTCTTCTCGCCGAAGAACTCGACCTCGACGCCGGAGGCGGACAGGTCGCGGTCGGCGACCAGGCAGACCAGGCCGCCGTCGCGCAGCCTGCGGGCCAGGGTGCCGAACGCGGAGCCGCCGCTGTGCGGCAGGACCTCCATGCCGAGGCCCTCGCGGTAGGCGACGAAGCGGTCGTACAGCGTCTCGGGCTTCAGCCGTTCGGCGACCGTCGTGAACGGCGTCTCCAGCGCGGTGGTGACCCAGGCTCCGGCGAGGTCGTAGTTGGCCATGTGCGGCAGGGCCAGGACCACGCCCTTGCCGGCGGCCAGCCCGTCGGTGAGGAAGTGCAGGTCCTTGGGGTCGAAGCCCGACTTCACGCGCTCGCGGCTCCAGGCCGGCAGCCGGAAGGACTCCATCCAGTAGCGCAGGTACGAGCGCATGCCCGCGCGGGACAGCTCGCGCAGGCGCTCGGGGCCGGCGCCGGGCAGCACGCGCGCGTAGTTGGACTCCAGGCGCTGCACGCCCTTGCCGCGCTGCCTCCAGGCGAGGTCGGCGATGGTCTGCCCGAGGCGGACCGCGACGGGTTCGGGGAGTTTCTTGACGGTGCTCCAGCCGAGCCCGTACAGCCCGTCGGTGAGCCGTTCGCCGGCGCTCACTTCGCCGCCTCGGCGCTGTGCTGGGCGGCCGCCTCCGCCTCGGCGGACTCGCGGCGGACGGTGACGACGCGCTGGACCAGCGTGACCAGGCTGCCGGCGGCGACGATCCACAAGGCGATCGGCAGCAGCCACTGGATACCCGGCACACCGAATGTGTGCAGGCCCGCCAAACCGGCTGCGACCAGCGAGATCACCAGCCGCTCGGCGCGTTCCACGAGCCCGTTGACGGCGACCGGCAGCCCGATGGACTCGCCGCGCGCCTTGGTGTACGACACCACCTGGCCGCTCGCGAGACAGAAGATCGAGACGGCGCACAGGACGTTGTTGTTCCCGTGGCCCGCGTACCAGAGCGCGAAACCGCCGAAGATGGCGCCGTCCGCGACCCGGTCGAGGGTGGAGTCGAGGAAGGCGCCCCAGCGGCTGGAACGGCCCAGCTGGCGGGCCATGTTGCCGTCGACCAGGTCGGAGAAGACGAACAGGGTGATCACGACCGTGCCCCAGAAGAACGCGCCCCGGGGGTAGAAGACCAGCGCTCCCGCGACCACACCGGCCGTGCCGATGAGCGTGACCGTGTCGGGGCTGACGCCCCTGCGGATGAGAAACGCGGCGAACGGTGTGAGGACACGCGTGAAGAATGCACGCGCGTACTTGTTCAGCATGGCCTTCCCGACGGTCGTGTCGCCGTGGCCCCTGGTGGCCTCCGGCTGGCCCATCGTAGCCACGCGCGCGTGTGCGTGGCGGGCGGGCACCCGCAGCCGGTGGCGCGGACCGGTGCGCGCCACCGTGCGCGGGGTGCGCGGGGCGGCGTCGCGGGGCCGCGGCTGTCGTTCGTATGGACGCAGCGTGACGGGAGTGGAAAGCTCGAATAACCGCGGGCGTCGCCGGAGCCGCCAGTGCACGCGGGTCCCGCGTGTCCGCGCCCACAGTGACCTCACCGTGCACGGGAGGCAGGATCATGGGCGACAAGACTCAGACACACCCTGGGGCCGCCGGCAGGGCTCTGGAGGCCGACCAGCCCGCGTCCGTACGGAACGTGGTGCTGGTCGGCCACTCCGGTTCGGGCAAGACGACTCTGGTGGAGGCCCTCGCGCTGACCGCGGGGGCGGTGAACCGGGCGGGCCGCAAGGAGGACGGCGGCACCGTCTCCGACTACGACGAGATCGAGCACCGGCAGCAGCGCTCCGTACAGCTCTCCCTGGTGCCGGTCGAATGGGACGGCATCAAGATCAACCTGCTGGACACCCCCGGATACGCCGACTTCGTCGGTGAGCTCAGGGCCGGTCTGCGCGCCGCGGACGCGGCCCTCTTCGTCGTCTCTGCCTCGGACGGCGTGGACGGCTCCACCCGGATGGTGTGGGAGGAGTGCGCGGCCGTCGGCATGCCGCGCGCGATCGTGATCACGCACCTGGAGGCCGCGCGCGCGGACTTCGAGGAGATGACCCGGATCTGCGCCGAGGCCTTCGGCGGGGACGACCCCGACGCGGTGCTGCCGCTGTATCTGCCGCTGCGCGGCCCCGAGGGCCCCGACGGGCACGCGCCCGTGACGGGGCTGGTCGGGCTGCTCACGCAGAAGCTGTTCGACTACTCGGCCGGCAAGCGCGAGGAGTCCGACCCCGGCGAGGACCAGTTGCCGGACATCGAGGAGGCCCGCAACCGGCTCATCGAGGGCATCATCGCCGAGAGCGAGGACGAGACCCTCATGGACCGCTATCTCGGCGGCGAGGAGGTCGACGTCAAGACCCTGATCCAGGACCTGGAGCGGGCCGTGGCGCGCGGCTCGTTCTTCCCCGTCCTGGCGGCCGCCCCCGCGGCCGAGGGCGCCAAGCAGGGACTCGGCACGGTGGAGTTGCTGGAGCTGATCACCCGCGGGTTCCCGACCCCGTTCGAGCATCCGCTGCCCGAGGTGACGACCGTCGACGGCAAGCCGCGCGAGCTGAAGCCGTGCGACACCGGCGGTCCGCTGGTCGCCGAGGTGGTCAAGACCTCCTCCGATCCGTACGTCGGCCGGATCTCGCTGGTCCGTGTCTTCTCCGGCACCCTGCGCCCCGACCAGACGGTCCACGTCTCCGGGCACGGGCTCGCCGACCGCGGGCACGAGGACCACGACGTCGACGAGAAGGTCGGCGCGCTGTCCATGCCCTTCGGCAAGCAGCAGCGCCCGGTGACGCACGCCGTCGCCGGCGACCTGGTGTGCGTGGCCAAGCTCGGCCGGGCCGAGACCGGGGACACGCTCTCCGCCAAGGACGACCCGCTCCTGATGGAGCCCTGGCGGATGCCCGACCCGCTGCTGCCGCTCGCCATCCAGGCACACAGCAAGGCCGACGAGGACAAGCTCTCCCAGGGCCTGGCCCGGCTGGTGGCCGAGGACCCGACCATGCGCCTGGAGCAGAACCAGGACACCCACCAGGTGGTCCTGTGGTGCCTGGGCGAGGCCCACGCGGACGTCGCCCTGGAACGGCTGCGCAGCCGCTACGGCGTCCAGGTCGACGTGGTGCCGCACAAGGTCTCCCTGCGGGAGACGTTCGCGAACAAGGCGACCGGGCGTGGCCGGCACGTGAAGCAGTCCGGCGGGCACGGACAGTACGCCATCTGCGAGATCGAGGTGGAGCCGCTGCCCGGCGGCTCGGGCATCGAGTTCGTGGACAAGGTGGTCGGCGGCGCGGTGCCGCGCCAGTTCATCCCGTCCGTGGAGAAGGGCGTGCGGGCGCAGGCCGCCAAGGGCGTCGCCGCCGGGTATCCGCTCCTGGACGTGCGGGTCACGCTGGTGGACGGCAAGGCGCACTCGGTGGACTCCTCCGACGCCGCCTTCCAGACGGCGGGAGCGCTGGCGCTGCGCGAGGCCGCGGCGGGCGCGAAGATCCATCTGCTGGAGCCGGTGGCCGAGGTGTCCGTGCTGGTCGGCGACGACTACGTGGGCGCCGTGATGAGCGACCTGTCCAGCCGCCGCGGCCGGGTCCTCGGCACCGAGCAGGTGGGCTCCGGGCGGACCCTGATCCGAGCCGAGGTGCCCGAGTTCGAGATCGGCCGGTACGCCGTCGACCTGCGCTCGCTGTCGCACGGCACGGCGCGGTTCGACCGCGCGTACGCCCGGCACGAGCCGATGCCGCCGCAGATCGCCGAAAGGATCCGTGAACAGGCCGGTGAGAACGGGTAGTTCAGCACCCGGCCGGGTGTGCGGGCGGGCGGCTTCGGCCGTCCGCCCGCCGGTTGTCGGTGGCGGCGACTACGCTGATCACCTGATCGCGTCGTGCCGCAGCCGTCCGGTTGTGACGGGTAATCGACGCGACGGCCTGTTCAACAGGTGTGCGGAGCGAGGAAGTCGGGAAGGCCGCAGAAGCGACACCGGCGGCGATGGGGGCGGGAATGTCGTTGGGAACGGAGTGGGACGGACCCCAGGTGCCCGTCTCGGGCGACGAGGGCCAGGCGGCGACCGCCGCGCTGGCCTCCGCGGCGTACCGGGACAGCCCGATGGAGGAGATCAAGAAGGCCGACAACGAGTGGCACGAGTCCACCCTCAAGCCCGGCAGGATCGCGCTGCTGCGGCCCAATCTCGGTGAGGCGTTCTCGCGCGCCGTGATCACCCGGATGCTCGCGCCCGGCCGCAAGCCGCTCATCCAGTCCTTCGGCTCCGAGCCCCAGTTCGTCGTCGAGCACTGCCTCGCGGCCAACAACATCCGCCGCGAGCGCGACAACCGGCTGACCGCCGTGACGCTCCTGTGCGGGGTGCTCTTCCTGCCCGGGCTGCTCGGCTGGCTGCTCGTCTTCCAGCTGCGCACGTTCGTCGCCACGCGCGAGGACCGACGGGCGGGGGCGCTCGCCACCGTCCTCCTCCTCGGCGTCGGCCTGCTCGCCGCGCTGTTCCTGATCAAGATGCCGTTCGGCGGATTCTGGGGGTGGTACGCACGCGCGTGCGTGGTGGTGCCCGTCCTCGGCTGGCTCTGGGCCAAGCGGATCTGCGAACGCACCGCCAGGGATCTGCGGGCCCGCTGGGACGGCCTGCTGTCGGGCACCAGCGTCGGCGCCAAGGTCCCGGAGGCGGTGCCGCGCGGGCCGAACCAGACCGCGGCCGAGGAGCTGCGCCAGTCGCTGGCCCGGCTCAGCGCCGAGCAGCAGTCCAACTCGGTCTTCTACGCCGGCCCCAAGGGCATACTCGGCATGGGCACCCGCTGGGGTTCCTGGCAGCTCGCCGAGGACCTGGTGCCCGCCGACCCGTCCCGGGAGATCCACCCCTTCCGCAGCTGGGACGTCATACGCGCGATCCACGACCAGCTCGCCCTGCTGGAGCGCGGCCCGCTGCACACCGGCGGCTTCCCCAAGCCGTCCATCAAGCACTGGATCGTCACGCCGATCGGCGAGAAGGCCACGGAGGTGTCCCGCCCGCAGGGCACCGACGTCGAGGCCTTCCAGGTCAAGCCGCACGCGATCCAGGAGATCTGCAACAAGCAGCAGTTCGGCAGCGGCGACCGGCACTATCTGGGCGTGCAGTGGACGCTGTGGGACGGGCAGCTGGTCATCACCATGCTGATCACGGTGACGGTGCTGCACGAGACGCTGCGCATCGAGGTGACCGGGCACGCGCTGGGGCCGGTGAACCCGCTGTTCACCTCCAAGCCGGAGCCGCCGAGCAAGGAGGTCGCCAAGTCCCTCAAGCCGTGGGAGACCCGGAAGGTCATGCTGCCGCTGGTCACCACCGACGAGGTGGTCCGGCTGGCCACGCGCGCCCCGCTGGCCTGGTATCCGCCGCTGCTCAACTGGCTGGGCGGCCAGCTCGTCCTGCCCGAGCCGTTCGGCCTGCGGCACGCCTGGGCCGACCAGCCGTGGCGGCACCGCTTCATGGCCGACGACGCGCTGCGCGCGGCCACGCCGGTGCTGCGGGTGGTGCACGCGGCGGCGATGAGGGTGCTGGAGGAGAACGGCGTGGACACGGAGAAGTTCGGCACGCGCTCGGGCGTCCTCAGCGGGCTGGTGCAGGACCCGACGCCGAAGAAGGCCGACCTGTACGACGCGTGAGCGGTGCCCTCGGCAGAGGGCACCGAAGCGACTAGGCCGGCCAGGCCTCCGCCAGCATCTTCCTGGTGTCCGCCAGCAGCTGCGGCAGTACCTTCGTGTGGCCGACCACCGGCATGAAGTTCGTGTCGCCGCCCCAGCGCGGGACGATGTGCTGGTGCAGGTGGGCGGCGATGCCGGCGCCCGCGACCGTGCCCTGGTTCATGCCGATGTTGAAGCCGTGCGCGCCGGACGCGGTGCGCAGGGCGGTCATGGCCTGCTTGGTCAGCTCGGCCAGCTCGGCGGTCTCCGGGCCGGTCAGCTCCGTGTAGTCGGCGACATGGCGGTACGGGACCGTCATCAGATGGCCGCCGTTGTACGGGTAGAGGTTGAGCACCGCGTAGACGTGCTCGCCGCGGCGGACGATCAGTCCGTCCTCGTCGGACTTGGCCGGGATCGTGCAGAAGGGACAGCCGTCGTCGGCCCCCGGGCCGGTCGGCTTGCCCTCGCCCTGGATGTAGGCCATCCGGTGGGGCGTCCACAGGCGCTGGAACGCGTCCTGCGTCCCCACTCCGATCTGCTGCTCCGGCTCACTCGTCATGCTGTGCAGCATATGGCGTCACCCCCGCCGACCGGGAAAGGCCCCCGGGATCCGCTCGGGTCCCGGGGGCCTGTTCGCGCTCTTCACAAAGGGGGGATCAGACCTGGACCCGGTCCTCCACGACCTTCGCGATCTTGGCGATGGCCTCGTCGAACGGGATGCCGTTCTCCTGGGAGCCGTCGCGGTAGCGGAAGGAGACCGAGCCGTTGGACATGTCCTCGTCGCCCGCGATGACCATGAAGGGCACCTTCTGCTTCTGGGCGTTGCGGATCTTCTTCTGCATGCGGTCCGAGGAGGAGTCCACCTCGACGCGCAGGCCCTTCTTGCGGGCCGCCGCGGCGAACTTCTCCAGGTACTCCACGTGCGCGTCGCCGATCGGGATGCCCAGCGCCTGCACCGGCGCCAGCCACGCCGGGAAGGCGCCCGCGTAGTGCTCCAGCAGGACGGCGAAGAAGCGCTCGATGGAGCCGAAGAGGGCGCGGTGGATCATCACCGGGCGCTGCTTGGAGCCGTCGGGGCCGGTGTACTCCAGGTTGAACCGCTCGGGCAGGTTGAAGTCGAGCTGGATGGTCGACATCTGCCAGGTCCGGCCGATGGCGTCCTTGGTCTGGACGGAGATCTTCGGGCCGTAGAAGGCGGCGCCGCCCGGGTCCGGCACCAGCGGCAGGCCCTGCTTCTCGGCGACCTGGCGCAGGGTCTCGGTCGCCTCCTCCCAGACCTCGTCGGAGCCGACGAACTTCTCCGGGTCCTTGGTGGACAGCTCCAGGTAGAAGTCGGTCAGGCCGTAGTCGCGCAGCAGACCGAGGACGAAGGTGAGCGTCTTGTCCAGTTCCTCGGACATCTGCTCACGGGTGCAGTAGATGTGCGCGTCGTCCTGCGTGAAGCCCCGGGCACGGGTCAGGCCGTGCACGACGCCCGACTTCTCGTACCGGTACACGGTCCCGAACTCGAAGAGGCGCAGCGGCAGTTCGCGGTAGGAGCGGCCGCGCGCGTCGAAGATCAGGTTGTGCATCGGGCAGTTCATGGGCTTGAGGTAGTAGTCCACGCCCTCGTCGAGCTGCATGGGCGGGTACATGCCCTCGGCGTACCAGTCCAGGTGCCCGGACGTCTCGAAGAGCTTCCCCTTCGTCGCGTGCGGGGTGTAGACGAACTCGTAGCCCTCTTCCTCGTGCCGGCGGCGCGAGTAGTCCTCCATGACCCGGCGGACGATGCCGCCCTTGGGGTGGAAGACCGCGAGGCCGGAGCCGATCTGCTCCGGGATGGAGAACAGGTCCAGCTCGCTGCCCAGCTTGCGGTGGTCGCGCTTCTCGGCCTCGGCGAGGAAGTCGAGGTACGCCTTCAGCTCGTCCTTGGACGGCCAGGCGGTGCCGTAGATGCGCTGGAGCATCGGGTTCTTCTCGCTGCCGCGCCAGTAGGCGGCCGCGTTGCGCATCAGCTTGAACGCCGGGATCAGCCGGGTCGAGGGCAGGTGCGGACCGCGGCACAGGTCCTTCCAGCACAGCTCGCCGGTCTTGGCGTCCAGGTTGTCGTAGATCGTCAGCTCACCGGCGCCGACCTCGACGTCCGCGCCGTCGTCGGAGGAGGCGGCGGAGCCCTTGATGCCGATCAGCTCGAGCTTGTACGGCTCGTTCGCCAGCTCCTCACGGGCGGCGTCGTCGGTGACGACACGGCGGGAGAAGCGCTGGCCCCGCTTCTGGATCTCCTGCATCTTCTTCTCGATGGCCTTGAGATCCTCGGGCGTGAACGGCTTGTCCACGTCGAAGTCGTAGTAGAAGCCGTCCTTGACAGGCGGGCCGATGCCCAGCTTGGCCTCGGGGAACAGCTCCTGCACGGCCTGCGCCATGACGTGCGCGGTGGAGTGGCGCAGGATGTTCAGGCCGTCCTCGGACGAGATCTCGACGCCCTCGACCTCGTCGCCGTCCGCCAGCTCGTACGCCAGGTCCTTCAGCTCGCCGCCCACGCGCGCGGCGATGATCGAGCGCTCGCCCGCGAAGAGGTCGGCGGCCGTAGTGCCCGTCGTCACCACGCGTTCTTCCCGCTCGGAATCGCGTTGGATGATCACACGGACGTCTGACACCGGTCTCTCCTGACTGAAGGTGGGTGCGGCGCCATACCAGGAGCGCGCGCACAGGCGATCGTACCGACCCGACGGCGCCGACCGCTAAACGGTCACCCTCAGTCCCCGTCCCCCTACGATCTCAGTCCTCCTCCCCGTACGACTCCCCGCAGGCCTCCTCGAAGAAGTCGAGGTTCTCCTGCAGGGACTTCATCAGCCGGTCCCGCTCCCCCTCGTCGACCTGCACGGGTACGACACCGGAGGCGCCGGTGAGCCTGCGGAAGCCGCCGCGCCGCTCCAGCCGGCCGTGCACCCGCACCGGGAGTCCGACCAGGTGGGCGTGGCCGGCGATGCGGTAGTCCTCCTCGTCCAGGGTGACGCGCACGTGCGGCACGTCCGCGCCCGCGAGGACGCGCAGCCGCACCGTGCCCGCGCCGCCGGGTCCGGAGCGGCGCATGCGGACGACGGCGCCGGTGATCCGGACCGGCACGGAGGGTTCCTCGCGCAGGTAGCGGGCGGCGGCCTCGCGCAGGACGGGCAGGTCGCCGGGTGAGAACTCGACGGGTTCGCCGGTGGCCGCGCAGCCCTCGGGCACGCCGGCGCCGGGCGCCCAGGCGACGGCGATCCGGGCGCCCTCGGTGCCCCGGACGAGCGCGGCCAGCGCCTCGGTCAGCTCGCGGCTGACGCCGGCCTCGACCGCGCCGTCGAAAGCGTCCATACGACCGGTGGCCCGCCGGTAGTCGACGGCCTCGCGGGCGGCGTACAGGGCCTGGTGGAGGCGGACGGCGAGCGGGCGGCCGGTGGGCACGGGCACGAAGGCGGTGAGATGCCGGCCTTCGGCGGCGGGGCCGACGAGGACGTCGTCCAGGAGCGCGGCGGCCGCACGGCGGTGGCGGGCGCCGTGGTAGCCGGCACGCGCGCGTGTGGCGAGCGCGGCGGCGAGCAGCATCTGCCGTGCGGCGCCGCGCAGTTGCTCGTCGGCCGTCCAGGGCGCGGCGCCGACGGGTCCGCTCGGGGTGTCGCGCCACCAGCGGATCTCGTCGCTGGGGACGGCGAGCTGGATCAGCACCTCGCGGGCGGCGGGCGTCGTGCTGCGGGCGAGGGCGTCGAGGGCCTCGCCGAGCAGGTCGTCGCTGTCGGGGAAGGCCCGGCTCTCCGGCACCAGCAGGCTCATGCCGCCGCCGCCCGGCCCCGGCGGGGTCCAGCGGCCGTAGCGTCCCGGTGCCCCGCCGCGCCGCTGCCAGCCGTGCCGGTGCAGCAGGGCGCCGAGCACGGCGGGGTCGACCTGGGCGGGGTCGGGCGGCCGCTGCCAGGCGGGGTCGTCGGGATGCGGCCGGACCTGGCGCGGCAGCTCCTCGTACGGACGGCTCCTCATGGCCTGCCTCCCGTCCCGACCCGCGTCATGATCTCGCACAGCGCCCGGTCGTCGAAGATGCGCGAGGTCGGGATCCGCACGGTGGTCCGGTGCCGGCCGGTGATGGGGTGGCCGGCCAGGTTGACCCAGTAGCAGCAGTGCCTGAGGTCGAGCCGGTCGTGGCTGGCGCGCAGCCAGTCGTCCTGCGAGCGCGGGACGAGCATGACGACCAGGATCTTGTGCACCGAGACGGGTGTGCGGGCGAGCTTGCGCAGATGGTCGTTGTCGAGGGTGAAGGAGAAGGAGCGTCCCGGAGGGTTCGGCGCGACCTGGTAGGTGGCCTTGAGCTGCACCTTGATGGTGACCTCGTCGTCGACGGTGTGTCCGGGCGCGCTGTGGCTGACGTGCCAGTCGATGCCGTTGTCCGGGAAGGGCTGGGACAGCGAGCATCCCGCCGCGGCGGCGACCGCGTGGAGATAGCCGACCTGCAGTGTCTCCATGCAGGCGGTGGTGGCGAGCGTGCCGCGAAGGGGGCCCGTGCGATCGGGCAGCAGCCCGCCCCGCTCGGGCTGCGCTATGGCCATGACCAACAGCCTTCCAAGCAATGAGTTTCCCCGCTACGGGCCGCTGAACTGCAAATACCCGTACTCCTGTTGTCTCCGCCCGGCGTACGGCGCAAACGGCCCGGGTATCACCAAACGGGCAGAAGACGGAACGTCACCTGCCGCGGGTGGACGAGGAGTTGGGTTGGGATGACGTACTGGTACGAGGGGCCGTTGGCCGCCTTCGACACGGAGACGACGGGCGTGGACGTCGAGACCGACCGGATCGTGTCGGCCGCCGTCGTCGTCCAGGACGCGCCGGGCACCCGGCCCCGGGTCACCCGGTGGCTGGTGAACCCGGGTGTGCCGGTGCCCGAGGAGGCCACGGCGGTGCACGGACTGACGGAGGATCACCTGCAGCGCAACGGCCGCTGGCCGGCGCCGGTGATGTACGAGATAGCCGAGCAGCTGGCGGAGCACGCGGCGATGGGCCGCCCGCTGGTGGTGATGAACGCGCCCTTCGATCTCACTTTGCTGGACCGGGAGTTGCGCCGGCACCGGGCGTCCTCGCTGGACCGGTGGTTCCAGTCGGTGCCGCTCAGGGTGCTGGACCCGCGCGTGCTGGACAAGCACCTGGACCGCTACCGCAAGGGCCGCCGCACGCTGACCGACCTGTGCCAGCACTACGACGTGACACTCCAGGGCGCGCACGACGCGGCGGCCGACGCGCTGGCCGCGCTGGACGTCGTGCGCGCCCTGGGCCGCCGGTTCGCGACCCGTCTGGAGCGCCTGACTCCGGCCGAGCTGCACACGCTGCAGGCCGGCTGGCACGCGGCGCAGGCCCGCGGTCTTCAGGCGTGGTTCGCGCGCAGCGGCTCGGACGAGATCGTCAGCACGGACTGGCCGCTCAGGCCGGACCTGCCGGCCGCGGCATAGGCTCCGCGTTACGGGACCCGGGCACCGCGCGTGGTACGGCGGTCACCAGGAGCCGCCTCCGCCGCCGCCCGCTCCCCCGCCGACGCCTGCGGAGGAGCCTCCCCCGCCGGAACTGCCGCCGGAGCCGCCGCCGGAGGACGGCGTCGTGGAGGCGAGCTCGGCCGAGACGACGAGTCCGGCGGCCAGCGCCGGGCCCAGCCGCACGGCGTGCGACGAGGGCCGCCGAGTGGGCACGGCGGTCGTCTCGACGGCATGCCGCCAGGTGTCGTCCAGGCCGAGGGCGACCGCCCAGGCCGTGCAGAGCCGCACCTGGTCGTCGTCAGGCGGTTCGGAGCCGGGGTGGGCGGAGGGGTCGGCGAGGTAGCGCCGGAACGCCTCGACCCGCAGCCACTGGGCGCTGCCCTCGGGGGTGCGCCGGTGCAGCTCCCAGGCGCGCCGCGCCGTCGCGAGCCCGGCACCGAAGAGGACCGCGCCCGCGACGAGCACTGGTCCTCCTGCCGCATGGCGGCCGCCGCCGAGGGCCGCGCCCACCGCGGCGATGACGAAACCGAGCACGGCGCCGGCGATGCCGGCGTACCGTCCGGCGCGCGCTCGGCGCACGGACGCCGCGTCCCACAGACCGCACTCGGCCTGCCATTCCTCGAGGCGGCGGCCCAGCAGCGACCAGCCCGCCTGGAAGGCCATGTCGTACCGGCTCGGCGTGATCTCGTCGCGATCGCCGAAGAGGTGCCCGAGGACCTCGCCGGTGACCGGGTCCGGGGAGCCCGTGTCCCTGGTGCGGCGCCGCAGGCTCGGGGCGTGTTCCTCGCCCGTGAGGAGCAGGTCGCCGTCGGCGACGGCGCCGAGCAGCCAGGCGGTCTGGTGCCGGAGCGCGACCCGTTCGTCGGCCAGGATCCCGCCCTGGGCCGGACCGAGGCCCGGCGGTGGTGCGGCGCTCGGCGTCTGAGGGGCCGCCGCGGTGCCCGGCGGTGCGGGCCGGTCGCGGCCCGCGAGGCGGAGCAGCCCGATCGTGGCCAGGGCGGCGGCGAGGGCGAGGCCGGCGGCGAGGAGGGCGATCAGCAGCGGATGGGTCACGGTGGTGCCGACGGCCTTCCCGGCGGGTGGCGCGGGCAGCATCGGCTCCGTTCCGGTGATGCGGTGGCCCTGGCCGGCGTAGACAGTCAGCCCTTCCTTGCCCTTGAGCCGGTTCAGCTCGACGGTGAGCAGGCCGGGTCCGGTCGCCTCGACGGCGCAGCCGCGCTCGGAGCCGTCGGTGCCGTGCGCGCAGCGCGGGGCGGTGAGCAGATGAGGTGCCAGGATGTGGATCTCGACGCGGGACCGGTCGACCCGCCAGCCGGTGCCCACCGCGTCCCAGGCCAGCCGGCCCTTCTTCACGACGCCCTGCAGGGTGTACCGGACGCGGTAGCGGTGCACGCCGGTGACGGCCCGGCCGGGGTCGCCGATCCTGATGCGGGTGGCGGTCTCCCGGTGGCCGTTCGGCTCGGTGTAGGAGTCGCCCACCGTGAGTTCCCAGGGGACGCGCCGGCCGTCCATGCTGACGGCGATGCGGGCCTGGTCCTCGTCGAAGGGCAGCTCCGGCAGGTCGCGGTAGATGCCGTGCCGTTCCGTGTGCGGGTAGCCGAAGTCGTAGTCGACGACCTCGGTGATCCGGGCGCTGCCGTCGGCGGCGATCCGCGCGCCGACCCACATCGTGGTGACCCGTTCGGTGTTGAAGGTGATCCTGGCCAGCGCCACGATGCCGCCCAGCACCACGGCCAGCAGGAAGATCCTGTCAGACTGCGGACCCGGAACCGGCGCACCCGCGCGCCAGGTCTCGGTCCTTCCCCGCCCCGCTCCTTGCCCATGACGCCCCCCATGGCATCAAAAGAGCCGGTCCGCTGCTGCGGACCGGCTTTTTCCGGGTGGGCGATACTGGGTTCGAACCAGTGGCCTCTTCGGTGTGAACGAAGCGCTCTCCCACTGAGCTAATCGCCCGGGAACGCACTGAACAATACAGGCCCCGCCGTCGATCCTTCAAACCGCTTGCAGGTGACGGAGCAGTCCGCGGCGCCCGGCGCGCATCATCAGGCGGTGGTTGGCGCGGAAGACCGGACGGCCGGGTACGGCGAGCCGGCGCAGCAGCGGCTTGCGCACGTCCACTTCCTGCTCGTAGCAGGCCAGGGTTCCGGGGCCTTCGGCGGTGACGGTCCAGCGCGCCCAGCCCTCGATGTCACCGGACAGGGTGACCTCCAGCACACCGGCGTCCGGGTCGCGGCGGATCCGCCGTGCGGTGAAGGTCATGGCGTACGGCAGGACGGACCGGACGGTGATCACACCGGTGTCGGCGTCCCGCCTGGTCACCGACCGCACCTGCGGCCACCAGGCCGGATAGTCCTCGGGCCGCTCCAGCACCGCGTACACGGCGGCCGGCGGCACGGGCAGGGGCCACAGGCTGCGGAAGCGGTAGTGGTTCCAGTCCATGGCGGAAGTCTGCCCGGCCGGAGGCGTGAACCTGAGTACGCGTACTCAGGCGCCGTACCGTGACGCGGGCCACACTCTTCGGGGAGCGCCGCCGCCCGTGCGCCGGCGCTCCCTCACCCACCTGCTACGACGGCATCCTGTCGCCGAGCAACGCGAGGTTCTCGATGGCCGCGAGGCCGTACAGCGCGGTGTCGTTGCTGGACACCCAGCTCGCCTCGCTGCCCTCGACCAGGGTGACGGGCCCGGTCAGCTTCTCCGTCTTCCACGGCGCGGACTCGGTGTAGCCGTCCGAGGTGTAGAACTTGCTCCAGGCGCGCTGGGCGAGGGCGGCGTCACCGGTCTGTACGGCGGCGTAGGCGTCCAGGCGCGAGTGGCCCTGGAAGAGCAGCAGGCTGCCGAAGTCGGAGCCGTAACGGGCCTTCTGCTCGGCCTTGGTGGCGTTGAAGTAGCGGCAGTAGTCCAGGTAGACCTCCTTGAACCTGGGCATGTCAACGAGGTGGATCAGCTCGGCGCACAGCTCGTTGAGGCCGAAGACGGCGGAGAGGTGGGACACGGAGACCACCGGCTGGTCGGCGACGGCGAACTTCCCGGTGTCGAGGTCGTACAGCCCGCTGCCCTGGACGAAGCCGTTGGGCTGGGCGGCGATGCCCTCCATCGTGGACAGCACGCGCGCCTTGGCCTTCTCCCACTTGGGGCCCTTGCGTTCCCACTCGGTCAGCCAGGCCGACACCAGGCCGCTCCAGTCGGTGCCGAAGCCGATGGACAGGGCGTGCCGGTCGGGGGTGTAGGGGTCGGTGCGGACCTTGCGCTGCGGGTCGAGGACGAGGAAGGTCTCGTCGGAGTCGACGTTGGCGTGCATGAGGTCGCCGACGCGTTCGTCGGCGGTGAGGAAGTAGTAGAAGCGCCGGTACGTGGTGTTGGCGATGCGCTGCTGCTTGGCGCTGTCGCCGAAGTGCTGCACGCCGTGCCGGGTGCCGAGACCGGCCCACTTGCCGAGGTGGTAGACGTCGACCTCGCCGGTGTGCCGGGTGAGCGCCTCCGCGAAGCGGAAGAGGTCGGAGCGGCCGCTTCTCAGGTACGCGTACCAGAGCCACAGGTCCGGCGAGAGCTCGGAGTTGTCCCAGGCGTAGCCGCCGACGTCGTAGCGCCACTGGTGGCGCACGGTGTCGTAGGTGTGCATGAAGTCGCCGTAGTCCCAGAAGCCGTACCAACGGCGCTGCTCCACCTGGTCCTTGTAGTAGGTGAAGAGGAAGTCGAGGTGGTCCTCGATCTTGGCCTTGGCCGGGGTGGAGCGGTCGGGCTCGGAGAACAGGCCGGGGCCGAAGACCTTGGCCTTGACGAGTTGCTTGGGCGGGGCGGCGAGCTGCGGCAGCACGCGTACCGCCTGGACCTGCGCGGCGAGGGCGCCGGCGTCGGGGGTGGAGTCGTTGGCCCAGAAGAGGAGTTCGGAGGTGCGGGCGATGCCGTAGGGGGTGCCGAACTCGGGCTCGTAGTCCTCGTAGGTGATGTTGAGGCCTTCGAGCTGCTCGGCGTAGGTGTCCTGGCCCATGCCGTCGTGGTAGAAGCGCAGGTCCATCGGCTGCGCCTCGGGCGACCAGAGCCAGAGGGTGACGGTGGCCGCGTCGGTGTGGGCGTCGCGGATGTCGAGCTGGGCGGGGAACTTCTCCCAGAAGTCCCGCAGGCCGAAGGAGAGTCCGCCGCTCGCGCCGCCGACGTACCCGAAGCCGGAGGCCCGCCTGCCGCCGCCGGCGGCGATCCAGCCGTAGCCCTTCCTGGTGCGCTTCTTGACGGTGAAGCCGTCGGCGGAGAGCTGGGAGAGGGTGTAGTCGCCCCAGTGCGGGATGTACTGCAGGCGGGTGGTGACCCGCTGGTCCCAGGTGGCGGGGTCGGGCAGCTTCTTGCCCTCGTACTGGGCCGTTTGCACGGCGGCGCCCGGGTCGCGGCGCAGTCCGGTGATGCCCTGGACGGCCTCGCGCAGCAGCCCGGTGCCCTCGCCGCCGAGGCGGATGTGCCGGTCGTACGCCGCGTCCCGCATCGGCACGGTGAAGCGGACGCCGAGTCCGCGGATGAAGTCGCCGCTCGCCTTGCCGGGCTCCTGGGTGCCGTCGTAGGTGATGGTGTGCACCATCCGGAAGGAGTCGGCGCCGGCGTAGAAGTACAGGCGGAGGGAGAACGGCAGCCAGCTCCGGTCGCCCTTGCGGTGCTTGCCGTCGATGCGGACGACCGCGCGGACCGGGCCGTCCTGTTCGACGGTCACCGCGTCGATGGCGCCGTCGAACCGCTCGGTCTTCACCGTGCCCTGGTCCTCGTCCTCGATCTCGGGCTGCCGGACGAGGACGAGCTTTCCGTCCTTGGCGATCTCGGTCGAGCCGCGGGTGACGGACTTGATCAGGGTGGCGCCGTTCTTGCCGATCTTCGCGGTGATGACCCCGGTGGAGACGTCGATGGTGCCGCCGCCGGAGTCGACGGTGACCTTCTTCGCGGGCTCGGCGGGTGTGCCGGCCGTCAGCGTCAGCTTGCCGCTGCCCGAACTCACCGCGTGCGCGGTCCACTTGAGGGAGCCGTCGGGCCAGTAGGCGAGCGGCCAGGTCTGTACGGCGACGGCCTTGCCGCCTTCGTCGGTGAGCGCGAAGGCCTGGTCCTCCTGATAGGCGCCCATGGGCCAGGGCACGCCGACCGTGGAGCCGGGCGCGGCGCCGAGGCCGCCGTCCTCCAGCCAGTCCAGGGTCACGGGGTCGGCGCCGCCGGCCCCCGCGGCGGGCGCCGCCTGCGCGTTCTGGGCGCCGAGCGCCCAGCTGAACTGGGCGGCGGCGCCGGCCGCGGCGGCCGCCTTGAGGAGGGATCTGCGCGGGATGGGAGACATGGCCTTCCTTCCAAGGGATGGTCAGGGGCATGACAGAGAGAGGTGCGGCGCTCGGGGCGCCGACCTTGAATGCGGGCACCGCAGGCTCAGCGGCGCCGGTACCGCTCCTCCACGGCGACGGCCGCCGCCGCGACGGCCCCGAGCACGGGGACCGCCAGCGGGGCGATGAGCAGAGCGGAGCAGACGACGAGGACGGCCCCGCCGACCAGCAGGAAGGAGCCCGCGGGGTCGCGTACGGTGCGGCGCCCGGCCGCGGCGAGCAGCGACCGCCAGCGCTCCCCCGGCGCCCACAGGGACGCCGCGCGCAGTCCGGCCACGGCGAGCCCGATCAGCGCGAACAGCCCGGCGGCCCCCATCAGCGGCCCGCCGGGCAGCCCGGCGCGTACGGCCCGCATGTCCACCCAGGCCAGCGCCGCGACGGTCCAGCCGGCCAGCCCCACCGCCCAGCCCCCGCGCAGCGCTGCCCGGAAGTCGGCGGCGAACTCCCGCCACCCGCCCGCGCGGTGGCCGGTACGGCGGCGCAGATGCCGGGCGCCGGCGGCGAAGGCGGCCGGGTAGGTGACGACTCCGAGCGAGGCCACCGCGATCCAGACGCCGGTCAGCAGGGACTCGGCGAAGAGGGCGAACCGCTCGGCGAACACGGACTCCTTGCGCGGTTTCACGCGTGCTTCGGCCATGCCGGGTCGCCTCAGCCCTTCAGTCCGGAGGTCGCCATGCCGTCGATGAGGTAGCGCTGGAAGGCGAGGAAGAACAGCAGCACCGGCAGCAGCGCCACCAGGGACATCGCGATCATGCCGCCGTAGTTGGCGGCCACGCCGTCGGAGTCGCGGAACATCATCAGACCCAGGGAGACCGTGTACTTGCCGGGCTCGTTGAGATAGATCAGTGGGCCCATGAAGTCGTTCCAGGCGTTGATGAAGGTGAAGATGGCGCTGGTGATGAGCGCGGGCCGGGACAGCGGCAGCACGATCGACCAGTAGATGCGCAGGTGCCCGCAGCCGTCGAGCCGCGCCGCCTCGTCCAGCTCGCGCGGCAGGGCCCGCATGAACTGCACCATCAGGAAGACGAAGAAGGCGTCCGTGGCGAGGTACTTGCCGATCAGCAGCGGGGTGTAGGTGTTGATCCAGCCCAGCTTCTGGAACATCACGTACTGCGGGATCAGCAGCACGTGGTACGGCAGCAGGAGGGTGCCGATCATCAGGGAGAACAGCAGGTTGCGGCCGGCGAAGCGGATGCGGGCGAACGCGTACGCGGTCAGCGAGCAGGAGATCAGGACGCCGACGACGGCGCCGAGGGCGTAGAAGAGCGAGTTCTCGAAGAAGGTCCAGATCCGGACGTCCGCGATGCCGTCGGCGAGTCCCTTGAAGTTGGCCAGGATCGGGTGGGACGGGAGCAGCGTGAGGCTGTTGATGATGTCCTTGCTGGGCTTGAACGAGGCGCCGATCACCCAGACGACCGGGTAGAGGATGACGGCCAGGAGCAGCAGGGCGCCGAGGTGCCAGGCCAGGGAGCCGGTGCGCTTGCGTCCCAGGCCGCGGCCGAGGGTCTTGGTGGGGGTGGTCGCGCTCATCGGGCGTCCTCCTCGTAGTGCACCCACTTCTTCTGGGACCAGAAGAGGACGGCCGTCACCAGGGCCACGGCGAGCAGCAGCATCCAGGCCATGGCGGAGGCGAAGCCCATCTGGGCGTTCCTGAAGCCCTGCTGGTACAGGTAGCAGGTGTAGACGAGCGTGGCGTCGGCCGGGCCGCAGGAGGTGTTGGAGACGACATAGGCCGAGCCGAAGATCTGGAAGGAGTGGATGGTCTCCAGGAGCACGTTGAAGAACAGCACCGGAGAGATCATCGGCAGGGTGATGTTCCAGAACTTCCGGAACGTTCCGGCGCCGTCCATCTCGGCCGCCTCGTACAGCTCCCTCGGCACCTGCTTCAGGCCGGCCAGGAAGATGACCATGGGCGCGCCGAACTGCCACACCGTCAGCGCGACCAGGCAGTACAGCACCCAGTCGGCGTTGCCGACCCAGCCGCCGACGTGCCAGCCGAAGAACGTCTGGGTACGGTCCACGATCGCGCCGTCGGAGAACAGGGACCGCCAGACGAAGCCGACCGAGACGCTCGCGCCGATGAGCGAGGGGGCGTAGAAGGCGGCCCGGTAGAAGGCCTGGCCGCGACGGCTCTGGGCGAGCAGGAGGGCCACCCCGAGGGCGAGCAGCAGCTTGAGCGGGGTGCCGATGATCACGTACTTGGCGGTCACCTCCACCGACTTCTGCCAGCGGGGGTCGTGGAACATCTTCGTGAAGTTGTCCAGCCCGACCCACTTCGGGGTGTTGAACAGGTTGTAGTCGGTGAACGCGAAGTACAGCGAGGCGACCATCGGGCCCGCGGTCAGCAGCAGGAAGCCGGCGATCCACGGGGACATGAAGAGGTAACCGGCGAGGTTCTCCCGCCGGCGGCCCGGCCGCCCCGAGGCGGCGGTGGCGGCCGGGCGTGCTGTGCGGGTCGCGGGCACGGAGTCCTTGACGAGCGTCACGGCGGTTCCCATCAGGCCTGGAAGGCGGCCTCGGACTCGGTGAAGAACTGCTTCACCGCGTCCGCGACCTTGGTCTTGCCCTGTCCGAGGTCGCCGCCGATGCGCAGGAAGGCGGCCTCGACGGTGTCGGCGCCCGAGGGGTGCGGGGTGATCGTGCCGAGGACGCCCGCCCTGGCGGTGTCGGCCTCGTACTGAGCGATCTCCTTGTTGACCGCGTCCGTCGGCTGGTACGCCTGGTACTGCTCGGTGCTCGCGAGGATGCCCCGGTCGTAGCCCATGATCCTGCCGACCTCGGGGTCGTGGACCATGAAGTCGATGAACTGGGCGACCTCCTTCGGGTGCGCGGTGCGGGCGGAGGCGCTGAGCATCAGCGAGGCGAGGTACTGCCCGGTGTGCTTGCCGTCCGTGGTGGGGATCGGCGCGAGGCCGTAGGTGCTGTCGCCCTCGCTCTGGTAGCGGACGGTGAAGTTGTCCCAGGTGAACTCGGAGGCGCCGTGACCGGCGGAGAGGGAGGACTTGGGCAGGTCCTGCTGGACGACCTTCGGGTCGGTGACGATGCCCGCCTTGACGCGGTTGTAGCCGTCGGTCCACCACTCCGTCAGATCGGCCTTGTCGAAGCCGAGACCGTCCTTGGTGAAGAACGCCTTGCCGTTCTGCCGAAGGTAGAGGTCGTACAGGTACATGATGGTGAAGTAGCCGGTGTCCCCGGGGACCTTCGTCCGGTCGTGGACGGTCTTCAGGGCCTTGAAGTAGTCGTCCCAGGTCCATCCCGGGTGCGGCTCGACGCCGGCCTTCTGGAACACCTTCTTGTCGATGACGAGTGCCATGGTGTTGGAGCCGACGGGAATTCCGAGCTGCTTTCCGTCGACCTCGCCGACCTTCGTCACTCCGTCCCGGAAGTGATCCAGAGTCAGATTACCTGCCTGCACCTGAGTTTTGAGGTCGAGGAGAATTCCGCGCTTGTCGTACTTCCGGAGAAAGGTGACGGCGTTTTGGAAAACGTCCGGGGGATTTCCGCCGGCGGCCTGCGTCTGGAACTTCTCCCAGAAGGAGGCGTACGTCTGGAAGTCGGTCTTGACCTTGATCTTCGGATACTTCTTCTCGAAGAGCGCGATGGTCTGGTTGATCTTCTTGGCCCGCTCCTCGGCGCCCCACCACGAGTAACGGATCGTCACCGTCCCGTCCCCGGAACCGCTTCCGCCGCCGCACCCGGTCGTCGCGGCGAGCCCGAGCACGGCCGCCGAGGCCCCGGCCGCCTTCAGGATCGTACGCCGCTCAAGATTTCTGCTGGTTCCCATAGGTCGGGCCCTCCCCGCAGGTCGTTCCGCCGCCTCATGAATCGTTTCAAGTAAGCGCTTGCTGGCACAAGTTACGGAGGGGTGTGGGGTGCGTCAATGCGTCGGACAGGATTTTCTTGGGGGCGGATCGGCGGGGATGGTGGGGGGTGGGGGGTGTTGGTGCAGGTGAGGGGGTGCGAGGGGGGTGGTGAAGGGAGGGGGTGGGGGCGAGGGTGAACGGAGAGGCGCGGGCGAGGGTGGGTTCAGGTGGGTGGGGGTGGCCGGGGTTCGGGGGCGGGCAGGGGCCCGGGTTGGGCGGAGGTGGCCAGTGCCCGGGATCAAGCGGGCGGGGCGCCCGGGTTCAGGCAGGCAGGGACACCTGGGCTCAGGAGAGCGCAGTCGGCGTCCCAGGCGGGCGGGGGCTCCCGGGATCAGGCTGGAGCGGCCGATGCCCGGACCCAGGCTGCGGGGGCACCCGGGATCAGGCAGGCGCGGGCGCCTGGTTCAGGCGGGCGCAGCCGACGCCGCAGGCGGGCGGAGGGGCCCCGGATCAGGCTGGAGCGGCCGATGCCCGGACCCAGGCTGCGGGGGCACCTGGGATCAGGCGGCGCAGCCAGCGCCGCAGGCGGGCGCAGCCGACGCTGCAGACGGGCGGAGCGCCCCAGATCAGGCTGAAGCAGCCAACGCCCGGAGCCAGGCGGCGCGGGCGCCTGGCTCAGGCGGGGGCAGCCGGCACTGCAGGCGGGCGGAGGCGCCCGGGATTAGTCAGGCAGGACACCCGGGGTTCAGGCGGGCAGGGCACCTGGGATTCAGGCGGGCAGGCCGGCTAGCCAGTCGAGCAGGAGACGGTTGGTCTGCTCCGGGCGTTCCTGCTGGACGAAGTGGCCGCAGCCTTCGAGGAGGTGCGAGCCGCGCAGGCCGGGCAGGGTCTCGGGGTACGCCGCGACGGCGTCGGCCAGCCAGGCGAGCGAGGGGTCCAGGGCTCCGGCGATGAACAGCGAGGGCTGCCGGATCGGGGCGCCCGCGTGACCGGCCAGGTCCGCCCAGTCACGGTCCATGTTCCGGTACCGGTTCAGCGCCCCGGTCATCCCGGTCCGCTCGAACTCCCCGGTCAGGAAGTCCAGCACCTCCTCGCTCAGCCAGGCGGGCGGCGGACCGGCGGGGAAACCCTCCCGCAGGGTGCCGCCAGGGCCGGTGAAGTGCGGGTCTGGGGCGCCCGGCCCGGGCATGGTGCCGGCGGACAGGGCCGCGTAGAAGCCGGCGAGCCAGCCGCGCACATCCGGCTCGATCTCCGTCTCGGCCCGGCCCGGCTGCTGGAAGTACGCCACGTAGAACTCCCCCTCCCCGCTCATGCCCGCGAAGACCTCACTAGGCCGGGGACCGCCGGGTGGGCTGTACGGCACGCCCAGCAGAGCCACCGCTCGGAAGACGTCCGGCCTGGTCAGAGCGGACGTGGCGGCGATCGTGGCACCCCAGTCGTGCCCCACTGCCACAGCGGACTCCTCCCCCAGCGCCTCCACCACGGCGACGTTGTCGGCGACCAGGTCGAGCATCCGGTACGTGTCCACGGCCGCCGGTTTCGACGAACGGCCGTAGCCCCGGACGTCCATGGCCACGGCCCGGTAACCGGCGGCGGCCAGGGCCGGCAACTGGTGCCGCCAGGAGTACCAGGACTCCGGGAAACCGTGCACCAGCAGCACGAGCGGGCCGCGCCCCTGCTCCACGAGGTGCACGCGACCCGCCGGGGAGGGCACCAGGCGGTGGACGGGGGCGGGGGCGGGCTTCTTGGGAGTGGGGGCTGCTACGGGGGTCTCGGGCACGGGGTCTCCTGCGGAGGCTCTGAGTCGGGTCGTCTGGGCGTTCCCGGTCACAAGGTCGTCCGGAGCGCTCAGGGGCACCGATCTTCGAGGCGGATGGGCGTGCGGAAGGGTTTGACGGGCTGGTGGGAACGGGTGGCGGATCGTCGGCGATGCGGGGCTGTCGGTGTACCGGCTTGCGAGGTCCTGGCGTGCCGGACATCGCCCGAAGTGCGGGCGGCGGCAGGGCAGGCGGGCGTGGGGCCCGCGTGCGGGCCGGTGGGGCGTCGATCCTGTCGGTTTGTCGGCTTGCTGATCTATCGCTCTGCCGCCTCTCCCGGGCAAGTCGTGCGCCGGGGTGTTCTCGGCTCAATGCGCTGGTCAGGCGGGGTAGAGGGACTGGGCAGGGGGCGGCTCACGGCCGCCCGGCCGGAGCGACCGGCGAAGGGCGTCGGTCCGGTAGCGGCCGATGCCATCGATGGTGCTGTGGGCGGCCCAGTGGGCACGAGGAATGTTGCCGGTTCGGCAAAAGGACGGTCCGCGCATGGGCCTCGGCGGACAGACGCCGCGGGTGCCGGCGTCCTGCAAACGGGGCCCCCACACGACTGGCCTGGCGGGCCGACGCGGCAGGCCTCAACCGAGCCGCACGGACCTGGAGAGGCGAGCCGACGCGGCAGGACTCCGCCGACCCGCACAAGCCTGCAGAGGCCGACCAGCACACCCGGACTCCACCGAGCCACACGCCCGCAACGGCCGACCAGCACGGCAGCGCTCCCCGAGCCCCACGGGCCCGCAGACGCCGACGGCCCACCCGCTCTGTCGCAGGTGGGCCGTTGGTCCGGGTGGGCGATACTGGGTTCGAACCAGTGACCTCTTCGGTGTGAACGAAGCGCTCTCCCACTGAGCTAATCGCCCGGGCTCAGGAAGAACATTACCCGATGTCAGGGGGTGCTTCCGACCAAGGGCCGGGGCGGTGGACGGCCGGGCGGCGCGGCCCAGGTCACTGGTGCTTGATCTTCCACGGCATGACGAAGCCGAACTTCCACGTGTAGATCGCGACCAGTACGGCCACGATCACCAGCCCGATCACGGTCAGGGCGATGTTGCGACGGCGCACCTTGGGATCGAGGGCGCGCTGGGCGGCCTCGGTGACCTTGCGCTTGGTCCAGCGGAGCACGAGCTGCGCCCAGACGAACTCGGTCGCCCAGATCGCCATGCCGCCGAAGATCACCACCCAGCCGGGTCCCGGCAAGGGCAGCATGACGATCCCGGCGGCGACGACCGCCAGGCCGACCATGAAGACGCAGACCTGCCAGCCGAGGTGCAGCAGCGGGCGGGCCCTGATGAATTGCGGCGCCCGGGAGCCGAGCCGGCCGCCGGCCGCGGGTACGGCGTCCTCGCGGGCTTCTCCGCGATGCCCGTCCGGATGCTCGCCATCCGCCGCCACGGCGGCCTCGTTCCGCCCGTCACTCCGCGTATTCATACATACAAACCCTACCGGAGTGAATCGGTCACCGGAATGGTCGTAGATCTCGTACGAGTTCTCGGCCGGAAGAGTTACGTAAAGACACGCAAAACCCTCAGAGGGGTTTACAACGGCATCGTAGGTGGCATGTCGATTTCGCCGACGTGCGAATCCCCGAGCGCACACTGAGCGAAAGGCCCTGGCGCTTATGAACACCACGGTCAGCTGCGAGCTGCACCTGCGCCTCGTTGTGTCGAGCGAGTCCTCCCTGCCTGTCCCCGCAGGCCTGCGGTACGACACGGCCGACCCCTACGCCGTGCACGCCACCTTCCACACCGGAGCCGAGGAGACCGTCGAGTGGGTGTTCGCCCGCGACCTCCTCGCCGAGGGGCTGCACCGTCCCACCGGCACCGGCGACGTCCGAGTCTGGCCGTCGCGCAGCCACGGTCAGGGCGTCGTGTGCATCGCCCTCAGCTCCCCGGAAGGGGAGGCCCTGCTCGAGGCCCCAGCGCGGGCCCTTGAGTCCTTCCTGAAGCGAACCGACGCCGCCGTGCCCCCCGGCACGGAGCATCGGCACTTCGATCTGGATCAGGAGCTCTCGCACATCTTGGCGGAGAGCTAGGTCGCGGCCCTCGAAAGCAGCCCGGCGCCGTCCACTCGGGGAGACGGCTCGGGCCAAGACAACCGCATACGGCACAGCCCGGCGCCGTCACCGTGAGCGATGCACACGGGACGGCGCCCAGGTGTGCCCGCCCGCTTCCGCCGGCCGGGTGACCCGTGGGTATCGGCGCGGTAAGGGAACCAGCCCCCGCGCCGAGGCGTTCTACCGGCAATCGAGGTCGGACTCGGACCGGTGCGGTGGGCGCGGATGTCGCTACCATCGGCCAGCATCGGCGGGCCTCGGCCCGACCCCCCAGGCCAGGGAGCGAACAGTGCTGATCACCCACGACACCCGGTGCGCGCTCGACACCGTGGTGGATCTGGTGAACACCGCGCCGGAGGACGACGCGGCGGCCGACGGACTGCCCGATGTCCCGGCCCTCGCGGATTTCGTACGAAACCACAAGATCAGCGATGTCGGCGTGCTGTCGGAGTTCGACCTGTCGGCGGTGCGCAGGGTCCGGGGGCGCTTCGCGGCGATCTTCGCCGCGCCGGACGCCCGCGCGGCGGCGTTGCTGATCAACGAGCTGGTCGCCGCTGCCGGCACCACCCCACGTCTGACGGACCACGACGGCTACGACTGGCATGTGCACTACTTCGCGCCGGGCGCCTCCGTGGCCGACCATCTCGCCGCCGACTGCGGCATGGCGCTCGCCTTCTTCGTGGTGGCCGGGGAGCAGGAGCGGCTGCGGCGCTGCGAGGCGCCGGACTGCCGGCGCGCCTTCGTCGACCTCTCCCGCAACCGCTCGCGCCGCTACTGCGACAGCCGCACCTGCGGCAACCGGCTCCATGTGGCCGCCTACCGGGCCAGGAGGAAGGAAGCGGCGGGCTGACCGGCACGGGCCGGCCGGAGCGACGTCGGTCCCGGCGGGTGACGCCGGGACGGACGTGTACGGCTCACAGCAACAGCAGGTCGTGCAGCGCAGCCATGAGGAGCAGACACCCGATCACCGCAAGGAAGATCATCAGCGGTGGCTGGGATAGGGCGAAGAGGCACCCGCGCGGCTCGTCCTTCGGCGGCGCGGCCTCGCTCTGTCTCGTGTCCAGCATCTCGCCGCAGATCATGGCGCAGATGAGGGGCTGTGCGCGATCAGCACGCTCGCCGAGTGCGGGAGTTGCCGCTTATCGCACCGTCCCGTCCGACTCGCTTCGGGTCGTGAACGGTTCGGGCCGGACGCGCGACGCTCTGTGTCGTTTCCGCCTGGGACGGTCTTGCGGGGCAGGTGCCGCGGCGCGGAGGCGCGCGGCCGTCATATGCCGTGTTTCTTGAGGATGGCCTCGATGTCGCTGAAGTCGTCGGTGGGGGCCGCCGAGCCGGCCGGGCGCGGGGCGGCGGAGCCCTTCGCGGGCCGGCTGCCCGCGCTCAGGGACGGAGCGGAGGCTCCCGGGGCCACGGCCTCGGTCCGCTCGCCCCCGGCCGCCGCGCCCCCGGACGCCGCGCGCCCGGCGCGCCGGCGCTCCACCGCCCGGGTGCCGGCGAACAGCAGCCAGGCCGCGCCCAGCACCCCGAACCCCGCCCACGCGGTGGGGCTGAAAGCGGTGTGGGCGAGCCAGCCGACCAGCCCGGTCATCACCAGGCCGACCGGCACCAGTGCGTAGGCCGCGATGCGGGCCGCCGCGAGGAAACGCCTGCGGTAGGCCGTGACCACCGCGATACCCAGGCCCGCCGCGGACACGGCGGAGCAGACGGTCTCGGCAATCATCCGGTCCTCCTGGCGGGCTGGGTCGGGCGGCGGGCACACGGCGGACGCTGCACACCGGCACGGCACACCGCCTCCGTCCCCTCCATCCTGCACCGCCCCCTGCCTGCGATGCCATGCTCCAGCGGGACATCAGGGACATCTCCGGGTCGTCTCCTACTGGGGTGCCGGCCCGGGGCCGTACCGGCACATGCTGCAAAGCCAAGGCAGCGCGGCCGTACCGTCCCGATTGGGTCGGCCGGGGCCGGCCTGGAAGACTGGGCGGCATGAGCGATGCCTCCCCCGAATCCACCCCCGCACGCGCCGGTGCCGTCGTCCTCGACGTCTGGTGCGAGCTGCAGTGCCCCGACTGCCGTACCGCCCTCGGCGACGTCCGCGCGCTGCGGGAGCGCTACGGCGACCGGCTGGAGCTGCGGCTGCGGCACTTCCCGCTGGAGAAGCACAAGCACTCCTTCGCCGCCGCGCAGGCCGCCGAGGAGGCGCTGGCGCAGGGCAAGGGCTGGCCGTACGTCGAGGCCGTGCTGGAGCGGGTCGAGGAGCTGGACCGCGAGGGGGAACCCTTCCTGGTCGAGGTGGCCCGGGAACTCGGTCTGGACGCCGAGGAGTTCGACACCGCGCTGATCGACGGCCGGCACATCCTGATCGTGGACGCCGACCAGGCCGAGGGCAAGGCGATCGGCGTGACCGGCACCCCGACGTACGTCATCGGCGGCGAGCGCCTCGACGGCGGCAAGAGCCAGGAGGGGCTGCGCGCGCGCATCGAGGAGATCGCCGACCGGCTGCTGGCCGAGGGCGCCTGACCCCCGCGGACCGCCGACGCCAGGGGCGGAACGCCTACAGCAGGGGTTTGGACAGGGCGTGGGTCGTCGTCTCGTAGCCGAGTGACTCGTACAGCCGCTCGGCCGGGGTGTTGCCCGCGAACACGTTGAGACCGAGGACCGGCCGGCCGGCCTCGATGGCCTGGCGCTCCGCCAGCAGCATGAGCGTGCGGCCGTGTCCCCGGCCGCGCTGGTCCGCGTCGGTCTCGACGTCGAACACGAACGCCTTGTCGTCCCGCAGGGCCACCCACAGCGTGCCCACGCGGGTCCCCTCGTGCTCCAGGACGCTGAAGATCATGCCGCCGGTGGCGAGACCGTGCGGCAGCAGCTCCTCGTGGTCCCTGCGGGCCTTGGCACGGGCCGCGGCCTCGGGGACGCCGCGCTCGATCCACGTGCGCGCGAAGTGCTCGCTCTCGTAGGCGTGCCAGGCGTCGAACTCCGCTGCCGTCATGGGCCGCGCCCGGCTGCCCGGCGGCAGGCCGGGCGGGGTGGTGCCGAGGCGCTTCTCCATGCCGCGGTTGCGCGGGGTGTAGCCGAGGGCGCCGAACAGCCGCAGGGCGATGCCGGCCGAGGCGGGGACGAGGGCCTCGATCTGCGTACAGCCCCAGCCGCGCGCCACCTCCTCGGCGGCGAGCGCGGCCACCGTGCCCCGGCCGCGACGCCGGTCGGGCTCGGCTATCCGCAGGTCGACGACGCGTGCCACCGAGTCGCCGAGGGACGGCGAGGTGCCGAGGTGGATCTCGCCGACGGGGCGGCTGTTCACGCACACCTGGTAGCGGCGGGAACGGGTGCCGTCGGGGTGCTGCTGCAGCGGCTCGACCGGCCGCAGGGTCGTGGTCATCACAGGTGTTCTACCCGCAGCCGACCGCCGCGTCAGCCCGTTTTCCGCACCGCCGCTGGGCCGTGCCCCGGCTCAGGGGTCCAGGTCCCTCGCGGCGTGCTCGTCGAAGATCCGCATGGCCTTGGCGGTGACCGGTCCCGGGGCGCCGGGCAGTTCGCGGTCGTCGACCCGGTGGACGGCCTGGACGTCGCGCAAGGTGGAGGTGAGGAAGACCTCGTCGGCGCGCCGCAGCACGTCCAGCGGCAGGTCCGTCTCCTTGGCGCCCGTCCACTCGACGGACCGCCACGTCAGCCAGTTTTCCGCACCGCCGCGGGGCCGTGCCCCGGCTCAGGGGTCCAGGTCCCTCGCGGCGTGCTCGTCGAAGATCCGCATGGCCTTGGCGGTGACCGGTCCCGGGGCACCGGGCAGTTCGCGGTCGTCGACCCGGTGGACGGCCTGAACGTCGCGCAAGGTGGAGGTGAGGAAGACCTCGTCGGCGCGCCGCAGCACGTCCAGCGGCAGGTCCGTCTCCTTGGCGCCCGTCCACTCGACGGACCGCCACGTCAGCCAGTTTTCCGCACCGCCGCGGGGCCGTGCCCCGGCTCAGGGGTCCAGGTCCCTCGCGGCGTGCTCGTCGAAGATCCGCATGGCCTTGGCGGTGACCGGTCCCGGAGCGCCGGGCAGTTCGCGGTCGTCGACCCGGTGGACGGCCTGAACGTCGCGCAAGGTGGAGGTGAGGAAGACCTCGTCGGCGCGCCGCAGCACGTCCAGCGGCAGGTCCGTCTCCTTGGCGCCCGTCCACTCGACGGTCAGCGCGCGGGTGATGCCGGGGAGGCAGCCGGAGGAGACGGGCGGGGTGTGGATCTCGCCGTCCAGGACGACGAAGACGTTCGAGCCGGTGCCCTCGCAGAGCTGTCCGACCGTGTTGCCGAACAGCGCCTCCGAGGCGCCGTGTTCATGGGCGCGGGCGAGGGCGACGACGTTCTCGGCGTACGAGGTGGTCTTCAGGCCGGTGAGGGCGCCGCGCTCGTTGCGGGTCCAGGGGACGGTGATCACGGCGGTGGTGTCCGGGCGGCGGGCGGTCTCGCCGAGGGCGACGACGAGGGTCGGGCCGTGCTCGCCGCGGTCGGAGCCGAGCGGGCCGTGGCCGCCGGTGTAGGTGATCCGCAGCCGGCCGAGCGGCATCGGGTTCGCCTCCAGGACCGCCGCGCAGGCCTCGCGGAGCTCGTCGTGGTCGGGGTCGGGCAGGCCGAGGCCCCGGGCCGAGCGGGTCAGCCGGTCCAGGTGCCGGGTGAGCGCGAACGGCCTGCCGTGGACGGCCTTCACCGTCTCGAAGATGCCGTCGCCCACGGTGAGCCCGTGGTCGAAGACGGAGACACGGGCGGACTCCAGGTCCCGCAGCCCGCCGTCCAGCCAGATCCTCATGCGAACACCCCTCCACTCGCGTCGTACGCTCCCGACGCTACCGCGAGCAGCCGGGACGCCTTCAGCTCGGTCTCCCGCCACTCCCCCTCGGGGTCGGAACCCCAGGTGATGCCGGCGCCGGTGCCGAAGCGCAGCATCCCGGTCTCCCGGTCGATCCAGAAGGTGCGGATGCCGACGGCCAGCTCGCCCGTGCCCCGGTCGGCGTCGACCCAGCCGATGCCGCCGCAGTACGGCCCGCGGGGCGCCGTCTCCAGGGCCTCGATGATCTTCAGGGCGCTGGACTTCGGCGCGCCGGTGACCGAGCCGGGCGGGAAGGCGGCGTCGAGGAGGTCCGGCCAGCCCGCCCCGTCGGCGAGCTCGCCGCGGACGGTGGAGACCAGGTGGACCAGTCCGGGGTGCTTCTCCACGGCGCACAGGTCGGGGACGGTCACGCTGCCGGTGGCGCAGACGCGCCCGATGTCGTTGCGGACCAGGTCCACGATCATCACGTTCTCGGCGTAGTCCTTGTCCAGGAGGTCCGCCTCGGTGCGTCCGGTGCCCTTGATCGGCCCCGACTCCACGACGCGCCCGTCCCGGCGCAGGAACAGCTCGGGCGAGGCGGTGGCGATCTCCACGCCGTGCTCCGGCAGCCGGATCGTCCCGGCGTACGGCGCCGGGTTGCCGCGGGCCAGCAGGGCGGTCAGGGCGTCCACGTCGGCGTCCGGGGGGACCGGCGCGCCGAGCACCCGGCAGAGGTTCGCCTGGTAGACCTCGCCGGCCGCTATGTGCGCGCGGATCCGGCGGACGGCCGCCGTGTACGCGGCCCGGTCCAGGGAGGAGGTCCACTCCCCCAGCGCCGGGCCCCGCCAGCCGCCCGGCACCGGGGCGGGCACCGGCTCCCTGCGTACGTCCGCGAAGCGGGCGCAGGTCAGCCGGCCCTCGAAGTCCGCGCAGACGGCCCAGAAGCCCGTGGAGTCCAGGGCGGCCGGGTCGCGGGTCACGTCGAGGAGGCCGGTGGCGACGCGGTCGCCGAAACGGGCCAGGGCAGGCAGGCCGGAGGGGTCGTGAAGCACGTGGACGAGTCTAGGTCGGGTGTCCGACAGGTGGTCGGTGATGTCCCGGAGGGCGCTGTGACCACGGGCTCCGCCGGGGTCAGCGCAGCACGCTGGGCAAACGCGTTTTTGTGCTGGCCCGGGAATCCGCTAGAGTTCAACACGTCGCCGGGACGCGCAAGCGCACCGAAACGACAGGCGGACGTAGCTCAGTTGGTAGAGCGCAACCTTGCCAAGGTTGAGGTCGCGAGTTCGAGCCTCGTCGTCCGCTCGAAGGAAGAGGGGGTCTCCCGATCCCCTACACTCCTGGTGGAGTGGCCGAGAGGCGAGGCAACGGCCTGCAAAGCCGTCTACACGGGTTCAAATCCCGTCTCCACCTCCAAGGACGATTAGCTCAGCGGGAGAGCGCTTCCCTGACACGGAAGAGGTCACTGGTTCAATCCCAGTATCGTCCACTGGATCCTCTCGCAGGACCCACGGGTCTTCTCGAAGATCCCCACCCGCGCGATTAGCTCAGCGGGAGAGCGCTTCCCTGACACGGAAGAGGTCACTGGTTCAATCCCAGTATCGCGCACCGCCTGTGATGCACCTGTCACAGCCTGGACGATTAGCTCAGCGGGAGAGCGCTTCCCTGACACGGAAGAGGTCACTGGTTCAATCCCAGTATCGTCCACACAGCGCGAAAGCCCCCGGCCGTCTCGTACGGCCGGGGGCTTTCGCGCGCTCAGTCCGGGTGTCCCACGCTCAGCTGGAGAAGAGCATGTGGGCCCAGCTCTTGTGGTGGTCGTGGTGGTGCCCATGGCCGCCGTGGTGACCGCCGTGCGGGGCGCCCCAGGCGGGCGCGTGCGGGGCCGGGTACGGCTGCGGGGCGGGCGGGGCCGGCGGCGCCTGGTTGGACCACTGGGCCTCCAGCTGGGTCAGCGCCTCCAGCTCGCCGTAGTCGAGGAAGATGCCGCGGCAACCGCTGCACTGCTCGATCTGGACGCCGCTGCGGTTGTACGTGTGCATCGGCGCGTGGCACTTCGGACAATGCATGGTCGGCTCAACTCCTCGCCGGTCGGTCGTGCTTCGTGGTTCCCCAGGACAGACTCCGTCCGGCCCCGGGCGGTTGCAGCCTAGCCGGTGCCTTCCGGCGCCAACTGGTGCTGAATTGGGGTCATTCGGGCACATGCGTCGACGACCGCCTGCTCCACCTCGTCCAGCGGGCGGCCGGCCGCGAGCGCCTTGGCGACGGCGAGGGCGGCCGTCTGCACGGTCAGCGCGCGGGCCGGCACGTCCAGGGCGGGCCAGGGGTCGCCGGTCGCGGGCACGGCCGGGCCGCCGGCCCGCCGGTACGCGCCGAGGAAGCGGGTCCACTCGTCGGGCGGGAGGAGCCCGCAGGCGTACCAGGCGGCGGGGCGGGCGAGGTCCCAGGCCGGGACGCCGGCGCCCAGGTCGTCGACGTCGATCAGCCGCCAGGGGCCGTCCGGCGCCGGGTGGCGGACGAGCTGGCCGAGGTGCAGGTCGCCATGGCACAGGGCGGGTGTGCCGGGCATGGGGGCCTCGGCGCGGGCCCAGGCGGGGAGGGCGGTCCAGGCGGCGAGGACGGCACCGGCGGCGGGGTGGGGTCCGCCGTCCAGGGCCTTGTGGAGCCGGGCGACGGCGCGGGCGGCCTTCGCGGGGCCGCGCATCGGGGGCAGGCCGGGGGGCGGAGGCGTGCGGTGCAGTCGGGCCAGCAGCGTGGCGGTGGCCTCCCAGGGGGCCGCGTCCGTGGCATCGGGATTCACGGGGGCGCCGTACGGCCAGAAGGTCACGAGGCGGCCTCGCAGCGGGGTGGGGGCCGGGGTGAGCGGAGGCAGGAGGACGCCGGGCAGGCGGGCGGCCACGGCGAGGCGCCGGGTCAGCTCGCCGGGGTCGGTGCCGGGGGCGTGGGCCTTCGCGACCGTGCCGGCGTGCCGTACGACGGTGGCGTCGGGGCGGTCGGCGAGCGGGCCGCCGGCGCAGGTGCAGGGGCTGTCCTCAGCAGGGCCGGGATGGGCGGCGGCCCGGACCTGCGCGGTGAGCGCGGGTACGAGGGCGGGGGTGTCTGTGGTCAACGGTGCCTCGGCAAGGTGGGCTGCGCGGCAGAGCGTACCGGCGGTGGGCGGGGCAGCGACGCTCGCCCGCGCCGGGAAGCCGACGCAGCTTCCCGAGGGGCGCGGGGCTGTGCCTGACGTGCGGCTGCCGCCGCGTGGGCGCGACCGGTCACGACGTGCTCGGAACGGGCCGGCCGCATCTGCACGACGCGGCACCCGCCCGGAAACGGCGCATGCCGGCGCAGCTCCCCAGCTGCGCCGGCATTTGTGCCGTCCGCCGCACCCCCGTCCCCACGGGGTTTCCTGGATGGATGTCCCCGCCCGGACCGCTCTTCCGGGCCTGGGGTCGCCGCTCAGCGCCCCAGCATCACACCCACGGACGACGCCTGTGTGGCCACCGTCTCCCAGCCGTCGAAGACGAGCAGGAGCAGGGCCGCCAGGGGAAGGGCCATGAGCGTCGCCACCAAGGGGTGGCGGCGGCCCGTCCGGCGCGGTGCGAACGCCGGGCGTCGCGGTGCCGTGTGGGCCATGGTCCCTCTCCTGACCGTGTCGGTTGTCGTCGGCAGCGGCGGATGTCTGACCTCGGGGGACGAGTGCTGCACCCGCCGCTTGACCTCAAATCTAGGCGCGGGGCCGCAGCCCGGCGTCATGCCCTCGTACCGATTGCCGGGCCTCCCCGAGGATGAGCCACGATCCGGGACGTACTCCCCTGGGTGGAGACGCGCATCGGGGTCTCGGGGTCTTCCCGGAGGGGTCGCCCGCCGTATCGGTCATGTCCGACGCGTCCTACGACCGGACGGAGTGACTTCGATCACCCCGCACGGGGGTGGAGACGGAGCCGCGCACGGTCCGCCGCCGGCCCCGCGCCCGGGTCCGCGGGCCCTTCGCGGCGGGTGCCGGGCGGGCCGGGGAACCGAGGCCACCTGGCGCGTCATGATCCCAACGCCCTCTCGGGCGCGAGCGGTTGGGGGTGGCGGCGGCCCAAGGCCCCGGTGGTTGCACGCTTCCTGACCGCGTTTCATGTCGTACCGCACGACGTCACATTCCTTCCGCACCGGAGGGCGCGGCCTCTGCGCGCAGGCGGCCGTGGAAACGTAAGCTGTGCCACGTCACAGGGACCGGGCAGCGGGGATGAACATGGCGATGATGCGCCTGAGGCGCGAGGACCCGCGCGTCGTCGGCTCGTTCAGGCTTCACCGACGGCTCGGCGCGGGCGGGATGGGTGTGGTCTACCTCGGCTCCGACAAGAAGGGGCAGCGGGTCGCGCTGAAGGTGATCCGGCCCGATCTGGCGGAGGACCAGGAGTTCCGGTCGCGGTTCGCCCGCGAGGTCTCCGCCGCCCGGCGCATCAGGGGCGGCTGCACGGCCCGGCTGGTGGCGGCCGACCTGGAGGCCGAGCGGCCCTGGTTCGCCACGCAGTACGTGCCCGGCCCCTCCCTGCACGACAAGGTCGCCGACGAGGGCCCGCTCAGCGCGGCCGACACCGCCGCGATCGGCGCGGCCCTGTCCGAGGGCCTGGTCGCGGTGCACGAGGCCGGCGTCGTCCACCGGGACCTGAAGCCCTCCAACATCCTGCTGTCCCCCAAGGGGCCGCGGATCATCGACTTCGGCATCGCCTGGGCCACCGGCGCCTCCACGCTCACCCACGTGGGCACGGCGGTCGGCTCCCCCGGCTTCCTCGCGCCGGAGCAGGTGCGCGGCGCGGCCGTCACCCCGGCGACGGACGTGTTCTCGCTGGGCGCCACCCTCGCCTACGCCTCCACCGGCGACTCCCCCTTCGGGCACGGCAGTTCGGAGGTGATGCTGTACCGGGTGGTGCACGAGGAGCCGAAACTGCACGGCGTACCGGACGCGCTCGCCCCGCTGGTGCGGGCCTGTCTGGCGAAGGACCCCGAGGACCGGCCCAGCACGCTGCAGCTGTCGCTGCGGCTCAAGGAGATCGCGGCACGGGAGGCGCAGGGCCTGGACGGCGTACGGCCGCCCGCGCCGCGCGCCGCGGAGGCGGACCGGCCCACCGGGCGGATCGTGGACACCTACCCGGAGCCGCAGCGCACCCGGCGCATCTCCCCCGGCACGCCGTTGCCGCGCGGGGGCGCCCCCGCCCGGGGCGGTACGCCGGCGCGCGGCGGCGCGTCCGCGCGAACCGGCAGCGGCCCGCGCGGCACCGGCACGGGCCCCTCCGCACGACCTGGCTCCGGGCGTACGCCCCCGGCGCAGCGCGGCGGCGCACCGCGCTCGGGCAGCGGGGGCCGTCCGGCCGCACGGGGCGGTTCCGGGCGGCCGGCACAGCGGACGACGGGCACCGGGCTGCGGCCGGCCAATCCCCGGCTGCTGCGCCAGCGGCTGTTCGTGTTCGTCGTGGTGACGCTGCTCGTGGCGCTCGGCATCGCGGTGGCACAGGGCTGCCAGGGCCCGGCCCGCGGCCTCGGCGACGACGGCGTCCGGCCTCAGCGGCAGGCCCACGCGGCAGCGGACACCGGCCTCCCGGTGTACGACCGGTACGGGACGGCACCGGGCACGGGCCTCACGAACTGACCGAGACGGCCCAGCGCCGGGGCATGGGCCTCACGAACCGGCCGGCACGGCCCGGCACCGGGGGCATGGGCCTCGCGAACCGGCCGGCACGGCCCAGCACCGGGGGCATGGGCCTCACGAACCGGCCGGCACGGCCCAGCACCGGGCACGGGCCTCACGAACCGACCGGCACGGCCCAGCACCGGGGCACGGGCCTCACGAACCGACCGGCACGGCCCAGCACCGGGGCACGGGCCTCGCCAACCGACCGGCACGGCCCGGCACCGGGCACGGGCCTCACGAACTGACCGAGACGGCCCAGCGCCGGGCACGGGCCTCACGAACTGACCGAGACGGCCCAGCGCCGGGGCATGGGCCTCCCGAACCGGCCGGCACGGCCCGGCACCGGGGACACGAGCCCCGAGCTGACCGGTACGGTCCAGCGCCGGGGACACGACCCTCGCCAACCGACCGATACGGCCCAGCGCCGGGGACACGAACAACGCGAACCGACCGGCACGGCCCAGCACCGGGGGCCGCAGGCCTCCCGAACCGACCGACACGGTCCAGCACCGGGGGCCACAGGCCTCCCGCACCGACCGATACGGCCCCGAAGGCGGTCAGGCTTCCGGTCGGCCGGCGGTCACCGCGTAGAAGGCGACCGCCGCGGCCGCGCCCACGTTGAGCGAGTCGACGCCGTGGGACATCGGGATGCGGACCCATTCGTCGGCGGCGACGAGGGCCTGGGTGGACAGTCCGTCGCCCTCGGCGCCGAGCATCAGGGCCACCCGGTCCATCCGGTGCGGGGCGGCCTCGTCGAGGGTGCGGGCCTTGTCGTCCGGGGTCAGCGCGAGCAGCGTGAAGCCGGCCTCGCGGACCGACTCCAGGCCCTTCGGCCAGGTCTCCAGCCGGGCGTACGGCACCGAGAACACCGCGCCCATGGACACCTTGACGCTCCGGCGGTACAGCGGGTCGGCGCAGTCGGGCGACAGCAGGACCGCGTCCATGCCGAGGGCGGCCGCCGAGCGGAAGATCGCGCCGATGTTGGTGTGGTCGTTGACCGACTCCATGATCACGACGCGGCGGGCGGAACGGAGCAGTTCGCCTGCCGTCGGCAGCGGCTTGCGCTGCATGGAGGCGAGGGCGCCGCGGTGCACGTGGTAGCCGGTGACCTGCTCGGCGAGTTCGGGGCTCACGGCGTAGACCGGGGCGGGGAGTTCGTCGATGACGTCGCGCATGGCGTCGATCCACTTGGCCGAGAGCAGCATGGAGCGCATCTCGTAGCCCGCTTCCTTGGCCCTGCGGATGACCTTCTCGCCCTCGGCGATGAACAGGCCCTCGGCGGGCTCACGCTTGCGGCGCAGCTCGACGTCGGTCAGGCCGGTGTAGTCGGCCAGACGGGGGTCGTCGGGATCCTCGACGGTGATGAGATCGGCCACAGGGTGATACTGCCTTGTCCTAGGTGCGGAGCCAACGGCTGGAACGACTAGGTTACCCGGGGTTACACGTGATCAAGGGGCTGGTCGTCACGCGGCGGGCGCGGGGCCGACCGTCACGACCTCGCCGATCACGATGACCGCCGGCGGCTTGACCTCCTCGGTCCGTACGGTCTCGGCGACCGTGGCGAGGGTGGCGTCGACGCGGCGCTGGGCGGCCGTCGTGCCCTCCTGGACCAGCGCGACGGGGGTCTGCGGGGACTTGCCGTGCGCGACGAGCGTCTCGGCGATCTTCCCGATCTTGTCGACGCCCATGAGGATCACCAGCGTGCCGGTGAGCCTGGCCAGCGACGGCCAGTCGACCAGGGAGCGCTCGTCGTCCGGGGCGACATGGCCGCTGACGACCGTGAACTCGTGCGCCACGCCCCGGTGCGTGACCGGGATGCCGGCCGCGCCCGGCACCGAGATCGAGCTGGAGATGCCGGGGACCACGGTGCAGGGGATGCCGGCCTCGGCGAGCGCCTGGACCTCCTCCATGCCCCGGCCGAACACGAACGGGTCGCCACCCTTGAGCCGTACGACCGACTTGCCCTGCTTGGCGTGCTCGATGAGCGCGTTGTTGATGGCCTCCTGGGCCATGTATCGGCCGTACGGGATCTTCGCCGCGTCGATGACCTCGACGTGCGGCGGGAGTTCGGCGAGCAGGTCGCGCGGGCCGAGCCGGTCGGCGATCACGACGTCCGCCGCGGCGAGCAGCCGGCGGCCGCGGACCGTGATCAGGTCCGGGTCGCCGGGCCCGCCGCCGACCAGGGCGACGCCGGGCGTGCGGGTGCGGTGGTGCGGGGCCACCAGGGTGCCGTCGCGCAGGCCTTCGACCACCGCGTCGCGGATGGCGGCGGTGTGGCGGGGGTCGCGGCCGCGCGCCTGCGTGGTGAGTACGGCGACGGTGACGCCCTCGCTGTGGCCGGTGGCCGGCGTCCAGGCGGTGGCCTGGTCGGCGTCGTCGGAGCGGACGCACCAGACGCGGTGGCGCTCGGCCTCGGCGGAGGCGCGCGCGTTGGCCTCGGGGTCGCTGGTGGCGATCAGGGCGTACCAGGCCTCGGCGAGGTCGCCGTCCTCGTACGGGCGCCGGACCCAGGTGATCTCGCCCGCCTCGGCCATGGCCTCGACCGAGGGGGTCGCCTCCGGGGAGACGAGGGTGACGTCCGCACCCGCCGCGATCAGTGCCGGGAGGCGGCGCTGGGCCACGGTGCCGCCGCCGAGGACGACCACGCGGCGGCCGGAGAGGCGGAGGCCTACGGGGTAGGCGGGGTGTTCGGCCATGGGGCGGGCTCCTCCGGAGGGGCTGTGCGGGGGCGCTGACGTGCGGATTTTATGCGAGCCGGGGACTTGGGCGGGGCAGCTGTCCGGTGGCTGGGCAGGTCCGCCGGGTGCGGGTGCGTGGGTCCGTGCCCACCCTCCCCCACTCTCGGCTTCGCTCGAGCGGGGGGACCCCCATCGCCCTGCGGGACGACTGCCCACGGGCGCGCGACGTCGCGACCGGAACTGTCGTACCGGAATTGCCCTACTTCTCGGTGACTCCCGCTGAATCGAACGTCGCCACCTCGTGCATCGCCCTCGCCGTGCTCTGGACCAGGGGCAGCGCCAGCAGGGCGCCGGTGCCCTCGCCCAATCGCAGATCCAGGTCGACCAGCGGGCGCAGGCCCAGTTTGTTCAGGGCCGCCACATGGCCCGGTTCCGCGCTGCGGTGGCCCGCGATGCAGGCCGCGAGGACCTCGGGGGCGATGGCGCGGCCGACGAGGGCCGCGGCGCCGGCGCTGACGCCGTCCAGGATCACCGGCGTACGCAGGGAGGCGCCGCCGAGCAGCAGGCCGACCATGGCGGCGTGCTCGAAGCCGCCGATCGCGGCCAGGACGCCGATCGGGTCGGCCGGGTCCGGTTGGTGGAGTTCCAGGGCGCGGCGGACGACCTCGGTCTTGCGGGCCAGCGTCTCGTCGTTGATGCCCGTGCCGCGGCCGGTGACCTCGGCCGGGTCCGCGCCCGTGAACACCGAGATGAGCGCGGCCGACGCCGTGGTGTTGGCGATGCCCATCTCGCCCGTCAGCAGCGCCTTGTTGCCGGCCGCCACCAGGTCGCGGGCGGTCTCGATGCCGACCTCGATGGCCGCCTTGGCCTCCTCGCGGGTCATCGCGGGACCGGTGGTCATGTCGGACGTACCGCCGCGGATCTTGCGGGGCAGCAGGCCCGGGGTGGCGGGCAGGTCGGCGGCGACGCCGACGTCCACGACGCACACCTCGGCGCCGACCTGGCCGGCGAAGGCGTTGCAGACCGCTCCCCCGCCCAGGAAGTTGGCCACCATCTGGGCGGTGACCTCCTGCGGCCAAGGGGTGACGCCCTGGGCGTGCACGCCGTGGTCACCGGCGAAGATGGCGACGGCGGCGGGCTCCGGGATCGGCGGCGGGCACTGCCGGGACAGCCCGGACAGCTGCGCGGAGATGATCTCGAGCATGCCCAGCGCGCCGGCCGGCTTGGTCATGCGCTTCTGGCGCTCCCAGGCCTCGCCGAGGGCCTTGGCGTCGAGCGGGCGGATCTGGGCGACGGTCTCGGCAAGCAGGTCGTGGGGTTCCTCTCCGGGCAGGGCGCGGCGGCCGTACGTCTCCTCGTGCACCACCCAGGACAGGGGGCGCCGCTTGGACCAGCCGGCCTGCATCAGCTCGGGCTCGTCCGGGAACTCGTCGACGTACCCGACGCAGAGGTAGGCGACGACCTCCAGGTGCTCGGGCAGGCCGAGCGTGCGGACCATCTCCCGCTCGTCGAAGAAGCTGACCCAGCCGACGCCGAGGCCTTCGGCGCGGGCGGCGAGCCAGAGGTTCTCCACCGCGAGCGCCGAGGAGTAGGGCGCCATCTGCGGCTGGGTGTGCCGGCCGAGGGTGTGCCGGCCGCCGCGGGTGGGATCGGCGGTGACGACGATGTTGACCGGGGTGTCGAGGATGGCCTCGATCTTCAGTTCCTTGAACTGCTTGGCCCGGCCCTTGGGCAGCGACTTGGCGTAGGCCTCGCGCTGACGCATCGCCAGTTCGTGCATCGTCCGCCGGGTCTCGGCGGAGCGGATGACGACGAAGTCCCAGGGCTGCGAGTGGCCCACGGAGGGCGCCGTGTGGGCGGCCTCCAGGACGCGCAGCAGCACCTCGTGCGGGATGGGGTCGCTGCGGAAGCCGTTGCGGATGTCTCTGCGCTCGCGCATGACCTTCAGGACGGCCTCGCGCTCGGCGTCGGCGTAGCCGGGCGCCGCCGGGCCGGTGGACTGTTGTGCTTCCGCCACTGCTCCCGTGCCCTCTTCCTCCTGGTCGGCGGCCCTGGTCTGCAGGTCCTCCGCATCCTGTACGACATCGGGGGCCGGCGCGGGCTCGCCCTCACGCGGCGCGGGCACCGTGGCCGCCGCCTGCTGCGTGTCCTCCGTGGGGAGCACCAGGGGCTGCGGCGGGGTCGGCGCCAGGTGCGGGGTCGTGGGCACCTGGCCCTCCACCGGCACGAACTGCCCGAGCGGCTGCTCGGGGTGCGGCGGCACGTGGGAGGGCAGCGGCTCCGTCTGCTCGGCGGGGGCATGCTGCCCGCCGGACTCCGGCTGCGCGGACGCGTCCGCCGGCTGGGCCGGGGCCGCCGACACGGGAGCGGCTTCGGCGGCGGCCGGCAGCGGCGTGACGTCGGTGGGCTGCGCGGGGGGTGCCTGGGGGGCGGCAGCAGCGGCAACCTCGGGGGTGGCCGTGTCGGGCTGGTGCTGCGGAAGAGCTTCGGGTGCGGCAGCGTCGCTTTGGAGCTGCGGAGCGCCGGGCACCGCCTGGGCGTCGTACGCAAGGGGCTCGGCCAGCTGCGGGCCCTGCGGGCCATGGGCCGGGTAGGGGTGCGGTCCCGGGGTGCCGGAACCTTCGGCCGCGGCGGACTCCGGTACGAAGCCAGGGGCCGTCACTGCCGCGGCAACCTGAGCATCCGCCGCCTCGGGAGCGCCGGCCGCGGGGGCGGTTACGGCGTCGGCCTCGGGGGCGGTTACGGCGTCGGCCTCGGGCGTGTGTACGGCGTCGGCGGCGACCGGGGGCTGAACGTCCACGGCACCGGGACTCTGCGGGTCAGGCTGTGCCGAGCTGGCGCCCGGCGCGGTGGTCGGCGCCTGTGCGGCGGGAGCGGTCGCGGCGCTCTCCTGGACCGCAGGGGCGCCTTCGGTGACGACGGCAGCGGGGCCGGACGGCACGGTCGCCGTGTCGGCCCCGCCCTGAGCCGCGGCGTTCTGCTCGGCGGCAGGGGCGGTGTCCGCGGCCGACACCTCGGCGTCGCCCTGCTGTTCGCCCGCGGCCTGCTCCGGCTCCTGGCCCGGCCCGACCTCGCCGGACGGCTGAGCGGTCTCGGCGGGCTCGGCGCCGTCGCCGGCGTGAGCCGTTGCCTGCTCGGCCGTGACGACCTCGGCCTGCGCGGGCGTTGCCGCCTGCGGGGCCACGGCCTGATCGTGATCCGGGGCGGCCGTCTCCGCGGTCGTCGGCACCGGGGCAGCCTCGGCACCCGCCACGACCTGCCCGGTCTCGGCACCCTCAGGAGCCGGCACGGCCCCCTCGGCAGGCTGACCTGCGTTCGCCACGGCCTCGGCGTCGGCGGCGGGAGTGCCGACGGCGGCGGCGAGCCCGCCGTCCACGGCAGTCGTTCCCTCTGCGGGCTCCGCACCGGCCGCGTCCGGCGCGCTCTCACCGGTCTCGGCGACAGCCTGCTGAACGCCCTCGGCACCCTGGCCGGGCACAGCCGCGTGAACGCCCTCCGCCACACCAGCTTCGGCGGCACCGGCACCCTGACCGGCAACGGGCTCGGCAGCCCCGGCACCCTGGCCCGGCACAGCCGCGTGAACAGCCGCCGCGCCTCCCGCCTCGCCGGATTCGGCAGCCCCAGTCCCGTCGCCCGGAACAGCCGCCTGAACGCCCTCCGCCACACCGGCTTCGGCAGCCCCGGCCTCCTGGCCACCGGCGAGCGGCTGAGCCTCCTCAGGCACCGCCGCCGTAGGAGCCGTGTGCACCACCCCGTCATGGCCGTGCACCGGCTGTACGCCATCGTGGCCGTGGACAAGGTGCGCGGTGCCCGGCACGGGTGCGGCGGCCTGGGTCGCGAGGCGGGTGACGGCGGCCTGCGCGGCGCCGGGCGCGTCGGTCTGCGTGGCGGCGTCCGCGGTGACGGCGGCCGGGTCAACCGTTTCGGCAGCCGGTGCCTGCGCGTCGGCCTGGGGCGCGGGGGCGGCGCCCCAAGGGGCCGCGCTCTGCGGGGCCGTCTCGCGCAGCGGCTGGGCGTCGAGGTACTCGGGGCCGGTCGTGACCGGACCGGGCTGCCGTACCGGCGCGCCGGCCGGGCCGCGGTCGGCGAGGGAGCGGACCGGGCTCGCGGAGGCGTCGGGGATCGGCGGGCCGAGGTGCAGCGGACGGCGCGGCGGCTGCGCGGCGGCCGGCTGCTCCTGCGGCGCCGAGAGGATCGGCGACGGCGGCACGGAGGCCGGGGCCGGGTTCGGCAGGCGGACGCCGCTGAGGTCGACGGAGCCGCTGTCCCGGCCGGCCGTCTCGTGCGGCCCCGGCTGGTGGACGGCCTCGACGACCGGTTCCGGCGCGGGTGGCGGAACCTCGTTGCCCCATGCGCCCTGGGCGCCCGGCAGCAGCAGGTCTTCGTCCTCAGCGGGTGCCTCGGAGAGGTAGGTGTACGCACCGTGCGCGGCGACGCCCGGCTGCTCCACCATGCCTGCGCTCTCCGGCTGCCCCTCGCCCGGGACCTGGCCGGTGTCGGTCATGCGTACCCCTCGCCCATCGGTTTAGTGCTCCTACGACCAGCTCACCCGGAACGGCGCACCGACCGCCCGTAGTGAAGAACGAGCGTCCGTGCCCAGCGGCACGAACGACCCGCCGGAAAAGGCGACAAAGCCATTCAGTGGCATTGTCCCGGCCGCCCGGCCGTCGCGACAGCATGATCCGCGACGGCCCGCTGTGGACTGCGCCACGTTGCGCGTCCTCCGGTTCCGCAGTACCACACCCGCCCCAAAACGGGCGTGCTTTCCGGACATTGGCGAACGAAGTTCCGGGCCGCCGGTGTGGCACAACGATCGGCCAGCCTACCGCGCGCGGTACGACAACCGGATCACGGGGCGCGATCCGGCAATACCCCGGTGAGCAGGAACGCGACACTCCGCTCGGTCTCCGTCCAGGCGCGGGTGTCGAGTTCGACGGACTGCAGCAGGGCGCACTCGACGCGGTATCCGTGCTCGGTCAGGTCGCGGCCGATGAGTTCGGCGGCGTCGCGGGTGGCGGCGTGGGTGACGATGCGCTGCGGGCGCCGGTCGGCGACGGCGGAGACGACGGCCGCTCCCCCGCCGCCGACCCGGACGACGTCCGGTTCGGACAGGTCCTCCAGGACATGCGGGGCGGTGCCGTGGACGACGTGGAGCTGGACGCCGTACCGGCGCGCGGCGGAGTCGGTGCGGGCGCAGGCCGCCAGGTCCCGGTCGACGGCGATGACGGCCGCTCCGGCGCGCGCGGCCTCGGCGGCGAACGCGCCGGAGCCGCTGCCGATGTCCCAGACCAGGTCGCCGACGCGGGGGCCGAGCCGGGCGAGTTGGGCGGCCCGCAGCAACTGCCGCTCGCCCTCGCCGAGGCCGCCGGCCGGTCCCTCGCCGTAGCTCGCGTCGGGCTGGACCCAGCCGCGCGGGCCGGCGCCCGGGTCGCGGCCGGCGATCCAGCCGCCGCCCTCCCCCGCGCCGGCCGGGCCGCCGATGACGATGACGACGTTGGGGTCGCGCCAGGTGTGGTCGGCGGCCTTGTCGGAGGTGACGACGGTGACCTGCTCGCGTTCGGTGCCCAGTTCCTCGCAGATGACGAAGGTCCGGTGGACGCCCTCCAGCAGGAGCCCGAGTTCGGCGGGTCCGGCGCCCGGTGCGGTCAGGACGGCGACCTTGGTGTGGGCGCGGCAGACGTTCACGGCCCGGCGCAGGGTGCGCGGGTGGGCGACGACCACCTGGGCGTCATCCCAGGGCATGCCGGCGCGGGCGAAGGCGGCGGCCACCGAGGAGACGGCGGGGACGACCTCGACCTCCAGGCCGAACTCCGGGGCGCGCAGGGTCCGTACGACACCGAAGAAGCCGGGGTCGCCGTCGGCGAGCACGACGGCGGTGCCGCGGTGGGCGGCGATCCGGCGGGCGGCGAGCGCGACGCTGCCCAGGCGGACGCGTTCGGCGGCGGGCGGCACCTCGGGCAGCGCCAGGTGGTGGGCCGCGCCCGCCACGAGTGTGGCGGCGCCGAGGGCGGCGCGTGCCGTGTCGGTCAGCGGCGAGCCGTCCCAGCCGATCACCGTGACCCGGTCGGCCATCGTCGTTTCTCTCCAGGTCTTCGCAGGTCGTCAGGGGTGCGGGCCCCTAGCGGGCCCACTGAGCGTACCTGGTGCGGCTGAGGGCTCAGTTCCAGTCGGAGTAGGAGGTGAAACCGCCCGTGTCGGCCAGCTGCTCCTCGACGCCGTCCAGGTCCTCGGGCAGCAGGCTCCAGACGATGAGGTCGGTGCGCACGTCGGTCCACTCGCCGTGGTTGTCGCGGGTCCGGGCTATCCAGGCGCCGCGCAGGACGCCCTCGCTGATGCAGCCGATCTTCTGGGCGACCTGCTGGGAGGCGGTGTTGTCGGCGGCGGTGCGCAGCTCCAGGCGCTCGAACTTCTGGTCGCGGAACAGCCATTGGGCGGTGGCCAGGGCCGCCTCCGAGGCGTAGCCCTCGCCGCGCGCCCAGGGGGCGATGACGTAGGCGATCTCGGCGGAGCGCACGCGCCAGTCGGCGTGCCGCAGATGGACGGTGCCGACGAGGCGCTGGGTGAGGAACTCGTCGACGGCGAAGACGATGCCGCGGCCCTCCGCGCGTTCGGCCGGGGCCTGTTCGGTGATCCAGGCGCGGGCGTCGGCCTCGGTGTACGGCTGCGGCACCGAGGTCCAGGCGGTGACCAGTTCGTCGTTCATCATCTCGGCGAAGGCCTCGATGTCGGACTCCTCGAAGGGACGCAGCACCAACCGCTCCGTGCTGATGGAGATGTTGGGGAAGGTGCTAGTCATGCGCCGCTCCGTAACCTTCGGAAAGAACCTTCAGGGCCTGCTGAACTGCCCAGCATGCAGCATGTAACCACTGAACCGCACGACGGGGCCCGCTCCCGGTGCGGGAGCGGGCCCCGAGGGCGCGTGGGCCGGATCAGAAGGAGGGGATGACCGAGCCCTGGTACTTGTCCTCGATGAACTTCTTGACCTCGGGCGAGACGAGGAGCTTGGCGAGCTTCTCGACCCGCGGGTCCTTCTCGTTGCCCTTCTTCACGGCGAGGAAGTTGGCGTACGGGTTGTTCTTGGCGGACTCCAGGAGGATGGCGTCCTTGGCGGGCTTCAGACCGGCGGAGATGGCGTAGTTGCCGTTCACCACGGCCGCGTCCACGTCGTCCAGGGAACGCGGGGTCTGGGCGGCCTCGACCTCCTTGAACTTCAGGTTCTTGGGGTTCTTGGTGATGTCCTGCGGGGTGGCCTCGTTGCCGACGCCGGACTTGAGGGTGATGAGGCCGTTCGCGGCGAGCAGCTTCAGGGCGCGGGCCTCGTTGACGGCGTCGTTCGGGACGGCGACGGTCGCACCGCTCTTCAGCGCGTCGGCCTTCTTGACCTTGTGGGAGTACAGGCCGAGCGGCTCCAGGTGCACCGTGACGACGGGCACGATGTGGGTGCCCCGCTTGGCGTTGAAGTCGTCCAGGTACGGCTGGTTCTGGAAGTAGTTGGCGTCCACCGAGCCGTCCTCGGTCGCCGTGTTCGGCGTGATGTAGTCCGTGAACTCCTTGACCTCCAGGTCGAGGCCCGCCTTCTTCGCCAGGTTCTTCTTGACGAAGTTCAGGATCTCGGCGTGCGGGGTCGGGCTGGCGGCGACGACGAGCGGGCCGCTGTAGTCGTGGGAGGCGGAGGAGCTGCCGGAGCCGCAGGCGGTCAGCCCGAAGGTGAGGGCTCCGGCGGCGAGGACGGCGGTGGTGAGCTTGGCGGTGTTACGCACGAAAAGTGCCTTTCCTATGGGTGGTGCGACCCCGTGTAATGGGTGAACGGGGAGTCTTCGGGGGGCTCAGGCGACCTTGCTGATGTCGGCCGCCGCCGGCTCCTTCGCCTTCAGCAGGCGGAGCTTGGGCGCCGGGCCGGAGCGGCCGCCGCGGCTGTGCAGGGAGCGGGCGGCGAGGTCGCCGGCGAACTGGATGAGGGAGATGACGACGGCGAGGATCGCGACGGTGATCCACATCAGCTCGGTCTCGAAGCGCTGGTAGCCGTAGCGGACGGCGAGGTCTCCGAGGCCGCCGCCGCCGACCGTGCCGGCCATGGCGGAGTAGCCGATGAGCGCGATGACCGTGGTGGTGGTGGAGGCGATCAGCGAGGGCAGGGCCTCGGGGACGAGGGCCTTGCGGACGATCGTCCAGGTGTTGCCGCCCATGGACTGCACGGCCTCGACCAGGCCGGGGTCCACTTCGCGGACGGCCGTCTCGACCAGCCGGGCGAAGAACGGGATGCCGCCGATGGCGAGCGGCACGATCGCGGCGGTCGTACCGATCGTCGTCCCGGTGACCCAGCGCGTGAAGCTCATCAGCGCGACCATCAGGATGATGAACGGCATGGACCGGCCGATGTTCACGATCTGGCCGATCACCTTGTTGGCGAGGACGTTCTGCAGCAGGCCGCCCCGGTCGGTGAGGACGAGGAGGATGCCGAGCGGAAGGCCGGCGGCGATGGCGATCAGGGTGGACCACAGCACCATCTGGAAGGTCTCGGTACACGCCTGCTGCAGCAGCGGCTGCATCTCCGACCAGGTCACTTGGCACCTTCCTTCACCAGCGGGGCCTCCTGGCCCACGACGTCGATCTGCAGGCCCTGTTCGCGCAGGAAGCCGATCGGCACCACGTTGTCCTCGTAGCGGCCGGGCAGTTCGATGCGCATGCGGCCGATCTGCAGGCCGCCGACGGTGTCGATGGCGGCGCCGAGGATCGAGATGTCGATGTTGTAGGTGCGCGACAGCTGCGAGATGACCGGCTGGGTGGCGGCCTCGCCGTGGAAGGTGACGTCGACGACGGTCCGGTCGGCGCCGGTGCGCTCGCCGCTCACCGGGAACAGCGCGGCGGCCAGCTCCGAGCCGGGGGTGGCCAGCAGCTCGCTGACGGTGCCGGACTCCACGATCCGGCCCTTCTCCATGAGGGCGGCGGAGTCGCAGACCGCCTTGACGACGTCCATCTCGTGGGTGATGAGCAGGACGGTCAGGCCCAGTTGCCGGTTCAGGTCGCGCAGCAGCTGGAGGATGGAGCGGGTGGTCTCGGGGTCGAGGGCGCTGGTGGCCTCGTCGGAGAGCAGCACCTTGGGGTCGCCGGCGAGGGCGCGGGCGATGCCGACGCGCTGCTTCTGCCCGCCGGAGAGCTGGGCCGGGTAGGCCTTGGCCTTGTCGGCGAGGCCGACCAGGTCGAGGAGTTCCAGCGCCTTGCGGGAGCGTTCCTTCCCCGACTTTCCGAGGATCTCCAGCGGCAGCTCGACGTTGTCCTGCACGGTCCGCGAGGAGAGCAGGTTGAAGTGCTGGAAGACCATGCCGATGCGGCTGCGCGCCCGGCGCAGTTCCCGGCCGGCGCGCAGGCCGCGGCCGGCCAGGGCGGTGAGGTCCTGTCCGGCGACGGTCACGGTGCCGGAGGTGGGGCGCTCCAGCAGGTTGACGCAGCGGATGAGGGAGGACTTGCCGGCGCCGGACTGGCCGATGACGCCGTAGACCTCGCCTTCGCGGACGTGCAGGTCGACGCCGTCGAGGGCGGTGACCTCACGGCCGCGGGAGCGGTAGACCTTGGTCAGGCCCGAGGTGGTGATCACAGGATTTCCGTCACTGTCGGTCGCGCGGGCGTGGGTGTGCCCGGGCACGGGTGCATGCGGTACAGGCATGGGTGGTGGAGGTGCGTCTCGTACGGACTTGCGCGCACGGACATGCCACGGCTCTCGCTTCGGGGCGCGAGGCTCAGCTGATGCGGGGGCCCTCTAGAAGGCGCACATTCGACACATCAGGCGACACAGACAACGAGCACCGGGCGGCGTCATGGTCGCCTCGGTCGCACGGGTGCGGCAGCTCGTCGTGGTCATGCGATCAGTAAACCAGACCTACGGTGCTGACCGGTCGCCGCTGTCCGGATAGTGGACAGCGGCGGACAGCCGGGACGGCAGGCTCAGCGGCGCACGGAGATCTCAACGCCGGCGTCGGTGACCAGTGCGGACAGGGCGGAGAGGTCCTCCACCACGAGGTCGGCGTCGAGCTCTTCGGCCCGGTGGGTTGTGGCCAAGGCCACGGTGGTCATCCCGGCGGCGCGGCCCGCCCGGAGTCCGGCCGGGGCGTCCTCGAAGACGACGCAGTGGGCCGGGTCGACGCCGAGCTGCCGGGCGGCGAGCAGGTAGGGCTCGGGGTCGGGCTTGCCGCGGGTGATGTCGTCGGCGGCGATCAGCGTCTTGGGCAGGATGCCGACGGCGTCGAGCCGGGCCTCGGCCAGGCGCCGGGTGGCGGAGGTGACGACGGCCCAGCGGTCGGCCGGCAGCGAGTCCAGGAAGTCGCGGGTGCCGGGCAGCAGCCGTACGCCGCCGGGCACGTCGTCCACCTCGAGCTGCTCGACCCGGGCGACCGCCTCCGGCACGAGGCGGGCGGGCAGCAGGTCGGCGACTATCTCGGCGGCGGGCCGCCCGTGCAGTGCCACGCGCCCGAACTGCTCGGCGGTGATTCCGTACTCCTTCGCCCAGCGGGTCCAGCAGCGCTCGACGGAGTCGAGGGAGGAGACGAGGGTGCCGTCGTTGTCGAACAGGAGGGCGTGCGCGTGGATCGTCATACAAAGACCCTACGATGTGGTCTAGACCCTCCGTCGTACGGCGGGGTCGGCCGCCGGCGCCCGTTTCGGCCGTAATAAGGTCACGGCATGCTCAATGCCCTGACGCTGGCGACCGGGGTCGCCGCGCTGCTGCTCGCCGCCTGGTGCGGCTGGGCCGCCTACCGGGACCAGCCGACCAAGGACTGGCACTTCATCGGCATGGCCGTGGTGTCGCTGCTGGCCGTGGTGCAGCTGGCCGTCGGGATCGTGCAGCTGGCGCGGGGCGAGAAGCCGGCGCAGGGCACGACGATCTTCGTGGCGTACCTGCTGGGCGCGTTCGCGTGCGTTCCGGCGGCCGGGTTCATGTCCCTGGCGGAGCGGACCCGCTGGGGCTCGGTGACGGTCGCCGCGGGCGGTGTGGTGCTGGCCGTGCTGGAAGTGCGGCTCTTCGACATCTGGGGAGGCTGAGATGACGGCGGTTCAGGAGAAGCCGACCCGGTTGATCAAGGGACCGGGCATGCTGCTCGTCTGGTTCTACGGCGTGATGGTGGTCGGCGCGGTGTCGCGTTCGGCGTTCCAGATCTCCACGGAGTTCGACCGGGCGCCGCTCGCCTACTCGCTGTCGGCCGTGGCCGGTGTCGTGTACGGGTTCATCACGTTCACGCTGATCCGGGGCGGGGAGACGGCCCGCAGGGCGGCACTGGTGTGCTGTGCCGCCGAACTCGCGGGCGTGCTGCTCGTCGGCACCTGGACCCTGGTCGACCACTCGGCGTTCCCGGACACGACCGTGTGGTCGTACTACGGGGCGGGCTACATCTTCATCCCGGTGCTGCTGCCGGTGTCGGCGATGTACTGGCTGCGGCAGGCGCGCAGGACCGCTGTCACGCCGTAGCCGCGTAAGCCCCCGCCTGCTTCTCCAGGATGATCAGCTCCACTCCGTCGTCACCCCGGGAACGGCCCACCGTCTCGTAGCCGGAGCGGCGGTAGAGGCGCAGGTTGCCCTCGCTGCGGTGGCCGGTGAAGAGGCGGAAGCGGGTGGCCCCGCGCTCCTGGGCGAGGGCCCCCTCGGCGGCGCGCAGCAGGCGTGCGCCGATGCCGTGGCCCTGCAGGCGGGGGTGGACGCAGAGCTTGCCGATGGCGGCGGCGCCGTCCTCGGTGACTTTGCCGCGCACCGAGCCGACCACCTCGTCGCCGAGCCGGGCGACGAAGACGCAGTCGGAGGCGACCTCCTGACGGACGGAGTCCAGGGTCTGCACGAGCGGGTCGATGCGGTAGTTGCCGTACAGCGCCGCCTCGCTCTGGAAGCACAGGTACTGGAGCCTGAAGATCTGCTCCGCGTCCTGCTCGGTCGCCGCCGAGATGGTCACGCTCATGCCCATGTGCGCACGCCTCCCGCTCACCTGATCACCTGTCGTCCCTCACTCCTATCCCCGCACTTCGCGGGCCGCAACCTCCGGTGCGAGCAATCGACGCAGACATCCCAGACATCTGGAGCGTTCCGGGCCGAGGCTGCCCTGTGAGATACCCAACTCCCCCGCGATCTCCCGGTATGTCAGGTCCTTCGGGGACAGCAGGGCCTCGAGCAGACGGGGGCAGCGGCCGGGCAGCCGGCGCACCGCGTCGCGCAGCGCGCGGTACCGGGCGGCGGTGAGGGCGAGCTGTTCCGGTCCGGGGCGGCTGTCGTCGACCGGTTCCAGGCCGTACGGCCGTTCACGCCGGCTGGTACGGCGGCTGCGGCGCGCCTCTGCCCGTACGGCCCTGCGCAGCCAGCGCTGCGGGTCGCCCGGCGGTCCGTCGGTCTCCAGCCGCTCCAGAAGCCGCACCCAGACGGCCTGTTCCAGGTCGTCCGGCTCGCCCCCGGAGGCATATGCCTCAGCGGACGCCTCGGCGGTGAGCAGGGGGTGCAGGGCGGCTACCAAGTCGTGCGTCATATGCGGAACGACGCGCCGCCCCGGGAGCGGGTTTCCGGGGCGGCGGGCAGACACTCCGAACGAGGTGCCGGCGGGTGCCGTGGTTGACGCCGGTCAGCCGCCGAGGAAGTCGGCGCGGGCGAGCAGGCCGGTGTCGGCGTTGTCGGTGAAGACGCCGTCGATGCCGGTCGCGAAGTAGGTACGGAAGGCGCCGAAGGAGTCGCCGTAGCCGTCGGCCGCGCTGCCCTTGCGGTACTCGGCCGGAAGGAACGGGTTCTCGTTGCGCATGGTGTAGGGGTGCAGGACCAGGCCCACCTTGTGCGCGTCGGAGACCAGGGACGTCGGCTTGCCCAGGGTGCCGTCCGCGTTCTTCGGGACGACCAGGTCCAGGGTCGGCCCGATGCCCTGGGCGTAACCGGCGATCTCGCGCAGGCCTTTGGGGGTGATGAGGTCGGCGACCGTGCGCGGATCACCGGCCTCGACGAAGTCGTAGGGGCGGCTGTCGGCGGTGGAGAGCAGCACGACGAGCGGGTTGTCCACCAGCTGGTTCAGCTTCTGGATGCTGGTGGGCTCGAAGGACTGCAGGATGACCGGCGAGTTCCGGCCGTCCTTGCCGTACCTGCGCAGCAGCTTGGCGACCCGCTCCTCGAGGCCCAGACCGAGCTTGCGGAAGTACGTGGGGTGCTTGGTCTCGGGGTAGATCCAGACCTGCCTGCCGCGCTTGCGGGTCTGCTCGTCCTGCCACTTCAGGACCTCTTCGAAGGTGGGGATCTCCCAGCGCCCGTCGTAGAGGGTGTTGTGCGGCCGGTTGGCCGGGATCCGCTCGACCGCGCGCAGGGTCTTCAGCTCGGCGAGCGTGAAGTCCTCGGTGAACCAGCCGGTGGTGGGGACGCCGTCGACCACCTTGGTGGTCTTGCGGCCGGCGAACTCCGGGTGCGCGGCGACGTCCGTGGTGCCGCCGATCTCCGGCTCGTGCCGGCACACCAGATGGCCGTCCTTGGTGGGCACCAGGTCGCCGGCCTCGACGACGTCGGCGCCCAGGTCCAGGGCCAGGTCGTACGAGCCGAAGGTGTGCTCGGGGCGGTAGCCGCTGGCGCCGCGGTGCCCGATGATCGTCGGCACCGGCAGGCTCTTCAGGCCCCCGCCGCCGTGCCCGGCGGTCCGGGCCCCGGCGGCCTCGGCCGCGCCCGGCAGCCCGAGGACCGCCCCGCTCGCGCCGAGCACCGCGGCGCCGAGGATCGCCCGCCGCCCGGTGCCCGGGGTCTTCTTGTCCGCCTGGTCGCCGCCCATCAGCGCCCTCCTGCCGTCAGCCTGGTCGAGTCGGGCCGATCGTAGGGGCGCGGACATGGCCGAAGGGAGTCCCCGGGCGGAACACCCGGGTGACGCCGTATGTCCTGTGGGAGCGGCGTGCTGACGGGCCGTCGGCTTCGGCCGGTGGGGTCCGGGCAGCCGAGTGGGTGACGGCCGTTCGCGACATCCGTCACATCGTCGCAAGGGTGTTACGGCCCGTCCCCCGGACGTCACCGCAGGTAAACCCGCGTCAACAGTTCGTAAGACCTCGGTGAACCGGGCGTCCCCGATGTGCGCCCGGCCGGGACCCGCGAGTAATGTCCTCACCTGCACAGACTCATATCGACCCCCTCGACGCCGGAGGACCCGTTGTCCCGCTTCGCGCTCATCAAGGCAGTGCTCGGACCGATCATGCGCCTGATGTTCCGCCCACAGGTGGAGGGCGCGGAGCACATCCCGGGCGACGGTCCGGTCATTCTGGCCGGTAATCACCTCACCTTCATCGACTCGATCGTGCTGCCGGTCGTCACCAAGCGGCAGGTCTTCTTCATCGGCAAGGACGAGTACGTCACCGGCAAGGGCGTCAAGGGCCGGCTGATGGCGTGGTTCTTCACCGGCGTCGGCATGATCCCGGTGGACCGGGACGGCGCGAGCGGCGGCGTGGCCGCGCTGATGACCGGGCGGCGGATCCTGGAGGAGGGCAGGATCTTCGGGATCTACCCCGAGGGCACGCGGTCGCCCGACGGCCGGCTGTACCGGGGGCGCACCGGCATCGCGCGGCTGACGCTGATGACCGGTGCGCCGGTCGTCCCGTTCGCCATGATCGGCACGGACAAGCTGCAGCCGGGCGGCCGGGGCATCCCGCGGCCGGGCCGGGTCACCGTCCGCTTCGGCGAGGCGATGGAGTTCTCCCGGTACGACGGGATGGACCGCGACCGCTATGTGCTGCGGGCCGTGACCGACTCGGTGATGGCCGAGGTCATGCGGCTGTCCGGGCAGGAGTACGTGGACATGTACGCCACCAAGGCCAAGGCTGCGTAGGCGGCTGCCCGTTCGGCCGGTTGTTCCGGTGCGCCGGAACAACCGGCTCTCGCAGACCTCCCCTAGGAGCGGGTGGCGGTCGCGCAGCCGTTGCCCGTGGGCCTCGTGCCGTTGACCGGCTTGCTGCGGTCGTACGGATCGACCCGGTGGGCGGCGTCGGTGGGCTGCTCGTCGGCGGTGCCGAAGGGCGGCACGAAGTAGCCGGTGGGGCCGGAGCATCCGCCGTTGGTCATGTCCAGCGCGTACGAGACGAGGGACATCGTGTCCGGTTCGGTGATGACCTTGGCCGGGTCGTCCCAGCTCATCACGACCTTGCGCCGCACGATCGTACGGACCACCTCTGCGTCCCGCCCCCTGTCGCCGGCCGGGGTGACCGGGTACACGAACGTGATGTCCGCCGTCACCTCGACCGCTCCCCTCTTCCCCTCCCGGTAGGTGAGCCGCCCGCGGGTCTTGACGACGTCACCGGCCGGCCGGGCCTGCCCCGGCCGGAAGCGGCTGAACAGCAGCAGCGGATCGGTGTCGGGAGTGGGCGCCGTCGACGACAGGGCGGTGCGGAGGTAGTCCTGGACGTCTTTCTGGTGCGGGTTCAGCAGCGCGATCGCCTTCGCGGGCCGCTCTCCGCGCAGCACACGGGAGTCGAGCCCCGCGGCCACCATGAAGTCCCTGCTCCGCCGCAGCGCCCGCGCGACCTGGGCGGTGTCCATCCAGCCGGTCGCCCTGGCCTCCGGCACGGTGATCCCGGCCGCTCCGTCGGCCCAGTGAACGGCGGGCGACCCCCGGAAGGGCTGGGCGAGGGTGGGGCGCAGAGCCGGCTCCGCGCCGGGGGCTTCCCGCGGCCGCTCCGACTCGGCGGCCGACGGCGCCCCGGCCTGCCCGCCGTCGCCGCCGCCGAACCAGCCGACGACCTGCTGCGGGAACAGGCCCACGACGAGGAGCGCCACGGCCGCGACCAGCCCGGTCACGTACCAGCCCGTCCTGTACCGAGGCCGGGCCGGCGCGTAGGTGCGCCAGCCCTCCGGCTGCCCCGGGCGTTCCCGCAGCCGCCGCTCCACCTCACGGGCCCGTGCGGACGGCTCCACGGGGGCGTCGGCCGCGCCCGTCACCGACTCGCGCAGGAACCGTTCCCACTCCTCGTCCGACACCGACGACCCGTCGTGCCCCCCAGCCCCGCTCACGCCGCACTCCCGTTTCTCGTTCGATGCCCGATGGCTCGCTCGTCCTCGCCCATCCGATCAACTGATCGGCCGTGCGGTCAGTCCAGTCGCTGTCCCCTCAGCAGGGACCACGCCGCCACCGCCGTTCCCAGCAGGACCGCCGCTCCCGCGCCCGAGGCCAGGTGCAGGCCGTGGACGAAGGCGTCGCGGGACGCGTTCAGCAGTGCCCCTGCCGTGTGCGGGGGCATTCGTGTCGCCGCCTCGACCGCCGCGCCCAGTGACTCGTGGACCTGGGCCGGGGTGCCGGCCGGGCCGGTGAAGTCGCGGTAGGCGCCGGTGACGATCGAGCCCAGCAGGGCGATGCCGAGGGCCGCGCCCAGTTCGTACGCGGTCTCGGAGACCGCCGAGGCGGCGCCCGCCTGTTCCCTGGGCACGCTGGAGAGGATCACGTCGGCGGTGACGGTGAAGGACAGACCCGCGCCGACGCCCACGACCAGGAGCGCGGCGCCGAGGGCCGGGTAGCCGGTGGACCGGCCGAGGGCCGTGAGCGCGGCCAGGGCCAGGCCGACCGCCGCGAGGCCGCCGGAGACCACGGCGCGGACCGAGAAGCGGCGGGCCGCGCGGCCCGCGGCCAGGCCGGCCGCCACCGCGCCGACGGCGGCGGGCAGTTCGGCCAGGCCCGCCTCGAACGGGCGCCTGCCCTGGACGAGTTGCAGGTACTGGGAGAGGAAGAACACCAGGCCGGACATGCCCAGCACGGTGAGCAGGTCGGCGAGGACCGCGCCGCTGAAGCCGCGCTGCCGGAACAGCCGCATGTCCAGCAGCGGCGTCGGCATGGTGAGCTGGCGGTGCACGAAGCCGTAGAGCGCGGCCGCGCCCAGCAGGCCCGCGGCGATCGTGGGCCCGGTAAGGCCGTGCGTGGCCGTCTCCTTGACCGCGTAGACGGCGCCGATCATGCCGGCCAGCGACAGCACGACGCTGAGCAGGTCCCAGGGGCCGGGGCTGGGATTGCGGGACTCGGGCAGGGTGCGGATGCCGACCAGGACCAGGACCGCCATCACGGGCAGGTTGATCAGGAAGACCGAGCCCCACCAGAAGTGCTCGAGGAGGAAGCCGCCGGTGATCGGGCCGACCGCGGTGCCGGCGGAGGCGGTGGCGCCCCAGATGCCGACGGCGAGGCTGCGCTCGCGCGGGTCGTGGAAGAGGTTGCGGATCAGGGCGAGGGTGGCGGGCATCAGGGTCGCGCCCGCGACACCGAGCAGCGCCCGCGCGAGGATCATCAGTTCCGGTGTGGTGGCGTAGGCGTTGAGCACGGAGACCGCGCCGAACGCCGTGGCGCCGACGAGCAGGATCCGCTTGCGGCCGATGCGGTCGCCGAGGCTGCCCATGGACACCAGCAGACCGGCGATGACGAAGGAGTAGACGTCGCCGATCCACAGAAGCTGGGTGCCGGAGGGGTTCAGGTCTTCGCTGATGTAGGGGGTCGCCAGGCCGAGGACGGTGGCGTCGACGGCCACCAGCAGCACGGCCAGGACGAGGACGCAGAGCGCGAGCCAGCGGCCCGGGCGCTTCACCGCCTCCGCCGCGTGCGCCGGCTGCAGGGTGCTGGTCATGATTCCTCTCTTCGCAGAGCGCCGCCGAGCAGCAGCTCGGCGACCATCGTCGGGAAGTCCCTGGCGGCCACGCGGCCGTCCAGGGTGGCCCAGGCGCAGGAGGCGATCAGGCCGTAGAGCGCCTCGGTGAGCCAGACCGGGGTGAGGTCGATGCGGAACTCGCCGCTTCGCTGACCGCGCTGGAAGACCGCGCCGATGCGCGCGTCCAGCCGCTGCCAGCCGTCGTTCTGCCGCTCGCCCTCCCACAGCTGGCTCTCGCCGTACAGGAAGGCGAGCAGTCCGGCCGCGGGCTGGATCTCCCGCAGCAGCCTGCGTACGGCCTCGCTCGCGGGCCCGTCGTCCGGGTGGGCCCGGTCCACGGCCGCCTCGCACTCCTCGATGCCGAGCGCCTCCAGCGCCCGGACGAGTGCGTCCCGCCCGGCGAAGTGGCGGTGCAGCGTGGCCCGGCTGATCCCGGCGGCCTTGGCGACCTCGTCCATGGTCGCGGTGGATTTGCGGGTCAGCAGGGCGGCCGCGCTGCGCAGCACGTGGTCACGGTCGAGAGCCATGAGACAAGGATAGCTTGTATGAGACAAACTTGTCTCATACAAGCCGAACGTGACTCATAAGTGCTGGTCGGCGGGGTCTGTGATCAGTGCCAGGGCAGCCGGCCGCGCCGCTCCCAGTAGGCGCGCGGGTCCTCGGCGAGGGTGGCGAGGCGGGTCAGCTGGTCCTCGTCGAGGTCGACGGCGGGGGCGTGGAGGTTGGAGACGAGCTGGGTGACCGTCGCCGCGCCGGAGAGGACCACGCCGGCCCAGGGCCGGGAGAGGATCCAGGCCAGGGCCACGGCGTCGCAGCCGAGTCCGGTCTCCTCGGCGACGGCCCTGAGCGCCTCGGGCGCGTGCGGCCCGGCCAGCCGGCCGTTGGCCATGCCCTCCTTGACGATCACGGTGAGCCCGGCGTCGTGCGCCTCGGCGAGCGCGGGCGCGGCCGAGGTCTCCAGCACGTTGTACGTCGACTGCACGGTACGGAACAGCGGTTCGCCCCCGACGGTCACCCCGAGGGCGGCGCGGACGGCCTCGGCCTGCGCGGGACCGCTGGTGGAGAAGCCGATGGTCAGGCCCTGCGCAGCGGCCTCGCCGAGCCGGGCGTGCAGTTCCTTGTCGGTGAGGGCGGGGCTGTCCGGGGTCACCGAGTGGATCTGGTAGAGGTCGAGGCGGTCGCCGAGCACGGCGTCGGTCTCGGCGCGCTGCCGCTCGTACGCGGTGAGGCTGTGGTCCTTGACCTCGTGGGTCTCCGCGTCCGCCGACCAGCCGGCGGTGTAGGTGTAGCCCCATTTGCTGCCGACGACGACGTCGTCGATGTCGGGCCGGGCGTTCAGCCAGTCGGCGAGGAACTCCTCCGAACGGCCGTAGGAGCGGGCCGCGTCGACGTAGCGCACGCCCTGCGCGTAGGCGGCGTCGAGGAGTTCGTGGGTCCGGGCGCGCAGCGCGTCGGCGCTGCGGTTGTCACCGAGGTCCTGGTCCCGGTCCAGGTTGATGTAGCCGGGGCGGCCGACGGCGGCGAGTCCGAGTCCGATGTGGCAGGTGGGGGTCGTCGCTGTTGCCAGGCGGGCGAAGGGCATCGCGGGCTCCGTTCGGTCGGCTCCGGTACGGCTGGCGACCAACGTAACCCGCGATGACGCTCCGCTCGGTGAGACGGGCTCCCTGGGGCTCGGGGCGTCCTGTGCGTCGGCGGGTGCGCGCGCTCTGTGGTTGCCCGCGCCCCTCCAAGACCTTGCGGCCTTGTGTAACGCCCGCGGTCAGCTGTTCTTCTTCGCGTCCGCCCACGCGTGCTGGGCCGCCACGTCCGCCTTGACCTCGGCCAGCTGGACGGCGACCGCGCTGGGCGCCGTACCTCCGCGCCCGTCGCGGGAGGCCAGCGCGCCCGGCACGTTGAGGACGGAGCGCACCTGAGGGGTGAGGTGCGCGGAGATCTTCGCGAACTGCTCGTCCGTGAGGTCGTCCAGCTCCTTGCCCTCGGCCTCGGCCGCCTTGACGCACTCCCCCGCGACCTCGTGCGCCACGCGGAACGGCACGCCCTGCTTGACCAGCCACTCGGCGATGTCGGTGGCGAGCGAGAAGCCGGCCGGGGCCAGTTCCTCCATGCGCTCGCGGTTGACGGTGAGGGTCGCGATCATGCCGGTGAAGGCGGGCAGCAGCACCTCCAGCTGGTCGCAGGAGTCGAAGACCGGCTCCTTGTCCTCCTGCAGGTCGCGGTTGTAGGCGAGCGGCAGGGCCTTCAGCGTCGCCATCAGACCCGTCAGGTTGCCGATCAGGCGGCCCGACTTGCCGCGGGCCAGCTCGGCGATGTCCGGGTTCTTCTTCTGCGGCATGATCGACGAGCCGGTGGAGAACGCGTCGTGCAGGGTGACGAAGGAGAACTCCTTCGTGTTCCAGATGATGATCTCCTCGGCGATCCGGGAGACGTTCACGCCGATCATCGCGGTGATGAAGGCGAACTCGGCGACGAAGTCACGCGAGGCCGTGCCGTCGATGGAGTTGCCGACGCTGCCGTGCTCGAAGCCGAGGTCCTTGGCGACCGCCTCCGGGTCCAGGCCGAGGGAGGAGCCGGCCAGGGCGCCGGAGCCGTACGGCGACACGGCCGTCCGCTCGTCCCACTGGCGCAGGCGCTCGGCGTCCCGGGACAGGGACTGCACGTGGGCGAGGACGTGGTGGGCGAACAGGACCGGCTGGGCGTGCTGGAGATGGGTGCGGCCCGGCATCGCCACGTCCGGGTGGGCCTCCGCGAGGCCGATCAGGGCGTCCTGGAGGTCGGCGATCAGCCCGCCGATGATGCGGGCGTGGTCGCGCAGGTACATCCGGAACAGGGTCGCCACCTGGTCGTTCCGCGACCGGCCGGCGCGCAGTTTGCCGCCGAGGTCGGGGCCGAGGCGCTCCAGCAGGCCGCGCTCCAGGGCGGTGTGCACGTCCTCGTCGGCGATGGTGCCGACGAAGGCGCCGGACGCCACGTCGGCCTCCAGCTGGTCGAGTCCGGCGATCATGCGCTGCAGCTCGTCCTCGGTGAGGAGGCCGGCCTTGTGCAGCACGCGCGCGTGGGCACGCGAACCGGCGATGTCGTACGGCGCGAGCCGCCAGTCGAAGTGGACGGACGCGGACAGCTTCGCCAGGGCCTCGGCGGGACCGTCGGCGAAACGGCCGCCCCAGAGCCGTACGTCACCGCTGTTGCTGCTCACTTGGGCTGCTCCTAGGAAAGTGGGTTCTCACACTGCGCCTGCCGTCATGCATGATTATGCAGAGCTCTGCATGATTCGTCAATCAGCGGCGCCGGGCCCTGAAGAAGCGGCACATACTTAGACACTCGAAAGAGTTGCGCGGATAATCCTTGGACATGGGAAAGACCTATGAGCGCATCGACGGCAGGCTCCGGACGTTCATCGAGGAGCAACCCCTCTTCTTCACCGCGACCGCCCCGCTGTCCGGCGACGGCACGGTCAACCTCTCCCCCAAGGGCCTCAAGGGCTCCTTCGCCGTGCTCGACGAACACACCGTGGCCTACCTGGACTTCGCCGGGTCCAACGCCGAGACCATCGCGCACCTCAGGGAGAACGGGCGGATCACCCTGATGTGGTGCGCCTTCCAGGGCCCGCCGAACATCGTGCGCGTGCACGGCAGGGGCGAGCCGGTCTTCCGGGACGACCCGCGCTTCAAGGACCTGCTCACCCGTTTCCCCGACATCGACCCGAGCGCGCACGGGCTGCGCGCGGTCATCGTCGTCCACGCGGAGCTGATCCGCGACACCTGCGGGTACGCCGTCCCCCACATGACGTACGAGGCGGACCGCGACCTGCACGGAAAGCGTTTCGCGCGGGAGGACGACGACTCCCTGAGCGCGTACTTCGAGAAGAAGGAGCACGTGGCGACGAGCCTGGACGGACTACCCGGGCTGCCGCTGCCGCTGCCTCCGTCTACCGTCTGAGCCATGCGTCCCGGTGTCGTGCTCACCCTCGTGTCCGTCTCCTCGCTCGCCCTGCTCGGCCTCACCCCGGGTCCCGGGTCCGCCCCGCTGCCCGCGCGGATGGCCGACACCGGCGGCGGCAGCCAGCTCATCACCGCGCAGGCGGCGCGCACCGACTCGACGTCGGGCACGCTCACTTGGTGGGACCTGCGGGACGGTCAGTGGGTGGCGGCCGGGACGGCTCCGGCGCGGTTCGGAGCGAACGGACTGGCCGAGGGCGGCTCACGGACCCAGGGCACGAACACCACGCCGACCGGGCTGTACGACCTTCCGTTCGCCTTCGGGACCAGGGCGGCGCCGAGCGGGACGAGGGTCGAGTACCGGGCGGTGAAGGACAGTTCGTGGTGGTGCCAGGACAATGACTCGGCCTCGTACAACCGGTGGGTCGAGCCGTTGCCGCAGGACTGCCGTGCGTCCGAGTCCGAGCACCTCATCTCTTATGCGACGCAGTACGCGTACGGGCTCGTCATCGGCTTCAACTACGACCGGCCGGTGCGGGGGCGCGGCGCCGGGATCTTCCTCCATGTGAACGGCAAGGCCGCGACGGCCGGTTGCGTGTCGGTGCCCGAGGACGCGATGCGGCGGATCCTCCAGTGGGCCGAGCCGGAGAAGCGGCCGCATGTCGCCATCGGGACCGAGGACGGGGTCACGGCCGTCACCCGGTACTGAAGGCGGGACCCGAGGGGCGGATCCGCCGTGGGGGCGGCGCATCGGTGGCCGGCCGTCACGCCGGGCAGGGCGGCCCGGCGGTGCGCCTTAGGGCCGGCTCAGAGGGGCAGGCGTACCCGGAACGTCGTGGAGCCCGGCCGGCTGTCCAGGCCCACGCTTCCGCCATGCGCCTCCGCCACCGCCGCCACGATCGACAGGCCCAGGCCCGCGCCCGCGCCGGAGGCGTTCGGGTGGCGGCGGTGTTCTGCTCGGGTGAAGCGCTCGAAGACGCCGGGTTGGACCTCTTCCGGAACGCCGGGGCCGTCGTCGTGGACGCGGAGGACGGCCGAACCGGCGTCAGTCTCCAGGGTGACCGTCACCTTCGTGCCCACGGGCGTGTGCGAACGCGCGTTGGCCAACAGGTTGGCCAGCACCTGGTGGAGGCGGTGGGCGTCCCCCGGGACCGTGACCGGGTCCTCGGGCAGGTCCAGCATCCAGCGGTGGCCGGGGCCGGCGGCGCGGGCGTCGGTGACCGCGTCCAGGACCAGGCGGGTCAGGTCGACGGGCTCGCGTTCCAGCGGGCGGCCGGCGTCGAGGCGGGCGAGCAGGAGCAGGTCGTCGACCATCTCGCCCATGCGGGCGGACTCGGCCGTGATGCGCTGCAGCGCCCGGGTCACCTCCGGGGGCACCGGGCCCGGGTGGAGGAGGGCCAGTTCGGCGTGGCCGCGGACCGAGGCGACCGGGGTGCGCAACTCGTGGCTGGCGTCGGCGGCGAAGCGGCGCAGCCGCTCCTCGCTGGCGTGGCGTTTGGTCAGGGCGTCCTCGACATGGCCCAGCATGCGGTTGAAGGCGGCCGCCACCCGGCCGACCTCGGTGCCCGGGTCGGCGTCCGGAGCGCGCGGCGGCAGCGCCACCTCCCCGCTGGCCAGCGGCAGCTCGCTGACCCGGGTGGCGGTGGCGGCGACCCGGCTGAGGGGGCGCAGCGACCAGCGGACCCAGAGGGCGCCGGCCACCCCGGTCACCACCAGGGCGCCCCCGAAGACGATGGCGGCGACCGCCTCCAGCCGGTGGACCGTGGTCTCGACCGGCTCCAGCGGCAGCCCGACGAGCAGCACGTCCCCGTCCCGGCCGGCGGAGGCGACGACGCGGTAGTCGTGCAGGGAGGACAGCTCGACGGTGTGCGGCCGGCCGTCGACCGGGACCCGGGCCAGCCGGGCCGCGTCCTGCGCGGTCAGGTCGACGTTCAGGTCCGCCCCCAGGTCCCCGGAGCGGATGAGGCCCTTGTTGGTGACCGTGCCGTCGAGCAGGCGGGCGCCGAAGGTGCCGGTGGCCATGCGGCGGGTGTCGCCCTGCTCGTCGCCGTCGTGGTCGTCGGGCAGTTTGCCGTTGTGCTCCAGGCTCTGCGGGAAGCGGGTGCCGACCTGGGCGAGCTGCTCGTCCAGGCGCTGGGTGAGGAAGCCGTTCAGCTCGACGACGGCCGCGAGGCCCACGGCGGCGCAGCTCACCGCGAGCAGCACCACGAGGCCGAAGGTGAGGCGGGCGCGCAGCGTGCGGGGCCGGGGCAGCCGGGCGAGGCGGTCGCGGACGTTCGGACGGCTCACTTGGTCACCGGTTTCAGCACATAGCCCGCCCCGCGCACGGTGTGGATCATGGGTTGGCGGCCCGCGTCGACCTTCTTGCGCAGGTAGGAGATGTACAGCTCCACCACATGGGCCCGGCCGCCGAAGTCGTAGGACCACACCCGGTCGAGGATCTGCGTCTTGCTGAGCACCCGGCGCGGGTTGCGCATGAGGAAGCGGAGGAGTTCGAACTCGGTGGGCGAGAGTTCGATCAGCTCGCCGGCCCGGCTGACCTCGCGGGCCTCCTCGTCCATGACCAGGTCGCCGACCGTCAGCCGCGGGCCCTCCTCCTGCTGGCGTGCCATGCCGGCCCGGCGCAGCAGGCCGCGCAGCCGGGCGACGACCTCCTCCAGGCTGAAGGGCTTGGTGACGTAGTCGTCGCCGCCGGCCGTGATGCCCGCGATCCGGTCCTCCACCGCGTCCCGGGCGGTGAGGAAGAGCACGCAGACGTCCGGCTTCACCTCGCGCAGCCGGCGCAGCACGGAGAAGCCGTCGGTGTCCGGGAGCATCACGTCCAGGACGACGGCGTCGGGCAGCAGCTCGCGCGCGCCGTCGAGGGCCGCGGCGCCGTCGCCGGCCGCGCGCACCTGCCAGCCCTCGTAGCGCAGGGCGCCGGTGAGCACCTCGGCGAGGTCGGGGTCGTCGTCGACGACGAGGACGCGCAGCGGGGTGCCGTCGGGTCGGGTGAGGGCCGGGCGGCCGGAACGGGTCGTGTTCATCGCGCTTACCAGCATCACCCAGGTGGCAGGGTGCGGCGTACCGCCTGTCCTCTGAGTTTTCTCTGAGTACGGTCCCCGGTCCGCTGAACGCCGGCTGAGAACCTGCTCTGAGTCCTCTCTCAAAGCACCTGGTCAGGGGGCCGTTCAGAGGTGGCTCAGAGCTTCGCCGCGCACAGTGGCCGGTACGACGACGAAGGGACGGCGATCGATGACCACCGTGGATGCGCGGCGGGCGGCCCCGCCGGTGCCCGTGACCGCACAGCGCTCGCCCGCGGGAGCCGTGCTGGCCATGCTGTGGGCCGGAGCGGCAGCTGTGGTCGCGCTCTGGTGGGCGGACACCGGGTCGGTGGTCGGTTCGGCCGGCTGGCTGACCGGCGCCGGGCGGATCGCCGGCCTGCTGTGCGGGTACGCCTGCGCGGTGCTGGTCGGCCTGATGGCGCGGGTGCCGCTGCTGGAGCGGCGGATAGGCTCGGACCGCGTGGCGCGCTGGCACGCGATGGCCGGCCGGTACACGGTCTGCCTGCTGCTCGCGCACATCGGGCTGATCCTCACCGGGTACGCCGCCCAGGACCGGGCCTCGCTGTGGCACGAGGCGGTGACGGTCGTCCTGGACTATCCGGACATGCTCAAGGCCACCGCCGGCACGGTGATCCTCCTCGCGGTCGGCATCACCTCGGCGCGGGCGGTGCGCCGCCGCACCAGCCACGAGTTCTGGTACTACGTCCACCTGCTGACGTACGCGGCCGTGTTCCTGGCCTTCTTCCACCAGGTGACGCTCGGGAACGAGTTCAACGGCAAGCCGGTCGCGACCGCCGTCTGGTACGCGCTGTACCTGGGCGTCGCCGCCCTGGTGCTCTGGTACCGGATCCTCACCCCGGTCCGCCTCAACCGGCGCCACCAGCTGAGGGTGGACTCGGTCCACCTGGAGGCGCCCGGTGTGTACTCGGTCGTCGTGCGCGGGCGGCGCCTGGACGAGCTCGGGGCGCGGCCGGGGCAGTTCTTCCGCTGGCGGTTCCTCGGCGCGGGCCTGCGCTGGACGTCGACGCCGTACTCCCTGTCCGCGCCGCCGCGCCCGGACACGATGCGCGTCACGATCAAGGCGCTCGGCGACCACAGCGCGGCCGTCGCCCTGCTGCGGCCCGGTACCCGGGTGTGGGCGGAGGGCCCCTACGGCTCCCTGACCGCCGACCGGGCCACCAGCCACCGCTCTTTGCTGATCGCGGCCGGCGTCGGCATCACCCCGCTGCGGGCGCTGTTCGAGACGCTGCCCGGCGAGGTCACCCTGCTGTACCGGGCGCGGGGCGCCGAGGACCTGGCGCTCGGCGGTGAACTGGAGGCGATCGCCCGCTGGCGCGGCGCCCAGGTGCTGTACGCGCTGAACGGTCCCCGGGGCGAGCGCCCCCGCATCACGGCGGAGTCGCTGCGCGCGACCTTCCCCGGCATCGCCGGCCACGACGTCTACATCTGCGGGCCGCACGGCTTCGCCCGCGACGTGTACGAGGCGCTGCGGGCGGCCGGGGTCCCGGACCGCCGTATCCACCACGAGTCGTTCGAACTGTGAGATCCAGCGAAGCTGTGAGGCAGAACACGTGCATGCCCTGAAGAAGAACCGCCCCCTGCGCCGCATCGTGCTGGCCAGCGCCGCCACGGTCTCCGGGATGGTGCTGCTGCTGTCGCTGAAGCCGCACACGGGCCCCACGCTCGCCACGGCCGACACCAAGTCGCCCACCGTGTCGAGCAGTTCAGCCCCGTCGAGCGGATCGTCGGGCGGATCGAGCGGCTCCTCCTCCGGGTCGACGACGGGCAGCAGGACCGTCACCGGTGACACCGTCCAGACCCGCTGGGGCCCGGTCCAGGTGCGGGTGACGATCAAGAGCGGGAAGCTCACGGACGTGACGGCCGTGCAGTACCCGCAGGACAACCCGCGCGACCAGGAGATCAACAGCTACGCGCTGCCCCAGCTGCGGCGCGAGGCGCTGGCGGCGCAGAGCGCGAACATCGACATGGTGTCGGGCGCCACCTACACCAGCACCGGCTACCAGCAGTCCCTGCAGTCCGCGCTCGACTCCGCGAGGCTGTGAGGCGGGGGCGCTGAACACCGAGCGCATCCGGCACGTATCTGAGGGCCAAGGGTCAAGTCCCCACGGAGGAACCGTGACCACCACGCTCGCAGGCGGACGTGCCGCCCGCCGCCAGACGATGCGCCGCATCCGCCCGCGCCGCAGCCCGGCCGTACCGCTGCTGCTCGCCGTCTGGGCGGGCGCGGCGGCCGTGATGTGGCTCTGGTGGCACAACACCCCGTCCATCGCCGACGACACCGGCAGGATCCTCAACGCGGGCCGGATCACCGGCCTGCTGGCCGGCTATCTGATGGCGCTGGTCGTGCTCCAGATGGCGCGGGTGCCCGCGCTGGAGCGGCGGGTCGGCTCGGACCGGGTGGCGCGCTGGCACGCGATGAGCGGCCGCTACACCCTCTCCCTGATCGTGGCGCACGTCTTCCTCACCATGTGGGGGTACGCGCGGCAGGCGGGCAGGTCGCTCGGCGACATCGTCCAGCAGACCATGGACTCCATCGACCAGCTGCCGGACCTGGGCAAGGCGGCCGTCGGCACCGGCCTGTTCGTGCTGATCGGGCTCACCTCCGCCGGCGCGATCCGCCGCCGGATGCCGTACGACACCTGGTACCACGTGCACCTGATGACGTACGCGGCGGTGTTCCTGACGTTCTGGCACCAGATCACCACCGGCAACGACTTCGCGGTCGAGCCGGTGGCGAAGACCTTCTGGTACGGCCTGTACGGCGCGGTCACCGCGCTGCTGCTCTGGTACCGCGTCCTCACCCCGATCCGGCTGAACCTGCGGCACCGGATGCGGGTGGAGGCCGTCATCGAGGAGACGCCGGGCATCGTGTCGGTGCTGATCGGCGGGCGCAGGCTGCACCGGATGGGCGCGGAGGCCGGCCAGTTCTTCCGCTGGCGGTTCCTCGCGCCCGGGATGCGGTTCAGCTCGCACCCGTACTCGCTGTCGGCGGCGCCCCGCCCGGACATGCTGCGGATCACGGTGAAGGCGATCGGCGACCACAGCGAGCGGCTGCGCGAGCTGACGCCCGGCACCCGGGTGTGGGCGGAGGGGCCGTACGGCGCGCTCACCGCGCAGCGCCGCAGCCGGGGCAAGGTGCTGCTGGTGGCGGGCGGGGTCGGCATCACCCCGATGCGGGCGCTGTTCGAGACGCTGCCCGGGGCGGCCGGTGACATCACCCTGCTCTACCGGGCCAACAGCACCCAGGACCTGGCCCTGTGGGACGAGCTGGCGAAGATCGCCGACGAGCGGGGCGCCCGGCTGATGTACGCGGTGAACAGCCCCGACGGCGAGCGGCCGGACATCTCCGCGGAGAACCTGCAGCGGAAGATCCCGGACATCGACCGCCACGACGTCTTCATGTGCGGCCCGCCCGGGTTCGCGCAGTCGGTGTACGAGGCACTGCGCGGCGCGGGGGTCCCCGCCCGCCGCATCCATCACGAGTCGTTCGAGATGTGAGCGGGAGCTACGGACAGATGAGGAAGAGCCACCCCATTCGGCGGGTCGTGCTGGCCACCGCCGCGACCGTGTCCGGTGTCGTGCTGCTGCTGTCGCTGAAGCCGGCGTCCGGTCCGGCCGCCGCGTCGGCGGGAGGCGCCGCGCCGCAGCAGACGGTCGCGGGGCAGCAGGCCCCGCAGGGCGGGTCGCAGGCGGCGGGGGCGAGTTCCGGCACGGTGACCGGTGACGCGACGCAGACGCAGTACGGGACCGTGCAGGTACGGCTGACCGTCGCCGGCGGGAAGATCACCAAGGCGGAGGCCGTCCAGGCGCCCAAGGGCGGGCTCAGCGACCAGAAGACCGCGATGGCCGTGCCCAGGCTGAACCAGGAGGCCGTCGCGGCGCAGAGCGCGCAGATCGACGCGGTGTCGGGGGCGACGTACACGAGCGACGGCTACAAGAAGTCGCTGCAGTCGGCGCTGGACAGGATGAAGTCGGCGGGCTCCGGTTCGTCGAGCACTGGCAACTCCGGTGCGGCGCAGGCCCGTACGGTCACCGGGAAGGTGGCGCAGACCCAGTACGGGCCGGTCCAGGTGCGGATCACCGTCGCCGGCGGCAAGATCACCAAGGCGGAGGCCGTCCAGGCGCCCAAGGGCGGGCTCAGCGACCAGAAGACCGCGATGGCCGTGCCCAGGCTGAACCAGGAGGCCGTCGCGGCCGGCACCGCGCACATCGACGCCGTCTCCGGCGCCACCTACACCAGCACCGGCTACCGGCAGTCCCTCCAGTCGGCGCTGGACCAGGCCGGTGGCTGACACGGTGACCGAGCCGGCCGGCGCTCCCGCCGCGGTGCGTCACGCGGAGGAGGTCATGGGGACCGTCTTCTCCTTCGACGTCCGCGGCGGGGAACCCGGCGCCGTGCGGCAGGCGCTGGCCGAGGCCGTCGCCGGGCTGCACCGGGCGGACGCGGTCTTCAGCACCTACCGCGAGGACAGCGAGGTCTCGCGGCTGGCCCGGGGTGAGCTGACCGTGGCGGACTGCTCGCCCGAGGTGGCCGAGGTGCTGGACCTGGCCGACGAGGCGGAGCGGGTGAGCGAGGGCTGGTTCAGCCCCCGCTACCGCGGCTCGCTGGACCCCACCGGCATCGTCAAGGGCTGGGCCGCCGAGCGGGCGGCGCGGCTGCTGGCGGGGGTGGCCGGGGTGCGCGGGGTCAGCGTCAACGGGGGCGGGGACGTGCAGATGCTCGGAACGCCGGAGCCGCAGCGGCCGTGGCGCGTCGGAGTGGCCGATCCGCTCCGGCCGGGCGGTCTGGCGGCGGTGATCTCGGCGGCGGGCCTGGCGGAGCTGTCGGTGGCGACCTCGGGCACGGCCGAGCGGGGCGCGCACATCGTGGATCCGCGCACGGGCAGGTCGGCGGTGTCGGACCTGGTCGCGGTGACGGTCGTGGGGCCCCGGCTCACCTGGGCCGACTGCTGGGCCACGGCGGCGTTCGCGATGGGGTCGCGGGCGGGGCTGGCCTGGCTGGAGTCGCTGCCCGGCGTGGAGGCCCTGCTGATCACGGCCGGGGACGAGGTGCGCTGCACCGGGGGGCTGGCCGCGCGACTGGGCTGAAACCTCACCTTTTTGCCGGTGAAGGCCATCCCATTTCCGTCCTGGGACGTATCCCGTGTGCATTGAGTTTCAGGAGGAGCGCTATGACCATCTTCAGCAGTCTGCTGCCCGCCAAGCGCCGTGACCGCGACCGCGACGACACCTCACGTCACTTCGGCACGCGGCACGGGCACGGGCACCGGCACAGCGGCGGTCACCGCCACAACCACTTCGACCGTCACAGCCACGGCGACCACGACCACCACCACGGATACTGATCGCCCACGAAGGCGGAGCGGACCGGAGACCGCCAGGCCCCGGTCCGCTCCGCCGATCCCCGAGGGACCCTCCCATGGCGCATGTCCTGCGGCGTCTGCTGTCGGTCGCGGAGGCGTCCGACGGCGTCGTGGCGGCCGCGCCCCCGGTGCCGCCGAGCGCGGTGTTCCGGCGGTTCTGGCCCTATACGCGCGGCGGCCGGCGCTGGCTGGTGCCCGTCGTCGTCTTCAGCCTGCTCGGCCCGGCCGTGGACGCCGCCGAGCTGTGGCTGTTCAAGATCGTGGTGGACGAGGTCCTCGTCCCCCGCGACCTGCGGCCCTTCGTGTGGATCGCACCGGCCTATCTGGGCCTCATCCTCTTCTCCGGCGTGCTGCGCTTCGCCGACGACATGATCTCGACCTGGGTCGGCGAACGCTTCCTGCTGTCGCTGCGCTGCGATGTCTTCCGGCACGTCCAGGGGCTGTCGCTGGGCTTCTTCGAACGCCGGCGGCTCGGCGACGTGCTCTCCCGCGTCACGGGCGACGTCGACGCGGTCGAGACGTTCCTGCTCTCGGGGGTGGCGGACGCCCTCTACTACGTGATCCGCCTGGCCCTCTTCCTCGGCCTGCTCTTCTACCTGCGCTGGGACCTGACCCTGCTGGCGCTGGTCATCGTGCCCCTGTTCTGGGGGGCCGCCCGACACTTCTCCCGGCTGATCAAGGCGGCGTCCCGGGAGCGCAGGCGGCGCAGCGGCTCGCTCAGCGCGATCGCCGAGGAGGTGCTGGGCAATGTGGCGCTGGTGCAGGCGTACAACCGGCAGGGGTGGGAGGAGCGCCGGTTCGAGCGGGAGGGAGTCGGCAGGTTCCGGGCGGTGATGGCCTCGGCGCGGATCCGGGCCGTCTACGCTCCGGTCGTCGAGATCATCGAGGTCACCGGCGGCCTGGCGGTGATGGGCCTCGGCACCTGGAAGCTGGCCCAGGGTCAGCTCACGCTGGGCGGCCTGCTGGTCTTCCTGGCCCTGATCGGCAAGCTGTACGGCCCGGTGCACGGCCTGTCCGGGCTCGGCACCACCTTCTACGCGGCCTCCGCCTCGGCCGAGCGGATCATCGAGCTGCTGGACCAGCGGCCGCAGGTCGGCGAGCGGGCGGACGCCCGGCGGACCGGACGGGCGCGGGGCGCGGTGGAGTTCGACGGCGTCTGGTTCCGCTACCCCGGTGCCCCGTCCTGGGCGCTGTCCGGGGTGTCCTTCCGGGTGGCCCCGGGCGAGACGCTGGCGCTGGTCGGCGCCAGCGGGGCCGGCAAGTCGACCGTCGCCAAGCTGCAGTTGCGGTTCTACGACCCCGACCGGGGTGCGGTCCGGCTCGACGGGATGGATCTGCGGGAGCTGCGGCTGTCCGACGTACGGGAGAGCGTCGCCGTGGTGCTCCAGGAGACGCTCGTCTTCCACGGCACCGTGCGGGAGAACATCGCCTACGGCCGGCCGGGGGCGAGCGAGGCGGACATCGTCGCGGCGGCCCGTGCCGCGGACGCCCACGAGTTCATCGAGCGGCTGCCGGAGGGCTACGACACGCTGGTCGGCCAGCGCGGCCGCACCCTGTCCGGCGGGCAGTGCCAGCGCCTGGCCATCGCCCGCGCGATGATCAGGGACGCGCCGGTGCTGCTGCTGGACGAGCCGACCACCGGGCTCGACGTGCGCTCGGGCCGGCGGATCATGGAACCGCTGCGCCGGCTCATGACCGGCCGGACGACCGTCGTCATCTCCCACAACCTGCTCACCGTCCGCGACGCCACCCGGATCGTGGTGCTCGGCCACGGCCGGGTCGTCGAGGACGGCGCCCCGGACGACCTGCTGCGCCGCCAGGGTGCGTACGCCCGGCTGCACCGGCTGAACGCGGGCACGGTGCTGTCATGAGCGGCCCTGTGCCCCCGGCCCTGGCGCCGGGCGCGCACCCGGCTCCCGGGTACGCGGTCCTGGCCCATCTGACCCGCACCGGCTGGCTCGACGTGTACGACGCGTGGAGCGAGGAGCGGGCCTGCCGGTGCGTGATCAAGGTCGTACGGCCGGATCTGCGCGGCGAGGAGGGGCTGGGCGCGCGACTGCTGCGGGAGGGCCGGTGGCTGCGGGAGTTCAGCCATCCGCACCTGGTGCGGGGCTACGAGACCGTGGAGCGCCCCGAGCCGCTCGTCGTCCTGGAGACGCTGACCGGTGAGACGCTGTCCCATCTGGTGCACCGCCTGCGGCGCCGGCCGGCCGCGGCCGACGTGGCGCTGCTCGGCGTGCAGTTGTGCTCCGCCGCCCACTATCTGCACGGCCGGGGCCTGCTGCACCTGGACCTCAAGCCGTCCAACGTGGTGGTCGAGCGCGGCCATGCCAAGGTGCTGGACCTGAGCGTCGCCCGGCCGCCGGGACGCGCGCCCGCCGGGGTGGGCACGTGCGGCTACCGGGCTCCGGAGCAGACGCGCGGCGGACCGCTCACGGAAGCCGCCGACGTGTGGGGCATCGGCGTCACGCTGTTCGAGGTGGCGTGCGGCGAGCCGCCGTTCGACCACGGGGAGACGGCCGAAGACAGCGGCGGCACCGCGGGCGACCGGTGTCCGGGGACGGCGGAGCCCGCCCCGCCGGTCGGGGCCCGGCGGCGGCTGCCCCACACGCTCGCCGCCGCCCTGGACGCCTGCCTGCGGCCCGACCCGGCGGCACGTCCCACGGTCACCGAACTGACCACGGCCCTGGAGTCGGCACTGCCTTGAGCGGGGGACGCGCCGCCGTTCGACCACGGGGAGACAGCGGCGGCACCGCGAGCGACCGGTGTCCGGGGACGGCCGAGCCCGCCCCGCCGGTCGGGGCCCGGCGGCGGCTGCCCCACACGCTCGCCGCCGCCCTGGACGCCTGCCTGCGGCCCGACCCGGCGGCACGTCCCACGATCGCCGAACTGACCACGGCCCTGGAGTCGGCACTGCCTTGAGCGGGGACGCGCCGCCGTTCGACCACGGGGAGACGGCGGACGACAGCTGCGGCACCACCGACTCCCGGTGTCCGGGGACGGCGGAGCCCGCCCCGCCGGTCGGGGCCCGGCGGCGGCTGCCCCACACGCTCGCCGCCGCCCTGGACGCCTGCCTGCGGCCCGACCCGGCGGCACGTCCCACGGTCACCGAACTGACCACGGCCCTGGAGTCGGCGCTCACGCCTGCGACTCCACCACCTGGCCCTTGTGCAGCTGGGCCGTGGCGAGGACGGTGCCGTCCGGAGCGGTCAGCCGGGCGCCGGTGAGGGTCGACAGGTCGCCGGGAGCGGCCACGCCCCACTGGCCGCGCCCGCCGGTCAGCGGGAAGTCGCCGACCCGCACGGAGGTGCCGTCGGAGTGCTCCAGGAGACAGGTGACCTTGCCGGTGTACGAGCGGCGCGGCCCGGCGAGGGCGACGGACACGAACACCCAGCCGGGCCTTCCGGGATGGGCGTAGACCTCGCCGGCGGACTGCCCGCCGTGCCCGGCCGACGTCATGTCGCCGACCATCACCGGCTCGGAGACGGCGGCGGGCGCGGTGGAGGCGATGACCGCCTCCACGGCGGTGCCGACCCCCCATCCGGCGAAGCCGACGGCGGCGGTGACCGCGGCGACGACGGCCGCGAACCGCAGCCTGGCCCGGCGGGCCCGCCCGCGCAGGCCCCGGGCCGCGCGGGCGGCGGTGCCCTCCCGGCCGTCGTGCGCCGACGCCTGCCCGGCCAGCCTGCGCGCCACCCGGGTCTCGAACCCGGCCGGCGGCTCCGCGTCCGGCAGCAGGCCGATCAGCCGGTCGCCGACCAGGGTGAGCCGGCGGACGTACTCCCGGCAGTCCGCGCACCGGTCCAGGTGGGCGACCGCCTCCGCGCGCTCGCGGCCGGGCAGCACGCCCAGCGCCAGCTCGGCGCCGATCTCCCGGAGCTTCTCGCAGCCGGCGTCACTCGACATGGTCGCCTCGCTTCGGGGACGCGAGCGTGGTGCGCAGTTTCGCCATGGCCGACCTGATCCTGGTCTTGGCGGTCCCGAGCGGGATCTCCTCGGTGTCGGCGATCTGCTGGGCCGTCATGCCGTAGATGCCCGCCATCACCAGGGCCCGGGCCTGTTCCCGGGGCAGCCGGGCGACGGCGGCCCGCAGTTCGGCGGAGGCCTCGTCGGCCAGCGCCCACTGCTCGGGGGTCTCGGTGACGACGCCGATGACGGCGTCGACGTCCTCGGGGGCCATCGGCCGGCTCCGCCGGGCCCGGACGGCGTCGACGGCGAGGTTGTGCGCGATGGTCGTCAGCCAGGTGGCGACCGAGCCGCGGCGGGAGTCGTAGATCTGCGCATGACGCCACGCCCGCTCGAACGTCGACTGGGCGACGTCCTCGGCGAGTTGCTCGTCGCCGGTGACGGCCATGGCGACACCGAAGACCCGGCGCTGGAATCTGCGGACGAAGACGGCCGCCAGTTCCGGGTCGCCGGTGGCCAGCCCGGCCAGCAGAGCCTCGTCCGGGAGACGGCCCTCGGGGAACCGGAGACCCGACACACTTCTGTATACGGACGACGGCCGCCAGGGGATTGCCCGCCCACCTGCCCGCCCGCCGCGGAAGATCACATGCCCATTCTGCGCCGACGGGCCGGGCGCCGCATGCGGGCTAGTGGCCGTTCTGCGCCAGGCGCAGCAGGTGGTCCGCGAGGGCCTGCCCGCCGCTCGGCTCCCGGCTGATCAGCAGCAGCGTGTCGTCGCCTGCGATGGTGCCGAGGATGTCGTGCAGCTCGGCCTGGTCGATGGCGGAGGCCAGGAACTGGGCGGCGCCCGGCGGGGTGCGCAGGACCACGAGGTTGGCTGAGGCCTCCGCGGAGATCAGCAGCTCCTGGGAGAGCCGCCGCATCCGCTCCTCCTTCGCCGACTCCCCCAGCGGCGCGCGCGGGGTGCGGAAGCCGCCCTCGCTCGGCACCGCGTAGATCAGCTCGCCGTCGGTGTTGCGGATCTTCACCGCGTTCAGCTCGTCGAGGTCCCGCGACAGCGTCGCCTGGGTGACGCTCAGTCCGTCGTCGGCGAGCAGCTTCGCCAGCTGGCTCTGCGACCGCACCGGCTGCCGGTTGAGGATGTCCACGATCCGGCGGTGCCGCGCGGTACGGGTCTGCGGCACGGCCGGCCCGGCGGCCGCCTGCTCGTGATCCTGCGCCTGGCTCATCGTCGTCCTATTCTCCGGATCGTCCGTCCCCATCCACTGGGTTCGCTGCGTCGAGGATGCCGGGCAGCGCCTGCAGGAAGGCACCCACCTCGGCGTCCGTGATGTTCAGCGGCGGCATGAGCCGTACGACGTCGGGGGCGGGCGCGTTCACCAGGAACCCGGCCTCCTGGGCCGCCGCCTGCGCCTGCTGCGCGTGCGGCCCGGTGAGCACGATACCCAGGAGCAGGCCGGCGCCTCGCACATAATCGATCAACGGGTGGCCCAGGGCCTCGGTTCCCTCGCGCAGCTTCTCGCTCTGCCGCTTGACGTTCTCCAGCAGTCCCTCGCCCTCGATGGTGTCGAGGACGGCGAGTCCGGCGGCGCAGGCTACCGGGTTGCCGCCGAAGGTCGTGCCGTGCTGGCCCGGCTGGAGCAGTTCGGCGGCGCGGCCGAAGGCCACGGTGGCGCCGAGCGGCAGTCCGCCGCCGAGCTGCTTGGCGAGGGTGACGACATCGGGGAGCACACCCTCGTGGGCCTGGTACTCGAACCAGGTCCCGGTGCGGCCGATGCCGGTCTGCACCTCGTCCAGGACCAGCAGGGCGCCGGTGGCGGCGGTGATCGCGCGGGCGGCCTTGAGATAGCCGGCCGGCGGCACCACGACGCCGTTCTCGCCCTGGACCGGCTCGATGATCACCAGGGCCGTCTCCTCGGTGACCGCCGCCGCGAGCGCCTGGGCGTCACCGTAGGGCACGTGGGTGACGTCGGCGGGCAGCGGCCGGAAGGGGTCCTGCTTGGCGGGCTGGCCGGTGAGCGCGAGGGCGCCCATCGTACGGCCGTGGAAGCCGCCGTCGGTGGCGACCATGTGGGTGCGCCCGGTGAGCCGGCCGATCTTGAAGGCGGTCTCGTTGGCCTCGGCGCCGGAGTTGCAGAAGAAGACCCTGCCCTCCCGGCCGAAGAGCGTCAGCAGCCGTTCGGCGAGGGCGACGGTGGGCTCGGCCATGAAGAAGTTGGAGATGTGGCCGAGCCGGCCGATCTGCTCGGTGACGGCCGCGACGATCGCCGGGTGGGCGTGGCCGAGCGCGTTGGTGGCGATGCCGCCGACGAAGTCGAGGTACTCCCGGCCCTCGGCGTCCCAGACCTTCACGCCCTCGCCGCGCACGAGGGGCAGGCGCGGGGTGCCGTAGTTGTTCATGAGCGCGCCCTGCCAGCGGTGGGTCAGCTCCTGGTTGCTCATGACTCCCCCTGTTCGACCGGAATGTCGTCGGGCACGACCATCGTGCCGATGCCTTCGTCCGTGAAGATCTCCAGCAGGATCGAGTGCTGGACCCGGCCGTCGATGACCCGGGCGGTGTGCACCCCGTTGCGCACGGCGTGCAGGCAGCCCTCCATCTTCGGCACCATGCCGGAGCTCAACTCCGGCAGCAGCTTCTCCAGTTGGGAAGCGGTGAGGCGGCTGATCACCTCGTCGGAGTTCGGCCAGTCCTCGTAGAGGCCCTCGACGTCGGTGAGGACCATGAGGGTTTCGGCGCCCAGTGCCGCAGCGAGTGCCGCAGCCGCCGTATCAGCATTGACGTTGTAGACATGGTGGTCGTCCTGGGAGCGGGCGATCGACGAGACGACCGGGATACGGCCGTCCGCCAGCAGGGCCTCGATGGCGCCGGTGTCGATGCCGGTGATCTCGCCGACCCGGCCGATGTCGACCAGTTCGCCGTCGATCTCGGGCTGGTGCTTGGTGGCGGTGATGGTGTGCGCGTCCTCGCCGGTCAGGCCGACGGCGAGCGGGCCGTGCTGGTTGAGCAGGCCGACCAGCTCGCGCTGCACCTGCCCGGCGAGCACCATGCGCACGACGTCCATGGCGTCCTCGGTGGTGACGCGCAGGCCCGCCTTGAACTCGCTGACGATGCCGTGCCTGTCGAGGGCGGCGCTGATCTGCGGGCCGCCGCCGTGGACGACGACCGGCCTGAGGCCGGCGTGCCGCAGGAAGACCACGTCCTGGGCGAAGGCGGCCTTGAGGTCCTCGTTCACCATGGCGTTGCCGCCGAACTTGATGACGACGATCTTGCCGTGGTGCCGGGTCAGCCAGGGCAGCGCCTCGATGAGGATCTGGGCCTTCGGCAGGGCCGTGTGCTTGCGAGTGCTCATGAGGAGTAGGCGCTGTTCTCGTGGACGTAGTCGGCGGTGAGGTCGTTGGTCCAGATCGTCGCGGTCTCGGTGCCGGCGGCCAGGTCGGCGACGATGTGCACCTCGCGGTAGCGCATGTCGACCTTCTCGCGGTCCTCGCCGACAGAGCCGTTCTTGCACACCCACACGCCGTTGATGGCGACGTTGAGCCGGTCCGGCTCGAAGGCGGCGGAGGTGGTGCCGATCGCGGAGAGCACCCGGCCCCAGTTGGGGTCCTCGCCGTGGATCGCGCACTTGAGGAGGTTGTTGCGGGCGATGGAGCGGCCCACCTCGACGGCGTCCGCCTCGCTCGCCGCGTTGACCACCTCCACCTTGATGTCCTTGCTGGCGCCCTCGGCGTCCCGGATGAGCTGCTGTCCGAGGTCGTCGCAGACCTGGCGTACGGCGTCGGCGAACTCGGCGTACTCCGGGGTGATGCCGGAGGCGCCGGAGGCCAGCAGCAGCACGGTGTCGTTGGTGGACATGCAGCCGTCGGAGTCGACGCGGTCGAAGGTGACCTTGGTGGCGGCGCGCAGGGCCTTGTCCAGGGTGGCGTTGTCGAGGTCGGCGTCGGTGGTGAGGACGACCAGCATGGTGGCGAGGCCGGGCGCGAGCATGCCGGCGCCCTTGGCCATGCCGCCGACGGTCCAGCCGTCCTTGGTGACGACGGATGTCTTGTGGACGGTGTCGGTGGTCTTGATGGCGATGGCGGCTTTCTCGCCGCCGTGCGGGCTGAGCTGGGCGACCGCCTTGTCCACGCCCGGCAGCAGCTTGTCCATCGGCAGCAGCACGCCGATCAGGCCGGTGGAGCAGACGGCGACCTGGCCCGGGGCGTGGCCGCCCGCCTCGTCGTAACCGGCGGTGTTGAGCGACTCGGCCACCTTCTCCGCGGTGGCGTGGGTGTCCTGGAAGCCCTTGGGACCCGTACAGGCGTTGGCGCCGCCGGAGTTCAGGACGACGGCGGTCAGCTCACCGCCCTTGAGGACCTGCTCCGACCACAGCACCGGCGCCGCCTTCACGCGGTTGGAGGTGAAGACGCCCGCGGCGGCACGGCGCGGCCCGTTGTTGACCACGAGGGCCAGGTCGGGGTTGCCGTTCTCCTTGATCCCGGCGGCGATGCCCGCCGCCGTGAATCCCTTGGCTGCCGTGACGCTCACTGCATCTCCTCGTTCGCTTCTCCGCCCGTGCAGCGCGCCGGTGCGGCTTTCGTCGTTGTCTGCGGCCCGGTGGCTGCACGTGCGTCGCTCACGGGGCGACTCCGATCGTGGAAAGCCCGGTGGTCTCGGGAAGACCCAGGGCGATGTTCATGCTCTGGACGGCACCGCCCGCGGTGCCCTTGGTCAGGTTGTCGATGGCGCTGATGGCGATGATGCGGCCCACGGACTCGTCGTACGCGACCTGCACCTGAACGGCGTTGGAACCGTGGACGGACGCCGTCGCGGGCCACTGGCCCTCGGGGAGCAGGTGGACGAAGGGCTCCTCGGCGTAGGCCTTCTCGTAGGCGGCGCGGACGGAGTCCGCCGTCACCCCGGCGACGGCGGACGCGCTGCACGTGGCGAGGATGCCGCGGGGCATCGGCGCCAGGGTCGGCGTGAAGGAGACGCGCACGCCCTGCCCCGCGACCCCGCTGAGGTTCTGGATCATCTCGGGGGTGTGCCGGTGGGCGCCGCCGACGCCGTACGGCGACATGGAGCCCATGACCTCGCTGCCGAGCAGGTGCGGCTTGGGCGCCTTGCCCGCGCCGGAGGTGCCGGACGCGGCGACGATCACCGCCTCCGGCTCGGCGAGTGAGGCGGCGTAGGCCGGGAACAGGGCGAGGGTGACCGCGGTCGGGTAGCAACCGGGCACCGCGATGCGCTTGGACCCCTCCAGCGCGGCGCGGGCGCCCGGAAGTTCGGGGAGGCCGTAGGGCCAGGTGCCGGCGTGCTCCGAGCCGTAGAACCGCTCCCAGTCGGCCGGGTCCTTCAGCCGGAAGTCGGCGCCCATGTCGACCACGAGGACGTCCGGGCCGAGCTGCTCGGCGACGGCGGCGGACTGCCCGTGCGGCAGCGCGAGGAAGACCACGTCGTGCCCGGCGAGCGCCTCGGCCGTGGTCTCGGTGAGCACCCGGTCGGCCAGCGGCAGCAGGTGCGGCTGGAGCGCGCCGAGCCGCTGGCCGGCGTTGGAGTTCGCGGTCAGGGCACCGATCTCGACCTCGGGGTGCGCAAGGAGCAGGCGCAGGACCTCGCCGCCCGCGTACCCGCTCGCTCCGGCCACCGCCGCACGTACCGCCATGTCACCCTCCTCTGGATGGCATGACTATACGTTCCGCTGCAGTTTTATGCAACGGCGTCCGGGCCGGGCAGCATGATGCGGCGGGAGAGCAGGAAGGTCACCGGGATCGCGGCCGCCGAGGCGAGGAGCGGGGCGAAGCGGCTCCCCGCGTGCAGGACGTCCACGATCACGTACACCCCGGCCGTGGTGATGACGAAATTCGTGAGGTTGGTCAGCGGGAACAGCAGGAATTTCCGCCAGGTGGGCCGCGTCCGGTAGGTGAAGCGCGCGTTCAGGAAGAAAGAGCCGACCATGCTCAGCAGAAATGCCAGGACGTGCGCGGCCAGATACGGAAGGAAAGCGAGGAACAGCAGGTACAGACCGTAATAGGTGGCGGTGTTGACGCCGCCGACGACGGCGAAGACGGCTATCTGTCTGGACATCAGGGGATGAGGTCTTTCGTCCGTTCGACGTTGGTCGCCTTCACCAGGAAGTGCGGGCGGCCCTTCACCTCGTAGTAGATGCGGCCGGTGTACTCCCCGATCACTCCCAGCATGACCATCTGGACGCCCGCGAGGGCGGTCACGGCGGTGATGATGGTCACATAGCCGGGGGTCTGGACGCCGTGGATCAGGGCGGCGCCGACGATCCAGGCCGTGTAGAGGCCCGCGCAGCACAGCAGGGCCATGCCGAGCCAGAGGGCGGCGCGCAGCGGGCGGTTGTTGAAGGACAGCAGCCCGTCGATGCCGTAGTTGAGCAGGCCGCGCAGGTTCCAGGAGCTGCGGCCGGCCTCGCGGGCGGCGTTCTCGTACGCGAAGACGGTGCTCGGGAAGCCCACCCAGGCGAACAGGCCCTTGGAGAAGCGGTTGTACTCGGTCAGGGCCAGTACGGCGTCCACCACGCGGCGCGACAGCAGCCGGAAGTCGCCTGCGCCGTCGACGAGTTCGACGTCGACCAGGCGGTTGACCAGCCGGTAGTACAGGCGCGCGGTCAGGGTCCGGGCGAGGCCGTCGCCGGTGCGGGTGCGCCGGGCGATGACCTGGTCGTGGCCCTCCTCGCGCAGCCGGACCATCCGCCGGATCAGCTCGGGCGGGTGCTGGAGGTCGGCGTCCATGACGACCACCGCGTCCCCGGAGGCGTGCCTCAGGCCGGCGAGCAGGGCGGCCTCCTTGCCGAAGTTGCGGCTGAAGGAGACGTAACGCACCCGTGCGTCGCGCTCCGCGAGGCGCTTGAGGACGGCGAGGGTACGGTCGCGGCTGCCGTCGTCCACGTACACGAACTCCATGTCGTGGCCGAGCGGCAGCAGGTCCTCGGCGACGGCCTGGATCCTGTCGTGGAAGCGGTCGAGGACGGCTTCCTCGTTGTAGCAGGGCGCGACGATCGATATCAGCATGGCGGGTTCCCCCCAGGGGCGCGGTCAGGGTGCGGTGGTCACGCGCTCGCGTGGTGGTGTGCTCGTGGGCGGCGCGGGGACGCGCCGGCGGCGGACGGCGGTGAGGGCGCTGAGTACGGCGAGGGCCGTGAGCGAGGCGAGTGAGACGGTCGTGCCCAGCCGCAGGCCGGGCGGGCGGAAGGTGCAGGTCACGGTGGTCGAGCGGCCGTCGAGCGGGACGGAGATCAGCCCGTGGTAGTCGCCGGCGGGCCGGGCCGCGCGCTCGCCGGTGGCACACCGCCAGCCGGCGATGCGGGGTGCGGCGACGACCGCGATGCCCTTGCTGCCGGCGGGCAGCCGGGCCCGGAGGGTGCCGTCGGAAACGGTCACCCCGGTGGCGCCGGTGGCCTTCAGACGCGCGGCGGCCGCGTCCAGCCGGGCGGTGTCCAGGCAGCCGACCGCGCCGGGCGGGATGCGGCCGGGCCGGTCCGGCGTCAGCTCGATCCGCACGCGTCCGGAGGCCGGTGCGGTGCCGAGCGGCGCCATGGCGGCCCGGTTGCGCCCGTACGTGAACCGGAACGGCGCGCCGGTGCCGCTTCCCGCGAGCCGCGCGGTGCCGGAGAAGTGCGGCGCCCACAGGTCGACCTGGGTCCCGGCCGGGCAGCGGGCGGTGATCACGGGCCCGGTCAGGGCACTCCCGGAGCCCACGTAGCGGCTGGTCACCGGCTTGCCGAGGTCGTCCCGCACCGCGAGCCGGGGGACGGTGTAGACGCGGCTGCCGAGCAGCAGTTCCTGGTTGCGGTAGGGCGAGTCGCCGAACGGGGCGGTGTCGGGAGCGGTCCGCACGGTCACCAGGGGCGGCACCTCGCGCCGGGTGACGGTGGTCCGGTCGCTTCCCCGGGCCGGGGTTCCCTGGTGCGGGTCGGGCGGGTCGTGCAGCCGGGCGCCGACGGAGAAGAGGACGTCGGTGACGGCGTTGTCCAGGCTCTGCACGCTGCGGCCGCGCGAGGTCCAGCCGCCGCCGAGCGCGGTGAGGGTGCGGCTGAGGACGTCGGAGGTGAGGCTGCTGTAGTACTGGGCGCCCTGGCCGCCGACCAGCAGCGGGTCGTTGCCGACGGTCTGCTCGCGGCCGGGGTCGGTGCGGTAGCGGGGCCAGCCGTCGTTCTCGGCGATCACCGCGGCCTGCCGCTGCTGCCGCTCGCCCCAGGGCGCGTAGTCGTCGAGGTGCTTCAGGCGCAGCCCGGCGGCGACGGCGGAGGTGGCGGCGCTCTCGCCGACCTGCGCGCCGAGGAGGAGTACGACGGCGGCTCCGGCGAGTCGTGTGCGCGGCCCGGCGCGGCCCAGCAGGACGAGCCCGGCCAGGGTGCCGGCGACGGCGAGCAGCAGCACCGGCCAGGTGTGCGGCCGTACCAGCGCGCTGCGGCTCGCCACGGCGGTGAGCACGGCGAGCAACGCGGTCGCGGCGCCGAGCGTGCGCCCGTCGGGCGGGCCGTACGCCAGGGCGTGCCAGGCGGCGATCACCAGCAGCCCGCACAGGACGAAGGCCTGCCGGTAGGAGCTGCCCTGCGGGGTGGCGAAGGCGTGCCAGGCCAGGCTGGTGGGCGCCCACTGCAGGGACAGGGCGACCAGGAGCACCAGCGCGGTCCAGCCCGCCCGGACCGGGGCGGGCACCGCGCGGTGGAAGGGCAGGGCGAGGGCGAGCACCAGGGCGGTGACGCCGACGTAGAGGGCCGGGGAGCCGAAGCCGTACGTCGCCGGCAGCAGCCGGGCGAGCAGGTCCTCGCCCGGTACGGGGGTGAACGGCCGTACGCGGCCGGGGTAGGCGTGCCGGGTGCCGAAGTAGACCACCGCGACGAGCGGGGCGGCCAGGCCCGTGCCGAGGGCGACGGTGAGGGTGGCGCGTCCGGCCGCCGCGAGCGCCTCCCGGCGGGGCGGGCGGGCGAGCAGCAGGCGCAGGGCGAGGACGAGCGCGGCGCCGAGGGTGGCCATGTAGGCGGTGTAGAAGTCGGCGGTCCAGGCGAGGGCGACGACCAGGACGCCGAGGAGCCGTCGGCGCCCCGTGAGCGCCCACTCCCCGACCAGGCACAGCAGCGGCAGGGCGATCAGGCCGTCGAGCCACATCGGGTTGTAGTCGGCGTCGGCCAGGGTCCAGCCGCACAGCGCGTACGAGGCGCCGAGCAGGCCCGCCGCCCACCAGCGGCCGGGGCGCAGGGTGAGCAGCAGGCAGGCCATGGCGGCCGCGGCGCAGGCGATCTTCAAGGCGGTGACGGCGTAGACGGCGATGTCGATCCGGTCCCTGGGGAAGACGGCGACGAGCAGCGCGAAGGGGCTGCCGAGATAGGTGCCGAGGTCGGGCAGGAAGCTGGAGCCGTAGCCGGACTGCCAGTTGACGAGGAGGCCGCCGTCGGCGCGGCCGTGCAGCAGGTCCCACAGGTGGGCGTGGAAGGGCACGTACTGGTTGCCGAGGTCGTTGACGCTGCGGGTGCGGGGGCCGAAGGGGTAGCTGCGGGCGAGGACGTCCCCGGCGCAGAACGCTATGACGGCGACGGCCGCGCCGAGCAGGGCTGCGGCGCGCCGCGGACGCGACATCGGTTTCCCACCCGGTCTCATTTCCCCGTGTCCCCCCACGCATATGGCCGCTATTTCGCCGACGTAGACGGCCCGGATTTCCGGTTGGTTGTGCGCTCACCGAAAAGTGATGCACCGCCCTCCGAATACGGAAAACACCGGATGAATTTGATGACGTCCCGGGAAATCTCTGATTTACGGGAGGTGTTTTTACGGTGAACCGGCCTTGCGGATCTGCCGGCGGCCGGGGTGAAGGGGACGCTGTTGGCACCGCTAAGCTCGGTGCGGACGGAAGGCATGGTGATGGACGGCGAGTTCTGGCCGGTGGCCGATGTGCTGGCGCATCTCGCCGGCCGCTGGCGTGTCGAGCGGGACGTGCGGGATCTGGCGAGCGGGGACGAGGGCCGCTTCGAAGGGGTCGTCGACTTCACCGCGCTGCCCGGCGGAGCCCTGCTGCACGAGGAGTCCGGTGCCTTCACCTGGCAGGGTGTGACCCGGCCGGCCACCCGTACGCTGCGGTTCCTGCCCGGGCCGACGCCGGGCACGGCCGACGTCCGGTTCGCCGACGGGCGGCCCTTCCACGAGCTGGACCTCGGCACCGGGCACTGGATCGCCGAGCACCCGTGCGCGGCCGACCTCTACCGGGGCGAGTTCACCGTCCGGGACGCCGACCACTGGCGGACGGTGTGGCGGGTCGGCGGCCCCGCGAAGGATCTCCTCCTCACCACCGACTACGTGCGCGAGGCCGGGCGCTAGGTGTGCGAGGGCTGGGCCGAGACCCCGTCGAGGCGCAGGTTCCAGCGGCCCGCGCGGCCGGTGACGGTGGTCATGGACAGCGGGCGCACGTCGATGTTCCAGTAGGTCGACGGCGGCGCCTTCAGGGCGTAGACCAGGGCCGCGCGGATGACGGCGGGCTCGGCTACGGCGACGATCCGGCCGCCGTCGTCGGCCGGGCGGGTGTCCAGCCAGCCTCCGACCCGGGAGATGAACGCGAGCAGGGACTCGCCGCCGTGCGGGGTCGCACGGGGGTCGGCGAGCCAGGCGTCCACCGCGTCGGGTTCGCGGGCCATCGCCTCGCCCAGGGTCAGTCCGCTCCAGCGGCCCATGTCGCAGTCCCGCAGGGCGAGTTGGACCAGCGGGGCGTACCCCAGCGCGTCGCCGGTGGCCCGGCTGCGCGGCGTGGGCGAGCAGTACCGCAGCTCGGCCGCCGCCAGCGGCAGCAGGTCCCCGGCGGCGCGCTGCACCTCTTCCCAGCCGGCCTGGTCCAGCGGCCGGTCGTCCTGGAAGCGCTCCGCCAGCAGCGGGGCGCTCCGCGCGGCGGCGACGAACGTCACCCTCAGTGGCATGCGGTGATGGTGTGCCGATTGTGTGCGCTGGTCAAGAGCTGTTGCCTGTGGGCTACTCGCGGTAAGCGGCTGCTTACTCGACTGGCCGGGAAGCGGTGTTCTCCGTGACGGGTGGCACGCTTCGGGGCGCGTCACCGGAGGTCGGCTGCGGCATGGTCACCGTGCCCTGGAACACCTCGTCGCAGGCCGCGCGCAGCCGTCGTACCCCCTCGGCGATCTCCCCGGTCCCGGCGACCGCGGCGAAGCTCAGCCGCAGGTGGGCCGCGGGGGGTTCGGCGCTGAAGTAGGGGCGGCCGGGGGTGAGGGCCACGCCCGCGCGGAGGGCGGCCGCGGCGAGGGCGGTCTCGTCGGTTCCCTCCGGCAGGCGCAGCCAGAGGTGGTAGCCGCCGGAGGGGATGTGCGGCAGGGCGAGTTCGGGCAGGCGCCCGGCCAGGGCGGCCGTCATGGCGTCCCGGCGGGCCCTCAACTCCTGTGACAGTGCGCGCAGATGGCGGGGCCAGGCCGGGGAGCCGACCAGTTCCAGGGCCGCCTCCTGCAGCGGGCGGGGCACGAAGAAGCTGTCCACGACCTGGATGGCGCGCAGCCGCTCCAGCACCGGGCCGCGCGCGGCCAGCGCGCTCACCCGGAAGCTGGGCGAGGTGGCCTTGGTCAGCGAGCCGACGTGCACCACCACGCCGTCGGGGTCGTCGGCCGCGAGCGGCCGGGGCAGCGGGCCGGCGTCGGCGTGCACCAGGCGCCGTACGAAGTCGTCCTCGACGATGAAGGCGCCGGCCTCGCGGGCGATGCGCAGCACTTCGGCGCGCCGGTCGGGGGCGAGCACGGCGCCGGTCGGGTTCTGGAACAGGGGCTGGCAGACGAACACCCGGGCGCCGCTGGCCCGGAAGGCGTCGGCGAGCAGGCCGGGGCGCACGCCGTCGGGGTCGACCGGCACCGGGACGGGCCGCAGGCCGGCCGCGCGGGCGATGGCCAGCATGCCGGGGTAGGTGGGCGACTCGACGAGCACCGGAGCGCCGGGCGGGGCGAGTGCGCGCAGGGCGGTGGTGAGCGCCGACTGGCCGCCGGCCGCGATCAGCACCTCGGCCGCGGTGACGCCCCCGCCGATGTCGCGCGCGAACCACTCCCGCAGCTCCGGCAGCCCCTCCAGCGGCGGCCTCCCCCAGGCGCCGGGCCGCCGTCCGGCCCGGGCCAGGGCCGCGGCCATGGCCCGCTCCGGCTGGAGGGAGGGATGCGGATAGCCGCCGTTGAACTCCAGCACGCCGGGCGGCGGCGCGGCCAGCGAGACCGTGACCCCGGAGGCGTCGACCGTGCGCGGTACGAGGTCGGTGGCGCCGTCGGCGCTCAGCGCCACCTCCTGCCACGAGGTGTCCCCGGCGGGCGTCTCGTCCGTGCGCGGCCGGGCCCGGAAGGCGCCGGCTCCGGGCCGGGTGACCACCAGCCCCTCGGCGGCCAGCTGAGCGAGCGCGCGCGAGACGGTCACCGGGCTCACCCGGAACCGCTCGACCAGCGCCCGGCTCGATGGGAGCTTTCCACCAGGAGAGTAGCGGTCAAGGTCCCGCCGGAGCTGTTCTGCCAGTTCGCCGACACTGCTACGCTGGTCCATGAGAACACAGAGTAGCGCTACTGCCGTCAGCCCGATAGCGGTCACCGCTCCCCGCGAGCGCCGGGGCCTCGGCACCGGCCTCGCCGCCCTCGGTGTCGCCTCCTTCTCCCTGACCTTCCCGGCCACCGCCTGGGGCCTCGAGGGCTTCGGCCCCTGGTCACTGGTGGCCGTGCGCAGCGTCCTCGCGGCGCTCGTCGCGGGCGGCTGCCTTCTCGTGCTGCGGGTACCGCTGCCGGAGCGGCGGCATCTGCCGGGTCTCGCCGTCGTCGCGGCCGGCGTGGTGTTCGGCTTCCCGATGCTGACCACGCTCGCCCTGCGGACCTCCACCACCGCGCACGCCGCCGTCGTGGTCGGGCTGCTGCCGCTGACCACCGCCGTGTTCTCCGCCCTGCGCACCGGCAGCCGCCCCTCGCGCCGGTTCTGGCTGGCGGCGCTGGCGGGGGCCGCGGCCGTGGTCGCGTTCACCGTCGGACAGAGCGGCGGCGCGCTCACGCTCGCCGACGGCTATCTGTTCGCGGCGCTGCTGGTGTGCGCGGCCGGCTACACCGAGGGCGGCCGGCTGGCCCGGGTCATGCCGGGCTGGCAGGTGATCGGCTGGGCGCTGGTGCTGTGCCTGCCGCTGAGCGTGCCGGCCGCCGCGGTGGCCCTGGCGTACGAGCCGGTCCACCTCACCGGGCACGGCATCGCCGGCCTGCTGTGGGTGGCGCTGGGCTCGCAGTTCCTCGGCCTGGTCGTGTGGTACCGGGGCATGGCGGACATCGGCGTCCCGCGGGCCAGCCAGTTGCAGTTGGCTCAGCCGCTGCTCACACTGGTGTGGTCGGCGCTGCTGCTGGGCGAGCACTTCACGGCGGCCGCTCCCGTGACCGCCGTCGCCGTGCTCGTCTGCATCGCCGTCACCCAGCGGTCGTGATCATGAGGAGGGCCTGCGACATGCGTGCATCCAAGGGCGACCGTCTTGTCCAGCACGGCAGGGTGGTCGGCCAACACGACCAGGTCTCGGAAGTGGTCGAAGTACTGGGCCCCGAGGGCAACCCGCCCTATCGCGTCCGTTTCCAGGACGGCCACGAGGCGATCATGTCCCCCGGACCCGACTGCCAGGTCAAGCACCACGAGGAGAGGAATCAGCGCGGCGGTTTCGCCGACCGCCCGTAGTGGTCGCTGATCACGCGTGACATCGCGCCGATCGGATCGGCCGCCACCTCCGTGGCGGCGAAGAAGACATGCCCGCGCACCTGCGGGTGGCCGGCGGCGAGGGTGAGGTGCCGGGACAGCTCGACCGGGTCCTGCCAGGCCGAGGGCTGCCCGGCCGCTCCCGCCCGGTACAGCGCCTCGCCGATGTAGAGGTGCGTCCCGCTGCCCTTCGCGGCATCCGCCCACCACGCGACGAGCGTGGCGTAGTCGGCGTCGGCCGCGCCGATGTGCCAGTACAGCTGCGGGACGACGTAGTCGATCCAGTTCCGGCGCACCCAGCCGAGGGTGTCGGCGTACAGGTCGTCGTACGACTGCACGCGCGCCCGGGTGTCCGAGCCGCGCGGGTCGGCCGAGGCGTTGCGCCACACCCCGAAGGGGCTGATCCCGAAGCGGGTGCCGGGCCGGACGCGCCGGATGGCGGCGGCCGTCTCCCTGATCAGCGCGTCGATGTTGGCGCGCCGCCAGGCGGCCCGGCCGGGGAAGCCGCCGCCGTGGCGGTCGTAGGCGTCGTCGTCGTCGAAGGTCTGCCCGGCGACCGGGTACGGGTAGAAGTAGTCGTCGAAGTGGACGGCGTCGACGGGATACCGGGCGACCGCGTCCAGGATCGCCCGCCGCACGAAGGCGCGGACCTCGGGCAGGCCGGGGTTGTAGTAGAGGCCGTCGCCGTATCGCACCACCCAGTGCGGGTGCCTGCGGGCCGGGTGCCAGGCGGCGAGCCGGCCGGGATCGGTGTGGACCGCGATCCGGTACGGATTGAACCAGGCGTGCAGCTCAAGGCCCCGGGCGTGGGCCTCCCGCACCGCGGTGCCGAGCGGATCCCAGCCGGGGCTCCTGCCCTGGGTGCCGGTGAGGCACTCGGACCAGGGCTCGTACGGGGACGGCCACAGGGCGTCGGCGGTGGGCCGCACCTGGAAGACCACCGTGTTGAGCCGGTCGCGGGCCGCCCTGTCGAGGTGGGCGATCAGCTCCTTGCGCTGCGCGGCGGCCGGCAGGCCGGGCCGGGACGGCCAGTCCCGGTTGGACACGGTCGCCAGCCACACCCCGCGCATCTCCGTGACCCGGCGGGCCGCGCCGGTCCGGGGAGCCGCGGCCGCCGCGCCCGGCGCCGCGACCAGCGTCGGCAGCGCCAGGGCGAAGGCTCGCCGGGACAGAGGAGGCATCGGCACACCCTTACGCTCGGGATCCGCTTCGTCACGGATCGTTCCGCGCCCCAGGATGGCCCCCACCCCGCCGATCGATCATCGATACTTGACGGTAACGTGCTCGATCGGAGCAGGCGCCGAACCCGGAAGTCCTGCCAGCGAGCCGGAGAACCAGCGAAGGGGTCGATGTGACAGGCTTCCCATCGGGAGATATCACGCGCGTCGGAGTCGTGGGCTGCGGCCAGATGGGCGCGGGCATCGCCGAGGTGTGCGCCCGCGCGGGACTGGACGTGAAGGTCGCCGAGACCACCGGCGAGGCCCTGGAGATCGGCCGCACCCGGCTGTTCAACTCCGTGGACAAGGCCGCCGAGCGCGGAAAGATCACCGAGGAGGAGCGGGACGCCACCCAGGCGCGGCTCACCTTCACCACCGACCTCGGCGAGTTCGCCGACCGCGACCTGGTGATCGAGGCCGTGGTGGAGAGCGAGCCGGTCAAGACCGAGATCTTCCAGGTGCTGGACCAGGTGGTGACCCGCCCGGACGCGATCCTCGCCTCCAACACCTCCTCGATCCCGCTGGTGAAGCTGGCGGTCGCCACCTCCCGCCCGGACCACGTCGTCGGCATCCACTTCTTCAACCCGGCCCCGGTGCAGCAGCTGGTCGAGCTGATCCCGGCGCTCACCACCTCCGAGGGCACCCTCAGCCGCGCCCAGGTCTTCGCCGAGAAGGTGCTCGGCAAGCACTCCATCCGCGCCCAGGACCGCTCCGGCTTCGTCGTCAACGCGCTGCTCGTGCCGTATCTGCTCTCCGCGATCCGGATGTTCGAGTCGGGCATCGCCAGCCGCGAGGACATCGACAACGGCATGGAGATGGGCTGCGCCCACCCGATGGGCCCGCTGAAGCTGTCCGACCTGATCGGCCTGGACACCATCGTCTCCATCGCCAACAGCATGTACGCGGAGTACAAGGAGCCGCTGTACGCCGCTCCCCCGCTGCTGCAGCGCATGGTCGAGGCGGGCCGTCTGGGCCGGAAGACCGGCTCGGGCTTCTACACCTACGGCTGATCGCTTCTCCCCTCACGACTGATCACGCAGAGCTACGCTCGCGGGCCCGGCACCGAACTCGGTGCCGGGCCCATCTGTTTCACACACCGTGTGCGCGGCGGGCACGCATATGCCGCTCGCACACGCTCCCCACGCGCCCACCAGGAGAGTTGACTCCTCATGCGCATGCAAGGGATGCGGAACCACCTGTTCGACTACAGAAAGGAGCGGACTCGTGACCGCCGATCCGGAGCATCCCGTGGTCCAGGGAGAACTCGCAGAGTTACGCCGCCGCCTCGACGTGGCCTACGCCCGTGTCGAGGGAGGGCTGGCGTTGCTGAGCCATCGCACCGAGGAGACCGCCAAGGAGCTGGACGAGCTGAACTCCCGGATCGTCTCGCTGGAACACGCACGCTGGCCGCTGCCCTCCCTCGCCGTGCTCACCGCGCTGGGCGCGCTGGTGGCGACGGTCTGGCAGACGCTGGGCCGCTAGGCGCGGGGCCCGCTAGCCCTCGGCGAGCCTCGCGTGGTGCAGCAGGAGTAACGCGGCCGCCATGTTGGCGGCCGGGACCTCCCCGCGGGCGATCATGTCGGGAACGAGTTTGAGCGGAACCCATTCCCGGCGGTCCGATTCGAAGTCGTCCACGGGGTGCCCGACGTACTCGCCCCGGTCGGACCAGTAGATGTGGTGCCGGGCGTCGGTGAGGCCGTTGGACGGCTCCACGCTCATCAGGTGGTGCAGGGGCCCCGGCCGCCAGCCGGTCTCCTCCTCCAGTTCCCTGGCGGCCGCTTCGGCTATGTCCTCGCCGTCCTCGACGACGCCCGCGGCCAGTTCCCACCCCCAGCTGTCGGTGATGAAGCGGTGCCGCCACAGCAGCAGCACCTCGTTGGCGTCGTTGACCACGGTGGCCACGGCCACGGGCCGCAGCCGGATCAGGAAGTGGTCCAGATGCCGGCCGTCCGGCAGCTCGACATCTGCGAGATTGACGCTGAACCAGCGGTTTGCGTACACAGTTTGTTCGTTCAGTTTCGTCCACTGCACGGTTCTGCCACCTTCCGCCGAGTAAGTGGCAATATCGCAGCAGGAACTGTGTGCCCACAGTGGGCCTACAGCGGTACGCGCAGTGCTCCGTCGATGAGTTCGGCGGCTTCGGCGGTCCCGGCCGAGCCACAGCGCACCAGGTGTTCGCGCACCGCGCGGAGTCTGTCGCGCAGCCGCTGCGACTCCATCCCGCGTGCCTGCTCCGCCATCTGCACGGCGGTGGCCACCGCTTTGTCGGCGTTGCCCTGGCGCAGCTCGATGGTGCTGAGCATGGCGAGCCGGTGCACCCGGCCCCGGTCGTGGGCCGGGTTGCCGACGGCCGCCGCCGCGTGCTCCGCCGCGGCGGCCAGCTCGCCGAGGCTGAGCAGCGCCTCGGCCACCTGCACATTGACCAGGCCCGGCTGGACGTAGCCGGTCTCGTCGGGCTCGTAACCGCGCCGGATCCGTTCGGCGGCCGCCTCCGCGCGCCGGATGCAGGACAGCGCGCCGGCGGAGTCGCCGAGGTGGGCGTAGGCCTTGGCCTGCATCGCGTACAGATCCGAGGCGAGCGCCGGGGTGATGTGCTTGCCGGCGGCCCGCAGCGCGGCCTCCGCGAAGGCGACGGCCTGCCGGTACTCCCGCATGAACAACGACTGGTTGACCAGCAGCGCTATCACGTACGCCCCAAGTCCCCGGTCCCCGCTGGCCTTCGCCAGCCTGAGCGCCTGGTGGAAGTAGCGCTGGGCCAGCCCGTGGGCGTCGGAGTCGTAGGCGCAGATGCCCGCGATCGCCACCAAGCCGCCGGTGGCCCGGTGCAGTTGGCGTCCGGTGGCGTCGGTGTAGCTGCCGCGCAGCAGCGGCGCCGCCTCGGCGTTGAGGAAGCCGACGATGCGGCTGCGGGTCGCGATGCCGCCGGCCTTGCGGTACATCTGCTCGTAGTGCGTGCGCGCGGCCCGCAGCATCTCGATGTCGGCGGGGGTGACCCGGTGCCGGCCGCCGCGGGAGACGTCGACGTCCTCGGGCGGGTTCTCCCACTCCCACACCGGCATCACGGCCGGGGTCCCGGTGACGGCGGGGGCGCCGAGCACATGCGGCCGCTGCTGTTCGTCGGAGCGCCACAGGGCGGTGGCCCGCTCCACGAAGCCGTTCAGCGAGCCGGCGTGCGGGGTGCTGGGCTCGCCGGGCACGCCCAGGCCGATGTCGTCGAGGGTGACGGGGCGGTGCAGGCGGGCGGCGAGCACCTCGCAGATCAGGTCGGGGACCTGGCCGCGCGGCCGCTGGCCCTTCAACCACCGTGCCACGGCGGTGTGTTCGTACCGGAGCGCGAGGCCCCGTTTCCGGCCCGCCTGGTTGACGTGGGCGGCGAGGCCGGCGTGCGAGATCCCCGCCTCGTCCAGGATCGCGTCGAGCAGAGTGTTGGGCTGCATGGATGCCCCCCGAATGGCCTGTGCGGTTCAGCGTAGTGGGTCCGGCTTCGCACGGGGTGTGAACGGAGTGCTCGCATCCGCAGAGTGCATGCGGTGTCGCTCAGCGTGGCCTTCCGGTTCACTGGGCTTCCGGCCAAGCCGCCGGCTCCCCCTCGAAAAGCGGTGGCTTGGCCGGGCGAAGGGCGGCAAGGGCATTGCACCGTGCCGGGTTTCGGTCGTTGCGCAGGACCAGTAGTGCTGTGTCGTCCGTGGGAGCGCCGGCCGTGTGGTGCAGGAGCGCTGTGAAGAGGGCGCCCAGGACCGCCTGGGCGGAGACCGGACGATCCCGTACGACGTCTCTCAGGGCTTGGGGCAGCGGAAAGAACCGCCCCCGGCCGTCCCGCGCGTCCTCCACCCCGTCCGTGAAGAGGACGAGGAACTCACCGGGACCCAGATGACCGCAGCCCCGGGCCTCCAGCGCGGCCGGCAGCGGGAACGGGCCCAGCGGCGGAAGGGGTTCGACGCGCGTCAGCGGCTCGACCCTGGTGCCGCTGAGCCGGTACGGCCAGGGGTGACCGCAGTTGAGGGCGTGCACTTCGCCCGCGCGGTCGATCTCCAGGAGCAGCACGGTGACGAACTCCTCGGCGACCGGTTGGTCGGGGTCCGGGGCGCCGTGCGCGGGGTGTTCGGCGCGGGCGCGTTCGCGCAGGTGGCGGGCGAGGGCGCGGTCCAGCCGGCGCAGGACGCCGGTGAGGTCGGGCTCGTCGTGGGCGGCCTCGCGGAAACTGCCGAGGACGGCGGCGACGGTGCCGAGCGCCGCCAGGCCGTGCCCGCGGACGTCGCCCATCACCACCCGCACCCCGTGCTCGGTGGCGATCGCCTCGTACAGGTCGCCGCCGACGCACGCGCCCCGCTCCGCGGACAGCTGGGCCGCGGCGAGGTTCAGCCCGTCGAGGCGGGGCGGCAGGGGCCGCAGGACGACGCTCTGCGCGGCCCGCGCCACCCGGCGGGCCTGCCGCAGCTCCCGCAGCGGCGCGCGGCGGGCGTGGACGATCAGTCCGGTGCCGACGGCGAAGAACACAGCGCTGGTGAGAATGCGAGCGCCGAGCCCTTGCTGCTGGGCGAGGGGACAGCCGAACCGGTAACCGACCGCCACGGCTCCCCAGACCATGGGCAGTACGGCTCCCCGCGCGGTGGGCGCCCGTGCCTTGATGCGGATCATGCCACTGGTCCCCCATGGAGAGTCCCTGACAGGGCAGACGGACCGACCCCGAAAGGCCGGTCCGATTCTGTCGAGGGCATGGCCCGGGGAGACCGGATCGCCTCCGGTTCCCACCCGATCGAGTGAGCCCACGCCGGTCAACCTGCATTTATGCGTGGACGATCCGGTGCAACCGGCCCAGGCGCACAGCGATCTGGGCTTCGCGCGCTACAACGCGGGCCGGACGGCTCAGGCCGCCGCCGCGTACGAGACCGCCGGGCGCCTGCTCTCCCGGACCGGCGACCCGCGCGCGGAAGCCGAACTCGCCGTCCGCCGCGGTTATCTGAGCCGGGACGCGGGCCAGGTGGAGGAGCCGCTGGCCTCTTCCGGCTGGCCGGGAAGCTGTAGGAGCAGGCCGGCTGCCCGGCGGGCGCGGCGCAGGCGGCCGCGGCGGAGGCCTGGGACGATGCTCCAGCTGGGACACCGTACGGAGGCGGCGCAGCGGGCCCGGGCGGTGCCGGCCCTCCCCCACGCCGATCCGTCCTGGCCGCCCGGTCTGACGGCCCGGATCACGCTCGGCCTGGCCGTCGCCGGTGAGGAACGCGAGGAGGCGGCGGAGCAGCTGCGCCGGGCGCTGGCGCCGGCCAGCCACCGGGAGGCGTTCGCGCTGCTGGACGAGCTGTTCGAGGAACACTGGAAGATCCACTTCCTCGACGGCTACGCCGAGACCCACCGCCTCGCCGGCCGCCCGGAAGAGGCCCTACGGCTGCACCACGAGGCCCTCGCTCTGGCCCGGAGACTGGGCAACCAGCACGCGGAGGCACGTGCGCGGGAGGGCATCCGGGAACTCAGCGTCTGCTGACGGCGCGGCCGGCCACGGAAGACCCGCAGCCGGCCGCGCACAGAACCCCTACGGCGACTAGCCCCGAAGCACCGCCCCGGTCCGCTCGCCCGCGAGGGCGACCGCCGCGTCGCGGGCCGCCGACGCCTCGTCCACCGTCAGCGTGCGGTCCGCCGCGCGGAAGCGGAGCGCGTACGCCAGGGACTTCTTGCCCTCGCCCAGCTGCTCGGCGTTCTCGTAGACGTCGAACAGCCGGATGGACTCGAGGAGTTCACCCGCGCCCTCGCGCAGCGCCGCCTCGACCTCGCCGGAAGGGATCGGCTTGTCGACGACGAGCGCGACATCCTGCGTGGCGACCGGGAACGTGGAGATCCGCGGCGCCCGCGGGACGCCGTCGCCCACCGTCTCCAGCGCGTCCAGGTTCAGCTCCATCGCGCAGGTGCGCTCCGGCAGCCCCAGGGCCTTCAGCACCCGCGGGTGCAGCTCGCCCGCGTGGCCGACGACCCGCTCCGCGCCGTCCGCGCCGATCACCAGCTCGGCGCAGCGGCCGGGGTGCCAGGGGCCGTACTGGCCCTTGCGGACGGTCAGTCCGGCACCGGCCTCACGGGCGACGACGCGCGCCGCCTCGACCGCGTCGGCCCAGTCCGCCGGACGGCCCTTGCCCCACCAGCCGGCCTGCTCGCGGGCGCCGGCGAGGACGACGGCCACGTGCCGCGGCTGCTCGGGCAGCGCGGCGTTCAGCACGGCGATCTCCTCGTCGGTGGGACGCCGGTCGACCGGCAGATGCGTGGCCACCCGCTGCTCCTCGCGGGGCTGGAACACCAGCCCGGTCTCGAACAGCGCCAGGTCGTGCGAGCCCCGGCCGTCGTTGCGCCGCAGCGCGCCGAGCAGGCCCGGCAGCAGCGTCGTACGCAGCGCGGGCTCCTCGTCGCTGAGCGGGTTGACCAGCTTGACGACGCGGCGGGCCGGGTCGTCGGTCTCCAGGCCGAACTGGTCGAAGACCTGCTCGCCGAGGAAGGGGTAGTTCGGCGCCTCGACATAGCCGGCGCCGGCCAGGGCGCGGCCGACCCGGCGGTGCAGCCGCTGACGCTGGGTCAGGCCGCGGCCGGAGGGCGGCTTGGGCAGGGTGGAGGGCAGGTTCTCGTAGCCCTCCAGGCGGATGACCTCTTCGGCCAGGTCGTTCGGGTCGACCAGGTCGGGCCGCCAGGACGGGACGGTGACGATCAGCTCGTCCTGCCCGTAGACGTCGCAGCCGACCTGCTGGAGGCGGCGTACGACGGTCTCGCGGCCGTAGACGACGCCCGCGACCTTGTCCGGGTGGTCGGCCGGGATGGTGATGGTGCGCGGGGCCGAGGGCGCGATGATCTCGGTGACACCGGCCTCCGCCGTGCCGCCCGCGAGCAGCACCAGCAGGTCCACCGTGCGCTGCGCGGCGGCCGCGGCGGCCTGCGGGTCGACGCCGCGCTCGAAGCGGCGGGACGCCTCGGTGAGCAGCTTCTGCCGGCGGGAGGTGCGGGCGATCGCGACGGCGTCGAAGTGCGCCGCCTCGATGACCACGTCCGTGGTGCCGTTCGAGCCGTTCTCCGTGATCTCGTGGTCGGCGATCTCGGTGTTGGCGCCGCCCATCACGCCGGCGAGGCCGATCGGGCCGCGGTCGTCGGTGATGACCAGGTCCTCGGCGTGCAGCGTGCGCTCGACGCCGTCGAGGGTGACGAGCTTCTCGCCCTCCTGGGCGCGGCGCACGCCGATGGTGCCCTGGACCAGGGAGCGGTCGTAGGCGTGCAGCGGCTGGCCCAGCTCCATCATCACGTAGTTCGTGACGTCGACGGCGAGCGAGATCGGGCGCATGCCGACCTTCTGCAGGCGGCGCTGCAGCCAGATCGGGGAGCGGGCCTCGGGGCGCAGGCCGGTGACGGTGCGCGCGGTGAAGCGGTCGCAGCCGAAGGGGTCGGTGACCTGGACCGGGTAGCCGTAGGCGTTCGGGGCCGGCACGTCGATCAGGGCGGGGTCGCGCAGCGGCAGGCCGTAGGCGATGGCGGTCTCGCGGGCGACGCCGCGGATGGACAGGCAGTCGCCGCGGTTGGCGGTGACGGCGATGTCCAGGACCTCGTCGACCAGTTCCAGCAGCTCGATGGCGTCCTTGCCGACCTCGGTCTCCGGCGGCAGCACGATGATGCCGTGGCTGCCGTCGTCGCCCATGCCCAGCTCGTCGCTGGAGCAGATCATGCCGTGGGACGTCTTGCCGTAGGTCTTGCGGGCGGCGATGGAGAAGCCGCCGGGCAGCGTGGCGCCGGGGAGGACGACCACGACCTTGTCGCCGACGGAGAAGTTGCGGGCGCCGCAGACGATCTCCTGGGGCTCGCCGGTGCCGTTGGCCCGGCCGACGTCGACGGTGCAGAAGCGGATCGGCTTCTTGAAGCCCTCCAACTCCTCGATGGTCAGCACCTGACCGACGACCAGCGGGCCCTTGAGGTCGGCGCCGAGCTGTTCGACGGTCTCGACCTCCAGGCCGGCCGAAATGAGCTTGGCCTGGACGTCGCGGCCGGTCTCGGTGGCCGGCAGGTCGACGTACTCCCGCAGCCAAGAAAGCGGGACCCGCATCAGATCTCCATCCCGAACGGCCGGGTGAACCGGACGTCACCCTCGACCATGTCTCGCATGTCCTCGACGTTGTGGCGGAACATCAGCATCCGCTCGATGCCGAACCCGAAGGCGAAGCCGCTGTACTTCTCCGGGTCGACGCCGCAGGCGGTGAGCACCCGCGGGTTGACCATGCCGCAGCCGCCCAGCTCGATCCAGCCCTCGGACGAGCAGGTGCGGCAGGGCCGGTCGGGGTTGCCGACGGACTCGCCCTTGCAGACGTAGCAGAGCATGTCCATCTCGGCGCTGGGCTCGGTGAAGGGGAAGAAGTTCGGCCGCAGCCGGGTCTTCATGCCCTCGCCGAACAGCGACTGGACCATGTGGTCCAGGGTGCCCTTGAGGTCGGCCATGGTCAGGCCCTCGTCCACGGCGAGCAGCTCCACCTGGCGGAAGACGGGGGTGTGGGTGGCGTCCAGCTCGTCGGTGCGGTACACGACGCCGGGGCAGATCACGTACACCGGCAGCTCGCGCTCCAGCAGCGAGCGGATCTGCACCGGCGAGGTGTGGGTGCGCAGCACCACGCCGGACTCGGCGCCGCCGTCGGGGCCCTGCACGAAGAAGGTGTCGGCCTCGCCGCGGGCCGGGTGGTCCGGGCCGATGTTCAGGGCGTCGAAGTTGAACCACTCGGCCTCGACCTGCGGGCCCTCGGCGACTTCGTAGCCCATGGCCACGAAGATGTCCTCGATGCGCTCCGAGAGCGTGGTGAGGGGGTGGCGGGCGCCGGCCGGGACGCGGTCGTACGGCAGCGTGACGTCGACGTCCTCCTCCACCAGCACGCGCGCGTCGCGCTCGGCCTCCAGCTCGGCCTGGCGGGCGGCGAGGGCCTTGTTGACGGCGCCGCGGGCCATGCCGACGCGCTTGCCGGCGTCGGCCTTGGCGTGCGGGGGCAGGGCGCCGATCTCGCGGTTGGCGAGGGCCAGCGGGGAGGCGGGGCCGGTGTGGGCGACCTTGGCCTCGTGGAGCGCGTCGAGGGAGTCCGCGGCGGCGAAGGCGGCGAGCGCCTCGTCCCGCATGCGCTCGATCTCTTCCGGTTTCAACGCCTCGACCTCGACAGGGTCGTACGACTTATTGGGTGCCGACATCTCTTCCCGTGCTTCCGATTGGCTGGCGGATGGTCCCCGACACCGACTCTCAGCGCTGTGACAGCCGCGTGAAGGACGCAAAGGTGCCAAAGGCCGAGTCTAACGGGGTGGAGGCAGACGAATGCGCCCGTGGGCCACTAGGCGAGATACGCCGGCGCCGCCACGGGCAACGTAAATCGGAACTCGGCGCCGCCGCCGGGGGCGCGGCCGACCGTGATGGTGCCGCCGTGGGCCTCGACGATGCCCTTGACGATGTACAGCCCGAGGCCGGTGCCACCGCGCTTGCTGCCCCGCCAGAAGCGGGTGAAGACGCGGTTCATGGACTCCTCCGGGATGCCGGGACCCTCGTCGCTCACCGTGACCGACGTGCCGGTCTGCTCGCCCTCGCGCGGGGACGCGCAGGGCATGACGTCAATGGTGACGGTTCCCTCGCCGTGCCGCACCGCATTTTCGATGAGGTTGCTGAGCACCTGGTCGATCTTGTCGGGGTCGGCCCACAGGGCGGGCAGCGGCTGCTCGATGCGCAGCAGGAAGCGGTCGGCGGGCTGGCCGGCGGTGACGTAGGCCTGGATGTGCCGGGAGACGGCGGCCCCGATGTCGACGGGCTGGCGGCGCACCTCCAGCCGCCCGGAGTCGATCCGCGAGATGTCCAGCAGCTCGGCGATGAGCCGGGTGACGCGGTCGGCGTCGGCGTCGACGGTCTCCAGCATCAGCCGCTTCTGGTCGTCGGTGAAGCGTTCCCACTTGGCGAGGAGGGTGGCCGTGAAGCCCTTCACCGAGGTGAGCGGCGAGCGCAGCTCGTGGGCGACGGTGGCGATCAGCTCGGCGTGGCTGCGCTCGGTGCGGCGGCGGGCCTCGGTGTCCCGCAGCGAGACGACGACCCGCTGGACGGGCCCCAGGGGCCGCTCTCGCACGTACCGGACGGAGACGAGCACCTCCCTGCCTCCGGGCAGCAGCAGATTGCGCTCGGGCTGCCGGGTGCGGGTCGCGAGGCCGCCGTAGGGATCGGTGAGCTGCCACCAGCGGCGGCCCTCCAGGTCCTCTAACGGCAGGGCCTTCTCCAGGGGCTGGCCGAGGGCGTCGGCGGGGCGTACGGCGGCGATCCGTGCGGCGGCGGCGTTGAAGCAGACGACACGGCCCTCCTCGTCGGCGACGACGAGGCCGTCGGGCAGCTGGTCGGGGTCGATGCCGGGGTGCTCTGCGCACCGGGACGCGGATGCGCCCCGCGCGTCCCGTCCCTCCGGCGCGGTGCTCGTGCCGGCCACACTCATCCCCGTACCCCACCTCTTTCGACGGCGCAGGGCCCCGAGCTGGTCACCCTACTAGCTCTGGGTGACGGAGCGGCACCCTCCGGAGGCGCGCTGCGCACGGGCCGACGCGTAGAGACATACGGCGGCGGCGGTGGCGAGGTTCAGGCTCTCGGCCTTCCCGTGGATCGGCACTCGCACCACGGCGTCGGCGAGCGCGCGGGTCTCCTCCGGCAGCCCCCAGGCCTCGTTGCCGAACACCCAGGCGGTCGGCCCGCCCATGCTGCCCTTGTCCAGCTCCTCGTCCAGGTCGCGGTCCCCCGCCCCGTCGGCGGCGAGGATCCGCACACCGGCGTCCTTCAGCCCCTCGACGGCCCGCTCGACGGGCACGCCCACGGCGACCGGCAGATGGAAGTGGGAGCCCACGGAGGCGCGTACGGCCTTGGGGTTGTACAGGTCGACGGAGGCGTCGGTGAGGATCACGGCCTCGGCCCCGGCGGCGTCGGCGCACCGCAGCACGGTCCCGGCGTTCCCGGGGTCGCGCACATGCGCCAGCACGGCGACCAGCTTCGGCCGGGCGGCGAGGATCTCCTCGAACGGCACGTCCAGGAACCGGCACACCCCGACGAGCCCCTGCGGGGTGACGGTGGTGGAGATGTCGGCGATCACCTCCTCGGAGGCGAGCTGCACCCGCGCACCCGCGTCCCGCGCGGCCCCGACGATATCGGCGTACCGCTCCGCGGCCTCCACCGTGGCGAACAGCTCGACCAGGCTGGGAGCAGCACCGACCCGATGCCCAGCCGCCTCCCGGACAGCCTGCGGCCCCTCCGCCAGAAACAGCCGGTCCTTACCCCGAAAATTCCGCTTGGCAAGCCGCCGAGCAGCAGAGACACGCGCGGACCGGGGCGAGATCAGCTCGGGGCTGGACATCCTGTGTTCTTCACCTTCGAGAAAGTCTTCACTTTGCGGCACCGGGGGCTGGCAGCGCCCCGAACGGGGCGCGGGGAACTGCGCGACCAGCCCCCACCGGCCCGCGGCCGGAAAACGACCGAGCCACTCAACAACAGGACCCGCAAGCCACAAAAGCCTGCGGGTCCCAGTGAACGTCGGCTAAAGCCAGCGCAGCGTCACGCGGCCTTGGGCGCGTTGACGTCCGAAGGCAGCGCCTTCTGCGCGACCTCGACGAGTGCGGCGAACGCGCCCGCGTCGTTGACGGCCAGCTCGGCCAGGATCTTGCGGTCGACCTCGACGTTCGCGGCCTTCAGACCCTGGATGAAGCGGTTGTAGGTGATGCCGTTGGCGCGGGCAGCGGCGTTGATGCGCTGGATCCACAGCTGACGGAAGTCGCCCTTGCGCTTCTTGCGGTCGTTGTAGTTGTAGACCAGCGAGTGGGTGACCTGCTCCTTGGCCTTGCGGTACAGGCGCGAACGCTGACCGCGGTAGCCGGAGGCCTGCTCGAGGATCGCCCGGCGCTTCTTGTGGGCGTTGACTGCCCGCTTGACGCGTGCCACTTGTTAACTCCTTGTAGCGGGGTCGTGGTGGTCCTCACACGACCCGGAAACGATTCGGTCCCGGTCCAGACGTACGGCGCTCAGGCGGCGCCGCAGGTCACTTGCCGAGAAGCTTCTTGATCTTCGCGGCGTCGCCCGGGGCCATCTCGGCGTTGCCGGTGAGGCGACGCGTGACGCGGGACGACTTGTGCTCGAGCAGGTGGCGCTTGCCGGCGCGCTCGCGGAGCACCTTGCCGGAGCCGGTGATCTTGAAGCGCTTGCTGGCACCGCTGTGCGACTTGTTCTTCGGCATAGCGCCGTTATCTCCTCGTCGGTGGCGCTCCGGTGCCCGGTCGCGAAAACCGGGCACTGTGGAGCGTCGCTCTTCTTTCGGTTACATCCACTGGGGACGGGTGTCCCCCGGGATCACGCCTCGGCGGGCTCCTCGGCGGACGCCTCGGCCTCGGCCTCGGCGGGGTTCTGCGAACGACCGGGGTGGGCCTTCGCCTCCGCCTTGCGGGCTTCCTGTGCCTGCCGGGCCTCGGCCATGGCCTCGGTCTTCTTCTTGTGCGGACCGAGGACCATGATCATGTTGCGGCCGTCCTGCTTCGGGTTCGACTCGACGAAACCGAGGTCCTGGACGTCCTCCGCGAGGCGCTGCAGCAGTCGGTAGCCCAGCTCGGGACGGGACTGCTCGCGACCACGGAACATGATCGTGATCTTGACCTTGTCGCCCTGCTTGAGGAACCGGACGACGTGACCCTTCTTGGTGTCATAGTCGTGCGGGTCGATCTTCGGCCGGAGCTTCATCTCCTTGATGACCGTGTGCGCCTGGTTCTTGCGCGCCTCACGGGCCTTCATGGCCGACTCGTACTTGAACTTCCCGTAGTCCATGAGCTTGCACACGGGCGGACGGGCGTTCGCCGCGACCTCGACCAGGTCGAGGTCGTACTCCTGCGCAAGCTCCAGTGCCTTCGCGAGCGGCACGATGCCGACCTGCTCGCCACTGGGACCGACAAGTCGCACCTCGGGAACGCGAATCCGGTCGTTGATGCGGGGCTCGGCGCTGATGGATCCTCCTCGGTAGCACCACACGGTTGTCTGGCGGACAGCCGCGTATGTCTTTTCGTTAGACCTAACCGCGCCGAAGCAGCAAAAATGCCCCGGACGATCACAGGCGGGGCTCCAAAGCACTACCGGAGCACCGCCGCGATGCCGCGGGGCGCGCTTTCGGGCGACTCCATCGTCCGTACGGAACGATGGTGGCCGCCTGACCGGGTGACCCGCCGTCCCGAAGGACGGTCAGGTGGGAGATCGGAGCCTCCACTTGTGGGCCGGGAGCTCTGTTGCACGCAGGGCATGCCCGGCCGGTCGTGAACCAGGTTAGCAGGATCGCTTGACAAGGGCGAACCGGAGAGCGCTCGACAAGGCTCGGGCGAAGCGGTGATCCGGCACCGCCTATCGTGTGGGGCATGAGTGAGACCCCTCCTGAGAATCCCGAGAACCCCGACTTCGACGCGATGACCCGGGACATCGCCGAGGTCCCCGCCGTCGAGGTGATCGTGACGGTCGCCGTCAACCTGATGAGCGCCGCCGCGGTGAAGCTCGGGCTGAGCGAGGAGGGCGAGAAGTACAAGGACCTGGACGAGGCCCGCAAGCTGATCACCGCGCTCGCCGGCCTGCTGGACGCGAGCACGACGGAGATCAGCTCCTTCCACGCGGCCCCGCTGCGCGACGGCCTGAAGTCGCTGCAGCTGGCGTTCCGCGAGGCGTCCGTCGTGCCGGACGAGCCGGGCCAGGGGCCGGGCGAGAAGTACACCGGCCCGATCTACGGCTGATCTATTCCTTCACGTACAGGGGCTCGCCCGGAGGCATGGTCCCGGCCGGCAGCAGTGCCAGGTCGAGGCCGCGCACCAGGCGGGCCCTCAGCGTTTCGTCGGCCGCCAGGCGCTCGGCGACCGCGCGGGCGGCCTCGGCGGGCGGGGCGGCCGGGTCGAGGACGAGGGCGAGGGTGCCGTCGGCGCGTCCGGGCCCGAGGTGGGCGCGCAGCACGGCGGGCTCCGCCGCCACGGCCGTACGGACGGCCTCGGTCACCGCCGGGTCGGCGAGGGGGTCCGTGCTGGTGCGGCCCTCGGCGAGGGCCAGCAGCGCCGGGCCGGTCAGCTCGAACGGCACGGGCCCGGCGAGGTCCAGCACCACCGTGTCGGCCTTCTCGTGCGCGGCGGCCTGCAGCGCCTGGTGCAGGGGTACGGCGACCGGGCGGGCCGCCGGGTCCCAGCGGGCCAGGGAGTCGGTGGAGGTGAAGGCGGGCAGCGCGGTGCGGTCGCCGGCCTTCAGGGTGGGTACGGCCATGTCGCTGGTCTTCTCGCGGCGCAGCCCGTTCTCGTCCTCCTCCACCTCGCCGAGCACGGCGACGACCGGGACGAGCAGGCGGGCGCCCTTCAGTGCCTTAAGCACCGGCCCGAGGGCGCTGCGGTCCTCGGCCCAGGCCGCGAGCGCGGCGCTCAGCCGGGGGTCGGCGGAGCCGTCGTCGCCGGAGAAGCCGGGGTCGGGAATGTTCTTGTTCGCCACGGTCACCGACCCTATCGCCACGGTCATCGAGCCCATCGGCACGGTCACCTGGCCCATCGGCACGGTCATCCACCCCATCGGCCGGTACGCGGCCCGTGGGCACGGGAGTCTTCACAGGAATCTCAGCATTCCCTGATCCCTGTCACAGCCCGGACCGACGGAGCGCACAGCACGCGCGCCGAGCATCGCGGGCATGGAGTCCCCCAGAGCCCGCCATGGCCGTCGTGCGCGCCCGTCCCGGCGCCGTCCGCTTCCGTCCCTCGTGCTCGTCCTGGTCGCCGTGGCCGGGGTGACCGCCGGGGGCACGGTGTACGTGAAGGCGCGGGCGCACCCGCAGACGGCGGCCGTATCGTCGGCGGCGACGCCCCCGGCCTCCCCCTCGGCCGGGGCGGGCGAGGAGGCCTCGGTGGAACCGGTGACGGAGCCGGCGGTGGACCGGACGGCGCTGTTGAGCAAGGCGATGACGGCGGTGAAGGTGCCGGCGGGCGCGCGGGTGTCGGCGGCGGTGCTGGCGGTGGACTCCGGGGAGAGCGCCGCGTACGGGGACGCGGCCTTCGACACGGCCAGCATCGTCAAGGTCGACATCCTGGCCGCGCTGCTGCTCCAGGCGCAGGACGCGGACCGGCGGCTGACGACGGCCGAGAAGGCGTACGCCACGAAGATGATCGAGAACAGCGACAACGCGTCGGCGACGGCGCTGTGGGGCGCGATCGGGCGGGCGGAGGGCCTGGACGCCGCGAACAAGCGCTTCGGGCTGACCTCGACCTCCGGCGGCGAGGGCGAGCTGTGGGGGCTGACGCAGACCACGGCCGCCGACCAACTGCTGTTGCTCCAGCAGGTGTTCGGGGAGGAGTCCGAGCTGAGCGCGGCCTCCCGGAGCTATGTGCAGGGGTTGATGAAGTCGGTCGAGCCGGACCAGCGGTGGGGGGTGTCGGCCGTCGCGGAGGGCAACGCCTCGACGCTGCTGAAGAACGGCTGGCTGGCGCGCAGTACGACGGGCCTGTGGGACGTGAACAGCATCGGGCGGGTGACGGTGGACGGCACCGACTATCTGGTGGCGGTGCTGTCGAAGGGCACCGAGAGCCAGGCGAAGGGCATCGCACTGGTGGAGGCGGCGGCCAAGGCGGCGGTGTCGGCGTTCACCGGCACGTGACGGGGTGGACTGCGGCGGGAGACCAGGGGTGGCCGTGGCGTACCGGGCGCGCCTAGGCCGTCTGCCGACGCCCCCGCCACAGTACCACGCCCGCCACCAGCAGGACCCCGCCGGTGCCGCCGGCCAGGGGGCCCGCCCAGTCGGCGGTCGAGGAGGCGGTCTTGGGGGCGTCCGGCCCGTCGCCGAAGTACGTCTTCCCGTACGACGCCGCGCGCAGGCTCCGCGGCTTCAGCCGGTCCGCCGCGCGCAGGGCCGCCGCCGGGTCGATCATGCCGAAGCCGCGGGAGTCGTCCCGGCCGCCGGCCGGCGCGTCCCGTGCGGTGTCCTCCAGGAGCTTCTTGATCTGGGCCGGGCTCAGCTCGGGGTGTGCCGCCCTGACCAGGGCCGCCGCGCCGGAGACGAAGGCGGAGGCGGCCGAAGTGCCCCAGCCCGCGTAGTACTTGTGGTCCGGGTCGGCGATGACCACGTCGACGCCGGGCGCGCTGACCGCCGCGTACCAGCGGCGGGTCGAGAAGGAGGCGCGGGTGCCGTAGCGGTCCACGGCGGTCGCCGCGATGACGCCGGGATAGGCGGCCGGGTAGGAGATGTGGTCGCCCTTGTCGCCGCCGTTGCCCGCGGAGGCGACGACGACCACGCCCTTCTTCAGGGCGTACTGCACGGCCTCGTCCTCGCTGGGCTCGGGGTGCGCGGAGTTCGAGTCGTCGCCCAGGGAGAGGTTGATGACGTCGGCGCCGTGGTCGGCGGCCCAGCGGATGCCGTCGGCGAGGGCGTTGCCGCGGGTGGTGCGGGCCCGGGCGCGGGCGGAGTCGCCGTCCTCCAGGATCACGCGCACGGGCAGGATCTTCGCCTCGGGGGCGACGCCCATGACACCGGCGCTGCCGCCGGGGCCGTGGCCGTGCCCGGCGATGATGCCGGCCATGGCGGTGCCGTGCCGCGCCCAGTCGCGGTCGCCCTGACTGGCGCCGAAGCCGATCATGTCCTTGGCGGGCAGGACGTTGCCGGCGAGGTCCGGGTGGTCGGCCTCGACGCCGGTGTCCAGGACGGCGACGGTGACGCCCCGGCCCTTGGTGACGCGCCAGGCCTGGTCCAGGTGCAGCGCGGACAGGCCCCACTGCTGGGCGCGGATGCCGTCGGCGTGGGCCTCGGTGACGGGCAGCAGGGTGAGGGCGCCGGTGAGCAGCAGGCTCAGGGCGGCGCCGGCGCGGGCCGTGCGGCGGCCGCGGGGCGCGGGCCTCGTTCGCCTCATGAGGGTTTCTCCGTGGCCGTGCCGAGGTTCTGGCGCAGCCGCCGTTCGATGCGGTCGGCCAGGCCCTGGGCCTCGTTGCCGAGACCGGCCTGGGCCGGGGCGGTGGTGGCGCCGTCGGTGACGGCGTCGGCGGCGGGCTGGGGCGTGTCGACGTCGCGGCCGTCGGCCCAGCCGGAGACGGCGTAGACGACGACGGGGGCGTCGGTGAGGACGGAGATCGTCCAGGAGGCCCGCTGCCGGTCGCCGAAGCCGGCGGCGGCGGTGCCCTTGGCCGCGTACGGCCGTGGCATCAGGTCGGCGCGCCGGTCCAGGCGCTCGGTGCGGAAGCGGTGTGCGAGCGCGGACATGGCGGCGGGGTCGGCCTTGGTGAACAGCAGGCCGACGGTGGTGACATAGCTCTGGGTGGCGTCGGTGTAGGTGGCGCGCAGGAGCCGCCGGCAGCCGACCGGGGCGAGCACCTTCTGCAGGAGCGGGTCGAAGGCGTGCGCGCAGCCGCCGTCCGGGGCGACGGCGATCCGGGTCCAGGTGCGGTCGGCGCCGCCGGGGCCGGCGCCGGGGCCCTGGACGGTGGGCGGGAAGAGCTGGTCGACGGGCACGCTGTGCCACAGCGCCCCGGCGGTGGCGAAGTGGTCGCCGGCGCCGGCGTCCCCGCCGCCGTCGGTGAGCCAACTCCCGGTCGCGGCGCCGCCGATGAGGCCGAGACCGAGCACGAGGCAGGCGGCGGCGACGGCGGTCCGGGGCGCCACCCGGTGCCCCGGCCGCTCGCTGAAGGCCTCCGGCTCCCCGAACGACACCACGGGCCGTACGGCCGCCCCGGCACCCCACGACAGCGCCGGATCCGGCCCGGCCACACCGGGCGGCGGCCCGACGGGATGAGCGGGCGCCATAGGACTCCAGGCCCGCCCCTGCGCACCCACGGCACCGGCCCCGGTACGACCCACCCCGGCAGCAGGCCCCGCCCCGCCCCGCCGCGCCTCCGGGGCACCGGTAACCGGACGGAGCCGGGCGGTGGTCTCCGACGGGGTGGCGGGGCGGGGCGCGGCCGCGGTGGCAGGGCGAGGCGGGACCGAAGGCCGGGAGGCGGCGTCAGGGCGAGGTGCGGCCGAGGACCGGGACGCGGTGACGGAGCCGGGCTGGGCCGTAGGCCTGGACGCGCTGGCAGGGCGAGGCGGGGCCGTGGGCCCGGGCGCGCCGGCCGACCCGGGCTGGGCGCTCGTCTCCGACGTGGTGATCGGGCGGAGCCGGGCCGTCGTCTCGGAGGGGGCCTCCGCCGGGGCTCCCGGCCGCCGGGGATCCTCTGCGGGCCGGTGTGCCTCACGCCCCGTGCTCGGCGGAGCGTCGGGGAACCGGGCCGAGGCGGGTGGCGGGGGCGGGCTCACGGGCACACCGGCCGCCGGCACGACGGGCCGCGGCGCGCCCGGCCGAACCTGCTGCCCGAGGCCGGAACCGGAGCCCCCGGACGTCCGGCCGTCACGCGCGGCGGCCTGCCCGTCCGACGCGCCGCCGCCAGCGGCCCGCCCACCGGAGGGCGAGCCCTTACCCGCCGATCCCCTGGCAGTGGCCGGGCCGTTGCCTGCGGACGCCGCGGCAGAAGGCGCCCCTTGGCCCGCGAAATCCCCAGCCGACGCACGGTCCTGGCCCGGGGCGGTGCCTCCGGAGGCGTGCCCCTGCTGCGTGGTACCGCCCCCGGACGCGTCCTCCTGCTGCACGGCGTCGCCCCGCTGCGGGCGGCCCTGGCGGGGGGTGAAGACCGAGGGCTCGTCGTCGGGGTCGGCGGGGGGAGCGGACGGGCGTGGGGGGATGGGAGCGTGGCGCGCTTCCGTGGTCATGCACCCCCCGTTTCCTCGTCCCCGGGCCGTCCTCTCCTCGTGCCCGGGCCGTCCTGCTGTGCGCGGGCCGCTGTGCCGCCCGGTCGCGCCCGGCGCGGAAGCTCCGTCCCGGGCACGCATACCCGTACGGCGGGACCGGCATCCCGGTTCAGGTGAAGCGGCCGGGCGCCTTCCGCGTACGTGCGCGTCACTCTACGGGCTCTGAGGACCGGAATCAGAACCAGTCCGGGGTGCCGGGGCATCTGCCCGGAACGTCCCCCTACCCTGCGGTAATCCTGTCTGGCAGGCTGCCGTCATGACTGCGCGCGCCGCCGACCGGGCCCGTTACGACCGGGCCACCGCCCATCTGGACGCCCCTCTCGCGATCGTGGACCTGGACGCCTTCGACGCCAACGCGGCCGATCTCGTCCGCCGGGCCGCGGGCAAGCCGGTCCGGGTCGCCAGCAAGTCGGTCCGCTGCCGTGCCCTGCTGGAGCGGGTTCTGGCCAGGGACGGCTTCCAGGGGATCATGTCGTTCACGCTGGCGGAGTCGCTGTGGCTGGCGCGTTCCGGGTTCGACGACATCCTGCTGGCCTATCCGTCCGCCGACCGGGCCGGTTACGCCGAGCTGGCCGCCGACCCCAAGCTCGCCGGCGCCGTCACCGTGATGGTCGACGACCCCGCGCAGCTCGACCTCATCGACGCCGCGCGGGACGGCGGGCGGGAAGTCGTCAGGGTCTGCCTGGAGTTGGACACCTCGCTGAAGCTGCTCGGCGGCCGGGTCCGGGTCGGCGCCCGGCGCAGCCCCCTGCACTCCCCCGACCAACTGGCCGAGCTGGCCCGCTCGGTGGCCCGGCGGCCGGGTTTCCGGCTGGTGGGGATCATGGCGTACGAAGGGCACATCGCGGGCGTCGGGGACGCGGTGGCCGGGCGGCCGCTGCGGTCCCGGGCGATCCGGCTGATGCAGGCCGCGGCCCGGCGCGAACTGGCCGACCGGCGGGCCGCGGTGGTGTGCGCGGTGCGGGCGGTCGTCCCGGACCTGGAGTTCGTCAACGGCGGCGGCACGGGCAGTGTGCAGCACACCGCCGCCGAGGACGCCGTGACGGAGATAGCCGCCGGTTCGGGCCTGTACGTGCCCCGGCTCTTCGACAACTACACGTCGTTCACCGGCCGTCCGGCGGCCCTGTTCGCCCTGCCCGTCGTACGGCGGCCGGGCGTCGGGGTGGTCACCGTGCTCGGCGGCGGCTACCCGGCCTCCGGGGCCGCCGGACCCGACCGGCTGCCGGTGCCGTACCTGCCTGAGGGCCTGGCGTACGACCCCCAGGAGGGCCCCGGCGAGGTGCAGACCCCGCTGCTCGGCTCGCCCGCCGACGATCTGCTGATCGGCGACAAGGTGTGGTTCCGGCACGCCAAGGCGGGCGAGCTGTGCGAGCGGTTCGACACCCTGCACCTCGTCGAGGGGGACGCGGTGACCGCGACCGCGCCCACCTACCGGGGTGAGGGGCGGACCTTCCTGTGACCGGCCGGCCTACAGGGGCGTGACGTACGCGCCCGCGATGCCGCCGTCCACCAGGAAGTCGGTGGCGTTGACGAAGGAGGAGTCGTCGCTGGCCAGGAAGGCGACGGCGGCGGCGATCTCCTCGGCCTCGGCGAACCGCCCGACCGGGATGTGGACGAGACGGCGGGCGGCCCGCTCCGGGTCCTTCGCGAACAGCTCCTGCAGCAAAGGGGTGTTGACCGGACCCGGGCACAGGGCGTTCACCCGGATCCCCTCCCGCGCGAACTGCACGCCCAGCTCGCGGGACATGGCGAGGACGCCGCCCTTGGAGGCCGTGTAGGAGATCTGCGAGGTGGCCGCGCCCATCCGCGCCACGAAGGACGCGGTGTTGATGATGGACCCCTTGCCCTGGCGGCGCATGTAGGGGATGGCGGCCTTGCAGCACAGGTAGACGGAGGTGAGGTTGACCTCCTGGACCCGCTTCCAGGCCTCCAGGCCGGTCTGAAGAATGGAGTCGTCGTCGGGCGGTGAGATGCCCGCGTTGTTGAAGGCGACGTCGACGCTCCCGTAGGTGTCGTACGCCGCCTTGAACAGCGCCTCGACCTGCTCGGGGTCGGTGACGTCCGTCTTCACGAAGAGTCCGCCGATCTCGTCGGCGGCGGCCTTGCCGCGGACCTCGTCCACGTCCGCGCAGACGACGTGCGCGCCCTCGGAGGCGAGCCGGCGGGCGGTGGCGAGGCCGATGCCGCTGCCGGCGCCGGTGACGACGGCGGTACGACCGCTCAGGCGGCGGCAGATGATGTCTTCGGTCACTGTGCGGGGCCCTCCGTGCTGATGAAGACGTTCTTGGTCTCGGTGAAGGCGGTCAGGGCGTCGGGGCCGAGTTCGCGGCCGAGGCCGGACTGCTTGTAGCCGCCGAACGGGGTCCAGTAGCGGACGCTGGAGTGAGAGTTGACGGACAGGTTGCCGGCGCGGACGGCCTGGGAGACGCGCAGGGCGCGGCCGAGGTCCCGGGTCCACAGGGAGCCGGAGAGGCCGTAGGGGGTGTCGTTGGCGAGCCGGATCGCGTCGGCCTCGTCGGTGAAGGGGAGGAGGACGGCGACCGGCCCGAAGATCTCCTCGCGGGCCGCCCGGCTGTCGTACCGCTCCCCCGTCAGGACGGTCGGCGGGAACCAGAAGCCGGGGCCGTCGGGGGCGCTGCCGCGCAGGGCGGGGGCGTCCTCGGGGACGTACGACCGCACCCGGTCGAGCTGCTGACGAGAGATCAGCGGGCCCATCTTCGTCTTCTCGTCCGCCGGGTCGCCCACGACGACGGAGGCCAGGGCGTCGGCGAGGAACGCGCGGGCCTCCTGAAGCACCGGCTCCTGCACCAGGATGCGGGTGCGGGCGCAGCAGTCCTGGCCGGAGTTGTCCAGGAAGGAGAACGGGTCCAGGGCACTGGGGAGATCGGCGTCGGCGAAGACGATGTTGGGGCTCTTGCCGCCGAGTTCGAGGGTGACCGGCTTGACCAGGCGGGCGCAGCGCTCCATGACCTCGCGGCCGGTGCGGGTGGAGCCGGTGAACACGATCTTGGCGACGTCCGGGTGGTCGACCAAGGCGCGTCCGGCGGTGTGGCCGTGACCGGGCAGCACCTGGAAGACGTGCTCGGGCAGCCCTGCCTCCAGGGCGAGTTCGGCGAGGCGGAGCGCGGTGAGCGGGGTGGTCTCGGCGGGTTTGAGGACGACCGCGTTGCCGGCCGCGAGCGCCGGGAAGGAGCCCCAGGCGGCGATCGGCATGGGGAAGTTCCAGGGGGCGATGACGCCGACGACGCCGAGGGGCTCCTGGAAGGTGACGTTCCAGCCGCCGGGCACCGGGATCTGCTTGCCGAGGAGGCGTTCGGCGCCGCCGGCCGCGTACAGCAGCAGATCGCGGGCGTTGCCGGCCTCCCAGCGGGCGTTGCCGACGGTGTGGCCGGCCTCGCGGACCTCCAGCCGGGCGAGTTCCTCGAGGTGCGCGTCGACGGTGTCGGCGAAGCGGCGCAGCAGCCGGGCCCGGTCGGCGGGGGCGAGTGCGGCCCAGCCGGTCTGGGCGCGTACGGCCCGGACGGCGGCGGCGGCCACGTCCTCCTCGCTCGCGGCCGGGACGGTGGCGACGACCTCCTCCGTGGCGGGGTTGAGGACGACGAGCTGGTGCGGGTCAGTCACGGGATGACCTTTCACAGGCGTTCGAAGGAGCGGCGCAGCTCCCAGTCGGTGACCGCGGCGTCGAAGGCCGCGAGCTCGACGCGCGCCATGTTGCGGTAGTGGGCCACGACCTCGTCGCCGAAGGCGGCCTTGGCGATGGGGCTGTTCTCCCACAGCTCGGCGGCCTCGCGCAGGGTGGTCGGGACGTGCTCGTAGTCGGCGGTGTAGGCGTTGCCGGGGCAGGGTTCGGGGAGTTCGAGCTTGTGCTCGATGCCGTACAGGCCGGCCGCGACCAGGCCGGCGACGGCGAGGTGCGGGTTCACGTCGCCGCCGGGGAGGCGGTTCTCGAAGCGCAGCGAGCGGCCGTGGCCGACGACCCGGAGCGCGCAGGTGCGGTTGTCGTGGCCCCAGGCGACGGCGGTGGGGGCGAAGGAGCCGGGCTGGAACCGCTTGTAGGAGTTGATGTTCGGGGCGTACAGGAGCGAGAAGTCGCGCAGGGCGGCGAGCTGCCCGGCGAGGAACCGGCGCATGACCTCGGACATCCCGTCGCCGTCGGCCATCGCGTTGTTGCCGTCTGCGTCGGCGAGCGAGAGGTGGATGTGGCAGGAGTTGCCCTCGCGCTCGTTGTACTTGGCCATGAAGGTGATCGAGACACCCTCCTGGGCGGCGATCTCCTTGGCTCCGGTCTTGTACAGGGCGTGCTGGTCGCAGGTGCGCAGGGCCTCGTCGTAGCGGAAGGCGATCTCGTGCTGGCCGGGGTTGCACTCGCCCTTGGCGGACTCGACGGTGAGGCCGGCGCCCGCCATCTCGTTGCGCAGCCGGCGCAGCAGGGGCTCGATGCGGCCGGTGCCGAGGACGGAGTAGTCGATGTTGTACTGGTTGGCCGGGGTGAGGCCCCGGTAACCGGCGTCCCAGGCCGCCTCGTAGCTGTCCTTGAAGACGATGAACTCCAGCTCGGTGCCGACCTGGGCGGTGTAGCCGAGTGCGGCGAGCCGGTCCAGCTGGCGGCGCAGGATCTGGCGCGGGGCGGCGACGACCGGTGAGCCGTCGTTCCAGGCGAGGTCGGCGAGGAGCAGGGCGGTGCCGGGGTGCCAGGGGATGCGGCGCAGGGTGGCGGGGTCGGGGTGCAGGGCGAAGTCGCCGTAGCCGCGGTCCCAGGAGGACATCGCGTAGCCGTCGACGGTGTTCATCTCGGTGTCGACGGCGAGGAGGTAGTTGCAGCCCTCGGTGCCGTGGTGCAGGACCTCGTCGAGGAAGAAGCGGGCGGCGAACCGCTTGCCCTGGAGGCGCCCTTGCATGTCGGGGAAGGCCAGGACGACAGTGTCGATCTCACCGCTGGCGACGAGGGCGTGCAGTTCCTCGACGCTGAGCGGGGGTGTGCGGTCTGCCACGGGAGAAGCCTCCTTCGGCGCCTGAAGCGCTTTTTCGGCCGAGCCGGGAGCCATAAGGTATTGCTCACAACCATTGCCTGGGAAGGGGGTACGGCCGGATGTCGTGGGAGAGCCACCCCCAGGGGGTGGGCGACCGGCTGGCCGCGGTGCTGCGGCCGGTGCGGGCGGGCAACGGCTTCGAGGAGGCGCTGGAGCAGATCCTCCAGGTCGTACGGCTCGGCCTGGTGCCGGGCGGCGAGCGGCTGCCGGCCGAGCGGGAGCTGGCGGAGCGGCTCGGGATCAGCCGGGTGACGCTGCGCGAGGTGCTGAAGGTGCTCCAGGACCAGGGGCTGGTGGAGGCGCGACGCGGGCGTTACGGCGGAACGTTCGTGCTGCCGCGCGCGGACGGCGGCGGCGAGGACGAGCTGCGCCGGCGGGTCGCCGGGGTCGACCTCGAGGACGTGCTGCGGTTCCGTGAGGTGCTGGAGGTGGGCGCGGCCGGGCTGTGCGCGGCGCACGGTCTCACGGACGGCCGGGCGGACCGGCTGCGCGAGGCGCTGGCCCGCACGCACGACGCCCCGCTGGCGGACTACCGCCGCCTGGACACCCTGCTCCACCTGACCCTCGCCGAGCTGTGCGGCTCCCCCTCGCTGACCGCGCAGTACGCGGCGGTGCGGGCGCAGGTGAACGACCTGCTCGACTGCATCCCGCTGCTGGTGCGCAACCTGGAGCACTCGCAGCGCCAGCACACCGCGCTGGTGGAAGCGGTGCTGGACGGGGACGCGGACGGCGCGCGGGAGATGATGCGCGAGCACTGCGCGGGCACGGCGGCCCTGCTGCGGGGCTTCCTCGCATGACCCTGGAAAGGTACGCAATGAAACCTTTGACTCCCGGGGAGGGCGGCATGACCGTACGACCGCTGATCGGCGTCAGCACCTATCTGGAGTCCGCCGCGCGGTGGGGGGTGTGGGAGCTGGACGCGGCGCTGCTGCCGGCCGGCTATCCGCGGCTGGTGCAGCGGGCCGGCGCCCTGGCCGTGATGCTCCCGCCGGACGCGCCCGAGCGCGCCGCGGAGACGGTGGCCCGGCTGGACGGGCTGGTCATCGCCGGCGGCCCGGACGTGGACCCGGCCCGGTACGGCGCCGAGCGCTCCCCGCGCACGGGGCCCCCTGCGCTCGAACGGGACGCGTGGGAGCTGGCGTTGATCGACGCCGCGCTGGCGGCGGGGGTGCCGCTGCTGGGCGTCTGCCGGGGCATGCAACTGCTGAACGTGGCGCTCGGCGGGACGCTGGTCCAGCACCTGGAGGGGCACGCGGAGGTGGTCGGCGTGTTCGGCGGCCACCCGGTGAAGCCGGTGCCGGGGACCCTGTACGCCGGGATCGTCCCGGAGGAGACGACCGTGCCGACCTACCACCACCAGGCCGTGGACCGCCTCGGTGCGGGCCTGGTGCCGTCGGCCTACGCGGCGGACGGCACGGTGGAGGCGATCGAGCTGCCGGCCGGCCGGGGCTGGGCGCTGGGCGTGCAGTGGCACCCGGAGATGGGCGAGGACGTGCGGGTGATGCGCGCGCTGGTGGCTGCCGCCGGCTCCGCCACGGTATGACGGTTGACGCCGACTGCCGTGTGGCTGCCGCCGGCTCCGCCACGGTATGACGGTTGGCGCCGACTGCCGTGTGGCTGCCGCCGGCTCCGCCGCGGTATGACGGTTGGCGCCGACTGTGGGTACCGGGCCGGCGTCGCCGACACGCCGCGGGCCGTCTGCGGGGTGCGGGTGCGTTGTGGGTGCCGGGCGGGTATCGCCGTTGCGCTGCGGGCCGTCTGCGGGTGCCGGCGCATTGTCGGTGCCGGGCGAGTATCGCCGCCGCGCCGCGGGGCGTCTGCGGGCTGCGGGTGCGTGTGGGTGCGGGCGGGTATCGCCGTCGCGCTGCGGGACGTCTGCGGGTGCCGGCGCATTGTCGGTGCCGGGCGAGTATCGCCGCCGCGCCGCGGGGCGTCTGCGGGCTGCGGGTGCGTTGTGGGTGCCGGGCGGGTATCGCCGTCGCGCTGCGGGACGTCTGCGGGTGCCGGCGCATTGTCGGTGCCGGGCGAGTATCGCCGCCGCGCGCAGGCCGTCTGCGGGCTGCGGGTGCGTTATGGGTGCCGGGCGGGTATCGCCGTCGCGCTGCGGGCCGTCTGCCGGGTGCGGGTGCGTTGTGGCTGGTCGCGCAGTTCCCCGCGCCCCTGGGGCGTTGCAGCACCGTCGACTTGTCAGCGTCGCGGCAACCCGCCCGCGGGGGCCGGCAGCAGCGCTGGGCGCCCTGCCGGTACCGGGCGCGGGACGCGTTCCGCCCGGCCGCGGAGCGCGCGTCATCCCCGCGTCAGCGACAGCAGCTCCCGCGCCGGGCCCGTGGGGCGGTGGCCCGTCGGCCAGACCGCGCGTAGGTCGCGGCGGAGCGAGACGCCCTCGACCGGGATGCTGACCAGGCGCCGCATGGCCAGTTCCTCCCCCACCGCGAGTTCGCTGAGGACCGAGGGGCCGGCGCCGCTGACCGCGGAGGCCTTGACCGCCGTGGTGGAGGACAGCTCGATCAGGGGGCGGGCGAGACCGCCGAGCGCCGCGTCGAGGACCTGGCGGGTGCCGGAGCCGCGCTCCCGGAGGATCAGCGGGGTGGCCGCCAGCTCGTCCGCCGTCAGGGGGCGCCGGCGGCGGGCCCAGGGATGGGCCGGCGCGGTGACGACGATCAGGCGGTCGCGGGCGATGACGGCGGAATCGAGCCCCGTGGGCACGGACAGGCCCTCCACGAACCCGAGGTCCGCCTCGCCCGCGAGCAGCAGTTCCGCGACCTTCGCCGAGTTGCCCGCGAGCAGCGACACCGCGGTGTCGGGCCGCTCGGCGTGCAGGGCGAGGAGCCAGCCGGGCAGCAGGTACTCGGCGATGGTCATGCTCGCCGCGACCCTCAGCCGCGAGTCCCGCCGGTCCCGCAGCGCCCGCGCGCCCGCGTCGAAGGCGGCCGCCGCCTCGACCACGCGGCGGGCCCAGTCCGTCACCAGCGCGCCGGCGTCCGTGAGCCGGGAGCCGCGGGGCGAGCGGTCGACGAGGGCCACGCCGAGCTGCCGTTCCATGGACCGGATCCGGCTGCTGGCGGCGGGCTGGGTGATCCCCACCTCGCGCGCCGCCGCCCCGAGACTGCCCAGCCGCGCCACCGCCAGCAGCAGCTCCAGGGCGGCCAGGTCGGGCACCCGGTGGGCCAGTGATGCCGTGCGGTCGGGCTCGGCGTGGTCCGGTGCCGTGCGATCCGATGTGCACTCTCGCCGCCCCGCCATCTCGCTCATAAGACCAGCTTATGTCCTCATAGGACGGAACTCCCTGGTCAGGCGCGATGGACGGCGGGACCGTGGGGCCATGGTCACCGCAGCCCAGCCCTTGTCCGCCGTCTCCGTCACGCCCGCCGCCCGGGTCCGCCACCTGGGCCCCAACTGGTACGCCGCCGTCATGGGCACCGCCGTCCTCGGCTCGGCCGGCGTGGCGCTGCCCGCCCACGCGGCGGTGCTGCGCGCCGTCTTCGGCGCCTGCTGGGTGCTGTCCCTGATCCTGCTGGTGGCCCTGCTGGCGGCCCGGTCCCTGCACTGGGCCCACCACCGCGACCAGGCCCGCGCCGATCTCCTCGACCCGGCCGTGGCCCCGTTCTACGGCTGTCTGTCGATGGCCCTGCTGGCGGTCGGCGGCGGGGCCCTGACCGCCGGGCAGCAGGTGATCGGCGACCGCACGGCCGTCGTGCTGGACGCCGTCCTGTTCACCGCGGGTACGGCGGTGGGGCTGGCGGCCGCGGTGGCCGTGCCGTACCTGATGGCCGTACGGCACCGGGTGGAGCCCGCGCAGGCGGCCCCCGCCTGGCTGCTGCCGCTGGTCGCGCCGATGGTGTCGGCCGCGCTCGGCCCGCTGCTGGTGCCGCATCTGCCGCCGGGCCAGGCCCGCGCGACCTTGCTGCTGGGCTGTCTCGCCCTGTTCGGGCTGAGCCTGTTCGCGACGCTGCTGATGCTGCCGCTGGTCTTCGGCCGGCTACTCTCCGGTCCGCTGCCGCCCGCGCTGACCCCGACGCTGTTCCTGGTGCTGGGCCCGCTCGGGCAGTCCACCACCGCGGTCGGCAACATCGCGGACGCGGCCGCGCGGGTCGTACCGGCGCCGTACGCGCGCGGCCTGGACGTCTTCGCCGTCCTGTACGGGGTGCCGGTCATGGGGTTCGCGCTGCTGTGGCTCGCGCTGGCGGCGGCGCACGTGGTGCGGGCCCGCCGGCACGGCATGGGGTTCGCGCTGACCTGGTGGGCGTTCACCTTCCCGGTGGGCACGTGCGTCACCGGCGCCATGGCGCTCGCCCGGCACACCGGTCTCGTGGTGTACGACGGGCTGGCCGTCGGGCTTTACGCGCTGCTCGCCGCCGGCTGGCTCGCGGCCGCCTCCGGCACCGTACGCGGCCTGCTCAGCGGCGCGCTGCTCGCAGCGCCTCGGACAGCACCCTCGGCGCCTCGCTCAGGGACGGGCCGTACCAGGTCAGATGCCGCCCGCTGACCAGGGCGCAGGGCAGGCCGGGGAAGGCCTCGGGGCCGTCGTCGGCGGTGAAGCGGTACGGCTCGTCGGGCAGCACCACCAGGTCCGGCGCCGCCGCCCGCAGCTCGTCCAGCGGCACGCGGGGGTAGCGGTCGGGGTGGCCGGCGTAGAGGTGGTCGACGCCGAGACGGGCCAGCACGTCACCGGCGAAGGTGTCCCGGCCGAGCACCATCCAGGGCCGGCGCCAGACCGGTACGACCGCCGTCCTGCGCCCGTCCGGTGCGGGCAGCGCCTCCCAGGCCGCCTCCGCCTCCTTCAGCCAGCGGGGCCGCCCGCGCGCGCCGCACGCCTGAAGCACCCGGTCCAGCTCGGCGAAGGCCTGCGGGACGCTGCGCACCTCGGTGACCAGCACGGCAAGGCCCGCGGCGCGCAGGGCGTCGAGATCGGGGGCGCGGTTCTCCTCCTCGTTGGCGATCACGAGGTCGGGGGCGAGGGCGAGGACGCGGTCGAGTGCGGGGTTCTTGGTGCCGCCGATCCTGGTGACGTCGAGGTCCGCCGGGTGCGTGCACCAGTCGGTGGCGCCCACGAGCGCGCCGGGCAGGGTCCGGGCCACCGCCTCCGTGAGGGACGGGACCAGGGAGACGACCCGCACTAACGGGACCTGTCCTGCACGGCCTCGATGTGCTCGGCGACCGCCACGACCACCACCCGGGTGTCCGGCACCGTCGCCCGCCACCGGTGCCTGACCCCGCCCGTCAGGTACAGGGTGTCGCCCCGGCCCAGGCGGTAGGCGCGCCCCTCCGCCTCGATCTCCACCGCGCCGTCGGCGACGTACATCAGCTCGTCGTTGCGGTGCTGGAACTCGCGGCCCGCGTCGTGGTCACCGGTGAACTCGGAGGCGTGCAGCTGGTGGTGGCCGCGGACCAGGGAGCGGGTGCGGGGCGCGAAGTCGTCCTCCACTGCCGGGTCGGCGCGGACGACGTCCACGCTCGCCGCCGGATCGGCGGCGGCGAGGAGTTCCACAGCGGTGGTGCGCAGGGCATCGGCCAGCCGCTCCAGCGAGGTGCGGCTGGGCCGGGCCCGGTCGTTCTCGACCTGGCTGAGGAAGGGCACCGAAAGGCCGCTGCGCTCGGCCACGACGGCGAGGGTCAGCTCCAGGGCACGACGGCGCCGCCGGACGGCCGCGCCCACCCGCACGGGCTGCTGCTCTTTGTGGTCGCCCATCGCTCCGGCTCCCTCCCTCGCTCGTCGTGCCGCTCTCCGGGTGCCCGCTCTGCGGCGCACCCCTTCTGATGACTTCTCTGCACCCTACGCATGTTCGGCAAACCGTTTCACGCGGCTGTCACAAACCCGGCATGGTGTCCAGTCCCCCGCCCTCGCGGTTCGCGCCAGTGTGCCAGGGGCCAGGAGCCACCGGAACTCCCGGCCGGCAGGTGGCGAACACCCCGTCCAGCCGGGCCGCAGGCCCCCGCACGGGCCGACGGTCGTCACGTACGGTGATTGGCCGGATTCTTCTCGTGCCGGAAATCCGCGAGGGCGGGCACGTGCCGGGCGCACGGTGGCGTCCGGCGGTGCCCGCCCCTCGGGAGGCGGTCCGGGCCAGTCGTCAGGTCACCCGGCCGCCAGGCTCTCGGCTCAGCCGGCCGCCCGGCTCTTGACGTCCTTCCCGGCGACCGGGGCCCAGGTGTCGACCAGGCCGGGGTGTTCGCGCAGCCAGCCGCGGACGGCGTCCTGCTCGTGGCCCTTGCCGGCCTTCTGGATCCGCGCCTCCAGGCCGGTGAGCTGCTTCTCGGTCATGGAGAAGTGCTTCAGCCAGCGGCCGACCTGCGGATTGTCGGCGGCGAAGCCCTTGCGGGCCAGGGTGTGCACGCCGTCGCCGCTGCCCCAGGCGCCCTCGGGGTCCTTGAGCTTCTTCAGGTCGTAGTCGCTGTACGCCCAGTGCGGGGACCACAGGGTGACGACGACCGGCTGCTTCCTGGCGTAGGCGCGCTTGAGCTCGGCGAGCATGGCCGGGGTGGAGCCGTCGATCACCTGGTAGGAGCCGTCCAGGCCGTACGCCTTGAGGACCTTGCTCTTGAGCAGGCCCATCTCGCCCGCGCTGGGCTCGATGCCGACGATCTTCCCGCCGAACTCGGCGGCGTGGGCCCTGAGGTCCGCCAGGGAGTTCACGTCCTTCACATAGGACGGGACGGTCAGCTCCAGGGAGGTCCGGCCGTACCAGGAGCCGAGGTCGTCGAGCTGCTTGCCGTACTTCTTCCAGTACTCGGCGTGGGTGGTGGGCAGCCAGGAGTCGGTCTCGAAGTCGAGCTGGCCGGTGGCGAGGCCGGTGTAGAGGGGGCCGGCCGCGTACTGGGTGGTGGCGACCTTGAAGCCGCGTTCCTCCAGGATCTCCTTCCACAGGAAGGTCGAGGCGATGCCCTCGTCCCAGGGGATGTAACCGATGCGGATCTCCTTGCCCTTGCCGACGTTCGTGCCGGAGGCCTCGGAGGTGGTGCCGGCGCCGGAGCCGAAGATCCCGAGGCCGCCCGCGACGAGCGCGAGGACGACCACGCCGACGACGGCGACCGCCGGGCGCGGCCGGTACGACCGCGCACGCGTGCGTGCCTTGGCGGCGGCCCTGCGGCCCAGCGGCGACAGCTGGGTGCCGAGGGCGCCGGTGACGCGGTCGAGGTAGATGGCGAGGACGACGATGCCGACGCCCGCCTCGAAGCCGTAGCCGATGTCGAGCTGGCCGATGGCCTCGTTGACCGCGCCGCCGAGGCCGCCGGTGCCGACCATGCCGGCGATGACGACCATGGACAGGCCGAGCATGATCACCTGGTTGACGCCGGCCATGATGGTCGGCAGGGCGAGCGGCAGCTGGACCCGCCACAGGATGTCGCGCGGGGTGGTGCCGAACGCCTCGGCGGCCTCGACCAGTTCGGCGTCGACCTGGCGGATGCCCAGCTCGGTCATGCGGACGCCGGGGGCGAGCGCGAAGATCAGGGTGGCGACGACGCCCGCCGCGGTGCCGAGGCCGAAGAACAGCATGGCCGGGATCAGCAGGACCATCGACGGCATGGTCTGCAGCAGGTCCAGGACCGGGCGCACGGCGGCGCCGACAGTCCTGGAGCGGGCGGCCCAGACGCCCAGCGGGAGGGAGATCACCAGCGCGATCACGGTCGCCACCAGGACCAGGGCGAGCGTGGACATCGCCTGGTCCCACAGGGCGAGCGAGTCGACCAGCGCGAACCCGGCGAAGGCGAGGACGCCGGCGGTGAGGCCGCGCAGCCACCAGGCGATGACGGCGAGGATGCCGGCCATCAGCAGGGGCTGGGGCGCGCCGAGCACGGCGTCGATGCCGTCGTACATGCCCTCCATGACCGCCCGGATGGCGTCGAAGAGCCAGGAGAGGTGGTCGACCAGCCAGTTGACGCCGGAGTCGACCCAGTCGCCGAGGTGGATCCTAGGCACGGCCGATCACCTTCCCGTCCGGGTTGTCGCAGGGCGCGGGTTCGGCCGTCTCGTCGCCGAGGAAGCCGACCAGCCGCTGCCGGGGTACGGCACCGATCACCCGGCCCGCCTCGTCCACCACCGAGACGCGGTGCGACAGCCGGGCGCTGATCGCGCACAGCTCCACGAACGGCGTCTCGCGGGTGACCGTCTCGCAGCGGCACAGGGGCGCGTCGCCGGTGACCGAGGAGTCCATCACGGCGCCCGCCGTCAGCACGCGGGAGCGGTCGACGTCCTGGATGAAGGAGGCGACGTAGTCGTTCTCCGGGCGCAGCAGGATGTCCTCGGCGGTGCCGGTCTGCACGATGCGGCCGTCGCGCATGACGGCGACGCGGTCGCCGAGCCGCATGGCCTCGTTGAGGTCGTGGGTGATGAAGACGATGGTCTTCTTGAGCGTCTTCTGCAGTTCGAGGAGCTGGTCCTGCATGTCGCGGCGGATCAGCGGGTCCAGCGCGCTGAAGGACTCGTCCATCAGCAGCAGGTCGGCGTCGGTGGCGAGGGCGCGGGCGAGGCCGACGCGCTGCTGCATGCCGCCGGACAGCTCGTCGGGCCAGGAGTCCTCCCAGCCGGCCAGGCCGCACAGGGCGAGCGCCTCGTCGGCGCGGCGCTCGCGCTCGGCGCGGGGCACGCCCTGCACGGCGAGGCCGTAGGCGGCGTTGTCGCGGACGCTGCGGTGCGGGAACAGCGCGAAGTGCTGGAACACCATGCTGATCCGTTTCGAACGCAGTTCGCGCAGCTCGCGGACGGTGAGCCCGGTGAGGTCCCGGCCGTCGAAGCGGACACTGCCGGCGGTCGGCTCCAGCAGGCCGTTGAGCATGCGCAGCAGGGTGGACTTGCCGGAGCCCGACAGGCCCATGACGACGAAGATCTCGCCCTCCTCGACGCGGAAGGAGGCGTCGATCACGGCGGCGGTGGTGCCGTCGGCGCGCAGCTCCTCCCGGTCGGCGCCCTGCCGCAAGCGGTCCACCGCTCGGTCCGGTCGTCTGCCGAAGACCTTGAACAGGTGCTCGGCCTCAAGCCTGGGGTGCACGCGTACCTCTCGTCTGGGGGTGTGGACAGTGGCCGCGCCTCCCCACGATCGAGATGGTCAAACTTTTAAGTGGCTCACTTCACACCAGGTCTCCCCTCACGCCGGCTGCCGTCGCCGGCCGGTGACTGTCGGTGCGGTGCGGCATGATGCGAGCGTGACCGGACGACTCATGCTCCTCGACACCGCATCGCTGTACTTCCGCGCCTATTTCGGCGTGCCCGACTCCGTGAAGGCGCCGGACGGCACGCCGGTGAACGCCGTGCGCGGGCTGCTGGACTTCATCGACCGGCTGGTGAAGGACCACCGGCCCGAGCACCTGGTGGCCTGCATGGACGCCGACTGGCGGCCGCAGTGGCGGGTGGACCTCCTCCCCACGTACAAGGCGCACCGGGTCGCCGAGGAGCACGAGGACGCGCCGGACGCGGAGGAGGTGCCGGACACCCTGTCCCCGCAGGTGCCGGTCATCGAGGCGGTGCTGGACGCGCTCGGCATCGCCCGGGTGGGCGTCGCGGGGTACGAGGCGGACGACGTGATCGGCACGTTCACCGCGCGCGCCACGGGCCCGGTGGACATCGTCACCGGCGACCGGGACCTGTACCAGCTGGTGGACGACGCGCGCGGGGTGCGGGTGCTGTATCCGCTGAAGGGGGTCGGCTCGCTGCAGCTGACCGACGAGGCGGTGCTGCGCGAGAAGTATGGCGTCGACGGGCGGGGGTACGCGGATCTGGCGCTGCTGCGCGGCGATCCGAGCGACGGCCTGCCCGGGGTTGCCGGGATCGGCGAGAAGACGGCCGCCAAGCTGCTCGCCGAGTTCGGGGACCTGGCCGGGATCATGACGGCGGTCGACGACCCGGGGGCGAAGCTCACGCCGTCGCAGCGCAGGCGGCTCGACGAGGCCCGGCCGTATGTCGCGGTCGCGCCGAAGGTGGTGCGGGTGGCCGACGACGTGCCGCTGCCGGAGGTCGACACCGTGCTGCCGCGCGCCCCGCGCGACCCGGCGGCCTTGGAGCAGCTGGCCAAGCGGTGGGGGCTCGGGGGCTCGTTGCAGCGGCTGGTGACCACCCTCACCGAGCCGCGTGCATGACCTTGATCGGAATATTCCGGCAAAGGTCTCTCCGGCGGTACTCGAGGAAGAGGTGTTACCACTGAGGGGATGCTAACTTAGGTAAACCTAACCATCTTGCTGGAGGTCGTGATGGCAGAGCGTCCCGCGCGAAAGCCGCGCAAGACCCGCACCGCCCATGTGGTCCGCACCGAGCGGCTGACCCCGCACATGCAGCGGGTGGTGCTCGGCGGGGAGGGTCTGGCCGACTTCTCGGCGGACACCTGCACCGACCACTATGTGAAGCTCCTCTTCGGCCCCGCGGGCGTCACCTATCCCGAGCCCTTCGACCTGGAGCGGATCCGGGCGGAGTTCCCGCGCGAGCAGTGGCCGGTGACCCGCACCTACACCGTGCGCGCCTGGGATCCCGGGCACCGCGAGCTGACCCTCGACTTCGTCGTCCACGGCGACGAGGGCCTGGCCGGGCCGTGGGCCACGCGGGTGCGGCCGGGCGAGACCGTGCGCTTCATGGGCCCCGGCGGCGCCTACGCGCCCGACCCGGTCGCCGACTGGCATCTGCTCGCCGGGGACGAGAGCGCGCTGCCCGCGATCGCCCGGTCCCTGGAGGCGCTGCCCACAGGCGCCCGCGCCCATGCTTTCGTGGAGGTGTCCGGCCCCGAGGAGGAGCAGAAGATCGACTCCGATGTGGAGGTCGTCTGGCTGCACCGCGGGGACCGGCCGGTCGGCGAGGCGCTGCTCGAGGCCGTACGCGGGCTTCGGTTCCCCGAGGGCCGGGTGCACGCGTTCGTGCACGGCGAGGCGGGGTTCGTGAAGGAGCTGCGCCGGCTGCTGCGGGTGGAGCTGGACATCCCCCGTGAGGACCTGTCGATCTCCGGCTACTGGCGCCTGGGCCACAACGAGGACGGCTGGCAGGCCTCCAAGCGGGAGTGGAACGCCCGTATCGAGGCCGAGCAGGAGAGCAGCGCGGCGGCGGCGTGAACGTACGCCCGCTCAGGGCTGGTTGATCGCTCCGAACGGGACGTGCACGCTGGGCGTGGTGCGGGACGTGCTGCGCAGGTGGGTCACCTGGTCGTCGAAGAAGATGTGGGGCCTGAGCACCTTCAGCACCGCGCCCTTGTCGATGCCGCCGAGGAAGAAGGCGCCGTTGACGGTCAGGCCCCACTGCTTCAGGCTCCGCACCGCCCTCTCGTGCGCCGGCGCCGCCCGCGCGGTCACGATGGAGACGTGGACCCGGCTCGGGTAGTCCGGGTCGGTCCTGCGCCGCTCCTCCTCCCGGCGCTGTATCCGGTTCACCCCGGCGAGGAAGTCACGCAGCGGCCCGGGGTCGTGCGGGGTGGCCGCGTTACGGGTCTCGTGGGCCCGGAACTCCTCCAGGCCGCCCGACTGGTACACCCGCTCGGCGGCGTCGCCGGCGAGGACGCCGTCGAAGTCGAACGCGATCCGCAGTTCCGGGTCGTCGGGGTCGTCGGCGTACGACGAGCCGAGCACATGTCCGGCCGGCAGGCCGGCGGTGACCGCCGCGCGCACGTCGTCGCCGTTCGCGGAGAGGAACAGGGACATGTTCAGCGCGGTCATGAACGCGTGCGGCGACCGTCCCTGCATGAACACGGCCCGGGTGACCGGCAGTTCATGGGCCTGGATGGACCGCATGACCCTCAGGCCCGTGTCGGGGTCGTTGCGGGAGAGGATGATGACCTCGACGAGCGGGTCGTCGGGCTCGCCGAGGTCATTGAGGGACAGCAGCCTGCGGATGAACGCGAACGCCACACCGGGCGTGAGCGTGTCGTCGACGTGCTCCTCCTGGTAGGCCCGGTAGGCCTCTTCGCCCTGCTCGCGGAAGACGGCGTCCGACTCGCTCAGGTCGAACAGGGCGCTGGAGGCGACACCGACGACGAGCCGGTTCGCGAGGTCGTAGGGCGGCATGCCCTACATCATCACACCGACCGCTGGTAGGAGCGGAAGGTGCGGATGGACAGCCACACCGCCACGGTCGCCAGGCCGAGCAGCGCGCCGCCGCGGCCGAGGACGACGCCCCAGTCGGGCTGTGCGGACATCGCCGAACGGCCTGCCACCATGGCCCAGTTGAGCGGGTTGAAGTCGGCGATGTGCCGCATCCAGCCGGGCATCTGCGAGGGCGCCATGAACGCGCTGGACAGGAAGGTCAGCGGCAGCAGCAGGAAGGTGTTGATGCCGATGATCGACTCCCGTTCGCCCACGAGCATGCCGAGCGCGTTGGACAGCGCCCCGAAGACCGTGCCGAGCAGGACGGCGGCCAGCACCAGGACCGCCACACCGCCGGTGCCGCCGGGGTAGTCGGCGCCGCCGAGCAGTCCGAGCAGCACGATGACCACCGACTGGAACGCGGTGACCAGGCCGTTGTTGACGACGTTGCCGTTCATCAGCGCGGCCCGGCTGACCGGGGTGGTCAGGAACCGGTCCAGGGTGCCGCGCTGGATCTCCTCCAAGGTGGCCATCCCCGCCCACATGTTGGAGCTGAGTGCGCTCATCACCACCACGCCGGGCACCAGGTAGTCCAGGTAGGAGGTGGTGCCGAAGCCGCCCAGCTGGACGATTTTCTTGAAGAGGCTGCCGAACAGGAACAGCCAGATCACCGGCTGGATCAGGGTGATGACCGCGTAGGCGGGCTGCCGGGCGAACACGCGCAGTTGACGCTGCGTCATGTACCAGGTCTGGGTGAGGGCGGCGCTCATCGCGCACCTCCGGCGAGCACGCTCCGGGTCTCCGCCTCGGCCTCCGTGTACCGGCGGCCCGCGTGACGGAGGTAGACGTCGTCCAGCGAGGGCCGGGCGACGGTGGCCGAGGTCACGGTGACCCCGGCCCGGTCCAGCGCGGCGAGCAGCGCGGGCACGCGGGCCGCGCCGTCGTCGGCGCGGACGCTGATCCGGCGCCCCTCGCACAGCGCCTCGTGCACGCCGGGCAGGGCGGTCAGGGTGCCGGTGAGCGGCGTGCGGCCGGCCTCGCCGACCGGTTCGGCGAGTTCCAGGTGGACGGCGTCGCCGCGCAGTTCGCCCTTGAGGGCGTCCGGAGTGCCCTCGACCACGATCCGGCCGCGGTCGACGATCGCGACGCGCTCGGCGAGCCGGTCGGCCTCCTGAAGGTAGTGGGTGGTGAGCAGGATCGTCAGGCCCTCCTCGCCGGCCAGCCGGGCGATCTCCTCCCACATCGCCGTGCGCGCCTCGGGGTCGAGGCCGGTGGTCGGCTCGTCCAGGAAGAGCACCTCGGGCCGGTGCACCAGCCCGAGGGCGACGTCGAGGCGGCGCCGCATACCGCCCGAGTAGCCCTTGACCTGCCGGCGGCCGGCGTCGGCCAGGGCGAACCGCTCCAGCAGTTCGTCCACCCGGCGGTTCAGCGCCGCGCCGGTCAGTCCGTACAGCCGGCCCTGCAGGTGCAGGTTCTCCCGGCCGGTGGCGACCGGGTCGGCGCCGGAGCGCTGGGCGACCACGCCGATCGCGCGGCGCACCCGGTCGGGGTGGCGCAGCACGTCGTGCCCGGCGACGGTGGCGGTGCCGGAGTCGGGGCGGGCGAGGGTGGTGAGGATCTTGACGGTGGTGGACTTGCCGGCACCGTTGGGGCCGAGGAGCCCGAAGACGGTGCCCGGTGCGACGGTGATGTCCATGCCGCTCAGCGCGGTGACACCACCGGGATAGGTCTTGGTCAGCTGGCGCGCCTCGACTGCGGGCGCACGGGTGTTCATGACGACTGCTCTCCTGCGGGTGCGAAGGACGGAAGATCCGCGTGAAGAGCGCCGGGCTATCCTGGGTGTGCCGCACCTCGATCGCCCGGAGCCGCCGCACGGCGGATCCGATTCGGGGTTCGAGACCCCGGCGGAGCTGCTGCAACAGCCACGCCGGGGTCGTGTTCTGGGTCAGGGGGTCGCGGTGATGTCCGGCGGCAGCTCCCCCGTCTCGTGGTAGCGCCGCCAGTCGTCGACCCTCGGCAGCGTGCCCTCCTTGATCTCGGCCAGGAAGCCGCGGACCCATGCGGCCTGCGCCTCGGTCATGTGCAGTTGGTACTCGGTCTCGACGAGGAAGAGCCGCGGCAGCGTCTCGTACAGCTTCTGCAGCGCGCCTCTGCCGCTCGCCACCTGGATCTCCAGCGCCGTGAGCCGCTCCTCGAGGAGCCGCACCACCTCGTCCGGGTGCAGGGCGCCCATGAGCGAGAGGGCGGTCTCGAAGATCGGGTACTCCTTCACCGGGACGGCGATGAGGTCCGACAGCCACTCCGTCAGCTCCTCGCGCCCGGCGTCGGTCAGCCCGTACACCGTGCGCTCGGGGCGGTTGCCCGCCCGCTCCACGTCGGTCACCTCGACGAAGCCGTGCTTCTCCAGGTTCTGCACGACCGTGTAGAGCGAGCCGTACTTGATCTTCGTGCTGGTGTCCTTGCCCTGGCGGCGCAGCGTCTGGGCGATCTCGTACGGATGCATGGGCTTCTGCCAGAGGGTCGCCAGCACCGCGAGCGCCAGCGGGTTGCCCAGCTTGCGACGCTTCATGGCCACGGCGATCACCTCGTTCCCGAATATCCGTGAGCGAACATATCGCGTTCCAGTCGCGTTGGTCAATGCACACGATGTATCGCGTATGGACGGACGGTCAGTCGCCCCGCACGCGCGCGTGGAGGTGCATGTCGTGCCAGCCGTCGGCATGCAGCAGCGCGCTGCGCCGGGTCCCCTCGGCGACGAATCCGGCCTTCACCGCGACCCGGCAGGAGGCCCGGTTGGCGGTGGCATGTGACAGCTCGAGCCGGTGCAGGCCGATCTCGTCCAGCGCCCAGCGGGACAGCGTGGTGGCGGACCGCACCGCGACACCCCGTCCACGCGCGCGTGCCACCGTCCAGTACGCGACCTCGGCGCAGCCGTCGCCGAGCAGGACGCGGCGCAGCGCGACCCGGCCGAGCAGCTCGTCGGTGTCCGCGTCCACGGCGGCCCAGTGGGCCTCGCGCTCGTCCTTCCAGCCGTTCTGCCACTGGGTGATCCAGCCGGTGACCTCCTCCTCGGAGTCGGCGGACCTGATGTGCCACTGGCGCATCAGCGGGTCCTGGAAGGCGGCGTACACCGCGGGCGCGTCCTTCGCCTGCCAGGGGCGCAGGAGCAGGCCGTCGCCGGTGGGCAGGCCGGGCTGGGGGATGCGGGCGAGGGTGCCGGCCGGGACGACCGGCCTGGTGAGATACGGCATGATCGACATCCTGCCGACCGCGGGCCCCGCCGCCCACCGAATTCGGCCTCGTACCCTTGACCCCGATGAGACGCCGTACGCCGCCCCCGCCCGCCCCGCTCCCCCAGCGCGACGGCGTCGACGCCGTGCGGGTGCGGCTGCCGTACGGCGGGACGTGGGCCACCGTGCGGGAGCATCTGGTGCAGCGGCTGACGGGAGCCGCGCCCGGCATGGTCGAGGCGATGTTCGACGCGGGGTCGGTCGTCGGCGCCGACGGGCGGCCGGTGCCGCCGGACGCGCCCTACGTGCCGGGGATGTTCGTGTGGTTCCACCGCGAACTGCCGGCCGAGGTTCCGGTGCCGTACCCGGTGGAGGTCGTCCACCAGGACGAGCACATCGTCGTCGCCGACAAGCCGCACTTCCTGGCCACCACCCCGCGCGGCAGCCATGTCGCCGAGACCGCGCTGGCCCGGCTGCGCAGCGAGCTGGGCCTGCCGGCGCTGACCGCCGCGCACCGCCTCGACCGGCTGACGGCGGGGCTGGTGCTGTTCACGGTCCGGCCCGAGGAGCGCGGCGCGTACCAGACCCTGTTCCGGGACCGGCGGGTGCGCAAGGAGTACGAGGCGGTCGCGCCGTACGACCCCGCGCTGGAGCTGCCCCGGACCGTACGCAGCCGGATCGTGAAGGAGCGCGGAGTGCAGGCGGCCCGGGAGGTGGAGGGCGAGCCGAACGCCGAGACGTACGTCGAACTGGCCGGGCGCCGGGGCGGTCTCGCCCGGTACCGGCTGCTGCCGGCGACCGGGCAGACCCATCAGCTGCGGGTGCATCTGAACGCGCTCGGCGTACCCGTCCTCGGCGATCCGCTGTATCCCGAGGTGACCGCCCCGGTGCCGCCCGGCGACTTCCGGCGCCCTCTGCAACTGCTCGCCCGCAGGCTGGAGTTCACCGATCCGGTCACCGGCGTGGAGCACACGTTCGTCAGCGGACGCGTGCTCCAGGCGTGGGAGTCGTACGACGCCTGGGCCGGCCGGGGCTAGAGACGCACCGAACGCGCGTGAGGCCGCGTTGACGTACGGTTGCCGCCTCACACGGCCGGCGGCCGCGCCCGCCGCCTCACCGCGAAGCGGCCGTCACTCGCCCCGCCACCAGTCGAGCAGCCGCCGCCAGACGCCCGGCCGGCGCGGCGCCGTCTGCGGTGCCGCGGCGAAGGGCGCGGGCGCGGCGGGGTGGGCGGGCTCTGCGGCAGCGGTCCGGCCGGGGACCTGGGCGCCGGTCTGCCAGGTGCGCTGCGGCGGGACGGCCGCGGGTTTCGGCAGCATGTTGACGTCCTGCTGCGGCTTCGGCTCGAAGCGCACGGGCAGGGCCACCAGGTGCCGCGAGGCGATGGACGAACGCCAGCGCAACTCCTCGACAGCACAGTCGAGTTGGATGTCGGACAGCCGCGTCAGCAGCGCGTCGACGCCGACGTCGGCGATGGCCCGGCCGATGTCCTGGCCGGGGCACTCGTGCGGGCCGCCGCCGAAGGCGAGGTGGGAGCGGTTGCCCTGCATGCTCGCGGACAGGTCGGGGCGGATGCGCGGGTCGAGGTTGCCCGGCGCGGGCGCGAACAGCAGCCCGTCGCCCTTGCGGATGCGCTGCCCGCCCAGCTCGGTGTCCTGCTTGGCGTAGTAGCCGAACACGGTGCTGAACGGCGGCTCGTCCCACAGGGACTGCTCGATCGCCTCCGGCACCGTCATCTGGCCGCCGCTGAGCCGGGCGCGGAAGCCCGGCTCGGTCAGGACCATGCGCAGCGCGTTGGCGAGCAGGTTCGCGGTGGCCTCGTAGGCCGCGAAGAGGACGAGCCGCAGGTGTTCGCGGACCTCGTCGTCGCCGAGTCCGGCGGGGTGGGCGATGAGGTGGCTGGTGAAGTCGTCCTCGGGCTGGGCGCGGCGCCGGGTGGTGAGCCGGCTCAGCGCGTCCATGACGTAGGCGTGGCTCTGCAGGGCGGTCTCGGTGCCCTTCAGGGCGTCCCGCGCGGCCTGCACCATCCGGTCGTTGTACTCCTCGGGCATGCCGAGGATCTCGCACATGACGGCCATCGGCAGATGGTCGGCGAACTGGGAGACCAGGTCGGCCCGGCCGCGCTCGCAGAACCTGTTGACCAGGCCCTGGGTGTAGCGGCCGATGTGACGGCGCAGGGTGCGGTGGTCGATGGGGGCCATGGCCGCGGTGACCGCCGCGCGCAGCCGCTCGTGTTCGTCGCCCTCGGCGTGCGAGCAGATCGGCTGCCAGGCGATGTGCGGCATGAGCGGGTGGTCGGGTTTGACCATGCCCTCCTGCAGCGGGCTCCAGATCCGGCTGTCCCGGGTGTAGAGGGAGGGGCTGCGCACCAGGTGCTGGTTCTCGGCGTGCCCGAGGACCACCCACATCGGTACGTCGTCGTGGAGCAGCACGGGCGCCACGGGGCCGTGCTCCTCGCGCAGCCGTTCGTAGAGGGCGCCCAGGTCCTCGGCGTCGGGGCCGTAGAGCCGGCGCAGCCCGCCGGGGCCGAGGCCGTGCGCGGGGCAGCCGGGCGGCGGTCCGGGGGTGGGGTCGGTGTCGGTCAGCGAGGGGGTTTCAGACGTCACGGTGTCGCTCCGGAGCGATAAGGACGGTGCGGGGGTCGGGGTCGTCGGTCGGCGCGCGGTCAGGCGAGGGCGCGGGACAGGGCGATGGAGTGCAGGAAGCGCATCAGGGTCATCAGGACCTCCTTGCTGGAGGCCCGGCGGCGTACGTCGCAGTCGACGATCGGGATCTCCGGGGTCAGGTCGAGCGCGGTGCGCAGTTCGTCGACGGGGTAACGGGGCGCGTCCGGGAAGGAATTGATGGCGACGACGAAGGGCACGCCGCGTTCCTCCAGCCGGCCCATCACGTCGAAGCTGACCTCCAGGCGCCGGGTGTCGACGAGGACGACCGCGCCGAGCGCGCCCTCGAACAGCCCGTTCCACAGGAACCAGAAGCGCTCCTGGCCGGGGGTGCCGAAGAGGTAGAGCACCAGTTTGTCGCTGATGCTGATCCGGCCGAAGTCCATGGCCACGGTGGTCGCCGTCTTGGACTCGGAGCCGTAGTTGTCGTCCACGCCGATGCCGGCCTGGGTCATGGTCTCCTCGGTGGTCAGCGGTCTGATCTCGCTGACGGAACCAACCATGGTGGTCTTGCCGACGCCGAAGCCCCCCACGATCACGATCTTCACCGCGGCCTGGGCGGTGTGCGGCAGGTGGTCCTCGGTGCGTGGGCCGGGGATGGTGTCAGAGGCGTTGAAGTCCATGCATCACCGCTTCGAGGAGTGAACGGTCGGGGAGCGCCTGGCGGACGACCGGGGCGCGCACCTGCACCAGTTCGGCCGTGATCAGCTCCGTGATCAGGACGGTCATCGCGCTGAACGGCAGGTTCAGGTAGGCCGACAGCTCGGCCACGGACAGGGGGTTGGCGCACAGCCGCAGGACGGCGGTCTGCTCCGGTGAGGCGGCCGGCTCGGGCGCGTCCCGCGCCACGATCAGCGTCACGAGGTCGAGTTCGGCGCGTGCGCCGTCCTCGGACCCGGCGACGGCGTAGAGCCGTTCGGGGTTCTTGGGCGGGGCCTGGCCCTCCGCGGGCGGGGGCGGCGCCGGCCGGGGTGTCGGTGGGGGGGCCGGCTCGCGCCGTTTGCGTCGTGGAGGAGTCATACGGTCTGCCCGTTCCGCCGCGGCGGACTGGTGAGATGGGCGCCGATCCGGACGACGAGGTCGCGCATCATGCCGCTCATCCGGCCGGGTTCGCAGGTCACGTCGGCGAGGACGGCGAGGTAGGCGTTGTCTCCGGCGTTCATGAGGTAGAAGTAGCCGCCGTCGATCTCGAAGACGACGACCTTCAGGTCACCGGCGCCCGGCAGTTCCTGGATGATGGCGCCGGCCAGGCTCTGCACGCCCGCGCAGGCGGCGGCCACCCGGTCGGCGGCGTCGGGTTCGCCGCCGTAGCGGGCGATGCGCAGCCCGTCCGCGGAGAGGACCACGATCATCTCGATGCCCGGCACGCCGTCGTTGAGCTGCTTGAGCATCCAGTCGATGTTGCCTCGCTGCTGGATCACTTGAGGTCCCCCTCGTCGTCGGCCTCGATGGCGCCCTCGGCGGGCTCGTCCGCGTAGTCGTTGAGCAGGTGCACGTACTTTTCCGGGTGCCGCGTGAAGTCGGTCAGTTCCGGCCCGGTGGCGTCCTCGGGCATGCCCTTGCGCAGGCCGTTCCAGAAGTCCTCGATGCCCTGGCCGATGGGCCGCTCCCTGAGCTTCTTGATCTCGGGGTCCATCTCGGGCTCGGGTTCGGGCCGGGGCTGGGACCAGATCGTCGGCCTGCCCTCGCGCTCGGCCTGCTCGATCTCGGCCTGCTCGGCGAAGCGCTGGCTGATCGGGGTCTTCACCCGGCTGCGGCGCTGCGGCAGGCCGCCGGCCGTCCACTCGGTGACCACCGGGACGTCGTCCTCCATGGAGATCCCGGCCGGGATCTTGGGGCTGGTGGGGCGGCGCCGCTTGGGCGGGCGCTTGGGGCCCTCGACGGCGCCCAGCTCGGGCATCGGGGTGCCGGTCGCACCGATGCCGTGGGCGGCGCCCACGCCGGGCTCGGTGGTCGTCATCACGCGCGGCACGATGAGGATCGCGCGGCAGCCGCCGTAGGCGGAGGCCCGCAGCGAGACCTCCATGTCGAACATCCGGCACAGCCGTCCCACGACGGCGAGGCCGAGGCGCGGGCTGTCGCCGAGGTTGTGCGCGTCGTCGAGGTTCTTGGCGTCCTCGATCATCTTCTCGATGCGGGCGCGGGACTCCTCGGTGAGGCTGACGCCGGCGTCCTCGATCTCGATGGCGATACCGGCCTGCACCTCGGTGGCGGTGACGTGCACCTTGGCCGTGGGCGGCGAGTAGCGGGTGGCGTTGTCGAGGAGTTCGGCGGCGGCGTGGATGACCGGCTCGACGCTGGTGCCCTTGATGTTGATGTTGACGATGGAGCTGAGCTGGATGCGGCGGTACTCCAGGATGCGCGACATCGCGCCGCGCAGCGTGCTGTAGAGGGAGACCGGCAGCGGCCACTGGCGACCGGGTCGGCCGGCGCCGAGGACGGCGATGGTGTCGGCGAGACGGCCGATCAGCGAGGTGCCGTGGTCGATGCGCAGCAGGTCGTCGAAGACCTCGGGGTTGCGGCCGTGGTCCTCCTCCATCTCCCGCAGTTCGTTGGACTGCTGGTGGACGATGGCCTGGACGCGGCGGGCGACGCTCACGTAGGAGCGCTCGGTGGCGTCGCGCATCGAGATCTCGCGGTCGGCGCCGCGCATCGCGGCCCGGAACATCTCGCGGTAGGAGTCGGGCAGGCCGCGCAGTTCGGGGTCGACGTCGTAGCCGTTGACCATCACGTCGCGCAGCGGTTCGCCGGCCCGCAGCCGCAGATGGCCGTTGGGGATGACCTCGGTGGCGAAGCGCATCATCAGCTCGTCGTGGGCGGCGAGCCGGTGCTCCAGATACGCGGTGTGCCGGGCGTTCTCGGCCCGTTCGGCGCGCAGCGTCCTGCCGCGGCGGGCGGCCTCCGCGCCCGTGGCGACGATCAGGAGCAGGGCCACGGCGCCGACCGCGCCGACGGCGATCCGGGCCGACGCCGGGCCCAGGGCGAGGGCCGCGCCGATCGCGGCGGCCATCACTATGGCCGGCGGCAACAGCACGCGCGCGTAGGGACGTTCACGGCCACCGGGAGGCTTCTGCACACTCACCATGGATGCCTTCTGAGACGAATCGGCTGGGTGTCGGAAGAGCTTGCGGGGGGAAGGTTCATGGAACTGTCGGGATCTAACGCATCATTGGGAACAGGCGCACGAATTCACCTCAACTGGGTGCGCCGCGGGCGAGCTTAGTCCGACCGGATCATCGCCGTGTCATATTCGGCAAGCACCTGAAATCGCCCGTACGACAGGAGTACGCTCGGCTCCATTTATACGAAGGGCGTTCGTTCGAACACGTTCGGTCACGCCGTACAGGCATGCGAAAGCGACTCACCGTGATGAGTGAATGAGCAGGTGAGTCGCGGCCCGTCAGGGCGCCGGGTGGGGCAACGCGGAAGCGGGCGCGGGGAACTGCGCGGCCGGCCGCAGTTCACCCGCACCCGCGATGCGGCGGATCAGCCGACCGACGAGTAGGCGACCACGCCCCGCAGCAGCTGATCCGTGGCCTTGCGCGCGGCCTTCCCCACGGTCGAGCCCTCCCCGGGGGCCGCCGCGGAGATCTGGCCCAGCACGTCGATGACCTGCTTGCACCACCGCACGAAGTCACCGGCGGGCATGTCCGCCTCGCGCAGCACCTCGTCCAGCGCCTTGCCCGAGGCCCACATGTACGCGGCCCACGCGAAGCCCAGGTCGGGCTCGCGCTGCCCGACGCCCTCGGTCTGGCTGATCCGGAACTCCTCCTCCAGACCGTCCAGCCGGCCCCAGATGCGGATCATCTCTCCGAGCGCGGCCTTCGCCTTGCCCGAGGGCAGCTTGGGCGCCAAGGCGTCGTCGCTGACCCGCGCCTCGTACACCAACGCCGAGACGCAGGCGGCGAGTTCGGCGGGGCTGAGCCCCTCCCAGACCCGCTCGCGCAGGCATTCGCTGGCCAGCAGGTCCAGTTCGCCGTACAGCCGGGCGAGCCGTCTGCCGTGCTCGGTGACCTCGTCGCCGCGCAGATAGTCCAGCTCGGTCAGCAGCGCGACGATCCGGTCGAAGGTCCGCGCGATGGTGTTCGTACGGCCCTCGATACGGCGCTCCAGCTGCGAGGTGTCGCGCAGCAGCCGGTGGTAGCGCTCGGCCCAACGGGCGTGGTCCTCGCGGTCGTTGCAGCCGTGGCACGGGTGGGCGCGGAGCGCGGTGCGCAGCCGGGCGATCTCGCGGTCGTCGGCGGCCTGCGAGCGCTTCTTGCGGGCGCGCTCCGGCGGGATGTGCCCGGCCTTGGTGCGCAGCGCGGACGCGAGGTCGCGGCGGGACTGCGGCGAGCGCGGGTTGAACGACTTGGGGATCCGCATCCGGTCCAGCGGCTCCACCGGCACCGGGAAGTCCATCGACGCCAGTCGCTTGACCTGCCGTTCGGCGGTCAGCACCAGCGGGCGCGGGCCGTCGTGGTGGTCGAAGCCGCGGTGGCCGTTGGAGCGGCCCGCGGGCAGGCCCGGGTCCAGCACCAGCGCGAGGCCCGCGTACTTGCCCGTGGGCACATGGATGACGTCGCCCGGCTTCAGCTTCTCCAGGGCGACGCTGGCCTCGGCGCGACGCTGGTTCGCGCCCTGCCGGGCCAGCTCGGTCTCCCGGTCCTTCAGCTCGCGGCGCAGCCGCGCGTACTCCTCGAAGTCGCCGAGGTGGCAGGTCATGGAGGCCTTGTAGCCCTCCAGGCCCTCCTCGTTGCGCTGTACCTGCCGGGAGATGCCCACGACCGACTTGTCGGCCTGGAACTGCGCGAAGGAGGTCTCCAGCAGCTCGCGGGAGCGGTGCCGGCCGAACTGCTCGACCAGGTTGACCGCCATGTTGTACGACGGCTTGAAGCTGGAGCGCAGCGGGTACGTGCGCGTGCCCGCGAGACCGGCGAGGTGCTCGGGGCTCATGCCGCGCTGCCACAGCACGACCGCGTGGCCCTCGACGTCGATGCCCCGGCGGCCGGCGCGGCCGGTGAGCTGGGTGTACTCGCCGGGCGTGATGTCGGCGTGCTGCTCGCCGTTCCACTTGACGAGCTTCTCCAGCACGACCGAGCGGGCCGGCATGTTGATGCCGAGCGCGAGGGTCTCGGTGGCGAACACCGCCTTGACCAGGCCGCGCACGAACAGCTCCTCCACGACCTCCTTGAAGGTCGGCAGCATGCCCGCGTGGTGGGCGGCGATGCCGCGCTCCAGGCCCTCCAGCCACTCGTAGTAGCCGAGGACGTGCAGGTCCTCCGGCGCGATGTGCGCGGTGCGCTCCTCGACCAGGGCGCGGACCTGCTCGCGCGCCTCCTCGTCGTTGAGCCTCAGGCCCGCGTACAGGCACTGCTGGACGGCGGCCTCGCAGGCGGCGCGGCTGAAGATGAAGGTGATCGCCGGGAGCAGGCCCTCGGAGTCCAGGCGCTCGATGACCTCGGGCCGGCCCGGTGTCCACACCCGCGAGCGCTGCCGGCGCTCGCGCTCCCGGTCGGCCTCGCGCATGGACCTGCCGCGTCTGCGGTCCTGGTACGACGGTCTGGTGGCCTCCATGCGGGCCAGGCGGACGAGGTCGGGGTTGACGGCCTTCTTGTGGCCCTCGCCCTCCTCGAACAGGTCGTACATCCGCCGCCCGGCGAGCACGTGCTGGAACAGCGGCACGGGCCGGTGCTCGGAGACGATCACCTCGGTGTCGCCGCGGACGGTGTCCAGCCAGTCGCCGAACTCCTCGGCGTTGGAGACCGTCGCCGACAGTGACACCAGCGTCACCGACTCGGGCAGGTGGATGATCACCTCTTCCCAGACGGCGCCGCGGAAGCGGTCGGAGAGGTAGTGCACCTCGTCCATGACCACATAGCCGAGGCCCAGCAGGGTCTGGGAGCCGGCGTAGAGCATGTTCCGCAGGACCTCGGTGGTCATCACGACCACCGGTGCCTCGGAGTTCACGCTGTTGTCGCCGGTGAGCAGGCCGACCTTGCCGGTGCCGTAGCGGCGGCACAGGTCGGCGTACTTCTGGTTCGACAGCGCCTTGATGGGTGTCGTGTAGAAGCACTTCTTGCCCTGCTGCAGGGCGAGGTGGACGGCGAACTCGCCCACGATCGTCTTGCCGGAGCCGGTGGGCGCGGCCACCAGGACGCCCTTGCCCGCCTCGAGTGCCTGGCAGGCCTCGATCTGGAAGGGGTCGAGGCCGAAGTCGTACATCTCGCGGAAGGACGCGAGCGCGGTGGCCTGCTCGGCTGCCCGCCTGCGGGCTGCCGCGTACCGCTCGGCCGGTGAGAGGTCCTCTGTCATCGTGCTTTCGAGCGTACCGGGCCGCACTGACAACAGGACGATCATTATCCGGAACGTCGGCCGGCCTGCGACGACGGATGCCCCCGTCCCTTCGGGGGGCGGGGGCATCCGTCGTGGTGGTCCGGTGCGGAGCGGCTCAGGTCACGTCGTCGTAGCCGTTGACGTGGTCCGTGCCCGGCGGCTCGGGGGCGCCGCTGGCGGTCACCGGCTCGATCTCGCCGATGTCCTCGGGGGTGAGGTCCAGCTCGGAGGCCTCGTCGTCGGCGGGGCCCTGGGCCTCCCGGCGCGCCCGGCGGCGGTCGTTGAACAGCGAGACGGCCACGGCGATGAAGAACAGCAGCCAGATCGGCGCCGCGAGCGCCAGCATCGAGATCGGGTCGGCGCCGGGCGTGGCCACGGCGGCGAAGGCGGCGATGCCGACGACCATGCCCCGCCACCAGCCGAGCATGCGCCTGCCGGAGACGATGCCGGTGAGGTTGAGCATGACGAGCAGCAGCGGCATCTCGAAGGCGAGGCCGAAGACCACCACCATGCGCGTCACGAGGTCGAGCATGTTGTCCAGCGGCAGCAGGTTCTCCGCGCCCTTGGGCGTGAGATCGATCATCACCTTCGCCGTGGTGGGCAGCACGTGGTAGGCGACGTAGCCACCGCCGATGAAGAGCGGGAAGCCGAAGCCGACGAAGCCGTACGCGTACTTCTTCTCGTGGCGGTGCAGGCCCGGCGCGACGAAGGCCCACAGCTGGTAGAGCCAGATCGGCGACGCCACCACGATGCCGGCGGTCAGCGAGGCCTTCAGCGCCAGGGTGAAGGGCGTCAGCAGGCCGCTGACCGTGAGGTGCGCGCAGTGGACGTTCTTCGACTTGGCCAGCTGCCCGAAGGACTGCGAGCAGCCGACCGAGCGCAGGAGCGGCTCGGTGATGAAGTTGATGATGTCCTGGTAGAAGAACGCGGCCACGATCGTGACCACCAGGATCGCCAGGACACCCTTCGCGAGCCGGTTGCGCAGCTCACGCAAATGATCCGCGAGCGGCATCCGCCCCTCGGGATCCCTCTCCTGCTTGCGGGCAGACTTGAGCAACCCACATCCTCATCTCGTGCAGCGGACCGGATGCCCCGGTCCTCGCGTCAGCGCTGGGTGGTCGTGTCCGTCGGCTCGCTGACCGGCCGGGAGCTGGTCACGTCGCCGGGCGCGGCCTGAATGGTGCGCTGGGCCGGGGTCTGCTCCTCGGCGGGCTCTGCGGAGTTGTAGGCCTGCTTGCCCTCTTCCTTCATCGCCTTGGCCTCGCTCTTGAGGATGCGCGCCGACTTGCCGAGCGAGCGTGCCATGTCCGGAAGCTTCTTGGAGCCGAACACGAGGACGATCACCAGAATCAGCAACACAATGTGCCACGGCTCAAGTGCGTTGCGGAACATAAGTCTTCACCTTCTCACTGAGGCGGGGCGGCGGGGCATGTCCGACGGGTCGGACAAGTGTCTGACCATCGTGCTGGCAGCGATCGTAGCGCCCAGGGGTGAACGTAGGACAATCCCCGTGCGTACTCCCGCTCTCCGTGCGGACCGCGCCTCAACTCTCCGGGCCGCGATCTGCAGCGTACCTGGACGGACCGGTCGGGTGACAGGGCGAAGTGACCCAAAGCGCATGACCCGGAGGTCCCACCGCACGTCGAGGGCCCCTGCCGCGCCGGCCTCCGGCTCGTCACAGCGCATCGACGGCCTGTGCCGCGCTGACCGCGGCCCGCTCCAGGTCCTCCGCCGCCCTGTTGATCCGGCGCGCGGAGTCCGCGACCTGCTGCCCGAGGCGCCGGGCCTCCACAAAGACCCGGACGGCGAGCACCCCCAGCACCGCGAGACCCAGGAAACCCAGCGCTACCGCGAACATCGCCCAGAACATGACGTCGAGACTAGACCGTCCCCGGCGGCGGACCCCAGCCGCCTACACCGTGGAGTGCAGCCTGAGCGTCCTGACCCCGCCGCCCGTGAGCAGCTCGACGATGCGCTCCCCCGCCGGCTTGCGGACGGCCGCACCGCACTCGGGGCAGGTGAAGGAGTAGAACGTGGTCCGGCTGGTGGCGCCGATGGCGAGGCGCAGCGCGCTCGCGGCGAGCTCGAAGCGGCCCCGGCAGTCCGGGCAGCCCGCCCTGAACACCACGGGGACCGCTCTTCTCATCCCGGCGAAGGCGGCCGCCACCGTCATCTCACCCGCACGCTCGCTCACAGGCCTCGCTCCTCCTCGTGGTCGTTCGCCCGCCGGCGATGCGCCCTTGCCGGCTGCGGCGCCATCGTGGCCGGTCGCGCAGTTCCCCGCGCCCCCTCGGGGCGCTCGGCGCCCCGGCCGCTCACGCCGGCTGCGCCGTGTCGTACGCCGCCAGCGCCTCCGCCGCCGCTCTGCGGGCGCTGTCGGCCAGCTCCGGCGGGGAGACGATCCGCCCGTCGCGGCCGAGCCGGAGGGCCAGCCGGCGCAGCGAGGCCGGATCCGGGGTGCGCAGGGTGATACGCAAACCGCCGTCGGGGAGCTCATCGGCGCTGTCGTGGGGGTAGTACTCGGCCACCCAGCGGCCGCCCGGACCGACCTCGACCACGACCTCGGGGTCCTCGGCGGCCGGCTGCACCAGGGCCTCGGACAGATCGCGCAGCTCCATCTCGGGCGGCGCCGACGGCTCGTCCAGGATCCGGATCTCCGCGACCCGGTCCAGGCGGAAGGTGCGCCGCGCCTCGGAGCGGCGGCACCAGGCCTCCACATAGGTGTGGCCGACGCTGACCAGGCGGATCGGGTCGATCTCCCGCTCGGTGACCTCGTCGCGGGCCGGGGAGTAGTAGCGGATCCACAGCCGGCGGCGCTCGGAGATCGCCCGGTCGACGTCGGCGAAGACCCCGCCCTCGGACTCGAAGGTCACCGACAGCCGGGAGCTGGCGCCGGCGGCCTCACCGGCGGCGGTCTCCACCTTGGCGGTGGCCCGCAGCAGGGCCTGCCGGTCGCTCTCGCGCAGGCCCGGCAGTGTGGAGACGGCACGCGCGGCCACCAGCAGCGCGGTCGCCTCGTCGGCGGCGAGCCGCAGCGGCTCGGCCGCGTCCTCGCCGAGCGCGGCCGGGTTGTGCCACCAGATCCGCTCGCCGTCGGTGTCGATGTCCAGCAGATCGCCGCCGCGGAAGCTGGTGCCGCACATCGGCAGCAGATCCAGGTCGGCGACCAGCTCGTCCTCGGTGATGCCGAAGGCGCGCGCCACGTCCGCGATCCGCGCTCCGGGGCGCTCCCTGAGATAGGTCACCAGGGACAGCATCCGCCGGGTCTGGTCGATGGCGTTCACGGTCCTGACCGGTTTGCCTGCCACAGTCCTGCTCCCCCCTCAGCCCTTGGCCACGGCGCGCAGCCGGTCCACCACGTCCGCGCGCAGCTCGGCCGGCTCCAGGACCACCACGTCCGGCCCGAACTCCACCAGCCAGGCGTCCAGGCCGTGCCCGTACGGAATCTCCAACTCGTCCCAGCCGTCGCCGAGTTCCCGCACCCGGGTGGCCTTCGCCCGAAGGGGGTAACCGGCGCCGGAACGCAGCCGGATCAGCGCCGTGCCGTCGGCGATCTCGCCCGCCCAGCTCGCGACGGTCTCGCGCACGGTGACGACGTCGGGCACGGGCGCGGTGAAGCCGGTGCCGCGCGAGCGGACCCGGCCGGTGATCCGGGACAGCCGGAAGACGCGCTCGGCGCCCCGGTCGCGGTCCCAGCCGGCCAGGTACCAGTGGCCGCGCCAGCACTCCAGTGCCCAGGGCTCGACATGCCGGGGCTCGGGGTGGGCGGCGGAGGCCTTGCGGTAGTCGAAGACGACCGGGCGGCGGTCGCGGCAGGCCAGCATCAGCGGCTCGAAGGCGGCCTCGTGCACCGGGATACGGGGTTCCAGGGCGCCGTGCGCCTCGTACGGGTCGACGTCCTCGGGCAGCCCAGCGGCCCGCAGCTTCTGCAGGGCGCCGCTCGCCGCGCCGGCCAGGCGGGCCTGCTGCCACACCTTCGCGGCGAGCCCGAGCGCCGCGGCCTCCTCGGCGTCCAGGGTGATGGGCGGCAGCCGGTTGCTGTCCCGGCGGGCGAGATAGCCGACCTCGCCGTCCAGGTTCTCGACCGTCTCGATCACCAGGCCCAGCTCGCGCAGGTCGTCCTTGTCCCGCTCGAACATCCGGTTGAAGGAGTCGTCGCTGCCCGCTTCGAGGTAGGCCTCGATGGACTCGCGCAGCTCACGCTTGCTCAGAGGCCGCCGTGTGCCGAGCAGACACAGCGCGAGGTTCATCAGCCGCTCGGCCTTGGCAATGGCCATCGACGCCCTTCGCCTTTCCTATGGTGCTTCCGACCGATGACCGTACCGCTCCGGGGGGCACCGGCAAAAGCCGAGGGCCCATGCCCGCACAGGCATGGGCCCCAGGTGATCGGATCCGGTCGGATCCGGCCGTTCGATCAGGTGACGGTCCCGTGGGGACCGGGCGGGGATCCGGCGGGGGATCAGACGCCCAGCAGGTCCACCACGAAGATCAGCGTCTCGCCCGGCTTGATCGCCGGGGTCGGGCTCTGGTTGCCGTAGGCGAGGTGGGCGGGGATGGTCAGCTGGCGGCGGCCGCCGACCTTCATGCCCTGCACGCCCTGGTCCCAGCCCGCGATGACCCGTCCCGCGCCCAGCGGGAAGCGGAACGGAGTGCCGCGGTTCCAGCTGGCGTCGAACTCCTCGCCGGTGCTGAAGGCGACACCCACGTAGTGGACGGTGACGGTCTGGCCCGCCTGCGCCACCGGCCCGTCACCCTCCCAGATGTCCTTGATCTCCAGGTCGGCCGGGGGCTCGCCGCCCGGGAAGTCGATCTCGGGCTTCTCGATGCTCACGTCAAAAGCTCCTGCTTGTGTACGACACGAAACGCCGACAGTCTTTCATCCCGGCTGCTCGCCGCCCGCCACGGACACCGTCCCCGTCACCGGAGGCCGGCAGGGAGACGGCCGCCGCCGGCTACATCGCCGCGAGGATGTCCACCGTGAACACCAGCGTCGAGCCCTTCTTGATGACACCGCCGCTCGGCGGAGTGTCGCCGTACCCCAGCTCCGGCGGCACCACGATCAGCACCCGGCTGCCCACCTTCTTGCCGGTCAGCCCCTGCGCCAGCCCCTTCACCGCCTGCTGCATCTGCTCCAGCGCGAACTGGCTCAGCCGGCCCGAACCATACGTCCGCTGAAACGTCTTGCCACCGTCCCACACCAGGCCCTGGAACTGGCACAGCACCGTCTGGTCGGCCTTCAGCTCCGGCCCGTCGCCCTCGAGGACGTAGGTCGACACCAGCTTCTTCGGCGCCGCCGTCTTCGGGACCGTGACCTTCGGGACCGCGCCGTCGGTGTTCGTGCCCACCTTCGGCAGCGCGGCGTCCGTCTGCGGCACCGCCCTGCCCTTCGCCGAGCTCTTGGAGTTGAACGATTCGATCAGATCGATGACGAAGACCAGCGTGTCCGTGCCCTTGATCCCCGCATGCGGATTGCCTTCCTTGCCATAACCCCAGGTCGGCGGCACGGCCATCAGCACCCGGCTGCCGGTCTTCTTCCCCGCCAGCCCGTACCGCCAGCCGTCGATGATGCTGCCCTGGGCGAGCTGCATCACCAGCGGGCTCTTGCGGTCGTAGGAGTTGTCGAAGACCTTGCCCGTGTCCCAGATCTGGCCCAGGTAGTTCGCCTGGATGAAGTCGTTCTCCGCGACGGCACGGCCGCCGCCCGCGATCACCGTCTTCACCGCCAGGTCCTTCGACGGCGCGCCCGGGCCCTTCGCCACGGCCGGCTTCTCCCCGAACTTCGTGCCCCCCGTGATCGCCGGCAGCGGAGCGTCCACGATCTTCGGCGGAGGAGCCGTCGACACCGACGGCGACGGCGAGGCACTGGCCTTGCTGGATCCGGACTTGCTGTCACCGCACGCGGACACAGTGACCAGTCCGGCGGGAACGGCGGCGAGGAGAAGTGAGCGTCGGCGCACGGAAGAGCCTCGTAATCGGTCGATCTTGCGGATGGCGTGCGCGCAACTCTACGGCGTGAGAAGGGCGCCGTACGAGAAACGTACGACGCCCGTGTGGCGTTCCGGCATTTCACACCGAAAACGCTTGACTCACCCCTCTTGCACTACATTCCGGCGATCAGCTTCTCCACCCGGTCGTCCACCGAACGGAACGGGTCCTTGCACAACACGGTGCGCTGCGCCTGGTCGTTGAGCTTGAGATGCACCCAGTCGACCGTGAAGTCCCTGCGCTGTTCCTGTGCCCGCCGGATGAAGTCGCCGCGCAGCCGCGCCCGAGTCGTCTGCGGCGGAACGGACTTGCCCTCGAAGATCTTCAAGTCGTTGCAGACCCGGGCCGCCTGCCCCTTCTTCTCCAGGAGGTAGTACAGGCCACGACGACGGTGGATGTCGTGGTAGGCGAGGTCTATCTGCGCGACCCGCGGATGCGACATCGTCATGTTGTTCTTCGACCGGTACCGCTCGATGAGCTTGTACTTCATCACCCAGTCGATCTCGGTGGCGATCCGGTCCAGTTCCTCGGTCTCGATCGCGTCCAGCGTGCGGCCCCACAGCTCCAGGACCTGCGCGACCGTGCCCGTGCGGATCCCGCGGCGGTCGCAGAAGTCCACGGCCTTGTCGAAGTACTCCCGCTGCACCTCCAGCGCGGAGGCCTCGCGGCCGCTCGCCAGCCGCACCTTGCGCCGGCCGGTGATGTCGTGGCTCACCTCGCGGATCGCCCGGATCGGGTTCTCCAGCGTCAGGTCACGCATCACCGTGCCCGCCTCGATCATGCGCAGCACGAGATCCGTCGCGCCGACCTTCAGCAGCATCGTCGTCTCGGACATGTTGGAGTCACCGACGATGACATGCAGCCGGCGGTAACGCTCCGCGTCCGCGTGCGGCTCGTCACGCGTGTTGATGATCGGCCTCGAACGGGTCGTGGCCGAGGACACACCCTCCCAGATGTGCTCCGCCCGCTGACTGACGCAGTACACCGCACCACGCGGCGTCTGCAGCACCTTCCCCGCGCCGCACAGCAGCTGCCGTGTGACCAGGAACGGGATCAGGATGTCCGCGAGCCGCGAGAACTCCCCGTGCCGCGCCACCAGATAGTTCTCGTGGCAGCCGTAGGAGTTGCCCGCCGAGTCCGTGTTGTTCTTGAAGAGGTAGACGTCGCCCGCGATTCCCTCCTCGTGCAGGCGTCGTTCCGCGTCCACCAGGAGTCCTTCGAGAATGCGCTCGCCGGCCTTGTCGTGGGTGACCAGTTCGATCACATTGTCACACTCGGGTGTCGCGTATTCCGGATGTGAGCCCACGTCGAGATACAACCGGGCGCCGTTTCGCAGAAAGACATTGCTGCTGCGGCCCCATGACACGACACGGCGGAAGAGGTACCGCGCCACCTCGTCAGGAGACAGGCGCCGCTGTCCCCTGAACGTGCACGTGACGCCGTACTCGTTCTCCAGCCCGAAAATGCGGCGGTCCATGAGTGAACATTACGCCCGATCCCCCGAGCTGAAACGGGGTTCGACAGCACGATTTGGATCATTTTCCGATGAAGACGCAACGACCTCGTCCCGCACGGGACCTGTGAGGACCCGCCCCGTGGCCAGCAGCACCAGCAACGACACCGCTCCCGCCGCTCCCGGAACCGCGAACCCCCACACCGTGCCACCCGCCTGGACCACCGGCCCCGCCACGCCCGTCCCCACCGACGCGCCCACCGTGAACGTCGTCACGAGCCACGAGAACGCCTCCGTCACCGTCCCGCTCGGCGCGTGCCGGTCCACGATGATGAACGCGCACGCGATGCACGGCGCCAGGAACACCCCGGAGAGCACCGACAGCAGCACCATGGGCACCGCCCCCGGTGTCAGCGTGAGCGGCAGGTAACACACCGCCAGGAGAGCGACCAGCACCCGCAGTCGCCGCTCCGGCGAACCACCCCACGCACGGGCCCCGTACACCGAGCCGCCCACCAGCGCGCCGAGCCCCAGCCCCGCCATCATCCAGCCGTAGACCGCGTCACCGCCGTGACCGTCGGCGTACGACACGGACGCCACCGTGATGGAGCCCAGCGCGATCCCCACGAACAGAAAGGCGCCCAGCAGGGCCAGCAGGCCCGGTGAGCGCAGCGCGCCCAGCCAGTGCGCCTCACGCGGCGCCGACCGCCACGCGCGCGAGGGCGGCGACACCACCACCGACAGCGCGCCCAGCACACCCAGCAGGTTCAGCACCAGCAGCGCCGCACGCTCGTCCCACAGCGACACGCACAGCGTCACCAGCAGCGGCCCCACCGTGAACATGATCTCCTGCGCGATCGCGTCCAGGGCGTACGCCGTGTGCACCCGCTCCTCCCCGCGCAGCACCGACGGCCACAGCGCCCGCAGGCCGCCCTCCAGCGGCGGCGTGAACAGGCCCGCCGCCCCCACCGCCGCGTACGCCAGCGGCAGCGGGCCGGTGCCGCAGAAGGCGAACACCGCCATCGACGCGGCCGCCAGAACAGCCGCCGGCAACTGCACGCGCGGCTGGCCGTGCAGATCCACCAGCCGGCCCAGCACCGGCTGCCCGACGGCGTTGGCGACGCCGTAGACGGCCGCCAGGGCGCCCGCGAGGCTGTAGGTGCCTCCTTCGGCGCGCACGAACAGCACCAGCGCGATCGCGGCCGTCGCGTTCGGCAGCCGCCCCACCAGGGTGCCGGTGAGCAGCCGGAGCGCGTGCCGCGCCCGGAGTATCTCCAGATAGCCCGTGGCCATGTGCCGCCCTCCAGCCGAAGTTTTACGTATAACCCCCGTCGTCATACGTACCATGTGCCCAGTTCGGACGTCCACACGAAGAGGCAGGCCCCCGGTGGCACGCAGCAGCACCCGCCCGACCAGCCGCGACGTCGCCCAGGCGGCCGGAGTCTCCCAGGCCGCCGTCTCCCTCGTCCTCGGCGACAAATGGCGCGGCCGCGTGTCCGAAGCCACCGCCGCACGCGTCCGCGACGCCGCACGCGACCTCGGCTACCGGCCCAACCTCGCCGCCCGCAACCTGCGCCTCGGCCGCACCCGTACCGTCCTGCTCGTGGTCCCCGCCCTCACGACCGAGTTCTTCGCCGGCGTCTACACCGGCGCCGCCCGCGTCGCCGCCGACCACGGCTTCGGCGTCGTCCTGTACCCCTCCCCCGAGGGCGTCGGCCCCGCCCGCGACCCCTTCGCCTCCGCACAAGCCGCCCTCGACGGCGTCATCGCCTCCTCCATGGCCGCCGACGCCCTCACCGCCATCCGCGGCGACCAGCTCCCCCTCGTCATGCTCGACAGCGACCCCCACGGCAGCCTCGGCGCCGCCACCGTCAACCTCGACATCACCGACGGCATCCGCCAGGTCACCGAGCACCTGATCGCCCTCGGCCACCGCCGGATCCTGCACCTCGCCGCCGACGTACCCTCCTGGACCTTCGAGATCCGGGCGAGAGAACTGGCGGCGCGCATGGCGGCCGTACCCGGCGCGGAGGTCCGTACGGCGCGAGCCCCGATCTCCATCGAGGGCGCCCTCACCGCCACCGAGGCCGCGCTCACCGCACCCGGACCCCGGCCCACCGCCATCGTCTGCGACGACGACAAACTCGCCGCCGGCGCCTACAAGGCCCTGCGCCGCCTCGGGCTGCGCATCCCCGACGACATCTCCGTCACCGGCGTCGACGACCTCGGCCTCGCCACCGCCATCGACCCCGAACTGACCACCGTACGGCTCGACGCCGAACGCTTCGGCGAACGCGGCATGCACGCCCTCCTCGCCGTCCTGGACGGCCGCGAACCCGACAGCGGGGACATCCCGGTCCAACTGGTCGTCCGCGGCTCCACGGCCCCGCCGACGGCCTCCTAGACCCCCGCAGCCCGCAACGCCGTGTGCCCCGGCCGAAGCGCGGCCGGGGCACACACGAGCAGTCGATCGAGTGACGACGTCACTCCTCCTCGGAACCGTCCTCCTCGGCACTCTCCGCCTCCGTGGACGCACCGTCCGCCGCCAGCAGACGCGACAGCTGACGACCCACGATCCGCTTGAACTTGCGCCGCTGCGGACGCGTACGGTCCAGCACCGCCACCTCGAGACGCTCCGCGGGGATCTCCCGCTCGCTGCCGTTGGTGTCACGCGACAGCGCCTGCACCGCCAGCTTCAGCGCCTCCGCCAGGCTCATGCCGTCGCGATGCCGCTGGTCGAGGAAACTGCTGATCTGCTCGGCATTGCCGCCCACCGCGACCGAACCGTGTTCGTCCACGATCGAACCGTCATGCGGCAGCCGGTAGATCTGGTCACCCGCCGGCGTCTCCCCCACCTCGGCGACGACCAGCTCCACCTCGTACGGCTTCTCGGCCGCCGAGGAGAAGATCGTGCCCAGCGTCTGGGCGTACACGTTCGCCAGGCCACGGGCGGTCACATCGTCACGGTCGTAGGTGTAACCCCGCAGATCGGCGTACCGCACACCGCCGATCCGCAGATTCTCGTACTCGTTGTACTTGCCGGCGGCCGCGAAACCGATCCGGTCATAGATCTCGCTGAACTTGTGCAGCGCACGGGACGGGTTCTCACCGACGAACACAATGCCGTCGGCGTACTGCAGCACGACCAGGCTCCGGCCACGCGCGATGCCCTTGCGGGCGTATTCCGCCCGGTCGGCCATGGCCTGCTGAGGTGAGACATAGAACGGCGTCGACACCGGTTATCCGTCCCTTTCTGTCATGGTCACTGGATCACCTTCAAAACAACCGGGGCCCGCCTCAGAGCAGGGCCGCCTTCGGGCCGTCTGGCTCCTCCAGCCGCCGCTGCAGCACCGCACGGGACAGCTCGGAGGCCTCGTCCTCCGTCAGCCGGCGGAAACCGTCCTCGGTGATCACGGTGATGATCGGGTAGATCCGGCGGGCGACATCGGGACCACCGGTCGCCGAGTCGTCGTCAGCCGCGTCGTACAGAGCCTGCACCACCAGCGTGGCGGCCTGCTCCTCGGTCAGATCGTCACGGAACAGCTTCTTCATCGCACCGCGCGCGAAGATCGAGCCAGAACCCGTCGCCGCGAAGTTGTGCTCTTCCGAGCGGCCGCCCGTCACGTCGTACGAGAAGATCCGCCCCTTCTCCCGGTCCACGTCATACCCCGCGAACAGCGGCACCACGGCCAGGCCCTGCATCGCCATGCCCAGATTCGACCGGATCATCGTCGACAACCGGTTCGCCTTGCCCTCCAGCGACAGCTGCGCACCCTCGACCTTCTCGAAGTGCTCCAGCTCCAGCTGGAAGAGCTTGACCATCTCCACCGCGAGACCGGCGGTGCCGGCGATACCGACGGCCGAGTACTCGTCCGCCGGGAACACCTTCTCGATGTCCCGCTGAGCGATCACGTTGCCCATCGTCGCCCGGCGGTCGCCGGCGAGCACCACGCCCCCGGGGAACGTCGTGGCGACGATCGTCGTCCCGTGCGGCGCCTCGATCACACCCTGCGTGGGCGGCAGCTGCCGGTTGCCGGGCAGCAGCTCGGGCTGGTGCTCGGAGAGGAAGTCCATGAAGGAGGAAGACCCTGGCGTCAGGAAGGCAGCTGGTAGACGCCCGGTGCCACGAGAGTTGGCTTCCACAAGGTTCCTTCCAGATAGGCGGCGGCTCGGCGTACGACTTCGGTGTCGTCCCTCAACAGGCCGATGCCGGAATTGCAGTTGAAGCACAGTACGCCACGGACCCTACCCGTGTTGTGGCAGTGATCCACATGCGCGGGCGGAGCGGTGAGACCGAGCCGCGAAGGATGCGCGCGGCCCGGTCTCACCGCACCGCGCGCAACGCTTCACGTCCGACTCGTCCGCCACCTCGAAACCCCACCCACCTTCGCTCCGAAGGGAGAACCGGCCTACTGGCCACCCTTCTGAACGAAGGAGCGCACGAAGTCCTCTGCGTTCTCCTCGAGGACGTCGTCGATCTCGTCCAGGACGGAGTCCACGTCGTCGCTCAGCTTCTCGTGCCGCTCCTTGAGGTCCTCCGAGGCCTGCGCTTCCTGCGCCTGCTCCTCGACCTCTTCGGTCGCGCGCGTGGCCTTCTGCTGGCCGCCGCCGGTGTCCTTGGTTGCCATAACCCTCACCCCGCTCAGTTCGCCTGCCGATCGGTGATGATCAGACCCTACAAGCCGGGTCTGACATCGGCCCCGCAGTTTCTCCAACGTACGGGGGCCACCTCGATGATTCCCGGGCGGTGGGGTTTCCACCCTGTCCGCCCGGGCCGCACCGAGTACCCCCCTGGCCCGCTCACCCGCCGGACAGGACCCTGACCAGGTCTTCCGCCGTGCGGCAGCGGTCCAGCAGCTCCTTGACGTGATTTCGCGTTCCGCGTAGCGGTTCCAGGGTTGGAACGCGCTGCAAAGAGTCCCGGCCGGGGAGGTCGAAGATCACCGAGTCCCAGCTCGCCGCCGCGACGTCGTCGGCGTACTGCTCCAGGCAGCGCCCGCGGAAGTAGGCCCGGGTGTCCTCCGGCGGCTTCCTCATGGCCCGCTCGACGTCCGCCTCGTCCAGGAGCCGCTTCATGCGGCCGCGGGCGGCGAGGCGGTTGTACAGGCCCTTCTCGGGGCGTACGTCGGCGTACTGCAGGTCGACGAGGTGGAGCCGGGCGGCGTCCCAGTCCAGGTTGTCGCGGCGGCGGTAGCCCTCCATGAGCTCCCGTTTGGCGACCCAGTCGAGCTCGCCGGCGAGGCTCATGGGGTCGTTCTCGAGCCGGGTGAGGGTGTCCTCCCAGCGGGTGAGGATGTCCTTGGTCTGCTCGTCGGCGTTCTCGCCGTAGCGCTCCTCGACGTACTTGCGGGACAGCTCGTAGTACTCCATCTGGAGCTGTACCGCGGTCAGGGTGCGCCCGCTGCGGAGCGTGACCAGGCGCTTGAGCGACGGGTCGTGGGAGACCTGGTGCAGGGTGCGGACGGGCTGGTCCACGGCGAGGTCGACCGCGATGAAGCCGTCCTCGATCATGGACAGGACCAGGCTGGTCGTGCCCAGCTTGAGGTAGGTGGAGATCTCCGAGAGGTTCGCGTCGCCGATGATCACATGCAGGCGGCGGTACTTCTCCGCGTCGGCGTGGGGTTCGTCCCGGGTGTTGATGATGGGCCGTTTGAGGGTGGTCTCGAGGCCCACCTCGACCTCGAAGTAGTCGGCGCGCTGGCTGAGCTGGAAGCCGTGTTCGTGGCCGTCCTGGCCGATGCCGACGCGGCCGGCGCCGGCGAAGACCTGGCGGGAGACGAAGAAGGGGGTCAGGTGGCGCACGATGTCCGAGAAGGGGGTCTCCCGCTTCATCAGGTAGTTCTCGTGCGTGCCGTAGCTGGCGCCCTTGTTGTCGGTGTTGTTCTTGTACAGGTGGATGGGCTGGGCGCCGGGGAGCTGGGCGGCGCGCTCGGCGGCCTCGGCCATGATGCGTTCCCCGGCCTTGTCCCACAGGACGGCGTCGCGGGGGTTGGTGACCTCGGGGGCGCTGTATTCGGGGTGGGCGTGGTCGACGTAGAGCCGTGCTCCGTTGGTCAGGATGACGTTGGCGAGGCCGATGTCCTCGTCGGTGAGCTGGCTGGCGTCGGCGGCCTCCCGGGCGAGGTCGAAGCCTCGCGCGTCGCGTAGCGGGTTCTCTTCCTCGAAGTCCCAGCGGGCCCGGCGGGCCCGGTGCATCGCCGCCGCGTAGGCGTTGACGATCTGGGACGAGGTGAGCATGGCATTGGCGTTGGGGTGGCCGGGGACGGAGATCCCGTACTCCGTCTCGATGCCCATTACTCGCCGTACGGTCATGCGGCCCTCCTTGCCCGGCGGCACCCTCGGTCGTGGGCGCCGCTCACGTACCGCTGGCGCTCCGGTGCGTGTGCGGTGCCCGTCCCCGCACTGCGCGACTCGGCGGTAGGAACGAGCCTAGAACGCCTTTGCGCTGGTGGGGAGATCATTTGCGTCATTGCCTGCTCCGGTCGTGGCCAGAAAAACAGTCGGCTGCGGGTACCCGGTGAGGGCACCCGCAGCCGCCCCGCCGTTACAGGTACTGACCGGTGTTCGCCACCGTGTCGATGGAGCGTCCGGTGTCCGCGCCCTGCTTTCCGGTGATGAGGGTACGGATGTAGACGATCCGTTCGCCCTTCTTTCCGGAGATGCGGGCCCAGTCGTCCGGGTTGGTGGTGTTGGGCAGGTCTTCGTTCTCCTTGAACTCGTCCACGCAGGCCTGGAGGAGGTGGGAGACGCGGAGGCCCTTCTGGCTCTTCTCGAGGAAGTCCTTGATCGCCATCTTCTTGGCGCGGCCCACGATGTTCTCGATCATGGCGCCGGAGTTGAAGTCCTTGAAGTAGAGGACTTCCTTGTCGCCGTTGGCGTAGGTGACTTCCAGGAAGCGGTTCTCCTCGGACTCGGCGTACATCTGCTCGACCGCGGTCTGGATCATGCTCTGCACGGTGGAGGCCCTGTCGCCGCCGTGCTCGCCGAGGTCGTCGGCGTGGAGCGGGAGGCGCTCGGTGAGGTACTTGCCGAAGATGTCCTTGGCGGCCTCGGCGTCCGGACGCTCGATCTTGATCTTCACGTCCAGCCGGCCGGGGCGCAGGATGGCGGGGTCGATCATGTCCTCGCGGTTGGAGGCGCCGATGACGACCACGTTCTGCAGGCCCTCCACGCCGTCGATCTCGGCGAGCAGCTGCGGGACGATGGTGTTCTCCACGTCCGAGCTGACGCCGGAGCCGCGGGTGCGGAAGAGGGACTCCATCTCGTCGAAGAAGACGATCACGGGTGTGCCCTCGCTGGCCTTTTCACGAGCACGCTGGAAGACCAGGCGGATCTGCCGCTCGGTCTCGCCGACGTACTTGTTGAGCAGCTCGGGGCCCTTGATGTTGAGGAAGAAGCTCTTGCCTGCGGCCTGGCCGGTGACCTCGGCGACCTTCTTGGCCAGCGAGTTCGCGACAGCCTTGGCGATGAGCGTCTTGCCGCAGCCGGGGGGGCCGTAGAGCAGGACGCCCTTGGGCGGGCGCAGCTCGTGCTCCTTGAACAGGTCGGGGTAGAGGTACGGCAGCTCGACCGCGTCGCGGATGGCCTCGATCTGGTTGCCGAGGCCGCCGATCTGGTCGTAGCCGATGTCGGGGACCTCTTCGAGGACCAGTTCCTCGACCTCGCTCTTGGGGACGACCTCGTACACGTACCCCGAGCGGGGTTCGAGCAGGAGGGCGTCGCCGGCGCGGATGGTGGTGCCGAGCAGGGGCTCGGCGAGCCGTACGACCCGCTCCTCGTCGGTGTGCCCCAGGACGAGGGCGCGCTCGCCGTCCTCGAGGATCTCCTTGAGGGTGACGATGTCGCCGACGCGCTCGTACTCCATGGCCTCGACCACGTTGAGCGCTTCGTTGAGCATGACTTCCTGGCCGCGCCTGAGGTCGTCGAGGTCGACGCTCGGGCTGACGTTCACCCGGAGCTTGCGGCCGCCGGTGAAGATGTCTGCGGTGCCGTCTTCGTTGGCTTGCAGGAAGACGCCGAAGCCGGCCGGCGGCTGGGCGAGCCGGTCGACCTCTTCCTTGAGGGCCACGATCTGGTCGCGGGCCTCGCGGAGGGTGTTGGCCAGCCGTTCGTTCTGGGCGGACACGCCGGCCAGGTTGGTCTGCAGCTCGACGATCCGCTCTTCGAGAATCCTCGTGTGCCGCGGAGAGTCGGCGAGCTTGCGTCGCAGGACGGCGATCTCCTGCTCAAGGTAGGCGATCTGCCCGGCCGGGTCGTCGGACCCTCGTCCCGGGCGGATGCCGCGGTTCATGTCGTCGTCGTGGGCTGCCACGGTCCTCACCTCCTCCAAGGGGAGCTGGACGCTTCCAGACCCTACCTGGGTGGGTGTCGATTGAAACCCCTAGATCACAAAGACTGTCAAGGTGTGTCGTCGGTCACCCGTTGCGCTCTCCCTCGCACGGAGGGGATACCCACTCAACGTGATATGGAAGCAGCTTGTTCCGGGCATCGCGTGGTCAAAACCCTTCGGTAGTGGCCGGAGTTGTCCGTTCCGGGCGGGTGGTTGTGGTAACGGGTGGCCGGTGGGCGCTCTGTGCGCATCACGCAGAGCGACGGCCCGGGCGGTGGGTGTCACGTCCGGCAACGGCTTGAACTCGTCGGGTGCCGTGGCCGGTGACGGGTGTCTGCGTCCTGGATCGCCGCTGGTACCCGGGCGGGCGGAGGCGGAAACCACCGGTGCCGGTGGGGCGTGGGTGGCCGGCGGGCGGAGGTAGGGTCGGAGTGTTCAACAGCCGCTGGTGCGGACCCGGCTGGCCCTGGTGGCGCCGGTTCCGCCCGGTGTTCTCGACGGCAGGAGAGGTGACCGTGCAGCAGGAGGCCCCGGGCGGGGAGACGCTGGAGGTCTGGATCGACCAGGATCTGTGTACCGGCGACGGGATCTGCGCGCAGTACGCCCCTGAGGTGTTCGAGCTGGACATCGACGGGCTGGCCTATGTGAAGGGCGCGGACGAGGAGCTGTTGCAGGCTCCGGGTGCCACGGCGCCGGTGCCGCTGCCGTTGCTGGCGGACGTGGTGGACTCGGCGCGGGAGTGTCCCGGCGAGTGCATTCATGTGCGGCGGGTTTCGGACAGCGTCGAGGTGTACGGGCCCGACGCGGAGTGAGTCCGGGCCGGGCCCTGTTTCAGACGCTGTGGGTGTCGGCGGGTGTGGTGCGGAGGAACGCGGTGCCGTTCCAGTGCCAGGCGGTCGGGGTCTTCAGGTCGGGGCAGCAGTTGGGGACGGCGTCGGAGGAGTAGCCGAGGAGGGTGGCCGAGACCGTGCCGGCGCGCAGGGAGAAGTCGGTGACGGTGAGCCGGTCCTCGGGGTCGACGAGCGTGGCGACGATGCGGGGTGCGGCGCTGTCGGCGGAGCGGGTGAGGACGTAGACGCCGTCGGGCGGGGTGCCCATGGTGGCGTCGCAGTGGACGACGGCGACGGTTTCCGGTCTGCCGTCGCCGTCGAGGTCTCCGGTGGCTTTCCTGGCGACCACGGCTTTCGTGGGTCCGCAGTGCAGCGGGAAGTCGACGCCGGTGGTGCCGGGCGGTGCGGCGGCCGCGGGGGCGGTCCTTCGGTGGGCGTCGGTGTGGGTCTGGGCGGCCGTGGCCGATCCGGGCTGGACGACGGAGGACAGGGCGACGACGCCGGCGACGGCCGTGGCCGTGGCGACCCAGTGGATGGGCCGGGTCTGGACGTGGGCGAGCTCCGGAACGGCGGATTGCTGCACTAGGAGTGTCTCCTGTGAGGGCTGTGCCGGTGGGGGTGGCCAGCATGGTGCCACACGTCACAGTGCGGGGGAACGGCGGGGTGGAGGATTCCCGCAGGCTGGGCCCGCGCGCGTGGCGGGGGTTGGGGCCGTGGGGGACGGGGATCCTGGTGCCGTGTCAACGCACGGGCGCCGTGCCGCAGTTCCCGCCGGTGTGGGGGAACTGCGGCAGTCCCGCATGGCCCTTGGGGACAAGGCCGTCAACGGCGGCGCTGCCCCGCACCTGCTGCGTCAGGGCCTGGACAAG